>NZ_JARGET010000002.1 GCF_029210485.1 Hoeflea sp. YIM 152468
GCCGCCGCCGGTGGCGCTGAAGCCGGTGCCGCTGGTGGTGTCGATGTCGAGGCCGCCGCTGAACGCGAAGGCCGCGCCAGCATTTCCGATCAGATTGATGCCTGTCGCATCAGCCGTATTGGCGGTCACATGGCCACCAAAGGTGACGGCGCCACCGGTATTGTTGGTGGCCGACACAGCGCTCGCGCCGGTGTTTTGCGTGATCGTGCCATGATAACTGACATTGGCAGCGCTGCCATCGACATTGAACCCGACGCCGGTCGGCGAGGTGATCGCCGAAGCGGTGCCAAAGGTGAATGTTCCCGTCGAGCCATTGACGATGTCGATGCCTGTATCACCGCCATTGAGGTTCGACGGGCCGTTGAAATTGTAGGTTCCGTCGGCATTGTTGAACTGCAGACCTGTGCCACTGGTGGCGCTGATTGCCGCCCCGGATGTCAGGGTGCCAGTATGCCCGTTGAGAATTTCAGTGGTTGCGCCGGCCCCGGACTGTGTCAACGACGAATTGCTGTCGAGTGTGGCGTCGACGGAGCCGCCATCGACCGTGAGGCTGACCCCTCCCGCACTGACCACATCGACATTGTCGAAGCCGGCCGCGCCGGTCAGGTTGGACAGCACGATGCCAGCATTGACGCCGTTGTTGACGACCGTATCGGTAACGCTGAGCGTCGCAGCCGAATTGGCGAAGTTCAGTCCACCGTCAAAGCTGCTGACATCATTGATAGTGGCCGAGCCGGTAAAGCCATCGCCCGAAATGCCGGGTGCGGAATTGGCGATCAGGCCTGCAACCCGCGTATCGGCGAAATGCCCGATATTGACGCCGGTGACGATCGGACGGCCGCCAAGACTTGTGACAATAAGGACGCTGCTGGCGGAATCGGAGAGTACCACCGTGGCGCTTCCGCTATCGCCCGCCCCGATCACCTGCTGACGGTCATTGTTGAGCGTGAACACGCTGCCGATCGCGCCGGCAACATCCACAGGCAGAAATGTGTCGCCGGCACCAGCCAACCCCTGGGCAGTGACGAATTCGCATGCATTGCCGACGCTGGAACAATCCGCCGCGCCTTGCGCCGTGTTGGCCACGAAGAACGCCTGCAGGCTCTCGCCGCTTGCTGCGTCGGTCACCGGCCCGAGGCTTTGGGAAGCCTGCCGCACAACCGGTGTGACGATATCCTCATCCCTGTAGACCCGTCGCGTCATCAGCCGGTCGAGGCCAGTCAATGCGCGGTCGGCCTCTCCGGCAGCGCTCGGGCCGCCAAGCGGCATCCGCAACCGCAGCAAGCCACTGACTTCGGTGCCACGCACCTTGTCGTCGCGGACTTCACCGCCGATGCTCAGTTTGGCGCCCTGGAAGCCGAATGGATCCTCAATTTCGACCTCGGCCCGGAACCGGGGGCCCTCCACCAGCGTATCGCCGCGCTCAAACCTGAAATACCCGGCATTCAGTCGGATTGCAGCCTCGGAAAAATCAATCTTGATCCCGGCCTCGACATCGAAGCCCGGCAGGGCGCGCTCGACCAGATCGATGCCTGTGCTGACGATGTTAACGCCGTCCAGAGCAACAGCCGAGCCAGCGCTGCCGACCACATACTGCTTTTCCGCCGGCAGGTAACCATTCGCGCGAAACTCGAAACGCTCGGTGATCAGCTCCGCGCCAAAGGCGCCCTGGTAGAACATGTTGCCGTAAGAAGACCGGCGGGCGTCAACAAAGCCGTACACGCCGAAAATGGCGTCGGTGCCGAAAAACGCACCGGGCACCATCTGCCGGTATCCGACCCCGAAATTGCCCTCCTGTACATCGCCGGTCCAGGCCGATGCCCGCAGATCGGCAAACAGCAGTGAATCGGCATCCTGGGCCAGAGGCGCAAACAGATTGACCTGAGCAAGGCTACGCTGACCGCCAGGCGCCGCGGTAAATTCCACATGGGGTCGCCATTTGCTGGCACCGGCAAAGCCATCCACGCCGGCAAGGAAGCTGCGTGTGCTTCGGGACCCGGCACCGGAACCGGCAGCCCCGTAAGACCGGTCAAGAATGACACCCAGATTATGCTCAATTTCCTGCTGCCCGACCACATAGCTCGCGTCAGAGGATTCCAGTGTTGAAAGCCTGGAAGGCTCCGCAAGACGGGCCGCCTGATCCTTCTTGCCAGATTCTGTGTTCTCTCGAAGGTTCTTCCAAGGATCCCTGGCCGCAGCAACAGAAACCAGCCCCGCCGAAACAGTAGCAAAGGTCGCCGTCAAGCATGTTGATCGCGCCAGTTTGCTTCGAAAGTGAAACACACATTCCCCCGGAACTTTCCAATCCTTATGAAAGCTACATAACTATTTATTAACCTATCTTTTTAGGGATCATATTTTGGGGTTTTTTTCAACCATTGATTCTGACTGTAATCTTACGCACCCGATAGACGTGTCTTTTGAGACACATCAAAACTGACCTAAACCAGACTTAGACATTACTTTCCCAAACCTGCCACACCCTGAAAGCCATACGAATCTCAAGACATATCAAATCAATACAAGACCTATACTGGCAACGTTGCGACCGGGCCCATGACACACAAGAGCCAGCCTGCCTTACTTCAACGCAGACCGGCTATACTATCCATCCTTCAAGCCATCCTTAAACATGACAGCAAACAACATTCATCAAGCAATATATGCGAATCGCCCCGCGCCAAATCCGTCGCCGTCAGCCATCATGATGCAGACAACATGGCGTACCCAACACAATGACCTGCCGGTATAGACGCTCACGCCAAGCCTTGCTTGTTGGAGACACTGGTAGATACTCCGCTTCCAGTGGGCATGCTCCCGCAAACCGGGCTTCGGATCTTTTGTCAGGCGTAAGAACAGTGGTCGACGATGTCGTCGCAGGAGTTGACCGGGCGACTTGCGGGCCAGATGTCGCGCCTCAACAAGCAGATGTTTTCCTGCCTGTCGAATTCCGGCGGTCGCGGCGGCAACGGCAGGATCGTCATGTTGTCCGGCAACACCAGAGTCTTCGGCAAATGCCAGCCAGCCTGCACCATGGCGGGGACAGCCTGCCCAGCCGCGACGCCGGGCGGAGAATAATCTCTCGCATCGGGTCTCCAGCACCGGATTGTTAACCTTATGAAATCATGCTGATTGAGGGTAAAATTTTCACGCGTCTTGCCGGGATCCTCATGAACAAATCACACCGCTTCACTGCTGTCAGCTTTTTTGCGGCTGCTCTGGCTTTGGTTCCGCAGGCCCGAGCGCAGGATGCCAGCGGTCCCGGCGTCTCTTTCGAACTGGGCGGCGCGGCCAAGATGACGCCACGCTACTTTGGCGCCAGCAAACTGGTGCTGTCGCCCGTGCCGCTGTTGCGCCTCAAACGGCTGGAGCTTCCGAACGGGTTTTCGATTGGCGGCGGATCAGACCAGGGCTTCTCGCTCAGTCCGTCGATTGATGTGATCGGCAAACGGTCGGTCAAGGAATCTCCTGAGCTTGCCGGCCTCAACACCATCGACACGGCGGTCGAACTGGGTGTTGCAGCGAAATACCAGATCGGGCACTTCCGGGTCATGGGCGCGGTGCGGCGCGGCTTTGGTGGTCATGAAGGGATTCGCGGTGAGCTGGGGGCCGACGTCATCGTCAACGCCGGCGACCAATGGACCTTTCACGGCGGACCGCGGCTGATGGTCGGCGACAGCAAGTTCACCACCACCTATTTCGGGGTCAGCGCAGCGGAAGCTTCAGCTCTGTATCCATCGACCACGGCCGGCGGCGGGCTGGTCAGTGCCGGCCTGGAGGCCGGAGCCCGCTTTCAAGTCGATGGCGTCTGGGCCGTCGAGGCCGGTGCCGGCTGGTCGCGGCTGACCGGGGATGCAGCCAGGTCGCCGATCACCGCCCAAGGCTCGAAAAACCAGTACAGCTTTTCGCTGGGCGTGGTTCGCCGCTTCGATATCGGGTTTTGAGGTTAGGCGTTCAATTGCCGCACCCCAGAACAAAGCTGCGCCTTCGCAGCACCCGCGTTTGTGGCCGATGCCATGCCGACGTATTCGATCTACAGCGTTGCGCCGCCGCCGTCCTCGATTGAATCGGGGGGAGCGGCCAGGTCGTCGAGCGCCTGGTCGATCAGCTTGAGATCGTCTCCGACATCATTGTCATTGACCATGGCGCTCTCGGTGGCGGCGCGCATTTCCGCCCGCGCACCCTCGCGCATGCGCTCAAGCTTCCCGATTTTCTCAACCGTGGAGAGCGTGGAGTCGTCGAGGATCTTGCTGATGTCGGTTTTCACGGTCTGATGGGCCATGGCACTCATCCTTTTTGTAACTCAAGCCTGATGATGATCGGCGGCAGCCGGCCGGCCGCCTCCCGGCATTGTCAGGTTCAATGCCGCAGCCGGTCTTTGGTTCCACTGACTGAAAGCCGTGCCCGGCGCGCTCCTTGCACCAACGACCGTTCCCCGGACGCACACATTGCCGCAGCGGCCTGCCGTGGCGCGTCTCCATGCTCAGGCGGCCGTGCTACCGGCGGGTCGAAGGACGCCGCGATGACAATATCAGGTTGGTTTCGCTGGTGGTGATGCCGTCGAACTTGCGAATCCGCACCAAGGTATCATCCAGGTCCTGAAGCGTGTCGGTCGCCAGTTCGATGATCAGGTCCCAACGACCGTTGGTCGAATGGACAGCCTGGACAGCCGGCAGACCCTGCAACTGGGCGATGATGCGGTCGGTTCCACGGCCCTCGATGCAGATCAATGTCAGCCCGCGGATCGGAGCTGCGGTCACATCGGCCCTTGTCAGCACCGAAAACCCGGCGATTTCACCGCTGGCCAGCAAACGTTCGATGCGGCTTCGCACCGTGGCCCGGGCCAGCTTCAACTGCACGGCAAGATCGGAAATGGAGGCCCGTCCATCGCGCCTGAGTGCGGCGATCAGCCGGATATCGATATCATCCAAAGTTGACATAGGGTCTTGCCGATTTGGTCGGTTGGTATTTCAATCTGATCATAAGCGCCTCATCAGCCTGCGCAAACAGAAAAACAGAACGCTCAATCCGATGGATCCGATGCCGTAATCACCGCACCATGCGCAGCCCATTTGCCAAAATGGCAAACATGGTTGCCGCAAGCGTGGTTTTGGCGCGCAAAGCAGCAAAATGCCATGTTTCAATCGCCGCTCGGCTCTGCGACGGATCGGGGAATGAAAAGGGGTTTTGGATGAACCAGCACTGTATCCTTGTGGGCGCGCCTGTCGATAGCGGACAAACCAACCCGGGCTGCCTGATGGGCCCGACCTCCTACCGCGTCGCCGGACTCGCTTCCACCCTGGAAGCCCTCGGCTGCACGGTCAGCGACCGCGGCGATGTCACGCTCCCGGCGCTCGAAGCCGTCAGCAGCGCAAACCCTGCGGTGCATTCACTGCCCGAAACGGTGGCCTGGACGCAGGCGCTGGCCAAAGCGGCGCAGGCGGCTGCGGCGGAAGGCTTTCCGATCTTTCTCGGTGGTGATCACAGCCTGTCCCTGGGCACTGTTGCAGGCATCGCAGCCCATGCCACACAGCGAGGCCGGCCGCTGTTCGTGCTCTGGCTCGATGCGCACAGCGATTTCCACACACCGTTGACAACCCGCTCGGGCAATCTCCACGGCACACCGGTCGCCTATATCGCCGGACGCGGCGACTTCGAGGGATTTCCTGCTTTTCCGGTTCCGGTTCCGGCGAAACGAATTTGCCTTTTCGGCATCCGCTCGATCGATCAGGCCGAACGCGCCGCGCTCAATGAGCATGCCATTGTCCCGGTGGACATGCGCGAGCTTGATGAGCGCGGTATCGTGGCGCCGCTCCGGGAGTTTCTCGATCAGGTTCGGGCCGCCAACGGGCTGCTGCATGTCTCTCTCGACGTGGATTTTCTCGATCCCGCCATTGCTCCCGCGGTCGGCACCACGGTACCGGGCGGCGCGACCTTCCGCGAGGCTCACCTGGTCATGGAGATGCTGCATGAAACCGGCCTGGTCACCTCGCTCGATCTGGTCGAGCTCAACCCGTTTCTCGACGAACGCGGGCGCACAGCCCGGTTGATGGTCGATCTGACCGCAAGCCTGATGGGCCGCAAGGTGTTCGACCGCGCCAACCCGATCTCGTGAGTTTCCAAGTTCCCGCCCGTCCCGCTCCAGGAGAATTCGCATGACACCGCCTTCACACCTCGCCTATGTCCCCTTCATCAGCGTCGAAAACATGATGCGGCTGGTGCACAGCATCGGCCTTGAAACCGTGCTTAAGGAACTGGCCGACGCGATCGAACATGATTTCACCCGCTGGCCATTGTTTGACAAAACGCCAAGGGTTGGCAGCCACTCCGATGTCGGGGTGATCGAGCTGATGCCGACATCGGACGGTGACCTCTACGGGTTCAAATATGTCAACGGTCACCCGTCCAACACCAAGCAGGGACTGCAGACAGTGACCGCCTTCGGCCTTCTGGCACAGGTCTCGTCGGGCTATCCTGTGCTGTTGTCAGAAATGACCGTGCTGACGGCCCTGAGAACCGCGGCGACCTCGGCAATGGCGGCGCGGCATCTGGCGCCGAACACCGCCAGGGTGATGGCCGTCATCGGCAATGGCGCGCAATCGGAGTTTCAGGCGCTGGCCTTCAAGGCTGTCATCGGCATCGAGGAGGTCCGGCTTTTTGATATCGATCCGGCGGCCACCGCGAAATGCGCCCGCAATCTGGCCGGCTCCGGCTTGAAGGTGACGTCCTGCACATCGTCCCAGGAGGCCATGGAGGGCGCACAGATTGTGACCACCTGCACTGCCGACAAGCAGTACGCGACGATCCTCACCGACAACATGATCGGCGACGGCATCCATATCAACGCGATCGGCGGCGACTGCCCCGGCAAGACCGAATTGCACAAGGATATTCTGCTGCGGTCGAAAATTTTCGTCGAGTACCCGCCGCAAACCCGGATTGAAGGGGAAATACAGCAGATGCCGGAGGACTACCCGGTGACGGAACTCTGGCAGGTGATCACCGGCCAGGTGGAAGGCCGGACGTCGGCGCCGGAGATTACCCTGTTTGATGGGGTCGGGTTTGCCATCGAGGATTTCTCGGCCCTGAAATATGTCTATGAACGGGCGCTCAAGACCGGGCATTTCCAGCAGCTCGACATGATTGCCGATCCGGATGATCCACGCGACCTTTTCGGCATGCTGGCCCGCGCCGGCGAGCCGGGCTGACCGCGACCGGTCAAGTCGGGCTGCGCCCATCTTGGCGAAAGCCGTGACACGGGGTATGGCAAGGGCATGACCAGTCCAGACGCCGATACCCCGCCGATCCACCTGCTAGTCGACGCCGACGCCTGCCCGGTGCGCGAGGAGGCCGTCAAGGTCGCGCTGCGCCACGGCATCAAGGTAACCTTCGTCTCCAACAGCTTCTTCCGGATCGAGACCGACCCGCTGGTGGAGCGCGAAATCGTTCCGGGAAATTTCGACGCCGCCGATGACCGCATCGTCGATCACGTGACCAGGCGGTCGGTTGTTGTGACAGCCGACATTCTGCTGGCCGAACGATGCCTGAAGGCCGATGCCGCCGCTGTCATGAGCCATACCGGCAAGCCGTTCACCCATGATTCCATCGGCATAGCGGTGGCAACCCGATCGATCATGGCCGACCTGCGCGCCGGCGGTGCACAAGTCGGCGGTCCGGCCCCGTTCTCCCGTCAGGACCGGTCGCGTTTCCTGTCGGCGCTGGATCTCGCACTTGTCAGGCTGAAACGGCACGGCTAGCCGGCGGCGCCCGGCGGTCATTTTCACCAAATCCCGGGCAATAGACCTTGCTTTCTGTTTCTTCTGGACAATTGCTGCGCCGCGCGGTCAAATCCGGCCGACCAGCTTACGGGGGATCCAATTCATGGCCTATGTGGACATTCTCAATACATTTGTTCGGGTTTATGAACTGGGCAGCATGTCGGCCGCGGCGCGGGACCTGCGGGTTTCCGCCGCTGTGTCCTCAAGCCGGATTTCGGACCTGGAGAAGAGTCTCGGCGTCAGGCTGTTCAACCGGACCACGCGCAGCCTGCGCGCCACCGCGCATGGCGAATTGTTCTACAAGGGGGCGATCAAGATCCTCGACACGATCCGCGAGGTCGAAGGTGGCATTGCCGAAATCACCGCCAACCCGAAAGGTACGCTGTTCGTCTCGGCACCGCTGGCAATGGGCAAGAAGCTTGTCGCGCCTCTGATCCCGGCGTTCAAGACCGAGTATCCGGATATCAATGTCCGGCTGCGGCTGTCTGACCGCAAGGTCGACATCGCCCAGGAGGGACTCGACGCCGCGTTCGTGCTCGGACCGCTGCCCGATTCCGATCTGCGGGTGCGGGCGATTCATGAGTTCGAGCGCGTGCTGGTCGCTTCGCCCGGCTATATCAAACAGCACGGCATGCCCGCGACCGGTGACGACATCATTGCCAACAAGCACAAATGCCTGCTGCTGCGCTACCCCGGCGCAACCGAGTTCTACTGGAACCTTGTGGTCGACGGAGAGACGCGCGGCTTTCACCCGGAAGGATCGCTGGAAAGCGATGACGGCGATGTGCTGACGGCATGGGCGCTCGAAGGGTGCGGCATTGCCAGCAAGACCCGCTATGATGTCGCTTCGCAGCTTGATGCGGGAACACTGGTCGAAGTCGCGACGGCCACGCCGCCGACGCCGCAACCATTCTCCTGCCTTTATCCGCACAAGCGGCTGCAGGACCCGAAGGTAAAGCTGTTCATCGATCATGTGATCAAGGATGTCCGCCTCGAGATTGACCGGGCTGCGGCTTCAACATCTTCTGGAAAAATTTGAAAGCGGCGTGAATTCCAGTTTGCTTTTGCTGGGCCGGCATGCGGCGAGACCCGAGCGATGGCGAGGAATCCGGCCTCGGGCAATCCCGTGAGAGCGACGGACCTGGCGAACCGGATTGCCGGTGACAAGCGCCGCTGTGCAGTTGTAGGCATTGACGCCTTGTCGCAATCGGCGAAAGTCGGGACTGACTGGCATGTGAGTCGGTTCGCGGCAGGAGGGGGCAGCGAACCGGCATGATAAGCGCCCCTGGGGGAAAGGAGCTTACTCAATGGCTGACACTTCGCTTGGAACTCCGGAACAATTAAGAGATCCGAACTACACGCCGCCGCTGGCCAAGGCGATTCCGCTGGGCATCCAGCATGTCTTGGCGATGTTCGTCTCCAACGTAACGCCGGCCATTATCGTTGCCGGCGCCGCCGGCATTGGCTTCGGGTCTGATCAGGGGGCGCTCGGTTTTCCGGACATGACCTACATGATCCAGATGTCGCTGCTGTTTGCCGGCATCGCCACATTGCTGCAGACCATCGGCATGGGGCCGGTCGGCGCGCGGCTGCCGATCGTGCAGGGAACCAGTTTCGCCTTTGTCCCGATCATGATTCCGGCCGTCGCCGGATTGGGAACAGCCGGTCTCGCCGGACTGATGACGGGCGTTTTCATCGGCGGGCTGTTTCACTTCTGCCTCGGCTTTGTCGTCGGCCGCATCCGTTATGCCCTGCCTCCGCTGGTGACCGGCATCATCGTGCTGATGATCGGTCTGGCGCTGGTCAAAGTCGGCATTCAATATTCCGCCGGCGGTGTTCCGCTGATGGGCAAGCCCGAATTCGGCAGTCTGGCGATGTGGGTGCCGGCGCTCGTGGTTGTGCTTGTCACCCTGGCGATCAAGTTCTTCACCCGGGGCTTTGCAGCCGTTGCAGCGGTGTTGATCGGCATCATCGCCGGCTACATCGTTGCCCTGATGATGGGCCAGGTGAATTTCTCCAATCTGGCCAGGGCAAGCTATTTTTCGGCGCCGCTGCCGTTCAAATGGGGATTTGAGTTCAACTTCGCCATCGTTCTGGGCATGTGCTTCATGGCGATCGTCTCGGCCATCGAAACGGTCGGTGACACCAGCGGCATCACCAAGGGCGGTGCTGACCGCGAAGCCACCGACAAGGAAATCGAGGGCGCGACCTTTGCCGACGGAATGGGCACGGCGGTCGCCGGCGTGTTTGGTGGCCTGCCCAACACCTCGTTCTCACAGAATGTCGGCTTGATCGCGATGACCGGCGTGATGAGCCGCCATGTGGTGACCATCGGGGCGTTGTTCCTGATTGTCTGCGGCTTCATTCCCAAGGTCGGCGCGATCATCAATACGGTGCCGATCAATGTGCTCGGCGGCGGTGTCATCGTGATGTTCGGCATGGTGTGCGCTGCGGGCGTCAGCATGCTGTCGGAGGTCAACTGGAACCGCCGCAACATGGTGATCTTCGCCACGGCGCTGTCGATCGGTCTGGGATTGCAGCTGGTGCCTGAATCGCTGCAACATCTGGGCAAGACGGCGCAGATTCTGCTGACCAGCGGCCTGCTGCCTGCAGCCTTGATCGCGATCGTGCTCAACCTGGCGCTGCCGGAAAATCTCGACGACTGAGATCGGTGCAGGCCACAACGACAAAGCCCCGGCCTTCAAGGCCGTGGCTTTTGACATTTACCTATGTCGCCGAAATCAGCGCGCAGACCGCGTCGCCTGCCGTAGGGCGGTAATGTTGCTGGCCCAATCGGCCTCGCCCGCGCCGTTGAAGATCGCCGACCCGGCCACCAGCACGTCGGCACCGGCAGCGGTGACCAGTGGCGCGGTCGCCGGTGTAACGCCGCCATCGATCTCGATGTGGATCGGCCGGTCGCCGATCATCGTCTTGACCCGCGCCACCTTGTCGACCACCGAGGCGATGAAGGCCTGACCGCCGAAACCGGGGTTGACCGTCATCAGCAGGATCAGATCAAGCCTGTCGAGCACATATTCGATCACACTTTCCGGTGTCGACGGGTTGAGCGAGACCCCAGCCTTCTTGCCCAGCGCCCGGATTGCCTGCAGCGAGCGGTCAAGATGCCTGGTGGCTTCGGCGTGCACGGTGATGATGTCGCAGCCGGCATCGGCGAAAGCCTCAAGATAGGGGTCACAGGGCTCGATCATCAGATGGCAGTCAAACACCGCATCGGTGCGCGGGCGCACCGCCTTGATGATGCCGGGGCCAAAGGTGATGTTGGGAACGAAATGGCCGTCCATCACGTCGAGATGGACCCAGTCGGCGCCGGCGCGGATGACGCCTTCGATGTCATCGCCGAGGCGGGAAAAATCGGCAGACAGGATGGACGGGGCGATCAGCAGGGGACGGGTCACGATGGGTTCCTCGACGTTGGGGCGCAGGCGGCCAGCCTCATGCTGGCCCAGATTCTTTTCTGCGGTTTGCCCGAATAGCTGTCCCTCGGTCAAGCGCGGCGTGGATCAAGGCTGTGCAAAGCCAATTGCTGCTTGCCCGAACCGTCACTCACCAGGCAGTCTGGAAAGGCACGGATCAGGAGCCCTTGATGACCAGACCGCCAATCAGCCATTCGATCGTTTTCACCTATACCGACAATCTCGAACGCGGCTCCCGGTTTTTCCGCGAGGTTCTGGAGCTCGATTTCGTTGTCGACCAGGGCGCCTGTCACATCTACCGATTGACGCCCCTGAGCTATATCGGCGTCTGCCATCTGCCCGACCGGCCGCAGGGCACGGCCGGTGTGACGCTGACCATCGTCTCGCCGGATGTCGATGGCTGGCGCGACTTTCTCGAGGCCAAGGGCGTGAGCTATGTCAGCGGCCCCGGGCACAGCGCGGAATTCGGGGTCTACAGCTCGCTGTTTCATTCGCCTGACGGCTACCGGGTCGAGATCCAGAGTTTCGATGATCCCGCCTGGGACCGGGGCAACATCACCTGAGACGGCCCGGCTCGGATGCTTCAGCTCCGGATCGGTTCGCGGGTCATTTCCAGATGCAGCATCTCGCCGCTCCAGGGATTGGCTTTGCACACCGCTTCATCGAGCTCGACGCCCAGCCCCGGCTCGTCGGACGGAATGACGTAGCCATCCTGCCATTCGATCTTGTGCGTGAGCAATTCGGCGTGAAACCCGTCCCAGGTCCTGATCGATTCCAGCACCAGGAAATTCGGCAGCGTGGCGGCAAGCTGGATATTGGCCGCTGCAACCAGCGGCCCGCAATAGCAATGCGGCGCGATCTGGACACCGAAGGCTTCGGCCATGCCGGCGATTTTCTTGGTTTCGAGCAGTCCGCCGGAGCGGCCCAGATTGGGTTGCAGGATGGCGGCGGCGCGGGCCTCGATCACGCGGGCGAACTCATGCTTGGTCACCAGCCTTTCGCCGGTGGCAACCGGGATCGAGGTGGCGCGGGCCACTTCGGCCATGGCGGCAATCTGGTCGGGTGGCACCGGCTCCTCGAACCAGAGGGGATCAGCCGCCTCAATGGCGCGGGCCATGCGAATGGCGCCGGCGGCGGTAAACTGGCCGTGGGTGCCAAACAGGATGTCGGCCTTGCCGCCGACGGCCTCGCGCACGGCCGTGACCATGCGGGCGGACAGATCTATATCGCTGAGCAAGGGCTGGTGCCCGCCCTGAACCCGGTAGGGGCCGGCCGGATCGAACTTGACCGCCGTGAAACCCTGTCTGAGCGCCGCAAGCGCCGCGGCTGCGGCAAGCTCCGGGTCGTTATAGACGTTTCTCGGGGTGTCGGTGGACAGTGGGTCGGCGCTGCCAGTGGCCGGATAGAGATAGGTATAGGAGCGAAGCCCCTCATGCACCCGGCCGCCGAGCAATTTGTGCACCGGCTGACCGGCCTCCTTGCCGATGATGTCCCAGCAGGCCATTTCCAGCGCCGAGCAACAGGCCATCATGGTCATGTCCGGGCGTTGCGAAAAACCCGAAGAGTAACAAAGCCGGAAGAAATTCTCGATGTCGTGCGGGTCGCGGCCGACGAGGTAACGTGCAGCCACGTCTTGCATCAGCTTTGCCGTCAGATGGGGATCAAACGCCGCATCATAGGCTTCGCCATAGCCGATCACGCCGCCATCGGTAACCAGCTTGACGAACAGAAAATAGCGCCCGCCGGCCTGAGGGGGCGGGTTGGCGACCACAAATGTCTCGACATCCTTGATTCTCATCGTGCACTCCGGCCTTCAACACAGGTAAGTGCAATCGATCAGGTATCAGCGGCAAAATCCAGACCATGGCCGCCGCTTTTGACGCCGCAAGTCTATTGCAGACAGCGCGCAAGCCTCAACTGATGCTTTAAAGATGAGTCAGTCAGCGGCTCAAAATTATTCAATCGATTGAATGGAAGAAAACCTTTCACGCCCCCATTTTTCCTGTTTCACTCCAAAAAAAACAATCTATAGAGACGGGTGAGGGGTTTAAGAGGATGCGCCAAAGCATCCCCCATAAAAAGACGGGAGGGACAGCTGCCTCATGGAATATTTTCTGCAACAGCTCATCAATGGACTCACCCTGGGTTCCATTTATGGGCTCATCGCCATCGGCTACACCATGGTCTATGGCATTATCGGCATGATCAATTTTGCGCATGGCGACATTTTCATGGTCGGGTCGTTTATCGCACTGGCGACGTTCCTCGCGCTTGTTGCCCTGGGCCTGTCCGCACTGCCGTTGATCCTTTTCATCACCCTGGTCGTATCCATGCTGTTCACCTCTGCCTGGGGCTGGACTGTGGAGCGCCTGGCCTACCGGCCCTTGCGCGGGTCGTTCCGGCTGGCGCCGCTGATCACCGCGATCGGCATGTCGATCGTGCTGCAGAATTTCGTCCAAATCACGCAAGGCGCACGCGTCAAGCCGTTGCCGCCGCAGATTCAGGGCGGCGTCACGCTGATCGAAGGCGTGACGGAAAACGGCACGATCGCCGTGCAGTTGTCCTATATGCAGATGATCATCATCTTCACCACCTTGGCGTTGATGATCGGTTTCTCCCTGCTGATTTCCAAGACATCACTCGGCCGGTCGCAACGGGCCTGCGAGCAGGACCAGAAGATGGCCGCCTTGCTCGGCGTCAATGTCGACCGCACAATCTCCCTGACCTTCGTCATGGGCGCAGCATTGGCTGCCGTGGCCGGCTTCATGTTCCTGCTGCTCTACGGCGTGATCGATTTCTACATCGGCTTCCTGGCTGGCGTTAAGGCCTTCACCGCGGCAGTGCTTGGGGGCATCGGCTCGCTTCCGGGCGCCATGCTCGGTGGTTTGCTGATCGGCCTTATCGAAGTGTTCTGGTCGGGCTATTTCTCGGTTGAATACAAGGACGTCGCCGCCTTTTCGATCCTGGTGATCGTGCTGATCTTCATGCCGTCCGGATTGCTCGGCAAACCTGAAGTCGAGAAAGTCTAATGACGACTGCTCCGAAAACCGGCCTGATGGCCGAGTCCGTCAAGGATGCGGCGATAGCCGCAACCCTTGTCGCCGTATTGGGCTTTTTCTTCTTTGCCCTGAGAACCGACATTGGCACCGGCGGTCTTGATCTGACCTACAGGTGGGGCCTGTGGTTCATTGCAATCGCGATCGTTTTTGCCGGCCGGCTGCTACTCAACCTGTTTGTGTTCAAGACATCCAGGCCGGTCACCAGCCATTTGAACATATCAGTTCCAGCCGGATTGATGGGGCCGATCGGCAAGGTGCTTGGACCGCTGCTCCTGGTGATCGCGCTTACCCTGCCCTTTATCGTCATGGTGGTGTATCCGGACCGCGACCGGCAGTTCATCGACCTTGCGATCCTGATCATGACCTATGTCATGCTCGGCTGGGGTCTCAATATCGTGGTCGGGCTGGCGGGCCTGCTGGACCTCGGCTACGTCGCCTTCTACGCCGTCGGCGCCTATTCCTTTGCGCTGCTGGCCCAGTATTTCAGCATCGGATTCTGGACAGCGCTGCCGCTGGCCGGGCTGCTGGCTGCGACATGGGGCATCATTCTGGGCTATCCGGTCTTGCGGCTGCGCGGAGATTACCTCGCCATCGTCACCCTGGCATTCGGAGAGATCATCCGGGTGGTGCTGCTCAACTGGTATGAGTTTACCGGAGGCCCTGACGGAATCTCCGGCATCCCGAAGCCCAGCTTTTTCGGGCTGGACTTTTCACGCACGGGTGGCTTTGCCGAGTTCTTCAATCTCGACTACGATTCCATCCATCGGTTCATCTACCTCTATTACATCATCCTCATCCTGGCGCTGATCACCAATTTCGTCACCCTGCGGCTGCGCAAGCTGCCGGTCGGCCGCGCCTGGGAAGCGTTGCGCGAAGACGAGATCGCCTGCCGTTCGCTCGGCATCAACACCACCAACACGAAGCTGACCGCCTTTTCCATCGGCGCGATGTTTGCCGGGTTCGCCGGTTCGTTCTTTGCCACCCGTCAGGGCTTCATTTCGCCCGAAAGCTTCACCTTCCTCGAATCGGCGATCATCCTGTCGATCGTGGTTCTTGGCGGGCTTGGCTCGCAGGTGGGGGTTGTCATTGCCTCGGTGGTGATGATCGGTGGCATCGAATTGCTCAGAAACCTCGGGTTCCTGAAGGACATCTTCGGCCCCGATTTTGAACCCACCCAGTACCGAATGCTGATTTTCGGGCTGGCCATGGTGCTCATCATGGTGTGGAAACCGCGCGGCATCATCTCCAGCCGGAATCCTTCCGCAGTCTACAAGGAACGCAAGAAGATCGGCTCTGATATGGTCGCTCAAGGTGAGGGCCACTGATGGAACCGGCAATGAAAACGACCTCGACTTACAACTGGGACTCCAATGTGGTCCTGTCCGTTGAACACCTGACCATGCGCTTTGGCGGACTGGTCGCCATCGACGACCTCAGTTTCAATGTCGGCCGTGGCGATATTACCGCCCTGATCGGGCCGAATGGCGCGGGCAAAACGACGGTGTTCAATTGTGTAACCGGCTTTTACAAACCCACCGAAGGCCGCATCGTGATGCGGCACGGCGAAGGCTTCCAGTCAGAAAAAATCGAAGCACTCACACGCACCGGACGCCAATACAACGATGATGGTGACGACCGTGTGTTCCTGCTCGAACGGATGCCGGATTTTGAAATCGCCAAACGCGCCAAGGTCGCCCGTACCTTCCAGAACATTCGCTTGTTCGGCGGGATGACCGCGCTGGAAAATCTTCTGGTGGCGCAGCACAATCCGTTGATGCTTGCCTCGCTGATGACGGTCGGCGGCATCTTCAATCTGCCCGGCTACAGAAAAGCCCGGGCGGAGGCGATCGATTTTGCTGCCTATTGGCTCGAAAAAACCGGTCTGGTCGAACGGGCAGACGATCCGGCTGCCGATCTGCCCTATGGCGATCAGCGGCGACTGGAAATCGCTCGTGCCATGTGCACCCGCCCGCATCTGCTCTGCCTTGACGAGCCCGCGGCGGGTCTCAATCCCCGCGAATCCACCGAGCTCAACAATCTGCTCCAATACATCCGCAGGGAACACGACACTTCGATCTTGCTGATCGAGCACGACATGGGCGTGGTCATGGAGATCTCGGACCATGTGGTGGTGCTCGACTATGGCCAGAAAATCTCTGATGGCAGCGCCGAGAATGTGAGGAACGACCCCCGGGTGATCTCGGCCTATCTCGGTGTCGATGAAGATGAAGTGGCTGCAGTTGAAGAGGAGATCGACATGCCTGTCAGGCATGCGTCGGACAAATCAGAAGACGACAAGGGAGGTCAGTCATGAACAGCGGCGAAAACCTCCTGACGATCCGCGGCGTGGAAACCTATTACGGCAAGATCGTTGCGCTGCGCGGCGTCGATGTCGATGTCAAGAAGGGTGAGATTGTCACCTTGATCGGAGCCAATGGCGCCGGCAAATCGACCCTGATGATGACGATCTGCGGCAACCCGCGCGCCCGCACCGGCGAGATCATCTTTCAGGGTGAAGACATTTCCCGCATGCCAACCCATGAAATCATCCGGAGGGGCATTGCCCAGTCTCCCGAAGGGCGCCGTATTTTTGGCCGCATGACCGTGCTGGAAAATCTCCAGATGGGCTCGCAACTGGTCGACGACAAGCATTTCGATGATGATCTCAAACGCGTCTTCGATCTGTTTCCACGGCTCAAGGAGCGCGCCACGCAACGCGGCGGTACGCTGTCGGGCGGAGAACAGCAGATGCTCGCCATCGCGCGGGCGCTGATGAGCCGCCCGAAACTGCTGCTGCTCGATGAGCCGTCGCTCGGACTGGCGCCTTTGATCGTCAAGCAGATCTTCGAGATCATCAAGGAACTCAATTCCAATGAGGGGCTGACGGTGTTCCTTGTTGAACAGAATGCGTTCCATGCGCTCAAACTCGCCCACCGCGGCTATGTGATGGTCAATGGCAACATCACCCTGTCGGGTACAGGCGCCGAATTGCTCAAGCGCGATGAAGTGCGCGCCGCCTATCTTGAAGGCGGAGCTCACTGATGCAGGGCGCGCTCAATTCTTCTCCTTTGACGAGAACATACATGCATCCACTCAAACCGTTCCGGCGCACCATTTTAGCCGAATGCGCGCCGCTGTAACCGGGAGGTAAGACATGGAAAACGGCCTCTTGTGGGAAGTTTCAATTGCCGAGTTCATTGTTGTGACGCTGATCCTTGGCGGCGGCACCGCCTGGATGACCGGGCGGGCCGTGGCGTCGACCTGGCGAACCCCGTTGCAACTGGTGTGGTACATGGTGCTCTTGAACCTGGCGGTTCGGTTCATCCATTTCGCGCTGTTCGAAGGAACGCTGTTGTCGGGGTACTATTTCGCCGTCGATTTCCTGGTCATCACATTCTTTGCGTTTCTCGGCATGCGGTTTACCCGCGCTGGACAGATTGCTGAACAATATAGTTTCGCCTTTGTCCGCTCGGGACCGTTTGGCTGGCGGGCGAAAGCCAAGTAACCGCTTCAGCCGACCGGCCTTAATACCATCTAAAAAGATCTGTATTTCTTTCGAGATTTCGGTTTAGATGGTTGTAATCGGGGCACAATGCCCCCCACACCGGCGCCGACCATGTTCAGCGCTTGCGGTCCGGTGAGAGGAAGCGAACAAGCGTTGCAGGGAGGTATTATGAAGAAGATTCTTTTGGCAGGAGCCGCACTTGGTTTCGCAATGTCTTCGGCGTCCGCCGAGATCGTCATTGCGACCGCAGGTCCGATGACGGGCCAGTACGCATCTTTCGGGGAACAGATGAAGATCGGTGCCGAACAGGCTGTCGCTGACCTCAACGCTGCAGGCGGTGTCAACGGCGAAATGTTGAAGCTCGAAATCGGCGATGACGCTTGCGATCCGAAGCAGGCTGTTGCCGTCGCCAACCAGTTCGCTGGCAGCGGTGTGGTGTTCGTTGCAGGTCATTTCTGCTCCGGCTCCTCGATCCCCGCTTCGGCTGTTTATGCCGATGAAGGCATCATCCAGATTTCGCCGGCCTCGACCAATCCGACCTTCACCGACGAGCGTCCAGGCGGGGCTGATGGCGGCACCTACCGCGTTTGCGGCCGTGATGACCAGCAGGGTGAAACCGCGGCGGCTTACCTGTTGAAAAACTTCGACGGCAAGAAGATCGCCTTCGTTCACGACAAGACCGCCTACGGCAAGGGCCTTGCAGATGCCACCATGGGTTCGTTTGAGGCCGGCGGCGGCACTGCCGCCATGTACGAAGCCTACACCGCTGGTGAGAAGGACTACTCCGCTCTCGTCTCGAAGATGAAACAGGAAGGCATCGACGTGCTTTACGTCGGTGGTTACCACACCGAAGCCGGTCTGATGGCGCGCCAGATGAAGGAACAGGGCATGTCGACCGTTCTGATTTCCGGCGACGCGCTTGTCACCGACGAGTACTGGGCAATCACCGGCGATGCTGGTGAAGGCACGCTGATGACCTTCTCGCCGGATCCGACCAAGCGCGAAAGCGCCGCGGCCGTCGTCAAGGCGCTGCAGGATGCAGGCAAGACCACTGAAGGCTATGTGATGTACACCTACGCGGCCATCCAGGCCTATGCGCAGGCTGTCACCGCCGCCGGCTCGACTGACTTCGACGCGGTTCGCGAAGCGCTCAATTCGGGCGACTTCGACACTGTGCTTGGGGACCTGAACTTCGACGCCAAGGGTGACGTTTCGCTTCCGGGCTACGTGTTCTACCGCTGGTCCGACGGCAAATACGCCGAAATCGAATAGTCTTTCAGCCTGATTGACAGACTGGAGCCCCGGCGTGAAAGCGCCGGGGCTTTATCTTGCAGCGTCTGCGGCCGGGGTGACAAAGCCTGCCGGGGCGCGGCACCAAAGTGCAGCGGCGCAGAAATACGGGCCTCAGGGCTCACCCGCCGTGGAGATTTCCAGATCGGCGGGCCGCGATGCGGCCAGCACCAGCTCGGCATTGGGGATGTCGTTCACCTTGGCGCGTGCGTGAGCTTCGCTGTGGTTGAGACCGAGCGCAAGCCAGCGGTCGATCAGACGCCGTTTCAAGTCGCTCAGGTCGGCCTTGAGCATCACCGTCAGATCGAACAGATCTGCAATCTGCGTCCAGACCGGCGCATCAAGCAGCAGGTAATTGCCCTCCGCGATCAGGAACCGATGCTCGCTGGTGATGAGGCTGCCACCGGCGCGGGCCAGATCCAACGCGCGGTCAAACACGGGGACTGCGATATCGCGATCACGCTCGGCCCGCAGACGCCGGAGCAATGCCGCGTAGCCGTCCACATCAAAGGTGAACGGCGCGCCCTTGCGTGGCAAGGTTCCCCGCGCCGCGAGCACGGCATTGTCGAAATGGAACCCGTCCATCGCAACAATTGCCGCGCGCTGCCCGCGGCTGGCGAATTCTGCCACCAATGCTTCGGCCAGCGTCGATTTGCCGACACCCGGCGGCCCAGCCAGCGCCAGGATAAAGCGCTCTCTCTCCCCTGCCCCGGCAATGGCGGCTTCCGCCAGCCGTGCGGCACTGTTTTTTCTCATCTCCGCTGCTTTCAGGCCGCCGCCGCTTGCTCCGGCGGCTCCTTGGCGCCCGTCATGAACGCAACGGCATCGGACATGGTGTAGTCTTTCGGATTGATCACGCAGAGGCGCTTTCCAAGCCGGTGCACATGAATGCGGTCGGCCACCTCGAAGACATGCGGCATGTTGTGCGAGATCAGAATGATCGGAATGCCGCGTGAGCGCACATCGAGGATCAGTTCCAGCACTCTGCGGCTTTCCTTGACCCCAAGGGCCGCGGTCGGCTCATCCAGGACGATGACCTTGGACCCGAAGGCGGCGGCACGGGCCACGGCCACGCCCTGGCGCTGACCGCCAGAGAGGGTTTCGACCGCCTGATTGATGTTCTGAATCGTCAACAATCCCAGTTCATTGAGCTTGTCACGGGCGAAGGCCTCCATTGTCTTGTGGTCCAGTTGCCGCATCACTGTCCCGAGAATGCCTGGTTTGCGCAGTTCGCGGCCCATGAACATGTTGTCGGTGATCGACAGGGCCGGCGACATGGCGAGCGTCTGGTAGACGGTTTCAATGCCCGCATGGCGCCCGTCCAGCGGGGTCTGGAACCTGATCTCCTTGCCTTCCAGCCAGATCTTGCCGGCGTCGGGAACAACAGCGCCCGAGACCGCCTTGATCAGGGTCGACTTGCCGGCGCCGTTGTCGCCGATGACGGCAAGGATCTCGCCGTGGTGAAGATCGAAATCGCAATTGTCGAGGGCGACCACACGGCCGTAGCGCTTGACGAGGTTGCGGCCTTTGAGAATGGGTTCCATCAGACTGACACCTTTCTGATCCACTGGTCGACCGTGACGGCGGCAATGATCAGCACACCGATGAGCAGGTAGGTCCACTGCGCGTCTGCGCCAAGCAGCCTGAGACCGAGCGAAAACACGCCGACGATCAGCGCCCCAAACAGCATGCCAAGGATCGAACCCCGCCCGCCAAACAGTGAAATGCCTCCGATCACCACGGCGGTGATGGATTCGATGTTGCCCAACTGGCCCGAAGTCGGCGACACAGAGCCGATGCGCCCGATCAGGGCCCAGCCGGCGAAGGCGCAGACCAGGCCCGAGAGCATATAGACCGAGATCAGTGTCCGCTTGACCTGAACTCCGGCCAGTTCCGCTGCCTCCGGATCGTCGCCAACGGCGTAGACATGACGACCCCAGGCCGTCTGCTTGAGCGCGTAGGCCATCACCAGAACCAGCAGCACCAGGAAGATCACGCCATAGGTGAAAATGGCACCGCCCACGGCGATCTTGTTGCCGAAGAACTGCAACAGCGGCGCCTGATCGGCAATGTCCTGAGCCCGGATGGTCTCATTGGCCGAATAGAGAAAATTCGTGGCCAGCACGATCTGCCACATGCCAAGCGTGACGATGAAGGGCGGCAGTTTCATCACCGCGACGAGAAAGCCGTTGATGTAGCCGCACAGGGTTCCGCAGGCGATGCCGGCAAGAACTGCGATTTCGGTCGGCAGTCCATAGCGGAAAGATACCAGCCCCATGACCACCGAGGACAGCACCATGATGGCGCCGACCGACAAGTCGATACCGGCAGTCAGGATAACCAGTGACTGTGCGACACCCAGAATGCCGACGATCTGGACCTGTTGCAGGATCAGCGTCAGGGCAAATGGCGAGAAGAATTTCTGCCCCAGCAGCAAGCCGAAGACGAGAATCGAACCGGCCAGAACAATGGCAGGCACGGCCCAGGGCGTCTGATGCAAGCCATGCTGCAATCGTTTGACCAGGCTTGTATCGTGCGACGCGAACTCCGCAACTGTAGTCGGACTGGCCGCTGCGGCTTTTTCGAATTCCTGCGTATTGGACATGGTTCCTCCCCAAGGTCACGTCATGGATAGGCAGTCTGGCGCTTGCCCCACTGCAGGCGCGCACAGCGGGCACTTTGCAATGAGGCGGCTCGAAAGCCGCCCCGGCACCTTTTACCTATCAGAGCGGGCAATCAACCCCAGCAGCGATCCATGCCTTCGGCAACAGAAATCGACTCGACGCCGTCGGCGGGCTTGTCGGTGACCAGCGATACGCCGGTGTCGAAGAAATCCTTGCCTTCGGTCGGAGCCGGCTTGGTGCCATCCTTGGCCCAGGCAGCAATCGCTTCAATGCCGAGGGATGCCATCAGCAGCGGATATTGTTGCGAGGTGGCACCGATGACGCCGTCCTTGACGTTGGCCACGCCCGGGCAACCGCCATCAACCGAGACGATGAGAACGTCGCCCGCGCGGCCGATTGCCTTGAGCGCCTCGTAGGCGCCGGCGGCGGCTGGCTCATTGATGGTGTAGACGACGTTGATCATCGGATCGACGGCGAGGAGATTCTCCATCGCCTTGCGGCCGCCTTCTTCATTGCCTGCTGTCACATCATTGCCGACGATGCGGGGATCATCTTCGTCACCCCACTTGGAGGGGTCCTTGACGTCGATGCCGAAGCCGGTGAGGAAGCCCTGGTCGCGCAACACCCCGACGGTCGGCTGATTGACGCCGAGGTCGAGCATGGCAATCCTGGCGTTGGCAGCTTCCGCACCGAGCGTTGCAGCGGCCCATTTGCCGATCAGTTCCCCCGCAAGGAAGTTGTCGGTTGCGAACGTGGCATCGGCAGCATCGATCGGGTCGAGCGGCGTATCGAGCGCGATGACCACGAGGCCGGCATCACGGGCCTGCTTGACGGCAGAGACGATGGACGAGGTATCGGATGCGGTCAGCAGGATTCCCTTGGCGCCGTCTGCAATGCAGGTCTCGATCGCCGCAACCTGGGTTTCGTGGTCACCATCAACCTTGCCGGCATAGGACTTCAGCGACACACCGAGTTCGGCCGCCTTGGCTTCCGCGCCTTCCTTCATCTTGACGAAAAACGGATTGGTGTCGGTCTTGGTGATCAGGCAGGCGCCAACGCCGTGGCTGGCGGCAAATGCCGGAGCACTGGCTGCCATGGCGCCCAATGCGGCGGCCGCAAGCAGCGCGGTCTTGAATGTGGATTTCGACATAATTTGATCCTCCCGGGATGAACTCTGCAGGTCGTTCTAGATGCGCGACAAGCCAAGGTTTGCATCCTCCACTCCTCGCGACATCCTAGAAAAACACAAACCAGCCGCTTGCGTCAATAGATAAATCATTCTTATTTATTAATTGACCGAAGAGCGACTTTGCCGCAATGTTTTGCTATGGGGTAGAGACTTTGCAGATGGATACCGGGAGGAAGATGACAGGTGACGCAGGATGCGAATGCTGAAGAAGACCGGAGCAGCTCCATGATCCAGTCCATGCGTGGCTCGAACCAGTCCGGTTTGCGCGCCTACAATCAGCGCCTTGTTCTCAGCCTTGTCTACGCTCATGGAAATCTTGCCAAAACCGACATCGCCAGGATGACCGGTCTGTCGGCGCAAACCGGATCCGTGATCATGCGCGAACTGGAGGCGGAAGACCTGCTCGTCAAGGGCGAGCCAATCCGTGGCAAGGTCGGGCAGCCATCGGTCCCGCTGTCGATCAACCCCGACGGCGCCTTCTTCTTCGGCCTCAAGGTCGGCCGCCGCAGCGCCGAGCTCATTCTCGTCAATTTCCTCGGCCAGGCACAAGCCACCCTGCGCAAGAGCTACCCGTGGCCGACACCGCAACTGATTGTTGCTTTTGTCCAGAACGGTATTGAGGAGATGCTGCAAGCTCTTCCGAAAAAACTGCGTGAACGGGTCGCCGGGCTTGGAATAGCCACGCCGTTCCGGTTGTGGGACTGGACCGAGCAGGCCGGCGCGCCGCGCGAGGCGATGGACCTTTGGCGCGGATGCGATCTCAGGGCGGAATTGGCAGAGGCCTGCGATATGCCGGTGTATCTGCAGAATGATGCCACCGCTGCCTGTGCGGCGGAACTGGTGTTCGGCAATCATCCGGGCTTGAATGACTATCTGTACCTCTATATCGGCACCTTTGTCGGAGGCGGCGTGGTTCTCAACGGCAGTGTCTACTCCGGCCGCACCGGAAATGCCGGGGCGCTTGGGCCGTTGCCGGTCACCGGGCCGGACGGCACGCCGGTGCAACTGCTTGATCGCGCCTCGATCATGCTGCTGGAGCGCATGCTCAAGGCGGCAGGCCGAGACCCTTCCCCACTGTGGAACAATCCCGACAGCTGGGTGGGGTTCGAGGATCTGGCAGAAGAATGGATTTCCATTGTGGCCCGTGGCCTCGCCCAGGCGATCGTCTCGGCCGCGTCCCTGATCGATTTCGAGCACGCCATCATCGATGGCGGTCTGCCCGGCGAGATCCGGGAGAAAATAGTCGAGACAACCCGGCGTGAAGTCAGCGGCTATGATCTGCGAGGGCTGGAAGTTCCCAAAATCCTGGCCGGAACCGTCGGCCCCCTCGCCCGCGCCCTGGGGGCAACCACCCTGCCGCTGTTTGACAAATACCTGATCGACCGCAACGCCCGCCTCGGCGGCACTTGACCTTCAGACTGCACGACGCGGCGCCGGTTTCCAGCAACCGGGCCCGGTGACATCTGCGCCTCGTTCGCTCTTGCGAATGATTTGCAATAGCATTGACAACGACTGAAAAACGAATAAATTGCTTCTTGCAAACCATTCGCAGGAAGAAGCCTTATGCACCTCTTTAGACTTTTGGGACTTTTCATCACGCTCAGTCTGGCCCCGGCATCATCGGCGCTGGCACAAATCAAAGTGCTGACCTCATTCACCGTCTTCGCCGACATGGCCCGCAACATCGCGGGCGAGCATGCCGAGGTGGTCTCGATCACCCGTGAGGGCGCCGAGATCCATATGTTTCGGCCAACCCCCGGCGACATCAGGCGCGGGCTTGGCGCCAATGTGGTCTTGTGGAACGGCCTGGGACTGGAAACCTGGTTCGAGCGCTACCTCGAAAATCTCGGCGACGTGAAGGCCTATATCCTGTCTGACGGCGTCGAGCCGATCAGCATCGGCGACGGCCCCTACGAAGGCCAGGCCAATCCGCATGGCTGGATGTCGCCGGGCAATGCGATGATCTATGTCGACAACATCGTCCGCGCCCTGTCGGAAACCGATCCGGACAACGCCGCCGCCTACACGGCCAACGGCGAAGCCTACAAGACCGAGATCAAGGCAACCTTCGAGCCGATCCGCGCCTCCATCGAAGCCCTGCCCGAAGGGCGGCGCTGGCTGGTGACGAGCGAGGCCGCCTTCTCCTATCTGGCTCGGGATTTCGGCCTCAAGGAAGCTGCCATCTGGGCGATCAACGCCGACAGCCAGGGATCGCCCCAGCAGGTGCGCCATATCATCGACCTGATCCGCGACAACGATGTGCCGGTGATCTTTTCCGAAAGCACCGTTTCGCCCAAGCCTGCCCAGCAGGTGGCGCGGGAAACCGGCATCAGATATGGCGGCGTCTTGTATGTGGATTCGCTCTCGACACCCGATGGACCGGTGCCGACCTACCTCGATCTGCTCAGGGTGACATCTGAGACAATTGTCGCGGGGCTGACAGCCAAACCATGACCATTGCTTCATCCGACAGTCACGCCGCGGAGAAGACCGGAATCGACGTTCACGGCGTCTCGGTGATTTACCGCAACGGCAACCGCGCCCTCGATGACGCCGCGTTCTCCGTGCCGAAAGGCTCGATCACGGCGCTGGTCGGCATCAACGGCAGTGGCAAGTCGACCCTGTTCAAGGCGCTGATGGGATTTGTGCCGCTGGCCAGCGGCGAGATCAGCATCATGGAGCGCTCGGTGGCCGAAGCACTCAGGCACAATCTGGTGGCCTATGTGCCGCAAAGCGAGGAAATCGACTGGTCGTTTCCGGTTCTGGTCGAAGACGTTGTGCTGATGGGCCGTTACGGCCACATGAATTTCCTGCGCATGACCCGCCCGCAGGATCGTGCAGCGGTCAATGATGCGCTCGAGCGCGTCGGCATGACCGCATTTCGCAAACGCCAGATCGGCGAATTGTCCGGTGGCCAGAAAAAGCGTGTGTTTCTCGCCCGCGCACTGGCGCAGGAAGGTCAGGTCATCCTGCTTGACGAGCCCTTCACCGGCGTTGATGTCACCACCGAGACCCAGATTATTGCCCTGCTCAAGGATCTGCGCGCGGAAGGCCGGGTGATGCTGGTCTCGACCCACAACCTTGGCAGCGTGCCCGAATTCTGTGACCGGGCGGTGCTGATCAACCGCCGCGTCCTGGCCGAGGGGCCGACAGCCGAGGTGTTCACGCAAGCCAATCTGCAAAAGGCCTTTGGCGGTGTGCTGCGACATTTCGTGCTCGGCGGGCAGGACCTGCATGATGATGACGACCAGCGGCAGGTGACTGTCCTGACCGACGACGAACGCCCCTTTGTCATCTACGGTGAGACCGAGCGAAAAGCCCGCAATGGCAAGGTTTCGTCCAAATCGCCCGGGGGAAAGCCGCTATGAACCTGCTGCTTGAACCTTTCAGCTATGGTTACATGGTCAATGCGATGTGGGTGTCGGCACTGACCGGTGCGATCTGCGCCTTTCTGTCCTGCTATCTGATGCTCAAGGGGTGGTCGCTGATCGGTGACGCGCTTTCGCACTCGATCGTCCCCGGTGTTGCCGGCGCCTACATGCTCGGACTGCCATTTGCGGCCGGCGCATTTCTGGCCGGCGGGCTGGCGGCAGCGGCGATGCTCGCCATCCGGGCGCGCACACGGCTGCGCGAGGACGCCATCATCGGCATGATCTTCGTGTCGTTTTTTGCACTCGGACTGTTCATGGTGTCGGTCTCGCCAACGCCGATCAATGTGCAAACCATTGTTCTGGGCAATGTGCTGGCGATCACGCGGGCTGACACCAATCAGCTGATCATCATCGGCGTGGTCACGCTGGTGGTGCTGTCGGTGATCTGGAAAGACCTGATGCTGGTGTTTTTCGACGAAAGCCATGCCCGCGCCATCGGAATTCGCGCCACTGCGCTCAAGGTCGTGTTCTTCACCCTGCTCGCTGCCTCCACCGTCGCTGCCATGCAGACCGTCGGCGCCTTTCTGGTGATCGCGCTGGTGGTGACGCCGGGCGCAACCGCCTATCTGCTCACCGACCGGTTTCCCAGGCTGATCGTGATCTCCGTGGCGATCGGCTCGATCACCTCGTTTGTCGGGGTGTACCTGAGCTACTTTCTCGACGGCGCGACCGGCGGGGTGGTGATCATGCTGCAAACCGGGCTATTTCTTGCCGCCTTCCTGTTTGCGCCAACCCACGGCTTCCTGGCGCAGCGCGCCAAGGCCCGCGGCGCGGCCCCAGACACCGGAGTGGCATGATGGACATTTGGCTCGACTTCCTCATCGATCCGTTCCGCTACGCGTATATGCAAAAGGCGTTTCTGATCACCTTCCTGATTGCCATACCGATGGCGGCGATGAGCTGCCTGATGGTGCTCAAGGGCTGGTCACTGATGGGCGATGCGATGGGCCATGCAGTGCTGCCCGGCATCGTCATAGCCTATATTGTCGGCCTGCCGCTTGCCATCGGCGCCTTTGCCGCGGGGCTTTTCTGCGCGATCGCCACCGGCTGGCTCAATGCCAACAGCCGGGTCAAGGAGGACACCGTGATGGGCATCGTGTTTTCCGGCATGTTCGGCCTCGGCATCGTGCTGTATGTCAGCATCCGCTCCAGCCTTCATCTCGATCACATCCTGTTTGGCGACATGCTCGGGGTCAGCTGGTCCGACATCGGCACAACGGCGCTGCTGGCGCTGCTCTGCGGCGGGTTTCTGAGCGCCAAATGGCGCGATCTGGTGGCCCAGGCCTTTGACGGCATGCATGCGCGCGCCATCGGCCTGCGCACCGGCTGGCTGCATTACGGCCTGCTGACAGCGATTGCGCTGATGATCGTCGCCAGCCTCAAGGCCGTCGGCATCATCCTGTCGATCGCGCTCCTGGTCGCGCCCGGCGCCATTGCCTTTCTGATGGCCCGGACATTTGCCGGCATGCTGACAGCTGCGGTGGGGACAGTCATCCTCAGCGGCGTCCTCGGCATCTTCGCCAGCTATCATATCGACAGCGAACCGGCGCCCACCATGGTGCTGGCGATGACCGGGTTTTTCATCGTGGCGCTAATTGTCAGCCAGCTTCGGGACATGCGAATGCGGCAAGCAGCGCGTGGAGCAAGGCCGGCGCATGATGGCCGGACTGCCGGATAATGTTCGCCCAAAACAATCGACTGACGCGCGGCACAGTCGCCAGGGCACACATTGCGAGGGTGGAGGTGGCTGACGCGGGCTCGATCCGGCGGCACTGCAGGAGCGGCGGCCTGAGAGCCAGGCCGAGCCGGTTCTCAAGCCGCCGCCTGCCGCGCTAACAGCAGGCTCGGCTCGCAGACTGCTGTCTATTTGTCGTGTCGCGCGCTGGCGGACCGAAGCGGTTTGGCGCTGAAACGCGCAATTCTTTCGACACCAACAACAGCTCGGTAGGCGGCTCGGGAAATCATCATCGAAACCGTGACCGACTGGTTTGGAAAACGGGTGTTCATTGGCTTGTCTCCCGGGTTAGAGATGGACATCAGGTCTATGGTTACAATCTAACCTGTATCGACAGCCCGGACAAACGCTGATATCTATCTCGATGGATTAGATTTTCTTATCTGTTGGTGATTGGAGATATCTGTGCGCCGCCTGCCTCCACTCAAGTCCATGCAAGCTTTCGAAGCGGCAGCCAGATGGTTGAGTTTTTCTAAGGCTGCAGAGGAACTCTTCGTCACTCCGGCTGCAATCAGTCAACAAATCAAGCAGTTGGAGAGCTATCTCGGTGTCCCCCTGTTTCACCGCATGACAAGGGCGGTTCAGCTCACCGAGGAGGCCAGGACCGTGCTGCCATTGGTGACAGAAGGTTTTGACAAGCTGGCTGAAGCGGCCGAGCGTCTGGCGCGCGAGGAGGAGACCGGCTTGTTGACCGTGAGCAGTGTGCCGACTTTCGCGATAAAATGGCTGCTTCATCAGCTTACGGATTTTTCCGACAAGTATCCCGACATTGATGTGCGCCTGGACGCATCGCTGGAGACCCGCGACTTTCAACGTGATGGCATCGATGTGAGCATCCGCCTCGGCATGGGCAATTATCCTGGGCTTCAGGCAACCCGGATCTTTGGAGAAGAAGTCAGTCCGGTGTGCAGTCCGAAGCTCTTGAGCGGAGCAAAGCCCTTGCGCTCCTCCGAGGACTTGAGGAACCATCGCCTGCTTCATGTTGACTGGGGCGCCTTGACGTCGCAATCACCCGATTGGCGGATGTGGACCAAGGCGGCCGGCATTGAAGATATTGACGTCAAACGCGGCCCCAAATTCACCGTTGAAAGCATGGCCATTGAAGCTGCGATAAATGCCGATGGCGTTGCCTTGGTCAGTCACTCCGCTGTGGTTGAGGATCTAAGAGCTGGCCGGCTGGTAAGGCCGTTCAATCTCACTGTACAAAGCGATCTCGCCTATTGGCTTGTCTGCCCTCACAGTCATATGCGGCGCGCAAAAGTCAGGGTGTTCTGTGAATGGCTGCTGGCGGAGGCAGCGAAGACGCCTTGAAGGCACATCGGGTCTGCCAGGCCACCAAGCCAGATCGAGAGCTCTCAGGCCTGACCCTTCCGGCAATCCTGAGAGCCGGTGGAAAGGGCTGCGAAATCCACCGTTTCCAACTATCAATTTTTTTGCTGGCATCGGAGTGATTGACGCATTCGATCTTGCCATCCCGCCAAATTTCAGCATAGATATTGCCACCGTTGGGAGAAACCGGAGCGATCCGGTGCCGAAGGAGCAACCGCCCCGGAAACTCTCAGGCAAAAGGACCAACGGGACAGGACGGACTCTGGAGAATGGCGCCACTAGCGTCTGCCGAAGGGATAACAATCTCAGGCAAAAAGACAGAGGGGGCTATTCGACGGCGTGTGACGCCTGAAGATTGGCCCGTGCGTGGTTGCATACCCGCACCCAGACGGAGACTGCCGCGTGGACACCACAGCAGACCTTCTTAAGACACCGCTTCATGCCTTGCATCTTGAGCACGGCGCGCGGATGGCCGGATTTGCCGGCTACGACATGCCTATCCAGTACCCGATGGGAGTGATGAAAGAGCATCTTCACACGCGCAGCGGCGCGGGTCTGTTTGATGTCTCCCACATGGGCCAGATTTTGATCCGCGCCAAAAGCGGTGACGTGCGCGATGCTGCGCTGGCGCTTGAAAAGATCGCGCCGGTCGACGTCGCAGACCTGACACCGGGACGGCAGCGCTACGGCATATTTACAAACGCGGATGGCGGCATCGAGGACGACTTCATGGTCGCCAACAGAGGCGACCATCTCTACCTTGTGGTCAACGCCGCCTGCAAACATCAGGATCTGGCCCGCCTTGAAGCCGCCCTTTCGGACAGCTGCGAGATCGAAGCGCTGTTTGACCGGGGCCTGATCGCGTTGCAGGGGCCTGATGCGGAGAGCGCGCTTTCCGCCTATGCGCCGGACGCCGCCGAGATGTCCTTCATGGATGTGAGCGAACTCAGCATCGCCGGAGTTCCGGCCGTGGTCTCGCGATCGGGCTATACCGGCGAGGATGGCTACGAGATCTCGCTTCCGGCCGAGGAAACCGATCGCATCACCCGCCTGCTGTTGTCCGATGACCGGATTGCGCTGATCGGCCTGGGCGCCAGGGATTCGCTCCGGCTCGAAGCAGGACTTTGCCTCTACGGCAACGACATTGACGCAGCCACGACCCCGGTGGAAGCCAATCTGAAATGGGCAATCCAGAAAGTTCGCCGCAAAGGTGGAGCCCGTGAAGGCGGCTACCCCGGCGCTGATGTGATCCAGGCCCAGTATGCCAACGGCACAGAGCGCAGCCGAGCCGGATTGAAGCCCGCGGGCAAGGCCCCGGTGCGGGCCGGTGCGGAGCTTTTCGAACAGGAATCCGGCGGCGAAGCCATCGGCATCGTCACATCTGGCGGGTTCGGCCCCAGCGCCGGCGGCCCGGTCGCAATGGGCTATGTGCCGTCGCGCCTGGCAACCACAGACACCAAGCTCTACGCCGATGTGCGCGGCAAGCGACTGGAAATCACCGTCGCCGCCCTGCCCTTCGTTCCCACCACCTACAAGCGCTAAATCAAGACAGGAACCGCAGCATGCTGAAATTCACTGAAGACCACGAATGGCTGAAAATCGAAGGCGACGTCGCCACAGTCGGCATTACCGAACACGCCGCCGAGCAGCTCGGTGATCTGGTGTTTGTCGAACTGCCCGACGTCGGAGCCAAGGTGGAAAAGGGCGGCGACGCCTCGACCGTGGAATCGGTCAAGGCAGCCTCCGATGTCTACGCCCCGCTTGCGGGCGAGATCGTCGAGGTCAACCAGGCGATCGTCGATGACCCGTCACTGGTCAACTCCGACCCGGCCGGCGCCGGCTGGTTCTTCAAGCTCAAGCTCGATGATGCCGGCTCGGCCAATGAGCTGATGGACGAAACCGCCTACAAAGCAATGATCGGCTGAGACACTCCATGACCATCACCCTGACCGATTACGATCCATATGACTTCGCCAACCGCCGCCACATCGGACCGTCACCGGCGGAAATCTCCGACATGCTCAAGGTGGTGGGCGCCAGCTCGCTCGATGCGCTGATTGACGAGACCGTACCCGGCTCGATTCGGCAGAAAGCGGCGCTGGCCTTCGGCGATCCGATGAGCGAGCGCGAGGTGCTCGATCATCTGCGCGCCACAGCGCGCAAGAACACGGTCATGCTGTCGCTGATCGGTCAGGGCTATCACGGCACCATCATGCCGCCAGTGATCCAGCGCACCATCCTGGAAAATCCGGCCTGGTACACGGCTTACACGCCCTACCAGCCGGAGATCAGCCAGGGACGGCTGGAAGCGCTTCTCAACTTCCAGACCCTGGTCGCCGATCTCACCGGTCTGGACATCGCCAACGCCTCACTGCTTGACGAAGCCACCGCGGCGGCCGAAGCCATGGCGATTGCGGAACGGGCGTCGAAATCCAAGCAGACGGCGTTTTTTGTCGATCACCATTGCCATCCGCAGACCATTGACGTCATCCGCACCCGCGCCGAACCGCTCGGCTGGGATGTCATCGTCGGCGATCCCTTCACCGAGCTTGATGCGTCCACGGTGTTTGGCGCCATTTTCCAGTATCCGGGCACCTATGGACACGTGCACGACTTCACCGACGTGATCGCCAGCCTGCATGCGCAAAACGCCATGGCCGTTGTCGCTGCCGACCCGCTGTCGCTGACATTGCTCAAGTCGCCGGGTGACATGGGGGCCGACATCGCCGTCGGCTCAATGCAGCGGTTTGGCGTTCCCGTCGGCTATGGCGGGCCGCATGCGGGCTACATGGCGGTCAAGGATGCCTACAAACGCTCGATGCCGGGCCGCTTGGTCGGTGTCAGCATCGACGCGCGCGGCAACCAGGCCTACCGGCTGGCGCTGCAAACCCGCGAGCAGCATATCCGCCGCGAGAAAGCCACGTCCAACATCTGCACCGCCCAGGTGCTGCTTGCGGTCATTGCCTCGATGTATGCCGTCTTCCACGGCCCCGAGGGACTGCGGGCCATCGCCGGCCGGGTGCACATCAGGGCAGCGACCCTGGCCGCTGGCCTGAAAAAGCTTGGTTTCGTTCTCGATCCGGCGATCTTCTTCGACACTGTCACGGTGTTCGCGGAAGGCCGTCAGGCCGAGATCCTTGACGCCGCCCGGCGGGAAGGCATCAATCTGCGCAAGGTCGGCGATGACCGCATCGGCATCGCGCTTGACGAGGTCTCGCGCCGGGAAACCGTCGAAGCAGTCTGGCGCGCCTTTGGCGGCAACCTCAAGTTCAACGATCTTGCAACAGGCCCGATCATTCCCGATCCACTGGGGCGCCGCTCACCCTATCTCGAGCATCCGGTCTTCCAAATGAACCGTGCCGAAAGCGAGATGACCCGCTACATACGACGGCTGTCGGACAAGGATCTGGCGCTCGACCGGACGATGATTCCGCTCGGCTCGTGCACCATGAAGCTCAATGCGACGGCGGAAATGCTGGCGATCACCTGGCCGGAATTCGCCGATATCCATCCGTTTGTCCCCGCTGACCAGGCGCTGGGCTACAAGCAGATGATCGACGATCTGTCTGACAAGCTGTGTCAGATCACCGGTTATGACGCGATTTCGATGCAGCCCAACTCCGGCGCTCAAGGCGAATTCGCCGGGCTGATGACCATCCGTGCCTGGCATCGGGCCAATGGGCAGGCGCACCGGCATGTCTGCCTGATTCCAACCTCGGCGCACGGCACCAACCCGGCATCGGCGCAGATGGCGGGCATGACGGTCGTCGCCGTCGGCACCCGCGAGAATGGCGACATCGATCTCGATGATTTCCGCGCCAAGGCGGAAAAACACGCCGAAAATCTTGCCGCCTGCATGATCACCTATCCGTCCACCCACGGGGTGTTCGAGGAGACAGCGGAAGAAGTCTGCGCCATCACCCACAAGCATGGTGGCCAGGTCTATCTGGATGGCGCAAACCTCAACGCGCTGGTCGGACTGGCGCGGCCGGGGGATATTGGCGCTGATGTGAGCCATCTCAACCTGCACAAGACGTTCTGCATCCCGCATGGCGGCGGTGGACCAGGCATGGGACCGATCGGGGTCAAATCGCACCTCATCCCCTATCTGCCAGGCCATTGTGATACGGACGGCAAGCCGGGTGCGGTCTCGGCGGCCCCCTTCGGCTCAGCCTCGATCCTGCCGATTTCCTGGGCCTATTGCCTGATGATGGGCGGCGAAGGCCTGACCCAGGCAACCAAGATCGCAATCCTCAACGCCAATTACATCGCGGCACGGCTCAAGGGCGCTTACGATGTGCTTTACACCTCGGCCTCAGGCCGCGTTGCCCATGAGTGCATCCTCGACACACGACCGCTGGTGCAAAGTGCCGGCGTCACCGTTGATGACGTCGCCAAACGGCTGATCGATTGCGGCTTCCACGCCCCGACCATGAGCTGGCCGGTCACAGGCACGCTGATGATCGAGCCGACGGAATCGGAAGTCAAAGCCGAGCTCGACCGCTTCTGTTCGGCGATGCTGGCGATCCGCGACGAGGCGTGGGCGATCGAGGATGGGCGGATGGACCGCGAGAACAACCCGCTCAAGAACGCGCCGCATACGATCGAGGACCTGGTCGGCGCATGGGACCGGCCCTACGACCGCGAGGCGGCTTGCTTCCCCGCTGGCGCCATGCGCAATGCCAAGTATTTTGCGCCGGTCAACCGGATCGATAATGTCTATGGCGACCGGAATCTGGTCTGCAGCTGCCCGCCGATGTCGGAATATGCCAACGCGGCAGAATAGGCTGCACAACAGCCGTGAAGAGGCGGCCGTGATGGCCGTCTCTTTTTTTTAAGGATGATGCGGGCAGCGACATACCCGCGACCTGGTCAATTCAATCCTTGCGGGCCCGCTGTCATTTGGAAAGCCTGATGGCTGCGCCGGACAGGTTGGCCGCACGCCAAACCGGCTGACGAGAGTTCAAATCTTGCCGCAAGCCCTGGCGCAGCTTTGACCGTTGCCCTTCTGACCTGCCCGTCTTCATGGCCCCCGCATTGTCTCGAGATCTCGTTCCATCAAGTGTGCAACCACCAAGCAAGGTGACGACAATGCGACTTTGTTCATTTGCCAGTATCAGTTTCTTTGGGCGAACTTGTTGCCGTGGACTTGATGAATGAATATTCATTCACTACATTGCGCCTGAAATTTCAGGTGGCAAACCAGAGAACGGAGCTGAAAACAGGGCTTGCGTGCTGGTGCACCCGATTTCACGCCGCTCCATTTTGAAGGTCCGCCCATGGACACTGCCACGACAAATGTCGCAAGCCAGCGTGCAGCTGACATCCTCGATCGGGTGAAGTCAGTGTTTGCAATCAGCGGCTTTGATGGCACATCGATGCAGGATCTGGCGCAGGCAGCGCAGATGAGCGTCGGCAATTTCTACCGCTACTTCCCCTCCAAGGACGCCATCATCATCGCGCTTGTCAAACGCGACCTGATGGAAATCGAGGCGGTGTTCGATGTGGTCAAGACAGCCGCGGATCCCGGCGCCATGCTGATGAAGTTGCTGCGTGAACGCATCGAGACCCTGCCTTTCGAAGACGCCGCCCTTTGGAGCGAAGTTCAGGCCGCGTCCTATCGCTCCGACGAAATCGCCACGCTTATGCGCACCATGGATGACATGGTCCGCAGCAATATAGTTATGGCGCTGGTTCGTATCCACGGTGACGACAAACCCGGCGCCATGCAGGTCTACAAGACACGCGCTCACCTGTTGATGCTGTTGATCCATGGATTTGCCCAGCGCAAATATTGCACGCACGAAACCGGAAGTCCGGAACAATCCGCGGCGCTCGGAGAACTGGTGCTGGCGACGCTGCACGACACGATTTTCGCCCCCCCGACCAATCCCGCCGACTGACCGGACCCGCCATGCGCCCCTTTTCAACTCTTGTGCTTTCACTCTCGATCTTTTCCGTGATGGTCCTGCCCGGCAGGGCAATCGAGGCGGGCAAGGCACCCGCGAAAGGCAGCCTGCCGCCGGCGATCGTTGCCGTGCGAGCAGATCTGGCGCCGATTACCGACCGGGTTCTTGCCAACGGCATGATCACCGCCGTCGAGGAAGTTCTGGTGGCGCCGCAGGTGGAGGGGCTCGCCATCGAAAGCCTTGAGGCCGATGTTGGCGACAGGGTCGAGGCAGGATCGGTGCTCGCCACCCTGTCGACAGATCAGCTGGTCCTGCAGCGCAGCCAGCTTGACGCCAATCGCGCCAAGGCGCTCGCCGCCATCGCCCAACTGGGCGCGCAACTGGCGGAGGTTGAATCGAACGCGCGGGAATCGGTCAAGGCCGGAAAGCGGGCAAGGCAACTGGCCGATCAGGGCACCTATTCCACGGTCCAGGCCGAGCAGGCCGAGGCCCAGGCGTCCGCGGCTCTGGCCCGGATCCGCTCATTTAAAGAATCGGTCAAGGTCGCCGAAGCCGATGTCGCGCTGATCGACGCGCAGATCAAGGATATCGAACTGCGGCTCGCCCGAACCGGGGTCAAGGCGCCGGTATCCGGCATCGTTTCGGCCCGTGGCGCCCGCGTCGGGTCGATCGCCAGCGCTGGCGCCGGGCCGTTGTTCACGATCATCAAGGATGGCCGGCTCGAGATGCGGGCTGACGTCGCCGAAACCGACATGCACCGGATCGCCGAAGGCCAGAGCGCTGTTATCCACCTGATCGGCGCGGCAAAGCCAGCCGAAGGTGTGATCAGGCTGATCGAACCCACGCTCAACACCACCACCCGTCTGGGCCTGGCGCGCATCGATATCAAAGAGGGCGCGAGCTTGCGTGCGGGCATGTTCGCCGATGCCGAGATCATCGTGGCCCAGCGTGAGGCCATCATCGTGCCGGTGACATCGGTCAACATGGGCCGTGATGGCGCCGATGTCCTCAAGATCGTGGACGGCATCGCAAAGCGGACGGCGGTAACGACCGGCATTCGCGAAGGTGGAATGGTGGAGATTGCCGATGGTCTTGTCCGCGGCGACCTGATCGTCGCCAAGGCTGGCGCCTTCGTGCGTGACGGGGACCGGATCACTCCGGTGGAGCAAACCGACAGTGGCCCAGTCGCCGCGATCAGCCAGTGAGATCCGTATCATGAACTTTTCTGCCTGGGCCATCCGCAATCCGATCGCACCGATCCTGGGGTTTACCCTTCTGACAATTGTCGGCATTCAGTCCTTCTTCACCCTGCCGATCACCCGCTTCCCCAACATCGACATCCCGCTGGTGGCCATCACCGTGGTGCAGTCGGGCGCTGCTCCTTCCGAAATGGAGGCGCAGATCACCAAGGAGATCGAGGACGCGGTTGCCGGGATCACCGGGGTTGACGACATCGCCTCCACCGTGTCCGACGGCATCTCGACCACCAATGTGTTTTTCCGGATGGAAGTGCCGACCAATCAGGCGGTGCAAGACGTCAAGGACGCGATCGACCGGGCGCGGGGCGATCTGCCGGCCTCGGTGGAAGAGCCGATCGTCACCCGTATCGATGTCGAAGGCCAGGCGATCATGTCCTTTGCGGTTCATGCGCCAGACATGACACTGGAAGAAGCCTCATGGTTTGTCGATGACACCGTCAAGCGGGCGCTTCAGGGGCAGCGCGGCGTCGGCAAGGTCGAGCGTTATGGCGGTGCCGATCGGGAGATCCGGATCGAGCTCGATCCGGCGCGGCTCGATTCCTACGGCATCACGGCGGCTGATGTGAACCGGCAACTCAGAGCCACCAACGCCAATCTGGGCGGCGGACGCGGCGAAATCGGCGCGCGGGAACAGGCTATCCGCACCCTGGGTGACGCCCAGGACACAGAGACTTTGGCAAGGACCACAATTGCGCTCGGCAACGGCCGCTTTGTCCGGCTCAGCGATCTGGGCGCGGTGCGCGACACCTATCAGGAGCTGAGATCATTCGGGCGCTTCAACGGTGACCAGGTCGTCTCGTTTGCCGTCTTCAGATCCAAGGGCGCCAGCGAAATTTCAGTCGCCGAAGTGGTAACTGAAACGCTTGACGAGCTGCGGGTCAAGCACCCCGATGTCGACCTTGTTCCGGTCGATGACACGGTGTTTTACACCTACGGCAATTATGAATCCGCTCTGCACACACTGGTCGAGGGCTCATTGCTGGCCGTGTTGGTGGTGTTCTTGTTCCTGAGGAACTGGCGCGCCACCCTGATCGCGGCCATCGCGCTGCCGCTGTCGGCGATCCCAACCTTTTACATCATGGACCTGCTCGGCTTCTCGCTCAACCTGGTCAGTCTGCTTGCCATAACCCTGGCGACGGGCATTCTGGTTGACGACGCGATTGTGGAGGTCGAAAACATCTCGCGCCACATCCGCATGGGCAAGACACCCTATCGCGCCTCGGTCGAAGCCGCCGACGAAATCGGGCTGGCGGTGATTGCCACCACCTTCACCATCATTGCCGTGTTCGTTCCGGTCTCGTTCATGCCCGGCATTCCCGGTCAGTATTTCATTCAGTTTGGCATGACGGTGGCCGTCGCCGTGATGTTTTCGCTGCTGGTGGCGCGGTTGATCACACCGATGATGGCGGCCTACCTGATGCGCGACAGCGACGCCCATGAGGAGACCGAGGGCGGCGGGCCGATCATGCGCGGCTACACCTGGTTTGTCTCAAGGACCTTGCGCTGGAAGTACACCACGCTTCTGGCCGCCATCGGCTCCCTGGTGGTTGCGGTGTATTTCATGGCCCAGGTGCCGGGCTCGTTCCTGCCGCCCGAGGACGTCTCGCGTGTCAGCATCAGCGTTGAACTTCCGCCCGGCGCAACGCTGGCCGACACCGACGCCACCACACAGGCCATGCGCAAGATCATCCAGAATGTCGACGGCGTTGAGAGCGTGTTCGTTCTGGGTGGAACCTCGCCACGCGGTGAACTGGACATCCGCCGCGCATCGGTCTCGGTGATGCTGGACAAGATCGAGCATTCCATCGTCAAGAAAGTGGTCAACGGCCTGGCCGGCGCGGTTCCGTTGGTATCGTCCTATCTGCCCCGCATGGAGGTTCTCGGACGGGTTCGCACTCAGGCGGAAATCGAGACAGAGATTTTCGACAAGCTCGCCGCAATTCCGGATATCCGGGCCTACAAGCTCAACGACCGCGGTGAGCGCGACCTGACCTACAATGTAATCTCGACGGATGACGCGGCCATCGACCGTGCGGTGGCCATCCTTGAGCCCAAACTCAAGGCCGAAGACGTGTTGTCGAGCGTCAGTGTCTCAGGCTCGCTGCCCCGGCCGGAGGTGCAGATCCGCCCCCGGCTTGACGAAGCCGCACGGCTTGGCGTGACCACGGCGCAGATCGCCGAAACCGTCCGGGTCGCCACCATCGGCGACATCGATGCGGCACTTGCCAAGATCTCGCTGGATAACCGCCAGATCCCGATCCGGGTGCAGCTCGATCCGGTTTACCGGACCGATATCGATCGTATCGGCAACCTTCGGGTTCAGACCGCGAAAGGGGTTTCGGTTCCGTTGAGAACGGTGGCCGACATTGTGATCACCCAAGGCCCGTCGACCATCAAACGCTTCAACCGGGAGCGGCAGGCGACCATTGGCGCCAGCCTGCCGATCGGTGTTGCGCTGGATACCGCCAAGAACAGGTTCAACGAGATCGTTGCGGCGACCGAGCTTCCGGCAGGCGTGCAAGTGCTGGAATCGGGCGATGCGGAGGTTCAGAACGAGTTGATGGACAGCTTCCTTAACGCCATGCTGATGGGGCTTTTGCTGGTGCTGACCGTCCTTATTCTGCTGTTCAAGGACGTCATCCAGCCGTTCACGATTCTGTTTTCACTGCCGCTGGCGATCGGCGGCGTCGCGGCCGGACTGATCCTCACCAACAATTCGCTGTCGATGCCGGTGTTGATCGGGATTCTGATGCTGATGGGGATTGTGACCAAGAACGCCATCCTGCTGGTCGATTTCGCGGTCGAGCTGATCCGGTCGGGGCGCGACCGGGTTGAAGCCATGATCGAAGCAGGTCAGAAGCGCGCCCGACCGATCGTCATGACCTCGATCGCGATGTCGGCGGGCATGCTGCCGAGCGCGCTTGGCGTCGGTGAAGGCGGATCGTTCCGCGCGCCGATGGCGATCGCGGTGATTGGTGGGATCATGGTCTCGACAGCTCTCAGCCTCATCGTGGTGCCCTCTTTCTTCCTGATCATGGATGATGTGTCGCGGCTGCTGGGCTGGCTGTTTGGTCGCTTCGTCGGCCCCAAGGAAGAAGAGCTCGAGGCTATGGAGCCCGAAGCGATGACGGTTGCCATTGGCGAAAACAGCGATGAAATTGCGACAATGCGTGACCGGCTGGCCCGGCTCGAGACACAGCCAGGCCCGGCCTCGCCGAAACTGGTGATCACCCGGCAAGCCGCGGAATAAGGCCCGCCGCAGCGACAGCTTGTCAGGCAAACCAGGATCGGTTTGCCTGACAACTCACACGCCGAGAAACTCGGTTTCCACGTCCGGTGTCAGTCCGGCGGGCGTGCCGGTCCACACGCTCTCGCCGCGGGCCAGGATCACGCATCGGTCGGCCACGGCGCGAAGTTCGGAAAACGCCTTGTCGATGACCAGGATCGACTGACCGCCCTGCTTGAGCTTGGCAATCGCCGCCCAGATTTCCTGCCGCACCACCGGCGCCAGACCTTCGGTCGCTTCATCGAGAATGAGCAGACGCGGATTGGTCAGCAGCGCCCGGGCAATCGCCAGCATCTGTTGTTCGCCACCCGAAAGCGTGGCCGCACTCTGGCTCATCCGCTCTCCCAAGCGCGGAAACAGGTCGGTGGCCTTGCCGGTGTCCCAGGGCCCGGAGCGGGCCGACGCCAACAGGTTTTCGGCGACAGAGAGATTGCTGAAACACCGCCGTCCCTCAGGCGCCAGGCCGATTCCCAGCCTTGCGGCGCGAAAGGACGGCAACACCGTCAGGTCCTGGCCGTCAAAGCGGATATCGCCACGGGTGGTGCGCAGCATTCGTGTGATGGCGCGTATGGTGGTGGTCTTGCCCATGCCGTTGCGGCCCATCAGCGCCACCAGCTCGCCTTCGGCGATCTCCAGGTCAACGCCGAACAAAGCCTGGGACGCGCCGTAGAAGGCCTTCAGATCTCGGACTTGGAGAAGGCTCATGCCGCATCCTCCCCGAGATAGGCAGTGCGCACTTCCGGGTGATTGCGAATGTCGTCGGCCTTGCCGCGGGCGATGATCTTGCCGGCAACGAGAACCGAGATGCGATCGGCCAGCTGGAAGACGGCATTCATGTCGTGTTCGATCAGCAGGATCGGCGCCTCCTGGCGAAGCTTGTCAAGAAACCCGATCAGCTTGCTTGAGCCTTCCTGGCCCAGACCGGCCATCGGTTCGTCCATGAGAAAAATGTGCGGCCGCATGGCCAGAGCCATGGCGATTTCCAGAAGCCGTTTTTCGCCATGGGAGAGTTCGCTGACGCGCACACCGGAGCGATCGCTCAGACCGACCCTGTCGAGTGCCTGCGTCGCCTCATCTTCAAGCTTCTTGTCGTCGGCAACCTGACGCAGGAAACCAAACACTGAACGGCGCCGCGCCTGGGCGGCAAACATGACGTTTCCACGGGCGGAAAACTCCGGGATCAGCGAGGAAACCTGAAAGGTGCGGGTGAGGCCAAGGCGCGCACGTGCGGTCTGATCCAGATCACCGATCTCACGGCCATCGAAGCGGATCGAGCCTGCATCAGCGGGCAATTCGCCGGCGACGAGTTTGATCAAGCTGGATTTGCCGGCACCGTTGGGTCCGATCAGCGCGTGGATCTCGCCCGGACGCAGATCAAGATCGACCCCGTCGGTTACCTTCAGCGCCCCGAAGGATTTGCTCAGGCCGGAAAGCTGCAGCACCGGTTCAGTCATGTTGCGTCCTCCCGGCGACCAGCCCAATGAAGCCGCCACGGGCAAACAGCACCACAGCCAGCAGTGCGGCGCCGAGGAAGAACTGCCAATGGGTGGTGAAGCTGCCGAACACATGCTCGAACAGCACAAACAGACAGGCGCCGACCACCGGACCGAACAGCCGCGCCACCCCGCCCAGAATGATGAACACCATGATTTCGCCGGACAGATGCCACGACATCATCGAGGGGCTGACGAAGCGGTTGAGATCGGCGTAAAGCGCGCCGGCGAGGCCAGTGACCATGCCGGAGATGACAAAGGCCGCCAGCTTGATGCGATAGGGCGACAGCCCCAGCGCGGCAACACGGCCCTCATTCTGGCGGACAGCCTGGAGGGCAATGCCGAACCGGGCCCCAGTCATCCGCCACTGGCCGATCAGAACCAGCATCAGCACCGCATAGCAGAGCAGGAAGAAGCTCAGAGGCTTGAGGGTGTTGATGCCGGGAAAGCCGCTGCGGACATAAATCGACAGCCCGTCCTCGCCGCCATAGGCCGGCCAGGAGATGGCGAAATAGTAGATCATCTGGGCGAAGGCGAGGGTGATCATGATGAAATAGACGCCCGATGTGCGCAGACTGAGCGCACCGATCACCAGGGCCGCCAAACCGCTGACCAGAACCGCCACCAGCCACAGCACCAGCATCTGGTTGGTGCCGTTGATGACAAATGGCGACGTCATCAGCGGTTCGTAGGTCTGGTGATGGCTGGCCAGAATGCCCACGGCATAGCCGCCAAGGCCGAAAAACGCCGCGTGGCCGAAGGAGACCAGTCCGCCGAGCCCGAGCGCGATGTTGAGCCCGACACCGGCCAGCGCCAGTATCGTGGCGCGGGTGGCCAGCGTGACCAGAAACGGCTCGTCGGCGAAATGCGCGACCAGCGGTCCGCCCAGCAGGATGAGCGCCAGGACGATGTTGAGACGATGTTCTGTAACCAGTTCACGCATTGGCTGGAAACAACCCTTTTGGCTTGAAGACCAGCACTGCGGCCATCAGCAGATAGATCAGCATTGAGGCCAGCGCCGAACCGACACTGCGGGCTGCGGAGGCTTCCATCACATGTGCCAGCAAGGTTGGCAGCAGAAAGCGGCCCATGGTGTCGACCAGGCCGACAATCACGGCGGCCACAAGCGCACCGCGTATCGAGCCGATGCCGCCGATGACGATGACCACGAAGGCAAGAATGAGGACCGGCTCGCCCATGCCGATCTGGACCGACTGGATGGCGCCGATCAGAGCACCGGCGAACCCGGCGAGGGCGGCGCCCAGCGCAAAGACCACGGTGTAAAGAAAGCGGATATCAACGCCGAGGGCGGCGATCATTTCGCGGTCGGCTTCCCCGGCGCGGATCTGCATGCCAAGCCGTGTGCGGCTGATGAGGAGACCGAGGCCGATGGCGACAATCAGGCCGGCAATGATGATGGCCAATCGATAGGCCGGATAGGGCAAGCCCCCCGGCAGCATCACCGGGCCCGCCAGGAAGGCCGGCGGATCGAGATAAAGCGGGAACGAGCCGAACACGAAGCGAACGCCTTCGGAAAACATCAGCACCAGCGCAAAGGTGGCCAGCACCTGATCGAGATGATCCCGGTCATACAGCCGTCGGATCACAACAATTTCGACCAGGGCGCCGAAGGCTGCGGCTGCGGCAAGGCTGGCGGCCAGTCCGATCCAGAAGGATCCGGTCCAGGCGGCAACGGCGGCGCAGACAAAGCCGCCGACCATGAACAGCGATCCGTGGGCCAGGTTGATCAACCCCATCACGCCGAAAATCAGCGTGAGACCCGCGGCCATCAGGAACAGCATCACGCCGAGTTGCAAACCGTTGAGAATTTGCTCGAGAAAAAGGGCAACAGTCATGGTTTGACGGGCTCACACCAGTGCAAGAGAGTCAATCCGGGCGAGCCATGATGGCCCGCCCGGCAATGACGACACAGGATCACATCTTGCAATCGGCAGCGTAGGCGTCGGCATGGTCTTCAAGCGCAACGCCGACAAGCTTGTTGGTGTAGACATCACCTTCCTTGACCACTTCGCGGACATAGATGTCCTGGATCGGGTGATTGTTCGGACCGAACTGGAAATCACCCCGGGTCGATTTGAAGTTGGCCGCCTTCAAGGCCGCGCGGAACGCATCCTTGTCGGAAATCGACGCCACGTCCATTGCCGAGAGCAGCAGGTTGGCGGTGTCAAACCCCTGGCTGGAATAGAGCGACGGCAGACGGCCGTACTCGGCCTGGTAGGACTCGACAAAAGCCTTGTTGGTTTCGTTGTCGATGTCCTTGGACCATTGCGAGGTGTTCTTGACGCCAAGGGCGGCATCGCCCACGGCCTGCAGAATGTTCTGGTCGAAGGAGAAGGCTGGCCCAAGCAGCGGAATGTCGACGCCTGCGCCGGCATATTGCTTCATGAAGGCAATGCCCATGCCGCCGGGCAGGAAGAAGAAGACGCTGTCAGCGCCCGATGCGCGGATTTCAGCGATTTCGGCCGCATAGTCGGTCTGACCGAGCTGGGTGTAGATTTCGTTGGCGATTTCCCCCTTGAAGAAGCGCTTGAAACCGGTCAGCGCATCCTTGCCGGCCGGATAATTCGGCGCCAGGATAAAGCTCTTCTTGAAATCGGCCGAGGTCGCGTGAGCGCCCATGGCCTCATGCAGATTGTCATTCTGCCAGGCAATATTGAAATAATTGGCGTTGCAGGCGGCGCCGGCAAGTGCGGACGGTCCGGCATTGGGCGAGAGATAGATCTTGTCCTGGGCAACGGCGCCCGGAACCACGGCCATGGCCAGGTTGGACCAGATGATCCCGGTCATGACGTCGACCTTGTCGGACTGGATCAGCTTGTCGGCCAGCTGCACGGCAAGATCCGGCTTCTGGGCGTCATCCTCGACGATGAGCTCGATGTCGGTGTTGCCTGACTGCTTCAGCGCCAGCTGAAAGCCGTCACGCACGTCGATGCCGAGCGATGCGCCGCCGCCCGACAGGGTGGTGATCATGCCGACCTTGACCGGCTCTGCGGTGGAAGCCGAACCCCCAGCCAACAAGAACGACGCAGCCGCCGCCAATCCCATGAATGTCTTCTTCATTGTTTTTCCTCTCTGTGTTTGATGCAGCGTCGGCCTTTTTTGTGGTCCGCTCGATGCAACATTATCCCCTACAGGCGATCAAGACACGCGACGCGATTGACAATTCAATCCAGCCAACATGCCTGCATCAGGTCTGTGCATTGGAGCGGGCAAGGCGCTTTCAAGTCAACGCATGGCGCTCCAACAACCGCCATTGAACGAGAGCTTACCAGCCGTCATGCAGAATTCCAGTACTTTTTTTAAGCTTAAAGCAATTCAGCGGCGATTGCCGCTTGCGTCACGGCCATGGGCATGGTTCCAAGGTGGAAACGGCAATGATCAACCAGGGACAGAAGGAAACTGGAGATGCAGTGTTTTTTCGTGGAATTCCAATGCAAGCTTGGCCAAGCCTATGCCGTGGCCGACGAAATCGCCAATCGCGAGATCGCGTCCGAGATCTATTCGGTCAGCGGGCAGTTCGATCTGATGGCAAAATTCTACATCGCCGATGATGTGGATATCGGCAGGTTCGTCGCCGACAACCTTCACACCATTCCGGGGGTGGAACGTACCCGCACCATGCTGACATTCAAGGCCTTCTGAACGGCTGCGGCGCGGCGCTGCTAGCCGGATGCGCGACGGGCGTCAGCATTGGGGCCTGGCGCGACCGGCGCGCCTGCGCAGGGACTGAGACAACGGCTTGTCAAAAGGAGAATGGTACGGTTGGCTGGGGTTGAACCAGCGACCTCCGGATCCACAATCCGGCGCTCTAACCAACTGAGCTACAACCGCACATCAGCAGGCGAGGATCATCTCCAAGCCGCTTTGTTGCGCTCACATACGAGCCACAGGCTATTTTTGCAAGAGGGTTGCAGCCTGTTTTCACAAATTCACTGACTGCATAATCCGCAAACCGTGCTGACTTGCGCGACGGCGCCAGACAGCAAAAGGCCGGACACATGGGCCCGGCCTGTTTCATTCGCAGGGCTGATGAATTCAGGCAGCCTTGAATTCGCCCATGGCCTTTTCGGTCACGGTCTTGGCCGGCTTGGAAACCTCATCGGCCACCTTGCGGGTTGCTTCCTGCATCACCTTGGCCTGATCAACCATCATTTCCGCCTGCTTGCGGAAGAATGCGGTCTGCAACTCGATCATCTGCGCAACCGATTTCACACCCAGCAGGGCTTCCATGTGCGACAGCGAATGCTCGGCATTGCCGCGCGCCGCGTCGATTGCCTTGAGGCTGAGCTCAACAGTGCCGGACTGTGCCGTTTCGAGCGTGGCCTCGATTGCCTTGGTGGTGTCTTCGGCCACAGTCTTGACCTTGGCGTAGGCTTCCTTGGTCTGGGTGATCGACCTGTCGGCCATTTCACGGTAGCCATCAGTCATCTTGCTCACGTCGAATTTCGGGAATTCGAACATTTCGGCTGAAGTTGCGGTTTTCTTGGTCGCCATGTCACTTCTCCTTGATGCATCAATGGAACCGCCATGGCCCCGTTTCGATTTCACCCCCTGTGTAACAGAAATAATGGTGCAGTGCAATATATCTTGTGCGTCGCACAGTGCGTTAACCGTTCCGTGACAAATCATCCTGCAGATGCGCGCCATTGCTGGACCGTTGCCCGCTTGAAAGCTATTAATAAATCCTTAATTCCCCCGTGGTGGGGACGGACAGGCCAAATCTGGATTTCAACCCATGCAGCCTCATCACTACCCCTTCATTGATCTGGCCGTTCACGCAGCGGTCCGCGACCGCTTTGTCCAAGGCGACGCCGTGGCGGTCCTGAGTGGCGACCTGGGGGAAATGCTGTGGGCCAACAGCGCCGCTGCGGATCTTTTCGGCTTCACCACGATCTATGATGCTCTTGACGAAGGCTTTGGCGGTCAAACGGCCACCATGCGGCAGATCGGCAGCGCGCTCAGCGTGCTTGAGCGGACCGGCAAACCGCAGAATTTCATGATGCGTGTAACCCGCGGGTTTTCCCGGTTGATTGCACCAGCCACGCTTGAGCGGGTGTTGTTGCCGGACCAAACGCAGGCGCTCTTGTTGACCAGCAAACAGGCCGGACCACCCCTGGCACCGGACGCGCGCGCCAGAAAAATCATTGCCGGATTCGAGGGAACCGGGACCCATGTGGCCGTGCTTGACCAGGATGGCAAAGTGCTGGCCGCATCTGGCACCTTCAGCGAGATCGGGCTTGCCGAAAGCGACATTGTCCGGATGGTGAGAGACGTCGCCACCGACGAAAGCCGGCTGGTCAAGCGCATGACGCAGGCGCACTCGGGTCTGATGCCAACGGCGATCGGCAGGCTGGCGGATGATCCGGCGCTGCATCTTCTGTTTGCGGTCGACCCGGCGCAGCCGGACGCCCGGCCCGCCAATGTCGACGACGCGCCCGAACCGGCCCACGGTGGTGACAGCCACCCGGTTTCCGCCAGCGGCCTTCCACATCAAGCCTTCACGCCGGATCTCCAACCCGGGGACCCGTCCGCACCGGATCAGGATCACGACGCCGGCGCGTCTATCCAGCCGGATGACACACCGGTCCCTGCTGCTGATCAGGAGCCTTCGCTGGCGCCAGTTGCCGCGTCGACACCGGCTGCATCGGCGGCGCGCACCGGATATTTCGATCTCCGGCGCATCCGCGACGAACTGAATGCCCGGCTGGCCAAACACCGGCACAGCGATGACGTGCCGGGGCCCTTCGCCGAGGCCCGCGGGATTGATGTCGAGGCCGCGGTGAGCGCAGCCAATGGTGACGCGGCGGCTGATCAAGCCGGGAATGAAGGTGAGAAAACCATTCCAGATCCGGCCACGGAACCGCAAACCACGCCAGAGAGTGCAGAAAGTGCCGAGACTGGGGTTCGAGAAGTTTCCGAGCATCCAGCTGATCAGGACCGGTCTGAGCCAACCGATGCGCCCGACAGCCCCGGGGAACCTGTTGTCGAGACCGTCAACGCACCGGCGGGCGATGGCGGTGAACCGGCTGCAGATTTTCGCTACGATCCGCATGCCAAACCGGCGCGTTTCGTCTGGAAGATCAACAGGGATGGCGAATTCAGCGAGGTCTCGCCCGAATTCGCTGACGCAGTCGGTCCGCAGTCTGCCGATATCATTGGCCGGAAGTTTCCCGACCTGGCAAGGGTGTTCAATCTCGACCCCGACCATGTCATTTCCGATTTGCTCAATCGCCGCGATACCTGGTCGGGCAAAACGGTTTTCTGGCCGATCCAGGGGACTGATCTTGTCACCCCGGTCGATCTGGCCGCCTTGCCGACCTACACCCGCGACCGCCAGTTTGACGGCTTCAGGGGATTCGGGATCGTGCGCAGTGGCGACACCCGCAAAGACCCCGAAGCGCTGGGACTGGCGCTCATGCCCGGAACCGCATCGGGACCCTTGACGGGGACCATCGACGCCGAAGACAGTGGGGAAACCGGGACCGAGGCGCCCGGGCAAGCCTCCGCGCCAGACCATGACGCCCTTGCCGCCGGGGATGAAGCCGATCTCGAGATGCTGAGCCTTGAGCAGGATATCGAAGACCTCGCCCGCATGGACCGAACCGACGACAGCCCTGTAAGCGGTGACGGCCTGGAAGACGACACCGGCCCGGACGCCACCGGCCCGGACGCCACCGACACGGACACCGGTGGCGAGAGCACAGAGAAGCCTGTCGGCCGCGACCCGTTCCGCGGCGAGCGCCCGGCGATCCGGCTGGTTGAAACGCCGATGCGGCGCGACAGTGACAAGATCATCGATCTTGAGACCCGCAGAAGCAAACCCCGCGAGAGCCTGTCTCCGGGAGAGCAGGCGGCGTTCCGCGAAATTGGCCTGCGTCTCAACGAAACCTCAAAGGCCGCAGCCGACGCTCCGGAAAGCGAACCAGTTGCTGCTGCTTCGCCGCAGGACCGGGAGCCCTTTGGCAAGAGACCGGAACCTCGGACGGACGACCAGCCCGGCGCTGACGGACTTGAGGGGCAATCCGGCGGCAGTCCAACCGCAGACGATGCGGATCCGAGCGGCAGCCACCCGGATTCCACCGCAGACGAAAGTGCCGGCACCGAAGCTCCGGCAGACGCGCCCTCTCCCGATCCCGGGCCCGACCTTGCTCCGGCTGCCGTCGAAGCACCGGGCCGGGACCTCGCTTGCGAGACGCCACTGCCATCGGCGTTTGCGCTTCCAGCCCGGCAGGTGATGCCAACCGGTCTGGACGTCAATCTTGTTGATGCCATTCCTGCGGCGTTGCTGGTCCATGCCGGAGACGTGCTGATCCATGCCAATGCGGAGTTTTTCGAGCTGACCGGTTACAGCTCGCTTGCCGATCTTGACGCGTGCGGCGGGCTTGACCATCTGCTGGAGCGCTCGTTCGATGACGACCATCCAGACGGCGGAATGGCCATCCGCCGCAAAGATGGCAGCACACTCGGCGTCACCGCCCGGCTCCGGTCCATCAATTGGGGGGACGGCCATGCGTTGATGCTGGCCCTGTCGCCGGACGCGACCATGGCTGAGCCACTGGCCGCAGAGACTGCGCCTGCCGCCGATGTCGAGCCCGCGCTGGCGGCAAGCGACGAAACCGCGTCCGCCCCGGAGGCTCAGTCCAGCGCCTTGAAGATCGAGGCCCAGGAACTCCGTTCAATCCTCGAGACCGCAACCGATGGCGTCGTCATCCTCAACAAGGACGGCACCATCCGCTCGATGAACGGATCTGCCTGTGCGCTATTCAACTATGATGAAAGCGAGACCCACGGTGAGCCATTTGCCATGCTGTTTGCGCAGGAGAGCCAGCGCGCGGTGATGGACTATGTCAACGGACTTGCCGATCATGGCGTTTCAAGCGTGCTCAACGACGGACGCGAGGTCATCGGGCGCGAGATCTCCGGCGGCTTTCTGCCGCTGTTCATGACCATCGGACGGCTGTCCGGCTCCAACGGCTATTGTGCTGTGTTGCGCGATATCACCCAGTGGAAACGGACCGAGGACGAGTTGCGCACGGCCAAGCGCGCCGCGGAAACCGCCAACTCGCACAAGTCCGATTTTCTCGCCCGGGTCAGCCACGAGATCCGCACCCCGCTCAACGCCATTATCGGGTTTTCCGAGATGATGATGGAAGAGCGGTTCGGACCGATCGGCAGCCCGCGTTACCTCGAATATGCCCATGATATCGGCAATTCGGGCAAGCATGTGCTCGACATCGTCAATGATCTGCTCGACATTTCGAAAATCGAGGCGGGCCAGGTTCAGATGGAGTTTATCGCGGTCTCGCTCAACGACCATCTGGCCGAAAGCGTGTCGCTGTTACAGCCGATGGCCAACAGCCAGCGCGTCATCATCCGCACCAGCCTCTCGGCGAGCGTTCCCGAGGTGGTCGCCGACCAGCGCTCGATCAAACAAATCGCCCTCAATTTGCTGTCCAATGCCATCCGCTACACCCCCTCCGGCGGGCAGATCGTGGTCTCCACCTCGTACGAGCCCTCAGGCAATGTCGTCATCCGCATTCGGGACACCGGCATTGGCATGAACCGCAAGGAGCTCGAACAGGCGATGAAGCCGTTTGGCCAGGTCGGCCCCGGCCCGCGCCAACGTGGCGATGGCACCGGGCTTGGCCTGCCGCTGACGAAAGCCATGGTTGATGCCAACCGGGCCCAGTTCGACATCGTCTCGGCACCGGGCGAAGGAACCCTCGTCACCATCGCCTTTCCACCGCAACGCGTGCTGGCTGATTGAGGCGACATAAAAAAACAGGGACCGCAAGGATCCCCGTCATAATTGTGTCTGTGCTATCAACACCATGAAGAGACAAGCTTCCCAAGGTTGATGTGATTAGTGCACCCAAACAGCTACCAGTACCTTGCCAGCTTATATAAGATTTTACTGATTGACCGTCCTTCACCGGGCGTGGTTAAATTCGCAGCTTAGGTTTGGTTAACCATCCAGGGTCCGGTTTTTCGCCGTCAGGCGCGTTGCTGATGCCCGGTCAGGGATTGCCGCCAGCTTTGAGTGCCGAAAAGTAGTCATCCCAGGACCGGTGCGGCCGTCCGGCTGCTTCGGCATAGTTGCTGGCATGATCGAAAGCTCCATCGCGGATGCCGGTGTAGATACCGGCAATCACCGCGCCGATGAATTCGCCAAGTTCATTGACGCGGTCCTGCCTGTACGCCTCGACGCCCATGCGGCGGTAGACCAGCGAGGTTCCCAAAGCCTGATTGAGACAGGCGGCCAGCTCCGTCTGGGTCAGGCTCCGGCCATGCAGATTGAAGGTCCGGCCATTATGGGCATCACTGACCAGCATCTGCACATAGGCATGGGCGAGTTCATCGCGGGTGGTGTAGCCGCATTTGCCGTCGCCGGCACAGTTGGCGATCTCGCCCAAAGCCTTGTACGTGTCGATATATTCGATGTCAGGCTCGATATAGATACCGTTGCGGCCGATGACCCAGGCCAGCCCGCTGTCGCGAACGTCCTGCTCGGTCTGGCGGTTGCTCTGAACAATCGGTGAGAAACTGGAGTCCTGGTCCGGCCCCTGCACGCTGGTGTAAACGATCTTCGTCACACCAGCGGTCCTGGCCGCTTCGATGACGTTGCGATGCTGGCCGATGCGTTTGCCGGGTTCGTCCATACCCGAAACCAGAAGCACCGTGTCGACCCCATTGAGCGCAGCCTCGAAGGAGGCGCGGTCAGTGTAATCGCCCCGGCGCACGTCCACACCAAGCCCCCGGGCATTCTCCGGCGTGCGGGCGATGGCGACAATGGTATCGCCTCCGCCGTTCTCGGTCAGAGCTTTGACGATTGCCCGGCCGAGATGGCCGCTGGCGGCGGTCACTGCGATGGTGGCCATGGTTGATTTCCTTGTTCAGGGGCAGGAAGCGGTCTTGTGACCGGCAGGTGCCGAACGACTGGCCCCTGTGATTTTCCAGATTCGGTAGATTTCCAGTCCGGCCAGCGGAACGAAATGCACCAGCGCCGGACCGAAATCGTCGTGCACGAAGATCCAGTGCAGCAGGGTTGCAACAGCGGCCGGGTAGACAAAGCGCTGCAGCAGCTTCCAGGAGCGGCGCAGGTAACGAACCGAGGCATCGTTGGATGTCATCGCCAGCGGTACGAAAATGACGAATGCCACCCAGCCGGTCCAGATGCCGAATTTGGTGATATCGGCGACGACGGCAGACAGCGAGCCAAGGTCAATCAGGTAATACAGCGTATGCAGCGCAGCATAGCTAAAAGCGGCCACGCCAAGATAACGCCGCCGGCGCATCAGCCACAGCACGCCGGCGGATTTCGGAAACACCATCCGCAGCGGCGTCAGAATCATGGCGATGATCATGAACCGGGCGGCAAATTCACCGGTGGGATGAAGCAACGGCTCCAGATCGCCGCCGGACAGCGCGCTGTTGATCAGCCCGAAGGATGGCAGAGCCAGCAGAAGCCAGAAGGCATAGGGCGTGTTGAGAACGGTCTTCAGCTTGTTCATTGTCTCTTGTCTCCGGATGTCATGACCTCGCGTCCATGCATAGGCGCCTTACGACGTGCTGGCTTTGTCCCAGATCACGGTCAGGGATTCACGGAAGGCGAACCGTTCCAGGTGACTTCCCATGACCTGTTCGATTTTCTGGAGGTCGGCACCCGCAACGGTCAGCACCAGCTCTTCGTCCCGCGCCTGCAACACACAGGTGCCGAACGGCAGCCTTATGGAGCCCTCGCGTTCATCGAACTCGACCGGCACCTTGTGGCCAAAATGCTTGCAGAGTTGCTGCAGATACTGGCTCGCCATGGGCGTTTGAACGTGGCTGGTAGACTGTGTCATGGGCTTTCCCTTTCCTTCTGCCCACAACATAGGTGCAATCTGAACGTTTGACTTGATGGGGTAATTTTGAATAACTATCTCATCAAATCGAAAGACGGGCCTCATGATTGACGATCTGCGCGCACTCGCCATCTTCGCCAAGGTTGCCGAAGCGGGCAGCTTCAGCGCCGCAGGCCGGGCGCTTCGGCTGTCGACCTCGGTGGTCAGCCATCACGTCAGGGCGCTGGAAACCCGCCACGGCGTCACCCTGCTTCACCGCTCGACCCGCGCCCTGTCGCTGACATCAGAGGGGCAGAGCCTGCTGGTATCGGCCAGACGGATGGTGGAGGCGGCGGAGGAAGGTTTCGATGCCATTGCCGATATCAGCGCCGAGCCCGCCGGCGCATTGCGGCTCACCGCGCCGGCGTTCCTGAAAAACAGCCCACAGGAAGCGGCCATCTGGCAATTTGCTCGCCGCTATCCGCAGGTTGCGGTGACGCTCAACAGCAGTGATGAACAGATCAATCTTGTGGCGGAAGGCTATGATCTGGCGATCCGGCTGGGCGCGATGGCCGGGAGCACACTGCGGAGCCGCAAGATCGGGACCTTCGAGCGCTATCTGGTGGCAGCCCCCACCTATCTCGAGACGATCGAAAAGCCGATGATCCCCCAGGATCTCGTCCGCTGTGATTTCGTACTTCTGGATATGCTGCCCGACAAGTTCGTGCTCACCCGCGGGACAGAGGAAGTCGTGGTCCATCCCGAACAGTCCCGGGTTCTGGTCAACTCGATCAGCGGCGCCCGCTCCGCCGTTCTGGCAGGACTCGGCTTGCAGAAATTGCCCTTGAGCGAAATCGGCGAGGACCTTGCTGCCGGGCGGCTGGTCAGGGTTCTGCCGGAATGGTCCCTGCCAACGCTCAATATCCACGCGGTCTGGCCGGCATCGAGCCGCCGCAGCAGTCTGGTCAAGCTGTTGCTGGACTTTATCCTGAAAGCCCAGACCCCGGCCTAGCTTTTCAGCTCGTCAAGACCGGCAAACAGTTCCAGGGCTTCCGGATTGGCCAGCGCCTCCTGGTTCTTCACTTGCCTGCCATGGACGATGTCGCGCACGGCGAGTTCGGTGATCTTGCCGGATTTGGTGCGGGGGATGTCGCTGACGGCGATGATCCGGGCCGGCACGTGACGCGGCGACGCGCCTGCGCGGATGCGGGCGCGAATTTTTGCCTTGAGCGCATCATCGAGCTCGACGCCATCGACCAGGCGAACAAACAGCACGACGCGGACATCGTCCTCCCAGTCCTGCCCGATGCAGATGGATTCGATCACCTCCTCAAGCTGCTCAACCTGATTGTAGATCTCTGCGGTTCCAATGCGCACGCCGCCGGGATTGAGCGTGGCGTCAGAACGACCGTGAATGATGATGCCGTGATGGGGTGTCCATTCGGCGAAGTCGCCATGGGTCCAGACATTGTCAAAGCGGGAAAAATAGGCGGCATGGTATTTCTGATCATCCGGGTCATTCCAGAAGCCGACCGGCATCGCCGGAAACGGCTTGGTGCAGACAAGTTCGCCCTTTTCGCCTGTGACCGGCTCGCCAGTGTCATCCCAGACATCCACCGCCAGTCCGAGGCCGGGACCCTGGATTTCGCCGCGATAGACCGGCAGCGCCGGAATGCCGAGCACAAAACAGGAGACGATATCGGTTCCGCCGGAAATCGAGGCCAGATGCACGTCGGACTTGATGCCTTCATAGACGAAGCTGAAGCCCTCCGGGGACAAGGGCGATCCTGTCGAATTCAACAGCCGCAGCGACGACAGGTCATGCGTCCTGGCAGGCTCCAGCCCGGATTTGCGCACCGCGTCAATGAACTTGGCAGAAGTCCCGAAGACGGAAAACCGCTCCTCGGCGGCATAATCAAACAGGACATTGCCGTCAGGATGGAACGGAGAGCCGTCATACAGACACAGCGTTGCGCCAACCGCCAGGCCGGACACCAGCCAGTTCCACATCATCCAGCCGCAGGTGGTGAAATAAAACAGCCGCTCCCCGGGCTCGAGACCACAATGCAGACGGAGCTCCTTGAGATGCTGCAGCAGGGTGCCGCCGGCCGAATGGACGATGCATTTGGGAACCCCGGTGGTGCCTGAGGAAAACAGGATGTACAGCGGATGGGCAAACGGCAGCGGCGCGTACTCCACCGCCCTGGCCGGGAAATCGGCGATAAAGGCTGCAAGCGTTTGCGCCCCAGGCACCGCCGCGGCGACCGTTTCGGCCTCATCGAGCAACGGCACGATAATGATCGCCTTTGCATCAAGAGCGGCCGAAATTCGCGCCAGCTTTTCCGTCACCTCCTGACGCTTGCCATTGTACCAGTAGCCGTCGCAGGAAATGAACAGCTCGGGCTCGATCTGGCCGAAGCGGTCGAGCACGCCCTGAACGCCGAAATCAGGCGAACAGGACGACCAGATCGCCCCGATGGAGGCGGCGGCGAGCATGAAGGCGACAGTCTCGGGCATGTTCGGCATCATCGCCGCAACCCGGTCGCCCTTGCCGACCCCATGAGCCCGGAACGCCTGCTGCAGGCGAGAGACCAGTGCATGGAGCTCGTCCCAGCTCATCGAGCGCTGCGTCTTGTCTTCCGCCCGAAACAGCATCGCCGGCTCGGGGCCGCTGCGAGACAACAGATTTTCGGCGAAGTTCAGTTGCGCGTCGGGGAAGAACCGGGCGCCGGGCATGGCGTCGCCATTGTCGATGATGCGCTCACCCTTGGTGCCGCGGACACCACAGAAATCCCAAACCGCCGACCAGAACGCGTCCCGGTCAGAGATCGACCACGCATGCAGCGCCAGCGGATCGGCCAGGGAAAGCCCCGCCCGGTCTCCGGCAAATTGCGCAAAAGCCATCCAGGGGCTTTCTGCCAGTTGCTGTGGATCGGGGGACCAAAGCAGAGTGTCGGTCATGTCGTGCTCCTGCCAACTCATGTGGCCCGGTTAGTAGCATTGGCCGGTGCGGATGCAAACAATTCATCGGCTCATTGCCCGCATCCCCGCGCAGATGACGGCTCTTCAATTGCAATCCCGGTCACCAAGCTTTAACCAGAATGCAGATTACCGGTTGGGGAGTATGAGGTTTGAAATTCATCATCGCGCAATGGTCCTTGCGACGAGCGGCGATAACGGGCGTGATTGCCCTGATGATCGTCGTTCTGGCCGGTTTCGCGAGCCTGCCCCTGGCGGTGTCGAGCGGCGTGGTGCGCGACCGCCTGGAGCGTGACATCAGTGCCTGGGTCGGCCACACGATATCGCTTGGCGATGCCCCGTCGCTGGATTTCTGGCCGACGCCGACGATCAAGCTCGACAAGGTTGAAATCAGGCCCTCAACCTTTGTCGATGGCGATCCGATCCTGCGCGCCGACAGCATCATTGCCAATTTCAATCTGTTTTCCGCCGTGCTCGGCGCCCCCAGTTTCTCCGAGTTCAAACTGATCCGGCCGACCTTCAATGTCGAGCTGTATCCGGATGCCACATCCAACTGGTCATCGGCCTCCGGAGATCTGGCGCAGGGAATCTCCGCGGCGGTGGCACGCGACCTGGCGACGCAAAGCGGCGCTGAAATCCCGCCCGATGCGGTGATCCCGGCGTCGGCGGCACTGGGGGCTGTGACGATCGAAGACGGCACCGTCCGCTGGATCCGCGATCCCGGCGCCCAGGCCGACAAACTCACCGCGATCAACGGCACCATGGCCTGGACTGCGCCAACCGCCATTGCCCGCGCCAACATCACCGCGATTTTTCGCGGCGAGCAAGTGACGTTCACCGGATCCACCGCAACACCGTTGCTGTTGCTCGGCGGCCGTTCGGCGCCGGTGGATGTCAAGGTGACATCGGCACCCCTCAATCTGGAATTTGCCGGAACCGCCAATCTTGGCGCAAATTTTTTCCTGTCGGGAGCGATCAAGCTCGCCAGCGTGTCAGCCCGGCGCGCGCTTGAATGGTCGGGCGCAGACATCAAGCCGGGCGAAGCGCTGGGCGCGCTCGATCTGTCGGCCAAGATCATCACCGAACCAAACAGAGCCAAGCTCGATGACCTGATCATCATGGTCGATAAGAACCGCGGCATTGGCGTGCTTGATATGACATGGCGCGAAAACGAGCCGCCCTTGATTGTCGGGACGTTGGCGTTCAACTCGCTTGACATTGCCTCTTTCCTGCAAGCCTTCACGCCTCTGCCCGAACCTGGAAAAGATATTGCCACGACGATTGATACGCGTTTCCTGCGTGAAATCGGCCTTGATCTGCGGCTCTCGGCGCAATCAGCCCGCTTCGGGCCTGTGATGCTGGCAAACCTTGCCGCCGCGGCACGGGTCGAACAAGGCCGTGCCAATTTCGACGTCGGCGACGCCACGGCCTATGGCGGCAATCTCATCGGCCGCATCGCCCTGTCGGAGAAGGGGACCGATGGCGGGCTCAAGGTGCAATTGTCTGCGCGCAAGACCAACCTCGGAGACTTCTATGATGCGATCGGATTGACCGGACCTCTGCCACGCGGCAACGGCTCGCTCGATCTGGAGTTGACATCACCCTATCCGACCTGGGCCACGGCGCTGACGGATCTGACGGGCCGGATCGATCTCAATGTCGGCGCCGGCACGGTACCGGGTCTCAATCTGCAAAAATTCCGTGAACTGGCCAAGACCGAGCGCTTCTTTGATCTCGACCAATTGGGGGAAGGCACCCATTTCGCCTTCAAGTCAGCCCACCTCCAGGCCACCATCGCGGATGGCGAGGCGAACCTGACCGTTGCAGAACTGGTCGGTGCGCAACAGATGATTTCGCTGTCGGGGGTGATCCCCTATTCGCGCAGCAGTCTCGCCATTGCGGGCAGTCTCAGAGCAAAGCCTGTCACCAATGGTGAAAAGGCAGCGGTGGCGGCAAACCCTGCTCATGTGCCGCTCCGGTTCTTTATCGGCGGATCCTGGCCCCGGCCGGTGATTTCCCCGGTTACACCGTGACGCTGCGGACCGGATGGCGATGACCTCCGGGCAGGCGACACTTGCCGCGGCGACATGCTTGCGCAAACCGTTGCTTTTGGCGACAATCAATGTCCACTTGCGGCGCGGGGCTGACATGCAATGCCCTGCGGCCAGGACGCAACGCGCACACGCCGTAACAGTTTGAGGCCCCGCATGTACGTCACTGCCCCCATGCGCTCAGGGAAAAGAGAGGCTGTCTGCCCATGCTGCGGTTGATTTCGGCCCTTGTCAAAATCGGACTGGCTTCGCTGATCACCGGCGCCGTTTTGTCGGCGCTCAACCTCTCCGCCGCCGAACTTCTGGCCGAAATCGGCCTGACACCGGACCGGGTCTTTGCCCTGCTGCAGGAAGGCGCTGGCTGGGCCATCCCCAACATCGTGCTGGGATCAATGGTGATCGTGCCAATCTGGTTCGTCACCTATCTGCTGCGCCCACCGAAAAACTGATCGCTGCTCAGACATTGTCCAGGGCCGCCTGTTCGTCGCGCTGACGCCGTACATAGCGGCTCTTGTTGGCCACGGAGGCAATGATGACACCGATCGCGACAGCGCCGATCAGCAGTGTGCAGACGGCATTGATCTCGGGCGTAACCCCAAGCCGCACCTGAGAATAGATCTTCATCGGCAAGGTCGTGGCACCCGGCCCGGACGTGAAGCTGGCAATCACCAGATCATCCAGCGACAGTGTGAAGGCCAGCATCCAGCCGGAAATCACCGCCGGCAGGATGATCGGCAAGGTGATCTGCATAAAGGTGGTGACCGGGCCGGCACCGAGATCCATCGCGGCTTCTTCCAGCGAGCGGTCAAAGCTCATCAACCGTGACTGCACCACCACGGCGACAAAACACATGGTGAAGGTGATGTGAGCCAGTGTCACGGTCCAGAATCCGCGGCCGAAATCCACCGCCACGAACAGCAGCAAGAGCGACAGTCCGGTGATCACCTCGGGCATCACCAGCGGCGCGAAGACCATGCCGGAAAACAGGATACGGCCATTGAAGCGCGTGTAACGGGTCAAGGTCAACGCCGCGAGCGTGCCAAGAACCGTCGCGAAGGTCGCGGAGACAAATCCGACCCTGACGGTTACCCATGCGGCTTCCATCAGGCCCTGGTTGTTGAACAGCTCGCGGTACCATCTGGTGGAAAAACCGGCCCAGACCGTCACCAGCCTTGATTCATTGAAGGAATAGATCACCAGGAGCACGATCGGCAGATAGAGAAAGGCGAAGCCGAAAACCACCGAGGCGATGTTGAAGCGGGTCCAGGTCGTGTTCATGGTTTTGCCCTCACCGGCCACTCTCCTGCGACTTGGCCTGCGCCTGCTGGAAGAACATGATCGGCACCACCAGGATCAACAGGAGCAGCACGGCGACCGCCGAGGCCACCGGCCAGTCCCGATTGTTGAAGAACTCGCTCCACAGCGTCTTGCCGATCATCAAGGTGCGCGAGCCGCCGAGCAGATCAGGAATGACGAATTCGCCGACCGCCGGAATGAACACCAGCAAGCAGCCGGCAACGATACCGGGGAGCGCCAGCGGAAAGGTGATCTTCCAGAATGCGGTGATCGGCGGACAGCCGAGATCCTGCGCCGCTTCGATCAAGGTGTAGTCCATCTTTTCCAACGCCGAATAGATCGGCAGCACCATGAAGGGCAGATAGGAATAGACGATACCGATATAGACGGCAGTGTCGGTGTTGAGAATGATCAGCGGCTCATCGATCAGGCCGATTGCCATCAGCAACTGATTGAGCAGGCCTTCAGGTTTGAGAATCCCGATCCAGGCGTAAACGCGGATCAGAAAGCTGGTCCAGAACGGCAGGATCACCAGCATCAGCAAGGTCGGCCGCAACGAATCCGGCGCGCGCGCCATGCCATAGGCCAGCGGAAAGCCGATCAGCAGGGTCAACACCGTCGAAATGAAGGCGATGGTGATGGAGGAAATGTAGGCGTTGATGTAGAGCGCATCCTGGGTCAGCCAGAGATAGTTGGAAAAGCTGAATTGCCTGAACGCGTCGACAAGACCGGAAATCCCGTCCGCCAGGTCGATGGCCGGCGCATAGGGCGGCATCGACATCACCGGTTCGGAGAGCGAAATTTTCAAGACGATGAGGAACGGCACCAGAAAGAAAATCAGCAGCCAGGCATAGGGAACGATGATGACCAGGCGGCGGCCGATGGCGGAGATCAGCTTCATTGGACGGTCCACTTCGCATCAAAAATGGCACGCAGGACAAGAATTGCCACGACAAACGCAAAGAGGATAAAGATGGCGCTGCCCATGAGGTCGAGCATCTGCGGAGCGGCAAACAGGGTGATCACAAACCCGACGGTGGAAACCGACACATAGGCGGCGAAGTTCTGCGCACGAGCCGGGCGCGGCCGTGCAAAAAGGCCATGGGCTACGGCCCAGCTCATCGGGTAGACCGACATGCCGGTATAGGCGAGATAGACAAGAGACAGGTCCGGACGGTGCAGCAGAAGCGTTGCAGCGGTTGCCAAGGTCATGACAGTCGCGGTGATCCGGTTGACCTTGAAAGCCTGAGCCGTTTTCGCTGCGACGGCCGGATCGGTGTGGGTCATGGCCACCCTCAACTGCCCAGCACAACGCCGCTGTCGGTATCGAAGCAAACCCAGATCTGTTCATCGTAACCGATGGGGTCTTCTACCGTGCGGACTGCGTTGAGAAGCGAGGCTTTGACGATCTCGCCGTTGCCGAGCTTGATGTGGAACACCGTCATATCGCCGAGATAGCCGATATCCCAGACCTCGCCGACGACGGTATTGATGCCGCTCTCGGGCTTGGTCCGGGAGATGCGGAGTTTTTCCGGGCGGATGGCAAAACTGGCATTCTGGCCAGTCTTGACCGCCGTTGTGGCTTCCGATCTGATGATCATGCCGTCGGGCGTTTCGATGTCGATCAGGCCGCCGTTCGAGCCCGTGACCGCGCCGCGAAACAGGTTGATGTCGCCGATGAAGCTGGCAACAAATTCCGAATTCGGCGCCTCGTAGGTTTCCGTCGGCGTGCCGATCTGGATGATCCGCCCCAGGTCCATCACCGCGATCCGGTCGGCCATGGTCATGGCCTCTTCCTGGTCATGGGTGACGACGACGAAGGTCAGACCCAGATCCTGCTGCAGGTCCATCAGCTCGAACTGGGTTTCCTCGCGCAGCTTCTTGTCGAGCGCGCCGAGCGGTTCATCGAGCAAGAGCACTTTGGGGCGTTTGGCAATCGATCGCGCAAGCGCAACGCGCTGGCGCTGGCCGCCTGAAAGCTGGTGCGGCTTGCGCTTGCCGAACCGCTCGAGCTTGACCAGCTTGAGCATGGTGTTGACACGATCGTCGATTTCCGAGCGGGCCATGCCATCCTGCTTGAGGCCGAAGGCAATGTTCTTTTCCACGCTCATATGCGGAAACAGGGCATAGGACTGGAACATCATGTTGACCGGGCGGCGATAGGGCGGCACGCCGGACAGGTTTTCACCATCGAGCAGGATCTGGCCGTCAGAGGGGTCTTCGAAGCCCGCCAATATCCTCAAAAGCGTTGACTTGCCGCATCCCGATCCGCCGAGAAGGGCAAAGAACTCCTTGTGGAAAATGTGCAGCGTCAGGTCGCGGACCGCGACGAAGTCCCCGAATTTCTTGGTGATGTTTTCAAACGCAATATAGGGCCGCTGGTTTGGATCGTTCCATGGCTCGAAGCTGCGCCGGTTGCTGCCCAGAGATTTCATGCCCCATTATCCCCGTGATCGATCCTGATGGAGCCCCCCGGCTCGTCGCCGGGCCGGGGGGTCAGATCTGTGAGTTACTGACCGGTCACCACCTTGGTCCAGGTCCGGGTCATGAGGCGCTGGGTGCGCTGATCCTTGGGCGATGTGCTGTACAGCCGGCCTATCGTTTCCTCGTCGGGATAGATCGCGCTGTCGCCAATCACGTCCTCGTTGAGGAACGGCTTGGACGCCACGTTGCCATTGGCGTAATAGACGTAGTTCGACGCCTTTGCCGCGACCTCCGGCTTCATGATGTAATTGAGGAACTCATGGGCCTCCTCGACATGGGGGGCGTCGCCGGGAACCGCCATGTTGTCAAACCACATCAGCGCCCCTTCCTTGGGGATGATGTAGTCGATGGTGACGCCCTGATCGGCTTCCGCCGCACGGTCGCGCGCCTGCAGCACGTCGCCCGACCAGCCAACGGCGAGGCAAATGTCGCCATTGGCCAGCGCATTGATGTACTCGGAGGAATGGAACTTCTTGACGCTGGGGCGAACCGAGAGCAGCAGTTCTTCGGCCTTGGCCAGATCATCCGGCGTGTTGGAATCCGGATCCATTCCGAGGTAATTCAGCGCCGCTGGCAGCAACTCGTCGGCGGTATCAAGCATGTAAACGCCGCAATCGGCGAGCTTCCCGATCGTTTCAGGATCGAAAACCAGGCTCCAGGAATTGAGCGGCATGTCGCCGAGCCGTTCCTTGACCTTGTCGACATTGACGCCGAGACCGGTGGTGCCCCACATGTAATTGATGGCATGATCATTGCCAGGATCGTATTTCTCCAGCCGCTTGGCGATGGCAGGGTCCAGATTGCCGAGATTGGGAAGCTTGGACTTGTCCAGCTTCTGGAACACACCGGCAGTGATCTGACGCGCCAGGAAGGTGCCGGTCGGCACCACGACATCATAACCGGTGGAACCGGCGAGCAATTTGGTTTCCAGAACTTCGTTGGAATCAAACACGTCGTACACGACCTTGATGCCGGTTTCCTTGGTGAAATCCTCAAGAATGGATTCATCAATGTAGTCGGACCAGTTGTAGACGTTGACGACGCGTTCCTGCGCGGTTGCCAGCACGGTTGATGCAGCAAGCATTATGGCCGCTGAGAATAAACGGGTTTTCAGGTGCATTCCTGTTCCTCTCTTGTTCTGATCTGGTCACATGCAAGGCCGGATAGCCGCTGTGATGCACGTCCGCGCCTTGCGCCTTTGATGGCAGGGTACGGCGGATCATTCAACTTTAGGAGAAATCTCAGCTTGTACAAGAGGCCATCGGATCATTTCCTGATTCCGGACGACGTAGAATTGTACAATGCATTCAAGCGATACCGGCGCGCGTCAGCCGACGGGCCGCGCAGGCTCAGGCTGGTCGGGTTTTTCACTGGAAATCGAAAGCCGACAGGCCGGTTACCATCTCGTCGAGACCCAGCGGCCGGGTGATCGGCGGCTCGGCCCGGGCCAGGCAGCCGGCCCGTTCGCACAGACGGCAGGCGGGACCGACCGCGATCGATACCGGCTGCGATGCCTTGCCGCCGCTCATCGGCAGCGCGCCGCCATAGACGACCTCGTCGCGAAAGCCGATGTCACAGCCAAGCAGGATGGCGGTGCGGCGCGGACGCTCGGAAAACGCACCCTGCGGCCCTTCCAGCGTGCGCGAGATGGTGAGAAATTCGGCGCCGCCGGGCAGCTCCACCGCCTCGACCAGCACCTGCGACGGCTGCGAAAACGCCGCATGGATCGACAGCTTCGGGCAATTGCCGCCAAAGCGCTGCTGCGGAAAGCCTTGCGCACCGGCGCGGCGGAAGCGGTGGCCGGCAACATCGACCTCAAGCATGAAGAACGGCACCCCCTGCAGGCTCGGGCGGCACAGGGTGGTGAGCCGGTTGGCTGCCTGCTCGAAGGAAACGCCGAAGCGCGACCTGAGCACATCAATATCATAGCGGGCGCGCTGGGCCGCAGCGTGAAACGCCTGATACGGCATCATCAGCGCGTGGGCTGCGTAGCGGGCAAGCTCGAAGCGGGCGATGCGGCGGGCCTCGTCGCTCGACAGCTTGAGCGCGTTGATGCCGGCTGCAATGGCGACATTCATGCGGATCAGCGCGGCCTCCATGGCAACCTCGCGCAACTGATCGAAGGGCGACAAGCGCTCGGACAGAAACAGCCGCTGCGAATGACGGTCATAGCGGCGGCGCCAGTTGGGCATGGTGGCAACCGGCAGCGAGCGGACGACGACACCATGTTCGGCCTTGAGCCAGGCCTTGAGCGCGCCCATCAGATCATCGCCGGGCTTGAGCACCTGGAAAAAGGCTTCCGCCTCCTCTTCCAGCGCCGGGTGGTGATTGGGTCTGGATTCCAGCACCTCGCGAACCTCGTCCATCGGCAGCCGCGCACCCGAGAGCGCCGGGCTGTGGCCGTCGCGCGCCAGCATGGCCGACAGATCCGACAGCCGTTCGGCCTGTTCGCGGTAGGCGCGATGCAGCTTGAGAATGGCGCTGCCGGCATTGGGCGCAGCCTCGGCGATCTCGACCAGTTCCTGATCGCCGGGCAATTCCCCCGCAAGCAGCGGATCGGCGAAAACTTCCTTCAGGCCGGCCAGCGTCGTGGTTCCCCCCTCACCCTGCAGCTCCTCGACATCGACCTTGTAGACGGCCGAAAGCTTGAGAATGAGCTGGACGGTCAGCGGCCGCTGATTGCGCTCGATCAAATTGAGATAGGACGGGGAAATACCCAAGGCCTCGGCCATCGCGGTCTGGGTCAGCCCCTTGCCGTTGCGGATGCGGCGTATTCTCGGCCCGGCAAATATTTTCTGCTCTGCCATCAGGTCATCCTTTACAGGCTTTTACAGGACAGGGCCCCAGTATCTCGAAATCGAGCTTTTACAATCGTGACAGATTTACAAGTGTCATTTGTCAAAGACAAGACAGGTTTACTTGATTTATCGGCTGAAAAAGTGGTTTTTTCTCGCTTAGTGTGCGGCGCAATGTAAATTCAGTCACATCGAAAGCGACCAATGAGCTCCCAAGCCGGGCCGCCCGAACCTGACACCAGCAGACCGGAGAAAGTTCCATGACTGATTTTTACAACCTGGTTCCGACAGCGCCCGAAGGCCGCTATGACGGTATCGAGCGACCCTACAGCCCGGCAGATGTGCAGAAGCTGCGCGGCTCGGTCAACATCAAGCACAGTCTCGCCGAAATGGGCGCCAACCGGCTGTGGCAGTTGATCCACGAGCAGGATTTCGTCAATTCGCTCGGCGCCATGACCGGCAACCAGGCGATGCAGCAGGTTCGCGCGGGCCTCAAGGCAATCTACCTTTCCGGCTGGCAGGTTGCGGCTGATTCCAACACCGCCTCGTCGATGTATCCCGACCAGTCGCTGTATCCGGCCAACGCGGCACCGGAACTGGCCAAGCGGATCAACCGCACCCTGCAGCGCGCCGACCAGATTGAAACCGCGGAAGGCAACGGCCTGTCGGTCGACACCTGGTTCGCCCCGATCGTCGCCGATGCCGAAGCCGGTTTCGGCGGCCCTCTGAACGCCTTCGAGATCATGAAGGCCTTCATTGAAGCCGGTGTTGCCGGCGTTCATTACGAAGACCAGCTGGCGTCGGAGAAGAAATGCGGCCATCTCGGCGGCAAGGTTCTGATCCCCACGGCAGCGCATATCCGCAATCTCACCGCCGCGCGGCTTGCCGCCGACGTGATGGGCACGCCGACCCTGGTGATCGCCCGCACGGACGCCGAAGCCGCCAAATTGCTGACGTCGGATATTGACGAGCGGGATCGCCCGTTTGTCGATTATGACGCAGGCCGGACGATCGAGGGGTTTTACAACATCAAGAACGGCCTCGAACCCTGCATCGCCCGTGCGGTTGCCTATGCGCCGCATTGCGACCTGATCTGGTGCGAGACCTCCAAGCCGGATCTCGAGCAGGCCCGCAAGTTCGCCGAAGGCGTGCACAAGCACCATCCGGGCAAGCTGCTGGCCTACAATTGCTCGCCGTCGTTCAACTGGAAAAAGCATCTCGACGACGCCACGATCGCCAGGTTCCAGCGTGAGCTCGGTGCCATGGGCTACAAGTTTCAGTTCATCACCCTGGCCGGTTTTCACCAGCTCAACCACGGCATGTTCGAACTCGCCCGCGGCTACAAGGACCGGCAGATGTCGGCCTATTCGGAGCTGCAGCAAGCGGAATTTGCCTCCGAGGCCGATGGCTACACCGCAACCAAGCACCAGCGCGAAGTCGGCACCGGCTATTTCGACGCCGTATCGATGGCGATCACCGGCGGCAAGTCGTCGACCACCGCGATGGGCGAATCCACCGAATCGGCCCAGTTCCGCCCCGCAGCCGAATAGACCGACCCGCCTCACCCGTTTTGGCGGGTGAGGCCCGCAAACGCCCCTTCCCCGTCACAAACCCCGCTAGAGGAGAAATACAATGACAGCCCAGACCCGAGTCAAGCAACGCGCAGAAGAGCAGTCTTCGGCCATGGACGCAGACCAGCAGGCAGCGATCCGTTCGCTGGCCAACGACCTGCACCGCCTCAACCATTCGGTCATGAAGGCGGTCGACGCCGGCGTCTCGGTGGAGCTGGTCCGCTCCGCCCGGCATCATGGCGGCGATGGCAACTGGGGCGATTTGCTGATCCCGGTGATTGTCACGCAGGGCCGCTAGAGCCTTGCCTCCGCACATCCCGGGTTCCCAGTTGCCGGGTTGCCTCCAGGCAAGTTCCCCGTCGTGACCTCTGGTCACGACGGGGTTTTCCGGTTTCCCGGTCAGACCGCCAGGGCGGTGCGGCGGCTGCGGGCGGTGTCGGTGATGCGCATGGCCGCAAACGACAAGGCGGCTGCCAGCGCGATCGCCGCCACCATCGGCAAGGGGGTGCCATCAAACAGCGGGCTCAAGAGCATGGTCATGAGGCCGCCGGCCAGCATCTGCAGCATGCCGCCGAGCGATGAGGCGAGGCCGGCGATGTCGCCATGATCATCGAGCGCCATCACCATGGCTGTGGGGATGACCAGACCGAGACAGGCATTGGCGCCGATCAGCATGGCCACCAGCAGGACGAAATCGTCGACGCCGAACCAGACCAGCGCCAACAGCGCCAGGGTGATGCCAAGAAAGCCGCTGACCGCCGAGGTGACCACCCGGGTGGGCCCGAACTTCTCGCCCAGCGTCGCCGCCAGTTGCGAGGCCGAGAAAAAGCCCGCGGCATTGGCGGCAAAGGCGAGGCTGAAGCCGGTCGGCGTCAGGCCGTAATGACCGGTGTAGACGAAGGAGGCGCTGGCCAGGAAGACGAAGAAGCTGGCCATGCCGAAGCCGCCGACGAAGGTCAGCCCCATGAACACCGGATCGCGCAGCAGGGTAGAGGTGCCACTGAGCAGCGCGGAGAGGCGGACCGGCACCCGGTTTGCGGGCGCCAGCGTTTCGGGCTGCAGCGTCAGCGTGACCAGGATCGAGGCGGCGGCGGCGACAGCCAGCGTGGCGAAGATCGCCCGCCAGCCGGAGACGGCAATGATGCCCGAGCCCGCCAGCGGCGCCAGCATTGGCGAGACCGAGATGATCAGCATCACCAGCGCCATCAGCCGGGTGGCCTGCGGTCCGGTGTGCATGTCGCGGATGATGGCGCGCGGGATCACCATGGCGGCGGCCCCGCCGAGCGCCTGGATGATGCGGGCGGCAACCAGCCAGTTCATGTCCGGCGCCAGGGCACAGCCGATGGAGCCGGCGAGAAACAGCGCCAGACCGGCGATCAGCGGCGGCTTGCGACCGACCATGTCGGCCACCGGGCCATAGATCATCTGGGCCAGGCCGTAGGCAATGAAATAGGCGGTGATGGTCAGCTGCGCGCCGGCCATGGTGCCGCCAAGGCTGGCGGCGATGGTCGGCAGCGCCGGCAGGAACATGTCGATGGCGAGCGGGCCGGTGGCGCACAACAGGCCGAGCACCAGGGCGGAACGGAAGAAGGGAGACATTGAGCAACCTCAAGAATTGGCAATGGAGACGCGCAGCGGCCTGGCGGCGGAATGCGTCGTGCTCGTGCTATCGGGATTGTCTGACAGAAAATGTCAGCAGTCTGGCGTGGCGGCCCTGATCAGGACGGACACGGCAAGCCGGCTCTGACGCAGCAGTTCAGCCGGCAACCGCCGCACCGCGCCGGGCAAAACCCGGCCGGACATCCGGACTGGCTGAGTGTCTGGCTGAGTGACTGGCAGAGCGCTGGCGGACATCCGCCAGAGCTACCGGACCAAGGGAAAATTGTTCATCGTACCTGCTCCCGCACTTGGGTGTGCGGCCTCCTTGGTATCGCGCAATCGCCGCTCTGCCTAGAAAAACCTGTCCCCCGGCGCGGCGTTTTGGCTCCACCTGTGGCGCATTCGCTACGCTTCGGAGCGGCCGTCTTCGGGGCGGTCGCGGGCGTAGCACCGGGCCAGCGGAAACGGCGGCAGCCAGGATTCGCGGCGCACAGTCCAGAGCTCGTAGCTCGGCACGAACTGGTCGGGCGCATCGAGCGCGCCGAGATTGACCTCGGTTTCATCACCCGAGCGGCCAAACACCGGAGGCATGGGCAAGGGCTGATGCGGGAATGTGGTAAAAAAGGCGGTCCGGGTGATGCGCGACCAGTTCTTGCCTCGTCATCCCGGGCTTGAGCCGGGATCCGGCCACGGCGCGTCGGCGCGGTGATTGAGTCTCGGGCGATCAAGGACTTGATCGCGCTGGATGCCGGATCGGTGTCCGGCATGACGGCAAGAGAGATCGCGTTGAAAAAAAGCCACCACACCTTCGGTGCTGCCACGCCAAATCTCCCGTGCGCGAAAACTCGCCGACGGGTTTGGATCAGTTTCAAGTCCGGAGGGCCGCACGCGGGCTTTGCCTTACGGAATGAGTTTTGGTGTGTGCATGTCCGTTCGGGGTCGGATGAGGCATCTGCCCCGCCATGCACACAGGCTGGCGAAAGCCACGCGCACGGGCCCGAAACGCGGCCGATGATGTCCGATCGATCCGACAGGCGGCGCCTCGCGCACGCGGGCGTTTATCCCCGCCCGGATTGCTCCGGTCGCAGCCTGGACCGGCCGCAAGAGTGGTTTTCGGGGTCCGGTTTGCACGCCGGGGTCCGAGAACGAATTTGCTGGTTCGACACCGAACCCGACAGCACCCATGCGCAAGTTTCAAAAAAAATATTTATGTCAAGGCCCAAACCTGATAGGTTGACAATGTTCTTTGGAAAACAGGAGGGGTGGCGACACCGGAGGGGAATGAGCAGTCTGGCACTGGACAAGTTGGGAGAGTCGCCTGCCACGGTCTTGCGCCTGTTCTCGGCTGTCGGTAGCGCGGCAGTGTTCGGACTCCTTGTCGCACCGGCAACCGGTGCAGCCTATTGGCCCGCCGCCTTCGCCTGGGCCTTCGGATTCGGGTTTTTCTTCGTCGGTGGCACCGGATACCGAATTCTGATTGCCGTTGCTGCGCGGACCCCATCGCTCACCACTTCGGCGTCCTGGTCGGGCGCAACGGCCGCTTCCGCCCTTGCTGCGCTGATGGCGGCCCTTGTGCTGCTTGCCCGAGGCGACGACGCAAGCCTCGTTCTGGCCTCTTACGCAGCAGCGATCAATTTCGCCTATATCCCGGTGAAATTTGCCTGCATTCAGGCAGGCTGCTGTCACGCGCATCATGGAAAGATGCCGCTGACAGGAAACCATGATCTGCGCCGGGTCGAAATCACCTTGAGCGCTTTGTTTGTCGCGATCTCCCTGTACGCGATCTGGACCGGAGCCTTCGGCAGAGCAGCGGTCTTCGGGCTCGCCGGGCATCTGGCGGTCAGATTATTCTCGCGCAGCGCCCGTGACCGGCTGCCCGGAACAAGTTCGACCGGGCGCTTGACCGGGCAGGAACTCCCTGCGCTCACGCTTGCTCTTGCCTGTTCCCTGGCGCTGGCGCTGGCGCAAATCCCGGCCCTGCCCAAGCCAGCGGTGGCGAACCCGCCGCCGGGGCTGCCGGATCAGACAGCCATATCCACCTGAAGAGCCGTTCACATGTGCAACAAAGGAGACGACACCAATGGACAACAAACCTGAACCCGACGTTGACCGCTCGCGGCTGACCTTGCTGCTGGGCCTGACCTCGGCAGCCGCCGCCGCCGGATGCAACACCCCCAACAGAAAGACGGAACCGTACCGGACATTCGGACGGCAGAAATTCCCGACCGATGACGGCGACCGGCTTGGCGGCGAAGGCGGCGAAGGCGGCGGATCCCACTGAGCCGGATGCAGTTTGACCGAAGAAGCCTTCTTGCAGGCGCGGCCAGCGCTGTTGTCACCACTCCGCTGGCCGGATGCGCCACCAACGGGGCAGCCAACCGGGCCGACGGCGCCGAGCGGGCCCTTACGCCTGAGCCGGCTAGGCCACTGAGCGCCACCTCGGTTTACGTTCCGGGCTACATGCCGAACAAGGCGCGGGCAAACGGTTTGCCGCTGAGTGCGGACCGGTATTTCGCACGCAACATTTCCGATCCGGATCGACCGTTCCGGTTGCTGACCCGGATCGGCATGGATGGCCAAACCAGGCAGGCCTTGTTGCCTGCCGCCGGTCATGATGTCGAAATATCGCCCGACCGTTCGGTCGGCGTGCTGTGCGGTTTCGAGGCCGCCGATCAGGTGGCCTTCGATCCCGATACGCTGGACCTCACGGCGGTCGCGCCTCCGGTCTCGCAAGGCTGGCGCGGCGGCGGCCATGCAGCCTATCTCGCGGACAACAAGACCGTGGTGATGTCAGAGCGCGCACCACGGCAAAGCCTGCGCCTGGGCAATGTGAAATCGCACCACGGACGCATCACCATCCGCGATGTCGACACGCTGAAGATCCGCGGCAGCTATTCGACCTACGGCATTGATCCGCACGACATTCGGCTGATCGAGAACGACCGCTATCTGGTGATTGCCAATTACGGTTCGTTGCCGAGCCCGGGCAACCGCCGGCTGGACGTTCCCCGCCATGTGCATGAGGCCTGCGTCACCATTGTCGATATGGACAGTGGCAAGCTTGTTGACAAACGTATCACCGATCGGCGGCGCAGCGAATTGCGGCATCTGGCAGCCGGCGGGCTGGACCGGATCTTCGCGATTCAGGCGCGGCTCGGCAGCGAGGCGGACCTTGCCCGCGAACTTGGATGGAAGAGCGAGGTGCTTGGCGCTGACATTACCTCGGAACCGAGCATCGCCTACATGGCCGCCGCAACCCTGAAAATGGCGAAGGGAAAAGCGCCCAAGCGGATGGGTGGCCGGCAAGACATCGCCGAAATGCGACACGGCTTGTCGATCCGCTACGACGCCAAATACGACCAGGCGCTTGCCAGCTATCCGAGCGCGCACCGGCTGATGGTCTTCGACGCCGCTTCAGGCAGCGTGCTCCATTCCATCGATACACGCGGCATGGGCCTGAAATATCCCTGCGGCATCACGTTGCTGCCCGATGGCGTGCACTACGCCGTCACAGGCTTTTGGGAAAACCTGTTTGTCTTCGAACGCGGCAGCCACCGTCTCAACCGGGAGGCATGCCTCTATCCGGTTTTTTTCGGCCACAGCCATATCACCGCCGCCTGATGGCTGCGGCTGCCGGGCAACACGGCGGACCCTGCCGCAAAGGCAGCCGCCGGTGATTGTGTCCATGCCGGCTTTCTTTCGTTTCGATGGGATCGTGATTTGTCGCCGAACGGGAGCGGCCCTGCCGGGGATCTGCGTGAAGGGGAACTGGGAAACGCCGGGGGCATGGGCAAGGTCTGATGCGGGAAATTGGTGAAAAAGCGGTCCGGGTGATGCTGTTAGATGCCAAAGAGCCCCTCCCCAACCTTGCCGCGGCGAGCCACGGGTCTCGCCCATCCTTCGGACCCCCACAGGGGGGAGGGGCTCCGCGCATCCGACACCCTGCCCAGCTCACAAGAGTACCTCAACATTGGATGGTCTATGTCGCGCAGTTGGGTGCTGCCAGGTTAAGCCCCTCCCACCTGTGGGGAGGGGTTGGGGAGGGGCCTTTTCCCTGGTCCCCACCCACGCCAAAACTCCCGTGCGCGAAAACTCGCCGACGGGTTTGGATCAGTTTCAAGTCCGGAGGGCCGCACGCGGGCTTTGCCTTACGGAAAATGATTTTATGTGTGTGCATGTCCGTTCGGGAACAGATGCAATCAACTGCCCCCGCCATGCACACAGGCTGGCGCAACCTGCGCGCGGCCCGAAACGC
>NZ_JARGET010000020.1 GCF_029210485.1 Hoeflea sp. YIM 152468
CCGTCTCCTGGTGTGTGACGGACTCTACCAAATTCTGGAGGAAGTTTAGGGTCTCAGGTCAATTCTGACTGAATCGGCAGGGCTTCCCTGACTAGTTTTATCGTGATTCACTTCGGTTGGAGGTGACTTGCGATGACAAAGGCTTATTCACTTGATCTGCGTGAGCGTGTTGCCCGCTTTGTTGACGGCGGCAGTTCACGGCATGCGGCGGCAGCTCATTTCAGGGTATCGGTCTCATTCGTGGTGAAGCTGATGGCGGCTCGGCGCGCAAGCGGCAGCCTGAAGCCGAAGCCTTGTGGCGGCTGGCGCTATTCCAAGCTCGACCCGCACCGGGAATTCCTGGTCCGCCGTGTGAGTGAGAAAGACGACATTACCATGCCTGAACTTGCTAGCGAATTGGCCGGAAAGGGCACGGTCGTAGCCCCGTCCTCGATCTCGCGTTGGCTGATCCGCAACGGCTACAGCTTTAAAAAAAACGCTGCTGGCCAGCGAGCAAGAGCGGCCAGATATCAGGCAGGCACGTCAGCAATGGCAGGAAAAGCGCCAGCCGAGGATGCGGCTTGAACCCCACAGGCTCGTCTTCATCGATGAAACCGGCACGACGACTAAGATGACCAGATTGCGCGGGCGCTGCCCCAAAGGTCAGCGATTGCGCTCAAAAGCGCCGTTTGGTCACTGGAAGACCCAGACCTTCATCGCCGGCCTCAGATGCTTCGGACTGACCGCTCCCTTCGTGGTCGACCGGCCGATGAACCGGCGCATCTTCGAAACCTATGTCGAAACTCAACTCGCGCCGACACTGTCGAAAGGCGATGTCGTCATTCTCGACAATCTCTCAGCCCACAAGAGCCTCAAGGCCGAAGCCCTTATCAAGACCCGCGGAGCATGGATGCTCTTCCTGCCGCCCTATAGTCCCGATCTCAATCCGATCGAGATGGCGTTCTCCAAACTCAAGGCCCATCTGAGAACACGCGCCATCAGAACAATCGATGGCCTCTGGCGAGCCATCGGAGACATCTGCGATCTCTATTCGCCAACCGAATGCAGAAACTACTTCACCGCAGCAGGCTATGGATACACTTGAATGCACGACGCTCTA
>NZ_JARGET010000021.1 GCF_029210485.1 Hoeflea sp. YIM 152468
GTCCGTCTCCTTGTCGTGACGGACTCTACCAAATTTTGGAGGAAGTTAAGGGGCTCAGGTCAGAGCTCGTCATCCTTCACTTTACTCTCGTTCATGCAGGTTCCCCCGTAGCCGCGCAGCCCGTTCCAGCCGTTCGTTTAATGTGTCGTGTTTGAAATCGCTTAATGTAGCAGCCTGAGATTGGTGGATCGACGCGCCCGCGACGCGATCAGCGCTGAGGCCTTTATGGACTTTCCGATCAGGTTGTCGAACGCGAGAATACAGCGTACGCAACACCGCCGCGCTAACCGGACTACCACCTCGCGTACGTAAACCTTCGCTCTTCATGAGTGAGGCTATCTGCTCCCAGGTCGCGCCAGCCGCCCGTAGGCGTTCAAGAAAACCAATGTGATCGCGGACAACACGCTGTAGCGGAAGCGGCCCCAAAATGCCTTTGGCTGATTTCGCAAATGTTTTCGCCTGTACTCTTATGTATTTCATGCTTCTCATATAGAAATAATGCCGCGCAATTTAAATTGCGACAAGCATCATAGACAGATTTGTAATAAATATTGAGTTACGAAAGTTTTCGTAACGTTTCATAATGTTACATTCACACCTGTGCACCTGCGAGTGCGGCGCGCTGGGTTACTATGAATTCGCTGAAGACGACCCATAAGACTAGATCTGCATTACTCGGGGAACTTGCCGTAGTTCTTGTATGGCGAGAACCTTCCCGGCTTCACGCAGCCGGGCAGCCGAACAAGCCATAGGCCAGATCAATCCGTCCTTCTTGGCACAGAAACTCCAAGGCTTGCTCATCGGTAAGGAATCTTGGTTCATCTCCGGCAATTCGCCCACTGTTAATGTCCTTGGCCCAAATGGACTCGGCATTGATCTTACATGCGGTGAAGTACACTCCATCCTGGGTCCGATAGAGATACTTCTGCCAATTAATAACTTCGTCGTTCCCGGTTGCGCGGGAAAGACGCATAATTTCATTAGCTTTCGAAAGGTCAACATGTTCTTCTTCCAGCAACCGGAGACTCTTCCAGTTTTCGGACCCGAAATAGAAAAATTGGAGAGAATTTTAGATGTTTTAAGGGAGCTTGACCTCAGGATGACGATCGGGGCTCTCTCAGCCTTTGTGTTCATCGCACGACGTCTGCACGTACTGGCATCTGGCGATGAAAATCTGCGCAACATTGCTCACGAAATGCAAATTCCCTACCCGTCGCTTCTCCGGCACACTGACCTGCTCTCAGAGGGAATTCCGCAAAAGATCGAAGGAATACGATTATTCGAAAAAGGCCGCATCCGCACGACAAGCGAGCGCGGCAGGTTAAGCTTACCGCAAAAGGATTAGCGATCTTCGAGAAAATCGAAAAAATAATGGCCTGATTTTCCTTCACTTCGAAAGGTGGATTCGCTGAGCTTTCACCCGAAACCCACTACATCTTGCCCTCTCAGTACAGCAGCAACAAGACACGCACAGGCCAATCGCCGCTCGGTTAACGTTACGATGCCCGCATACATCATCACCACCAAGATGATCGACACGCCCTTCGCAATATCCACCCAAGCCATACGTTTCGAATGGGTCATTTCGGCTCCAGGGCGTAGCGCGCATTCATTTCGTCATGGCGGTCGCGGATTTCGTCCGGCCATGTACTCTTGATGTAGGAGAGGACAGCGATGATTTCTGCATCGGTGAGCACGTCTTCATAGACCGGCATTGCCGAAGTGTAATTCGTCAGATTTGCTGCGGCTACAATTCCGTATTTCGTGATCTCGAAGAGAATTTCATCCGGGTGATGCCATGTGTGGCCGGTTTCGTCATGGGGCGGCGCCGGCATCAGGCCGTCGGCACCCGGAGACTGCCAATCCTTGACTTGCCCCTCCAATTTCACACCATGGCAGGACGCGCAATTCTCGCCATACAGGGTTTGCCCCAACGCCAACAACCGCCGGTCCTCTGGTTTAAGAAGCCCCGCGCTCCCTGCATCCTGCTGCACCGTCACGACGATCGCGGCTGCTGCAAACCCCGCGATGACGGCAATGGCCGTGACATACAAAGGTTTACGCATGGCCGACTCACACCACTATGAGCCGGGAGCCCGAAGGCACGCGGTTATACAGGTCAATAATATCCTGGTTCATCAGCCGGACGCAGCCGCTCGAGACCGCCTTGCCGATCGTCCAGTATTCGGGGGAGCCATGGATACGGTAAAGCGTGTCGACACCGTTCTGAAAGATGTAGAGCGCGCGGGCACCCAGAGGATTGTCGAGCCCCGGCGGCATGCCGCCATTGTCCGCGCTCCATTGCTCCAGTTCCGGTTGCCGGGCGATCATCTCTGCGGGCGGGGTCCATTTTGGCCATGCCTGCTTCCATTGTATGCGGCCTTCGCCGGACCATTCAAAGCCTTGCCGGCCAAGCCCAACCCCATAACGCATGGCCTTGCCGCCTTCCTGGACGAGATGGAGGAAAAACGTGTGTGTGTTGACCACGACAGTACCGACCGGGTACGGCTCGGTATAATCCACCTGCCTCCGCCAGAATTTTTCCGGTACTCTTGTCAGCTCGACTGCCGGAATGGGAAATCTTTCCTCCGGCATCGGCCCATACATGGCAAGATAGGAGGACGGCGGGCCTTTGGGCGGGGGTGGCGCCTGCGGAGTTTCTGTTGTGGAACACCCGTGCAAGGCCAAAGCCGACAGGCTTCCTGCCCCGGTGATGAATTGTCGCCGGTTCATTGTTTGCCAGCCTCGAAGAAAACCGCAGGGGTTTCGGCGGCTCGGCCGGTGAACGCGTAGACTTTATAGTTTGCCGCCGGATCATCGCCCATGCCGAGTGAGCCCATCGGCATGCCCGGGGCCGAGATTCCGCGGATATCCGGTCTCTCGGTCATCAATGTTTTCACCGCCTCGATCGGCACATGGCCTTCAAGCACGTATTTGCGTTCGCCGCCAATCATGGCTGTGTGACAGGCCTCAAGTTCGCCGGGCACGCTGGCCTGCATCTTGATCGGGGTGAGGTCTTCTACGTCCGTGGTTTCGACGTCGTAGCCGGCCTTTTCCATCGCGTCAGCCCAGGCCTGGCAGCACCCGCACCACGGCGTCTTGAACACCATGATCTTGTTGTCAGCTTCCAACGATTGAGCGAACGCAACCGTGACCGTTGCGGAAAGCCCCATGGCAAACGCCAGGGCAAATGGGGTGAGGAATTTGGTCATATCATATGCCTTTCGAAATCGTGAGAGATTGGTCTTGGCAGCATGGCCCCCAGTTTGGGGCGCGAAGTGGTGAACACCGTGGCATAGGTCCAAACCGGCAGTCAGCGGGCGCGAATTTTCCCCTTGGCGGGTTGGCCTGAACCGGCCTTGCTGGCGTTGCATATACGTATCCGAGACACGATGAAAGCGCGGGAACCGGTATTGGACCGTGCTTGCTGTTGCATCACAACACCACCACCTCGGCACCGGCAGGCACTCTTTCATACAGGTCTTCAACATGTGCATTGATCATGCGAATACAGCCGTTGGAGACCGAGCGCCCAATCGACGAGGGCTCTGTCGTGCCGTGAATGCGATAATAAGTATCTCGCCCGTTCCTGTAGAGATAAAGCGCCCGTGATCCGAGCGGATTGCCGGGACCGCCGGGGACACCCTTGGCATATTTTGCGTATTTGCCGGGCTGGCGCCGGATCATGTTCTGGGTCGGCGTCCAGCTCGGCCATTTCGCCTTGCGGGCAATCGTGGCGGTTCCTTTGAAAGTAAGGCCTGCCTTGCCAACACCAACGCCGTAGCGGCGTGCCATTCCCTTGCTCACTTGCAAGTAGAGAAAATGATTGCGGGGATCGACGATAACGGTACCGGGCGCATAGCCCGAAAACGCTACGGTCTGTGGCTCGAATTTCGGGTCAAGCTTGAAAGACTTTGTATGTGCGTGAGCCTGCGGTGCCGGCATCAATGTCAAAGCCGCAAAGCCCAACATGAATTTTCTTTTGGAGATCATGATCACCTCGTGACTGATTAAATTCCGAAAGCGCCCATTGGCGCGGCTATCCGTGATCAGGACACAATAGGGGGTCGCATGAGGGTGCCTTCGACCGAATATGTCAGCGAAGACGAAGACCAACTTGCTTTAACGGGGATTGTTCGCCGGAAATTGATAACGATATAGGGCGCGAGGAAATGGCAATCCATGGCGCAGGAATTGTAACCATGCCCCATCTTGCTGCCGGGACTTTCACAGCAGTCCTTCTTGACAGCGTCGGGCCGGCTTTGCTCGGTCATCATCTGGCCAGCCGTATCAGCTGTTTTCGCACTCTGCGTTGCAGCCAGGAGTGCGCCATTGGAAAACAGCAAGAAAACAAGTGCGATGACAAGATTGCGCATACCACCCTAATTACCCGGAAAAGCTAAAATGTTCCATAATAAACCGGCCTTCACGCAATGGTGAACGCCGTCGTCATGCCTGCCGCGGCATGTTCAGGCATGTGACTAGGGTCACGCCATTTGCCCGGATTGTCGGCGACAAAGGCAGTTTCCGTCGTCTGTTCGGGCCCGATCAGCAAGGTGTCGCGCCACGGTTGCCTTCGTCCACCTCGCTGCCCGGCCGGGAGATCAGCCGGAAATGATGTCAACTTCCAAATTTTCGTTAACCACGCGAATGCACACATCTGTTACGTTATCAACATCAACATCGCGCTCTTGACTGAGACGGCGGCACCAACTCTCCGATCCACAAGGGACAGAGAAGAACTTGTTTCAGAAGCTACTCAAATTTCTGGTCCTGCCTGCGATTGCAGTGTCTATGACAGCTTGCGTATCGACGGTTCTTGACGTTGACAACAAGGCAAATCAGCCAATTGCGGCAAGCCTTGTCAGCGACATGAGAAAGCTCAAGATGACCCCGGCTGATCCCATCCTGGTCCGGATTTTCAAGGATGAGAGCGAACTCGAGATCTGGAAACGTGACCGCACCGGGCGTTACGCGCTATTGAAGACGTTTCCCATGTGTCGCTGGTCCGGAAAGCTCGGCCCGAAGACCACAGAAGGCGACCGGCAGGCTCCGGAAGGATTTTACCATGTCTCCGCGGGCATGCTCAATCCCAACTCCCAATACTATCTCGCTTTCAATCTTGGCTACCCGAACAGGCTGGAAAGCGCACTCGGTTACACTGGCGACGCCTTGATGGTTCATGGTGCCTGTACATCGTCAGGATGCTACGCGCTCACGGATGCCGGCGTCGCGGGCATCTATGCGATAGTCCGTGAGGCCCTGAGGGGTGGACAATCGTCATTTCAGGTGCAGGCTTTTCCATTCCGGATGACGCCTGAAAACATGGCGCGAAACCGAAATGACCCCAACTTCGAATTTTGGAAGAACCTGAAACAGGGTTATGACATTCTGGAGGTCACGGGCCGGCAGCCGCAGGTCTCCTATTGCGGCAGACGGTATGTCTTTGATGCGACTTTTGAGGGGGGTAATCCTCGCGACCCGCTTGCGTCATGCCCACCTCTCCTGAGCACGGAAGACGATGCCGTTGCTGCCCGGCGTGTGTCTGATGAACGCAAGATGGAAGCTGTCATTGCCTCCGGCGCGGATATTTCTGTTCATGCGTATTCGGATGGCGGCATGCATTCAAGTTTCCGAAAACTTCTGAAAAACCGTGGTGCCAAGGCGCTCGCAGAAACAACATCATTGAAGAGCGTACCGGTCAGCCGACCGGAGGCTGCCCTGGCGGATCCTCATACGCCCGGAGAATGACATCCAAAGTCGGATTTGCCATTGGACATGAGACCCTGTGTCCGTGCCGCCGGGCCTGGGGAGTCGCCAGGTTCGTTGCCAGTGGCGAACCGAATAGTCCCGAGCCACTCATAGCCACTCATGGGCGTTCTCGGTGACCGGTTGCGGTTCACCGAGAGCGCCTGTCGCGGCACCCAGACATCTTGACAGCACGGGCGCGCTGTCAAGATGAGTGCCGCTGCTGGGCACAGGGCGCTGGAAGGCATCAGCCGAGCTTCGGAAGCATCAGGCAGGGGTGCCGGGATAACCTGCTTCTTGCAAAGCGGCGCCAAGTGCACCGGCATCGGCAGTTGAGGCCACGGCCACGTTCCTGGTCGCCAGATCGATGTCGATCTGCGCTTGCGGGTCGACGCTCCGGAGCGCCTTGGTCACGATGCTGGCGCAATGACCACACGTCATATCAGGTACATTAAGTTTCAACATTTCTCTCACCTTTGGTTGGCTGGCTCCTGCCAGTGAGCACCCAATTGGGGCTTCCCCCCATGGCAAGGTCAAGGGAGTGTCGAAAAATATTTGCCTCCAAAAAAAAATGCACAAAGAACGCTTGACCTTCCCATGATGGGAAGCCTTAGGGCTGTTTTCAAGACCAATTGTTTTGAAGGACTACCCCCATGAACATGCGCCCTGAAATAGATGCCCGGCACCGGTTCCGGATTGAGGGAATGACTTGTGCCTCCTGCGTGAAGCGGGTCGAAACTGCCATTGCCAAACTTGACGGTGTCAAATCCGCCTCGGTCAATCTGGCCACTGAAACCGCCGAAGTCCGGTTCGGAGCCAGGCCCGACGCGCAAGCCGTCATCAAGGCCGTGAACGATGCCGGCTATGAAATCGCAGCAGATGTGGCCGAGTTCGGCATCGAAGGCATGACCTGCGCCTCCTGTGTCCGCCGGGTCGAACTGGCTATCGCCGCCGTCCCCGGCGTCCTTGGCGCCTCGGTCAATCTGGCAACGGAAACCGCAGTGGTCCAGTATGCCAGTGGGCTCGCTCTGACGGAAGTCGAGGCGGCCATACGCCAAAGCGGCTACGAGCCTACAAGAAAAAAGGGCGGCGCGGAGGAAACCGACCGTCGCAAGGCCGCAAAGGAAGCCGAGTACCGCGCCTTGATACGCGACTTCAGCCTCGCTGCGACGCTGACGCTGCCGATCTTCGTTCTGGAGATGGGCTCGCACATGATTCCAGCGTTGCACATGTGGCTGATGCATGCGGTCAGTACCCAGACCCTCTATCTCATCTTTTTCGCCCTCGCATCGGTGGTGCAATTCGGCCCCGGCCTGCGGTTCTACCGCAAGGGCGTGCCGGCGCTTCTGCGTCTTGCACCCGATATGAACTCTCTGGTGGTTCTGGGCTCGACGGCTGCCTGGGCCTATTCCGTGGTGGCCACGTTTACGCCCGGCATTCTGCCGGATGGCACTGCCAATGTGTACTATGAAGCCTCCGCGGTCATCGTGACCCTGATCCTGCTCGGACGCCTGCTCGAGGCGCGTGCCAAAGGCAGGACCGGCGAAGCCATCAAGCGCCTGATGGGGCTGCAAGCCAAATCGGCCCGGGTAGAGCGGAACGGTGAATTCGTCGAGGTGCCGCTCGAACAGGTGGCCACCGGCGATATCATCCAGGTGCGTCCCGGCGACAAGATCCCGGTGGATGGGCGGGTGACCAGCGGCTTCTCCTATGTCGACGAGGCGATGATCTCCGGCGAGCCGGTGCCGGTGAAAAAGGTGGCGGGTGATGAAGTCATCGGCGGCACCATCAACAAGACGGGCAGCTTTGTCTATCAGGCAACCAAGGTCGGCGCCGACACGTTGCTGGCGCAGATCATCCAGATGGTAGAAACTGCGCAAGGCTCAAAACTGCCGATTCAGGCGATTGTCGACCAGGTGACGGCCTGGTTCGTGCCCGCCGTCATGCTTGCTGCGGCACTCACGTTTCTGGTCTGGCTCAGCTTTGGCCCGGACCCGGCATTGGCGTTTGCGCTGGTCAACGCCGTCGCAGTGCTGATCATCGCATGCCCATGCGCCATGGGCCTTGCTACTCCCACCTCGATTATGGTCGGAACCGGACGCGCCGCAGAACTCGGTGTGTTGTTCCGCAATGGCGATGCCCTGCAAAGCCTCAAATCGACCGATGTGGTTGCCCTCGACAAGACCGGTACCCTGACCCTCGGACGCCCGACCCTGACCGATCTCATTGTCAGCGACGGTTTTGACCGTGACGAGGTTCTCTCGCTGGTCGCCTCTGCCGAAGCCATGTCCGAGCATCCGGTGGCCGAAGCCATTGTTGCAGCCGCCAAGGCGCAGGCGCTTGCGATTCATCCGGTCGAGGCGTTCGAAGCCGTCCCGGGCTTCGGCATCAAGGCCGAAGTGGCGGGCAAGACCCTGCACGTCGGCGCGGACCGCTACATGCGCCAGGTCGGCGTCACCTACGCTGTCCAGCCACAGGTGACGGAAGATCTGGCCATGGAAGCGAAGACACCGCTCTATGCTGCCATTGACGGCAAGCTGGCGGCCATCATCGCGGTTGCCGATCCGGTGAAGCCGTCGACACCGGCTGCCATTGACGCGCTTCACGCCCTCGGGCTGAAGGTTGCCATGATCACCGGCGACAACCGCCGCACGGCTGAAGCCATCGCCGCGCGTCTCGGCATTGACCAGGTGGTGGCCGAAGTGCTGCCGGAAGGCAAGGTCGAGGCGGTCAAACGCCTGCGCGCTGGTGGCCGCAAGGTTGCCTTTGTCGGCGACGGCATCAATGACGCACCGGCGCTGGCCGAGGCGGATGTCGGCATCGCCATCGGCACCGGAACCGACGTCGCCATCGAGAGCGCCGATGTGGTGCTGATGGCCGGAGACCTGACCGGCGTTGCCAATGCCATCGGCCTGTCGAAGGCGACCATAACCAACATCCGGCAGAACCTGTTCTGGGCGTTTGCCTACAACGCCGCGCTGATTCCGGTGGCGGCAGGCGTGCTCTACCCGTTCTCCGGAACCTTGCTGTCGCCGGTGCTGGCCGCTGGCGCCATGGCCATGTCCAGCGTGTTCGTGCTGGGCAATGCGTTGCGGCTGAAACGTTTCACCGCGCCGATCAAGGACTGGTCCAAGACCAAGCCTGCCTAACATCAACTGCGGGTGCGGGGCCTGGGCGCTCTGCACCCCATTCAGGAGAACATCATCATGACCGATGCACCTTCCAGATCCTGGATTGAAATCTACACCACGCCGCAATGCCCCGACTGCATCGCGCTGAAGCGCTGGCTTCGGAACCTGGGCATTCCCTTTGTCGAACACGACCTGCGCGACCCGCTGATTGCCGAGGAAGCACGGGAGCGGACCGGAATGCGGATCGCCCCGCTGACCCTCATTGAGGGACAGGTTTTCTGGGGCACCTTCAGCCACCAGGCACCGCAAATCGCCGAACTGCTCGGTCTCACCGCAGCCGCGGCCTAGGAAATCGATCCTGACAGATGGGTTCCATCCTTAAGGACACACCGACCCACCAGATCAAGAGGAGAGAGAGATGACCACAATCACATTGCCACAACTTTCCCGCCGTATCGGCGCGGCTGACCAACAAACCATCCTCGACGCAGCCTTTGCTGCCGGGGTCGCCTATCCTCACGGCTGTTTGTCGGGGCGGTGCGGCGCCTGCAAGTCGCGCCTGCTGGAGGGCGAGGTGGTGATGGCGAAGCACTCGCCATTTGCCTTGACGGCAGAGAAAGCCGCCAAGGGACAGATCCTTGCCTGCGTGGCGACACCGGTTACGCCGTTATCGGTTGAATGGCTTGATACCGACTATGTGCCCCGCGAAGCAGCGAAGACGACCGCCCGGGTTCTCTCGACGAGCCAGGCGACCCATGATGTTGTGATCCTGAGGCTTCGCCCGTCAGCGCCGTTGGCCTTCGCCGCCGGGCAGTATCTGTCCTTGAAAATCCAGGGCACACGGGCGCGGCATTACTCGATGGCCAATACACCCCGTGAGGAACTCATCGAACTGCATGTCCGGGTCGTTCCGGGTGGCCGGACAAGCGGACTGGTCTCTCGTCTGGTTGTAGGTGACGTGGTGCAGCTGACTGGTCCGATGGGCAGCAGTTACTTTCGAGAAACCCACGCCGGTCCGATCCTGGCGGTAGCCGGCGGAACCGGCCTGGCCCCGGTGAAATCGATCATCGAGGCGGCCCTTTCGCTCGATCCCGATCGGCATGTGCTGCTCTATTTCGGTGTACGAACAGAGCGCGACCTCTATTATGCCGCCCATTTCCGGGCGCTCGAAGCCCGCCACGCCGGGTTCAGCTTCATCCCGGTTGTTGCAGTGACGGACAATCCGGAGCATCGTAGCGGCATGGTAACGGACGCCATTGCCGACGATATCCGCGATCTCAGCGGATTCAGCGTCTACATGGCGGGACCACCACCGATGGTGGAGGCCATGCAGGCTCTAGCCTCGCAACGTGGCGCACTGGCGAATCGGGTTTACGCCGATGTGTTTTTCACGCCCGAGGCCGCAAAACAGGAGGAGTTGCTATGAACATCGGCGAAGCCGCCAAGGCGACCGGCATATCCGCCAAGATGATCCGTTATTACGAGGGATTGAACCTGATCAGGCCGGCCTTGCGGACTGCGTCGGGTTACCGGGTCTATTCCGACGTCGACATTCACACGCTCAGGTTCGTGCGGCGGTCGCGTGATCTCGGGTTTTCAGTCAGGCAGATTTCCACTCTGCTCAACCTCTGGCAGGACCGGAGCCGCGAAAGCGGCCAGGTCAAGCGGGTGGCGCTGCAGCACATTGCCGATCTCGAAGTCAGGATCAGCGAGTTGCGCGACATGATAGGGGTGCTGAAGACCCTGGCGGACACTTGCCATGGCGACCATCGACCTGATTGCCCGATCCTGCACGGGCTCGAACGAGGGGCCCGGGTTGAGCCCACAGCTTTTGCCTGACCTGGTCCTCCTGCCTGCGATGTTGCACATCGCAATCTGGTCAGGACAGGACACCTTAGATCAGGACTCATCTGTTGATATGGAAGATGACGGTCACCGCGATGGCGATGGCTGACATGAAGGCGCGGGCGCTTGACCTTCCGCTGGGTGGAAGCTTTATAGATAATCGCCGAGCATCAAACTCCACCGGACTGTTCGGAAAACGATCCGGAGAGTGGTGGTATAGATCTCGAAATATTCTGCACCGCTGATATTCTGGACCCATGTCGGCGGTGAAGATCAAAGATCCAGAAGTCGACACAATTTGTATCTACACAGGTAGTACTCAACGCGGCAATGGAATACCCTGACAATACCCCAGCAGCGCATACGCCAAGAACAGACATCTCCTCACTGGCTTTTGATCAAAAAGGCTATTGTTGTTGCTCAAATTTAGGCTATCAAATCCGCCGATGAAGCTGTCGAATCACTTCATATCCCGTCGCCGACGCATGTTCCTGGTCGTGCTGCTTGTTGTTGCGAGCTTCTTGCCGGGGCCCCTGCGGGCGCTTGCCATCACCGGGGCTCAGGCCGCCGACGGGGGTGGGCACCATGCCATGATGGGGCACGTCTCGAGTGATCGACCGGCAGCCGCCCACGGTTTATCCCAGGATATATCCTCTGGTTCCGACCAAGGTTCAGTTCCTGCAAATCCGGGTGACAAGGCAGACCTTTGTTGTCCCGCGACCTGTTTCGTTGCGATTTGCGCCTATGAGCCCGAGACGGCCGATCTGTACATTGCGGAACGTTTCGAGACCGGACTCACGCCCGGATTCATCGTCACCGTCACGGCATTGCCGGAGCGACCGCCGCGAGCCTGAAGTGTGACCTGACCTTTTCCAGGGTCATCGACGCCGGAATTGACCGGCCCCTCACACTCTCGATCGCAGTAGGACACCCATGTATCGTTATCTCTTGGCGGCTGCCTTGCCGCTGGCGCTTGCCGCTTGTGCGGCGTCGAACAGGCCTGCCGACATCTTGCCGGCGGTTTCGCCGGTCGATTCCGGCCTCGGCATCCGGAGCACGCACCATCACACGGTACTCGACGGCTACACGCACCGCGTTCCAGTCAATCCGAAGCCGTGGCGTCAGCAAAACGACAGCCAGGGGCCCGGTGCGGGAGGCGGATCATGAGCGTGCGGAGAGCGTTCAAAGCCCGCATGGTCCTGCCGCTCGCGGCAATCGCCCTGTCAGGATGTGTGACAGATCAGGACCTGGCCGGCTATTCGGCAAAGGACGCCGGATTCGGGGTTGTTTCGGCGGCCGTGTCAATCGGCACCAAAGGCAAAGATACCGTCTGGATCCAGAATCAGCAGCAGGCCAAGGCTGTCTCTGAGCGCGTCCAGGGTCTGGTTCACAAGAAGACCATAAATGCAGACACCGCGGTACAGGTGGCGCTGCTCAACAATCGCGGACTTCAGGCAGCCTATGCCGACATTGGCATGAATGCAGCTGAGGCCTGGCAGCAGGGCATGCTCGAAAATCCGACGGTTTCCATCGGCCTGCTCGGCATTGGCGCTCCGGAACTGGGCGCCTTGCGGGCGATCGAAGGCATGATCGCAACCAATATTCTGGCGCTGGCAACGCGCAAGGCGCGGGTCGATATTGCAGATACACGCTTCAGGCAGTCGCAGATGCGCGCCGTTGACGCAACACTGAAAGTTGCCAACGATACGCGCCGGGCCTGGATCAATTCGGTATCGGCGTTCGAAACCGTCGCCTATCTCAATCAGGCCAAGGTGGCTGCCGACGCCGCATCGGAACTGGCACAGAAGCTGGGCGAAAGCGGCGCCATGGGCAAAGGCAGTCAGGCGCGCGAACACGCCTTCTATGCCGAGCTGACCGGACAAATGGCCGAAGCGCGGCTGGCGTCACGGCTGGCAAAAGAAGAGCTGACCCGACTGATGGGCTTGTGGGGCAGCGATGTCGATTATTTCGTCCCCGACCGTTTGCCGCGGCTTCCACGTAGCATCATCAAACGCAACCGGATCGAGCAGGAAGCGCTCGAAAACCGCGTCGACCTCAGGGTCGCCAAACTTGAGCTCGACGCTGTCGCCAAAAGCTACGGCCTGACTGAAGCCACGCGACTTGTCACCGATCTTGAGATCATTTCCGGGGTTGAAATCGAGCGTGAAATCGAGAGCGAATACGAGATTGCCGGCGGTGAACTGGAAGAGAATAAAACCAGGAAAACCGTCGTCACGCCGCAGATCGAACTCGAATTCGTGATCCCGATCTTCGACAGCGGCAAAGCCCGTCTGCGCAAGTCCGAGCTCAGCTATATGCAGGCGGCAAATCAGCTTGCGGAAAAGGCCGTCAATATTCGGTCCGAGGCGCGTTCTGGTTACACAGCCTATAGTTCGACCCATGAGATCGCGCGGCACTACCTCAACGCGGTTGTGCCATTGCGCACCACCATCGAGGCGGAAGGCTTGCTGACCTATAATGGCATGATTTCCAACACCTTCGAACTCCTCGCCGACACCCGCGCCAAGATCGGAACCTTGATGTTGGCGATCAACGCCAAGCGCGAATTCTGGTTGGCCGATGTCAATCTGTCTGCTGCGATCTATGGCGGCGGAACCGGAGCAAGCGGTAGTGCCGCTGCACCCTCCGTCGGCGACGCTGGCGGCGGCGGCCACTAACTTTCCGGAAAGGAAAAGACCATGTTCAACAGACGACAATTACTCGGCGCAAGTGCCGCGGGTGCGGCCCTTGCCTCCTCGACCGCCTGGTCAAAAACGACAAATATGGGGCTGCCCGATGCGGCGCTGATGGATAGCCCGTTGACCCAGGCACCGCTGATGCCGTCGACCGGACCGGACTACAATCCGGTGGTGACGCTGAACGGGTGGACCTTGCCATTCCGGATGAACAACGGCGTCAAGGAGTTCCATCTCGTCGCCGAGCCGGTGGAGCGTGAACTTGCAGACGGCATGACCGCCTATCTCTGGGGTTACAATGGCCAGTCCATCGGCCCGACCATCGAAGCCGTGGAAGGCGACCGGGTCCGGATCTACGTCACCAACAAGCTGCCCGAACACACAACGGTACACTGGCACGGGCTGATCCTTCCATCCGGCATGGATGGAGTCGCTGGGTTGTCACATCCGGCAATCCCGTCCGGCAAGACCTACATCTACGAGTTCGATCTGGTGAAGTCCGGAACCTTTATGTACCACCCCCACGGGGACGAAATGGTGCAGATGGCGATGGGGATGATGGGATTCTTCATCGTCCATCCCAAGGATCCGTCCTTCATGCCGGTTGATCGTGATTTCCTGATCATGCTCAATGCCTTCGACATCGATCCCGGCTCCTATGTGCCCAAGATCATGACCATGACCGATTTCAATCTGTGGACATGGAACAGCCGTATTTTTCCCGACATTGACCCACTTGTCGTTTCGATGAATGACCGGGTGCGGGTGAGGGTAGGCAATCTGACCATGACAAATCACCCGATCCACATGCATGGGTATGATTTCGAGGTGACCGGCACCGACGGGGGCTGGGTGCGCCCGGAAGCCCGCTGGCCGGAAGTGTCGATTGACATACCTGTGGGCGCCATGCGGGCCTATGAATTCGACGCCAAATACCTGGGCGATTGGGCCATCCATTGCCACAAGTCCCACCACACCATGAATGCCATGGGCCATGACGTGCCGACCTTCATCGGCGTCGACAAGTCCAAGGTGACCAAAAAGATCCGGATCGTGCAGCCCGAATACATGCCGATGGGAACCGCCGGCATGGCTGACATGGCGGAAATGTCGATGGAGCTGCCCGACAACACCATTCCGATGATGGCCGGATGGGGTCCGTACGGACCGCTGGAAATGGGCGGCATGTTCTCCGTCGTCAAGGTCCGTGAGGGCATCTCCGCCGGCGATTACAGCGATCCGGGCTGGTACGAAAACCCGCCTGGAACCCAGGCCTATGAGTGGACCGGCGAAATCCCCGATTTTGCCAAGGCCGCTGATGCAAAGACAACCATCACCCCCAAGCCGCACAGCGGCAAAGGTTAACCCTGACTACACCCCGACCAACCCACCAAAAGGAAGATCGATGAACTTGATTACAGGCAGCACTTTAGCCCTCATCCTGCTCGGCACGCCCGCGCTTGCGGCAGGCACCCACGGGGGCGGACATCATGATGAAATGGATGCGGGCAAGCCCGGCAAGGCCACCGCTGTCAGCCGGACGGTCGAAATTTCCATGTCCGAAAAAGACGATGGCCAGATGCTCTTTGAACCAGCCTCACTGCAGGTGGCGGAAGGCGAGACGATCCGGTTCCAGATCAAGAACACAGGTGAGATCGAACACGAATTCGTCCTCGACAGCCATCACGAGAACATGGAGCACAAGGCGATCATGGCGAAGTTTCCAGAGATGGAGCACGATGATCCGAATGCGATCCGCCTGATGGAAGGAACCAGCGGCGAGATCATTTGGACCTTCTCCAAGACCGGAACCTTCGAGTTCGCCTGTCTGATCCCCGGTCATTACGAATCGGGCATGAAGGGTGACGTTACTGTCGCCAGCAAATGAATCAGCACACCACTTCCACCACAACGAAAGGCTATCCCCCATGCGCAAATTCATAACACTCGCCCTTGCTTCCGTAATCGCCGTCAGCGGCGCCACCGCGGCGCTGTCAACCGAATATACCAAGGGTGTCGTCAAGAAAGTCGACCTCAAGGCTGGCAAGGTCACCATCATCCACGAGGAACTCGCCAATCTGGAGATGCCGGCCATGACCATGGTGTTCAAAACCATTGACATGGCTATGCTTGAAAAAATGAAGGAAGGCCAGGACATCGAGTTCGTTGCCGACCGGGTTAACGGCAAGTTGACCGTCACAGAGCTGAAGTAACCGCTGAATGACAAGTGGCGGGAAATCAAAGCGTCCCGCCATTTGCACCTGCTGTTTATCGCCAAGACCGCTCCCGGATTGCCGGGCTGAGGGGCCGCTGATGAAACTTTCCCGTCGTCGTTTGCTTGCCGGTTTCTCTTCCGGGCTCGTGGCCTCCCAATTGCCGAGTCTGTCGCTGGCAAAATCACAGGATGGGTTCTTTGATCTCATTGCCGCGCCTTCGGAGCAGCGGCTTTAGCTGCCCGATGCGCCCACGTCGGATCTTTGGACCTACAACGGATCTGCACCGGGGCCGGAAATCCGGGTGAAAAAGGGTGAGCGTGTCCAGGTACGTTTCACCAACAAGCTGGATGAGCCGACATCGGTCCATTGGCATGGCATTCGCATTGACAACGCGATGGACGGCGTTTCCGGGCTGACCCAGGACCCGGTCCAGCCGGGCGGCTCATTCGTCTATGACTTTGTCGCGCCTGATGCCGGCACCTTTTGGTATCACGCCCATAACAAGAGTTGGAACCAGGTTGCACGCGGTCTATATGGACCTCTCATTATTGATGAGACTGAGCCTTCTTTCGAGCGATCAAACGACATTACCTTTGTTTTTGATGACTGGCGGTTGGCGGGCGAAGGCGTGCTTGATGTCGCAAGCCTTGGTTCGATGATGGAATGGGCCCACGGCGGACGGCTGGGCAACTGGCTGACGGTCAATGGTCAAAGCCGGCCGGTGTCAGATCTTGTCCGGGGACAGACCTATCGCCTCCGGCTCATAAACGCCGCCAATGCACGTATCTTTGAAATAGATCCAAACCGTTTTGGCGCAACGCTCCTGGGCTTTGATGGCCAATCATTCACTGAACCGGGCAGGCTGGACTATGCGCCGCTTATGCTGGGGCCAGCCCAGCGCGTGGTTTTGATGGTCGTAGCCGAAAAAGATTTCACCATTGAGGAAGTCTCCGGGGACACGCCTTATCCTATGGCGGGATTCTCTGTCCTGGATGCTGAGTCTTCGCGACTGGCTAGACCCGCCATCAAGCTGCAGCCCAATGTTCTGCCCGCACCTGACTTTTCCAAGGCCCGGCGCATCCGACTGGAAATGACGGGTGGTGCGATGGGGGGCATGACTGACATCACCTACAAGGGAAAGAGGCTCAAGGGGGATGATATCCGTACTACGAGACAGGCCTGGGCCTTCAACGGGGTGGCCAATCTCGCCGAGGATCCGTTTTTCGAGGCACGGCAAGGCGAAACCATTCTGATTGAAACCGTAAACCGAACCGCCTGGGTTCATGCCATGCATGTCCATGGTCATCATTTCCAGATCCTAAACCGATCCGGATCTGGTGTTGATGAGGGAAAGCCATTCCGGGATACCTTTCTGATCGGACCGGATCAGACGACCGAAATAGCTTTTGTGGCCGACAATCCTGGGAAATGGCTGTTCCATTGCCACATGCTTGAACATGCGGCAGCCGGCATGAACACCTGGTTTGAGGTGGTCTGATGGGCAAGCGAACTGATGGCCTTGGTACCAGACGAATTCTGCCGAAAAGAACATATCAATGATAAAGAGAAGGAACCTGCTCGCCGGCGGCGCGGCACTTGCAGCCAGTAGCGCCCTCTACACTTGGGCAGATAACCGCTTCACGTCTCAAGCAACCGATGCTGCAAACCGTCCCGTGTTGCAGTTTCCGCCGCTGATCGACACGGTCGATACGGGAAAATTCCTGGTCACCGCCCAGTCAGGCACAATATCCTTCTTTCCGGGCCATCCAGCAGAAACGATTGGCTTTAATCAAGCCTATCTCGGACCCGTGGTTCGAATAAGGAACGGAGTACTGCGGCCGAGTGTGGAAAACGGACTGTCATGGCCGGTCAGCGCGCACTGGCATGGTCTGGTGGTGCCAGGCAATCACGACGGCGGGCCACACCTGCCCGTCGAACCGGGAGAGGTATGGGCACCGGACATGGAAATTGGACAGGGACCCTGTACCGCCTTTTTTCATACCCACATCCATGGTCGAACCGCGCGCGATGTGTACGCCGGTCTGGCTGGCGTACTGCACATTGCAGACGGGTTAGACCGCGAACGAGGCCTGCCGGACACCTACGGTGTCGATGACCTGACGCTGCTGCTTCAGGATCGCCGGTTCTCCAGCGACGGCCAGCTTGTCTACGCCAACTCGATGATGGACATCATGCATGGCATGACCGGCGACACGATACTGGTCAATGGTCAGGTAGCTTCAGTTGCCGCTGTGCCGAAGGCAGTGGTACGGCTACGCTTGATAAACGGTTCGAATGCGCGGATCTATTCACTGTTTTCCAGCGACGACAGACCCTTTCACTTGATCGCAACGGACGGTGGATATCTGCCAGCCCCGGTACAGCTTGAGACGCTCCGCCTCGGACCGGGAGAACGTGCCGAGATTCTGGTCGACTTCTCGGATGGTCATGGCATGTCGCTGATGAGTGAGGGTGACCCCAATTCGGGTATGGGCGGCATGATGGGAAGAGCCCGCGGCCTGCTCGATGATATAACCGGGGGCAGGCGGTTCGAAGTGCTTCCGTTCCTGGTCGACGAGCGGATTCCCGCCAAAGTCACACGCATCCCCGATGTGCTCGGCGGAGATCAACCTGACCTCACAGCCGCCAAGGTGTCAAAGCTGCGCAAATTCTCTCTCGATATGGGCATGGGAGGCGGAATGATGGGATCAAGCGGATTGGGTCGCGGCATGATGGGCGGCATGGCTATCAACGGGCAGCCATTCGACATGAGTACCATCAACGACCGCGTGCGCCTTGGCGACACCGAGAAGTGGGTGATCAGCACCAGCATGCTTGCGCATCCATTTCATGTTCATGGTGTCTCCTTTCAGGTGGTCAGTGAGAACGGAAGAGAACCGCGGCCGGAGAGCTTGGGATGGAAGGACACGGTCGTTGTCGACAGCCAAACGGAGCTGCTTGTCCAGTTCACGCAGCCAGCGTCGGAGGAAACACCGTTCATGTATCATTGCCATATTCTTGAACACGAAGATGCCGGCATGATGGGGCAATTCACAGTGAGTTAGCCACGCGCGGCGGGCTTGCCACAACGTGGAATCTGGTAACTGCTTGGTTCGAAAGCGTTGACATGTGACGGCAACGCGCGCGGTTTGTCGCATTTGATGAATACCGTCGCAAAAGTGCGCAGCGTCCCGAAATGATGTGCTGTCTGTGGCTTGCCTCAACGCTATGCGCAGTCTGATGGCAAAAGCGAATGTAACCCCTTGACTGAATGCTTGCCCTATCAAGTCATCGACCGATCGGACTGCAACCTCACTTCATGAGGTATTTGGCCAAACCGGCAATGGCCAGGATTACCAGAATGGCAATCAGCAGCATCCAGATACCGCCAAGCCCCATAAACCCACTTCCCATTGTCTCGTTCATCATTACCGGTCCTCCATTGCTTTGGCCCCAGCAGCCTGCCGTTGTGTTAGCCAGACCACGGCAAGCGGGATGAATAACCACTGCAGCAGCGGGCTCAGTCCTGTTCCGAACGGCGGCACCAGTGGCATGAGATCGGAGTAGGTCCAGCGCTGCGATATGTTGGTGTAATAATATTCAAAACCAACAGTCAGAGCGATGCCGACGCCGATGAACAAGAGCGTTTGCCAAGCTTTGGGTGCTTCAAACCAAAAGCGGGATCGTGCAGCAGCACTGGTAATCCAGAACGCAGTTAAGGCGAATCCGACATCCCCGAATGTCGCCGAAGAACAGAGCTTGATGCCCTCCCAATGGTTCATTTCTACCATGCTCGCATAGGTGGGCGCCTGCCAGAACTCCCAGACGAAGTGGAGCAGGAAGGAGAATACGATCACCGAATATTCGGGCAGGCGTGTCATGTTGTTTGGTCTCTTTCAAGGAAGCACAAAATGTACGCCTTCACGCCTGATAGCGTAATGGTTACGGTAGGGGGAAGGTCAAGCGGCCCATTTGAGTCACCCAAGAGCAACATTTCTTTTGAGCTTCAATTGTCGCTGACAAGATGAGTTCGTAGTCCGCGGTGCGTCAGAGCCTTGGCTTGGTTCGTCTTCAAGTCACAGTTTTACGGTTAAACAACCGGACAGAGATGCCAATTTGACCGTCGCCGACGAGAACGTCGAGTGGGCCGGATCAATGCAACGGTTTCCATCCATACTTGATGCCATCTACAGCAACTTCATTTTCAGAAGTCACCTGACCTGCCGCCCGATTTTCCGTCTGGTACGCACCAGAGCCGCTGCTGAATAGCATCGAATGATTTCAGCTTAGATGGGCGCAGTTTTGATCTTGTTGGTCTGCTCAATTAAATGTGACTCAGCCATTAAATGAGCAGATGAAAAGCGCTGGGCGGAATGCCCGGTTGAAATTGGGAACGACGCAGATCAACTTGCCATCGAACAACCGGTCTTGTTTGGTGTTGGCACTGAATTCGCAGATTGCCTCGGAGTGCCCAGCTCCCATGAACGGGAGACGCATCGCGAAACCTAATCTGACACATTGGCCGGTGATTATCTTTAGCTGCCGCTTGCAGAGTTGTGGATCAACCGGATTTTATCCCCAGACACATCCGCAGGATGAGGGAATTTTATATAAGTATTTCAATTTGATAGATGTTCGCGCATATGTCATGAGAGGCGCGCCATTTTTCCACCACTTCAGGGCAAAACTGCGAACACGCGTCGATGTGTCTGCAAATTCTTACACGGCAGCAGATAAATATGGCCGAGCAAGCGAAGTCGGGGTATTCGGGCAGCCACGACTCAATCGTATTTCTATTTAGGATATCAGAATCTGCCGCTATTCGACCGGCAGGATCGGCAAGCGTCCGGAGCCCCTTCACCAGGTGTTCTCGTGCCGTATCTTCATCAGGATTATGGCTTATGCCGACGTTTGACGGAACAAGCATCAGCCTCACTGGTATAACTCGCGCCACGTTGGAGGCATCATGAAGTGCCCCTGATGGCACACGTTATGTCGATATTGAGCGCGCCGCCTGTATGGCCAGAGGAGCATTCCGGTCTTGGAAATCCTGGACGTTCCAGTCGGCGAGCGATCCGGAGATGTGTATTGCGCCGAGCGGCGTGCCGTCGCTTTCCAGAATCGGGGACGCCAGCACGATTTCGCCCAGCATCATTTCCTCCATGCACAGCGCATAGCCTTTCTCGCGGGCCTGATCGACTCTCTCAAGGATCTCGGATTTGTCGGTGATCGTCTTCGGGGTGACCTTCCTGAGATTCGACCGCGCCAGGATGTCTTCCCGCCGCTCGCGGTCGAGATGGGCCATCACGACCCGTCCGCCGGTGCTGGCATAGGTGGGAACCTGTCGGCCGATCAGGGTTGCGTAAAAAGTCTGGCGCTTCGTCTGACGCCGCAGCGCATAGATCATCGTCAGGTCATTGAAGAGGCTTACGTCCACTCTCTCGCCGGTCTCGGCCTGAAGTTGCATCAGGACCGGGCTGGCGCGCTGGACGACCGGCGAATTGCGCAGGAACTCGAAAGCGTGCTCGAGAAACTTGCGCCCGATCCCATAGGTCCGGTTCGAGCCCCGTTCGAGATAGCCCAACTGGACCAGGGTGTAGGAGAGCCTCTGGACCGTGCTGGAATCAAGGCCCGACGCTTTCTGCATCTCCTTGTGTGTCATGTGGCCGCCGTTGGAATTGTCGTTGAATGCCTGAAGCAGCACAAACGCCTTCTCCAGTGACTTCATATACAGAGAATTGTTTTCATTCATGATTCTCCCTCCCTGCCAGCCTTCGATCGCCAGTCTTGACATGACGCATAATATCAAAATATAATTTATTATATTGCAATACAATATGAAAAATCAACTGGGAGTTTGAAATGCGATCCATCGTTTCACTAAGCGTCATGGCTGTGGCCATCTCCGTTTCCGTCTTCGCGGGGCCTTCATTCGCACAGGACAAGCCGGTCAAGCTGGGGGTCATGCTTCCGCTTTCCGGTCCCGCGGCGCTGGCAGGGACCTCGATTCTCGAGGGCATCCGGTTCGCCGCGGAAGAGAACAACGCCAAGGGCGGCGTCCTCGGGCAGCCTGTCGAACTCGTCATCGAGGATGACGAAGGCAATGCGACCAAGGGCGTAACTGCTGTCCGCAAGCTGATCGAGCAGGAGGGCGTAGCCGCCATAAGTGGAACCTATGTCAGTGGCGTGGCGCTCGCCGCGACGAAGGTGGCGCGGGAATTCAAGGTCCCGATGATCTCCGCAGGCTCGACGTCGTCCGACGTGACCGATTTCAACGAGGCCGGCGATCCGTGGTTCTTCCGCGCCTTTCCCGGCAGTCGCGAACAGGCCCGCCAGTCAGCGGTCGACATGGTGGGCAAGCTGGATGCGACCAAGGTCGCCGTGCTGCACGAGAATTCGGTCTACGGAAAGTCGCTGTCGGACTCCCTTGCCGCCAACCTTGCGGATGTCGGCGGAGAGATCATCCTCACCGAAACCTACAACCCCGATGAGCGCGATTTCTTTTCGGTCCTGACCAAGGTGCGCGCGGCCCAGCCGGATGCGATCTACATCGCCGGGCTGATGGATGCCGGTGCGCAGATCATCAAGCAGTCAGCGGAACTCGGAGTCGACACGCAGATCATGGGCTCCGGCTCGATGATGAGCGACAAGCTTATCGAACTCTCCGGCCCCGCCTCGGAGGGCTTTGCCGTCTCCTCGATGTTTGAACCCAGCACGCCGAACGAATACGGAGCTGCCTTCACCGAACGCTTCCGCGCCAAGTTCAACAAGGAGCCGGACGTCTACAGCGCGCTTGGCTACGACTCCATGAACGTCCTGATCGAGGCTGTGCGTCGTGCCGGCGCTGCCGACGGTGCTGCCATCCAGGCCGAGTTGAACAAGATGGACGACGTACCGCTGGTACAGGGACCGCAGGGCACCGTCGCCGCCTTTGACGAACAGGGCAGCGTGCCTTTCAAGATCGGTCTCGCGATAGTGCGCGACGGCAAGCGCGAATGGCTTCCCTTCGACTAAGGCCCCTTCGACCAAAGCCAGGAGCACATGGTGTCTGATTTCGTTCTATTGCCGCAATTCCTGACGAACGGGCTGGTCATCGGGTCGGGCTATGTGCTCGTCGCGGTGGGCCTGACCCTCATCTTCGGAATTCTCCACATCGTGAACTTCGCCCATGGCGAGTTCTATATGCTGGGGGGCTTCGCCGCGGTTTTGGGCTCGCAGCTGCTTGGTCTGCCTGCTCTCCCCACCCTTCTCTTCGTCGCCGTGTTGATGGCGGCATTCGGACTGGTTGTGGAACGCGTGGTTTTCAGACCCCTGAGCGGAAAGGACCCGACCAATGCGATCATCGCATCGTTCGGCCTTTCCGTTCTGCTTCAAAACCTGATGCTGAAGACCGTGGGCGCAGAGCCCATGGTCCCAAAAAGCGGATTTGCTTCCGGGGCAATCCAGATCGGCAATGTCTTCATCACCGCCGAACGGATCGCCATCGTGGCTGCGATGGCCGTCATCGTAGCCGCCTTGCTGCTGGTCCTGCGCTACACATGGACCGGCAGGGCCTTGCGGGCCCTGTCTGAAAACCCGACCGTGGCTCTCATCAGCGGTGTGAATGTCCGTCGCGTTTCGCTGATCACTTTCATGATCGGCAGCGTCCTGGCCGGGCTATCGGGCGCGCTGATGTCCACCGTCTTCATGGTTCAGCCCAATTCAGGGGCCTTGATCGTGATGAAGGCCTTCATTATCGTTGTAGTCGCCGGCATGGGCAGCATAGAGGGCGCCATTATCGTGGGGCTTGGCCTCGGACTCATCGAGTCGCTCGTCGCAGGATACATGGGCAACCAGCTCCGTGACATCGTTGGCTTCCTGATCGTGATCCTTGTTCTGGCGGTCCGCCCGCAGGGACTTTTCGGCCTGACGACTGAAAGATCCTGACATGCGTACTCCTCTTATCCTTCTGCTGACAGCGGCGATCGCCTGCGCGCTTCCCGCCGTCCTGGAAAGCGGCTATTTCATCAATGTCGCGATCATCGCCTTGATCTATGTGATCCTAGCGTCCAGCCTTGACATCATGATGGGCTGGACCGGCAAGTTCTCCTTCGCCCACGCGGCCTTTTTCGGGATCGGCGCCTACACGGCGGCGATGATGCAACGCAGCTTCGGCACCGATCTGTGGGTGCATCTGCCAGCGGGCATGGCCTCGGCCGCGCTGTTCGGCGTGCTTCTCGGCCTGCCGTCGCTCCGGCTTCAGGGACATTTTTTGGCCATCATGTCCATCGCCTTCCAGACCGTCGTCTATCTGGTGCTGGCGCAGTGGACGGACGTCACCGGCGGGCATTACGGGCTGTCCGTCGAGGTGAGCCCGGAACTCGCCAATGTCTCGACCTTCTACTTCGTGACGCTGGGCTGCACCCTTGTCGCTTGCCTGTTCGTCTGGTTCCTGACCCATTCCCGGTTTGGGGATACCCTGACCGCGATCCGGGACGACGAGACCCTCGCGCGCACCATCGGCATGGACACCAACATCGTCAAGATCATCGCCTTTGCCATTTCCTCGGCCTTGGCCGGTGGCGCGGGCGTTCTCATGGCGCATCACATCCGCGGCGTCACGCCAAACGACTACACCGTCATGACCTCGGCCACCATCGTTGCCATGGCCGTGCTTGGCGGGCGCGGCAAGTTCTGGGGACCTGTCGTGGGAGCGTTGATCCTGACCATCCTTCCCGAGGTGCTGTCTGATCTGGCTGAATACAAGCACATCATGTACGGCGCCCTCCTGATCTTCATGATCATGGTTATGCCGCAAGGCGTGGTCGGAGCCCTTGCAGGAAGGAAAGCGAAATGACCGCGCCGATTCTTGAGGTGAGAGGCCTGACCAAGACGTTCGCCGGTATGGTGGCTCTCGATGATCTGTCTTTCACGGTCAACGAGGGCGAGATCGCGGGCCTGATCGGCCCGAACGGATCGGGCAAGTCCACGGTGGTCAATCTGGTTTCCGGCGTCCTGATCCCGACTTCCGGCCAGGTGGTGATGCGCGGACAGGATGTCACGGGTGCGGCTTCCCACCAGATGGCTCGCCGCGGCGTCGCCCGCACCTTCCAGATGATCCGGTTGTTCGGAACTCTCTCCGTCGAAGACAACATCGCGCTCGCCCTGCAGCAGAAGGACGGGCCGGGCTACCTTCCCTCGTTCTTTCGAACGGCAGCCGCGCGGCGGCAGCGCGCCGCAGCGGGCGTCAAGGCACGCGACATGCTGAAACTATTCGACTTGGAGGAGAAGGCCTCGAATTTGGCCTCGGACCTGTCAATCGGACAGCGCCGCATGGTCGAACTGGCCCGCGGCCTGGCCTCCGAACCGACGATTTTCATTCTTGACGAGCCAGCCGCCGGGCTTGCACCCCACAATGTCGACCGCCTCATCGACATGATACGCCGCATGCGGGATGAATTCGGGGTCACCATTCTCCTGGTCGAACACGTCATGCGGGTTGTCCAATCGGTCTGCGACCGGGTGGTGGTGCTCGATTACGGCCAGAAAATCGCAGACGGCCCCCCGGCGGAGGTTGTCAACCAGCCCGAGGTCATCGAGGCTTACATCGGATTGGGGCGCGGCAAAGATGCTTGAATGCACGAATGTGGACGCAGGCTACGGCAATGTCATGATCCTGCACGATCTGAATCTGACTGTCCGGCAAGGCCAGCTGAGCGCCATCCTGGGCAGCAACGGCTCGGGCAAGTCGACTGCGTTGAAGACCCTGGCGGGCCTCGTCACTCCCGTCAAAGGCCAGATCACCCTGGACGGCAAGAGGATCGACGGACTGCCGGCCAATGCGATGGCCGAGCACGGAATGTGCCTGGTGCCGCAGGGCAAGGAAGTCTTGGCGGGCATGTCGGTCCAGGAGAACATCCTCATAGGCGCCTTTCACCGGCGCAAGGACAAGCACGGAATCGCCGAGGACCTAGACCGGGTTTACGCCCAGTTCCCGCGGCTCAAGATGCGCCGCAAGGCCGCGGCAGGCGTGTTGTCGGGTGGCGAACGCCAGATGCTGTCCCTGGGCCGGGCTCTGATGTCGCGCCCCAAGCTTCTGCTGTTGGACGAGCCATCCGCCGCTTTGGCCCCCAAGGTCGTGGGTGAGATCTCGGACATCCTTCGCAGCCTTCGGGAGACTGGCCTCACAATGTTGCTGGTGGAGCAGAACGTGTCCATGGCCGTAGAGCTTGCCGAAGAGATTCACATTCTCAGGGAAGGCCGCATCGCCCATTCTCGCCTCAATGGACCTGATTTCGATACCAGTGACCTCAAGGCCTATTACCTGGGAAGCGGGACATGAGCTGGGGTGAAGATTTTTCAGGCCGGTCTGTAGTTCTGACCGGAGCAAACAGCGGCATTGGACTGGCGACGTTGGACGGCTTTATCGATGCCGGTGCGGATGTGCTTGCCGTTGACCTCAATGACGATGTCATGTCGACCCGGAAATGCACCTCGCTTCGGCTGGATGTGGCGTCGCAGGACGCGCCATCTATCATCAGGCAATCCGCCGAGCGAATGAAAGGCCTGGATATCCTGGCCAATTGCGCGGGTATTGGCGGCTCCCGCTCGCTCGCCGACAGTGATGATGCCCTGATCGACCGGATTCTGGGGGTCAACCTCCGATCGGTGATGCGGATCACCCGGGACCTGATTCCCCTGATGCGGTCGGGTTCATCTGTCGTGAACGTGACCTCGGTCTTTGGCCATGTCGGCCGCGCGGGCACCGCTGCCTACGCGGCAAGCAAAGGCGCGCTGTCACAACTGACCCGCCAACTGTGCGCCGATCTCGGCCCGCAAGGCATCCGGGTGAACGCCGTGGCGCCGGGCGTTATCCTGACCGCCATGACGCGCGACAAGATTGAAAATGACGAGGAATACCAGCGCACGATGATTGGCGGAACGCCGCTCAAGCGGATCGGAACGCCCGAAGACGTGGTCGAGGTGATCCTCTTCCTTGCCTCGGATCGCGCGCGTTTCGTCTCTGGCCAGATTCTCGCCGTCGACGGCGGATGGCTGGCGGTCCGCGGACCCAACTGAATTCATGAAAGGCACCATTATGCAGGAATTCGCTCCCGTTAACTGGCCCGACGGCAAACGAGTCGCCGTCATGCTCACTTTCGATTTCGACGCCGACACGCTTTGGCTGTCCCGCGACCCTGAAAATGCGCTGCGGCCCGGCACGTTGTCCCAGGGCCAGTATGGCGCGAAAGTCGGGGTTCCGAAAATCCTGGAAACGCTCAAAACGGCGGGTGTCCCGGCGACGTTTTTCGTCCCGGGCTGGACGGTTGAAACCTATCCGGATCGAACCGATGCAATCATGAAAGAAGGCCATGAGATCGGCCATCACGGCTATCTTCACGAATGGATCGATCCGCGGGAACCGGAAAGAGAAGAAGAGGCATTCGTGCGAGGGCTCGAGGCCCTGCGGGCCAGGGGTATCGAACCCAGAGGGTTTCGCTCCCCGGCCTGGGAAACCAGCCCCAACATGATCTCACTCCTGGCGAAATATGGGTTTCACTACGACAGTTCATTTATGGACACGGTCCATCCCTATCTGCATGCGACAACCGGCAATCCTGTGGTCGAGATACCCGTGCACTGGAGCCTGGATGACGCCCCGTTCATGATGTTCTCCACCCGCACTCCCCGGACAATCATGACCAATTCCCACCTGTTGGAGATCTGGCAGGCGGAATTCGAGGAAATCCGGGAGTGGGGAGGTGTCTTCAATCTGACGATGCATCCCCAATTTACCGGTCGACCCTCCCGGATCCGGCTTCTGCGCGACATGATCGAATGGCTTCAGCAGTTCCCCGACGTCTGGTTTGCCCGTGGTCATGAAGTCTGTGACGCGTGGCTGAGCAGCAACGACTCGGCACGGGCGGCTTCGGAATGAACTTTTCGGAATATCGGAGCATGGACGGCATTGCGCTTTCGGATGAGTTGTCCAAGCGCGAACTGCCTCCTCGGGACGCCATGCGCATAGCGCAGAATGCGGCCGAAGTCGTGGACGGCGTCTGCAATGCGATCACCTATCGCAGGTACACGGCCGCGATGGACGACGCGGAGAATTGCATCCCCAAAGGGGGACGGTTCGACGGTGTGCCCTTTCTGCTGAAGGATTCCGGGCTTGCTTCGACGGACCTTCCCTCAAGCACGGGCTCTCGCCTGCTTGACAACACGAGCTTCGCCAGGGACGCGACGTTGGCAGGACGTTTCCGGGATGCTGGGTTCATCAACTTTGCGCGAACCGCCGTGCCGGAGTTCTGCATGGCGCCGACCACGGAGGCGCTCCGCAACGGCGGGCCGACCAGGAATCCTTTTGATCTGACCCGTTCCTCCGGCGGGTCATCAGGCGGGGCAGCGGTCGCGGTCGCAGCCGGCGTGGTGCCGATTGCCCATGGCAGCGATGGCGGCGGCTCCATACGCGTTCCAGCAGCCAGTTGCGGAATCTTCGGCCTCAAACCGTCCCGCGGTCTTGTTCCCATGGGTCCGTTCCGCGGAGAGGGCTGGGGGGGACTGGCATGCGACGGCGTTCTGTCCCGCAGCGTTCGGGATACGGCACGCGTCTTGGACCTCGTCGGCGGCATGGAACCTGGCGCTCCCTATGCCAGTCCGTCCTTTTCCCGCAGCTTTGAAGATGCTGTTCGAGCCGGCTCCGTGCCGCCGCTGCGCATCGGGCTCTGGACCGATCCGTGGGGCCTAGACGTGGACTCGCCCTGCCTGGCTGCGGCCGAGGCAACCGCCGAGGCCTGTCGTTCGCTCGGTCATCTTGTCGTGCCACTGCAGCCACCCGTCTTTGATTACCCCTCCTTCATTGCAGCAATCATCACGATCATGTCGGTGAATATTGCCGCCTCGGTGGACAAGAAGCTGGCCGGCAGCGGACGCAGGCCGACGGCCGATGACCTGGAGCCTGCGATCCTTGACGGCTACAGACTGGGAGTTTCCACCTCGGGAGAAAGCTATGTCCAGGCGATAAACTTCCTTCATGCAACTGGACGTATGATGACGGAGATGATGGCGGAATGCGACATTCTCATAAGTCCCACGCTCACGTCCCTGCCGGTGAAACTGGGCACGATTTCGACCGAAGTGCCGAAATTTGAGGAGTTCCGTGAGACCGCAGGCAAGCTCACAGCCTTTTTGGCGGTGATAAACGCATCCGGCCAGCCGGCAGCGAGCCTGCCGATGTGGCGGCATGAGGGGCTTCCCGTCGGAGTTCAGCTGATCGGGCATTTCGGCCGCGACGACATCGTCCTGGCGCTTTCGGGCCAGTTGGAGAAAAGCCGTCTCTGGATGGAAGCCGCGCAATTCCCGCTGCTGGCGGAACTGGAGAGAATCGGCATGGGGGCATGATGGATTTTGTCGGCAGAACCGTGCTCATCACGGGGGCAGGAGGGGCGTTAGCGAGCGCCGCCGCCGTGGCGCTAGCGAAACAGGGCGCTGATCTGGTCCTTGCCGACATCGATCAGGAAAGCCTCGATCGGACGCTGGCGCTTTGCCCGCGGTCACGAGGCCGATGTCTCGATGTGACTGTCGCAACAGAGGTCCAGGCCCTGGCCGACTATGCGCGCGAAGCGTTTGACCGCCCGGTCTACGGCCTCGTCGGTGCTGCCGGGATGCTGGGGCCTGTGAAGAAGCTGATGGATGTCACGGAAGAGGAATACGACAGGACGTTTTCCCTCAACACCCGGGCCCTCTGGCTTCTGTGCCGCGCCGTTCTGCCGCAAATGCGGACAGCCCACGAGGGCTCCATAGTGCTGCTGTCATCCACGGCAGGGCTGGAAGCTTCACATAGCCTCAATCTCTACTCCGTCACGAAGGCGGCGGTGATCATGCTCTCGCGGAATCTGGCGCTCAATCACGCAGCTGACAACATACGGGTCAACAGCGTCTGCCCCGGGACCATAGAAGGCCCCATGACAGAGAGCTCCCTCGCACTGCCCGGCCTTGATGAGGAGGCCCGGCAAGTGCGGCGGAAAAACGTCATTTCGGCCCATCCGATGGGTCGTTTGGGAACACCGGAAGAAGTTGCGCACAGCATCATCTTCCTGCTCAGCGACATGGCGCGCTTTACCACCGGCGTTGCGCTGCCGGTGGATGGCGGCCGCCTAGCGTAAGCTTCAATGAACTTCGGCTAGCGCTGGCTTTCTCCTATGTGGGTTGGCTGTGCAGCGCTTTGGCAAGATCACTATGCAATGGAGCTTCTAAGAACATTTGGCCTTGGGTGCATAAGACCTGTCAATCCTGATCATGCGACTGCCTGGGCTTTTGGGCGGGACAAAATGAAGGTGCTTCTGCCTATCCACAAGCCGCCGGCGGCGGCCTTGTTCCGTCGCTATCGTGAAAGACTGCCGCACTACGAACACACTCTTCCATCTTTAGATCGAGATTTCAATTGCATAGATGTTCGCATCTTTGTCCTCAGAGGTGCGCCATTTTATTTCAATAACTTAGCTAAACCCCTCCGTCTTTTTGCTCCGCGGTTTGCAAAGTCTGTGCTCGTTGCGTTCTCGAACAAGGCGATTGCTGCTTCCGTCAGCGTGCCTGTGCGGGCAAGCTGACGGTCGAGAATCGTCGTCACAGTCTTCAATCAATGCCCGGCAATGGCGGCGATCTGAGGCGTCGAGCAGTCGGCTTCAGCAAGCATGGTAATGGCTGTTCCGCGAAGCTTGTGGAAGTGCAGGTCGGTGATGCCGGCGGCTTTGGTAGCTGCTTCCCCTCGGGCCTTGAAGTATCTCGCCGTCCAGCGGAGTCTTGTCTTCGGTGTCGGAACGAGGTTCGAATCCAGGGTGGGGTGTAGCTTCCGCCGTCGCCGGGCGTTCCGGCAAACCCGGTGCGCTTCAATCCTGCTGCCAAGAGCCGGTCCGGAAACCTGGATTCTTAACAAGGCTCCCCACGTTCTATCATCAGCTCGAAACGCAACACCGTACGCATCACCGTCCAAGGTGGGCGAAACCAGATATCCTATGGTTGCCGACCGGCACCCAGTGGAGACAACTGGTCCGGATTGGTTGTCTGTGTGGAATGATAAAGACATGTCACAAAACTGTAATGAGCCATGAATAGAGAAGCCTTGTCGTCTAACCCGCGATTTTAATTCAACGGGAGTTTCTCATGAACGCACTCAAATTCACAGCTGCCGCACTTGTGGCATCGACAGCCTTTGCTGGCGTCGCTGTCGCCCGCGACCAGATCAGCATCGTTGGCTCATCCACCGTGTTCCCCTACACCCAGGCTGTGGCCGAGCAGTTCTCCAACAACACCGGCTCGCCATCCCCGATCGTCGAATCCACCGGGACCGGCGGCGGAATGCAGATTTTCTGTGAAGGCATCGGCGAAGGTTTTCCCGATCTGACCGGCGCGTCGCGCGCCATGAAGACCACTGAGTGGGAAAAGTGCGTAGCCAACGGTGTCACCGAAGTGACCGAGGCGCTGATCGGCTTTGACGGCCTGTCGATGGCGGTGTCGCGCGCCAATGACTACAACTGGGATGTGTCGCTGGGCGAAATCTATCTGGCGCTCGGGGCACAGGTGCCGGTGGGTGGCGAGTGGGTCGATAACCCTTACAAGAAGTGGTCCGAAATCGATCCACGCCTGCCTGACACTGAAATCGTCGTGCTTGGACCTCCGCCCACATCCGGGACCCGCGACGCCTGGGTCGAGCTGGCCATGCATGCGGGCTGCGAAGAGCTTGACTATGTCAAGGATGGCAGCTTTGACGGCGACTGGATTGAAGAAAACTGCTCGCGCATGCGCACTGACGGCCCGTTCGTGGAAGCCGGCGAGAACGACAATCTGATTGTTCAGCGTCTTGAAAGCGATACCAACGCGCTGGGCATCTTCGGCTACTCGTTCCTGTACGAGAACCTGGACAATCTGAAGGGCGTCAACATCAATGGCGTCGAGCCGACCACCGACACCATCGCCGACAAGTCCTATCCGGTATCGCGTCCGCTGTACTTCTACGTCAAGAATGCGCACCGCGGCGTGATCCCCGGCCTCAACGAGTTCGTCGCGGAATACATGTCCGAAGATGCGCTGGCCCCCGGCGGATATCTCTCCGAGCGTGGTCTGGTGCCGCTGGCCGACGAGCGTCGCGCCAAGCTCCAGGAAGACGTCATCAACGCCGTCGCCATGGAAGCCATGTAACCGGCAGCTGAGAGGATGCGCACCAGTGCGCCCTTTTGGCGCCCCCACCTTCCATGGTGGGGGCGCCATCTCACGAGCCGCCAGGCACTCCCATGGACCCGACAGGCACTCCCATGACGCTCTTCGCCTTCCTGATCTTGTTTGTTGCCGTGATGGTCGGTTACACCATCAATCTTCGTGCCGCCCGCGCCATCCGGGCCGGCGGGACAAAGCCTCATTCGCTTGACGAGTTCCACGGCGGTTATGCCGCCCTTGTAATTCTCGTGCCGACCTTTTTTCTGATCATCCTTTGGGTACTGTTTCAGCCCGTTGTCATCGAGTTTCTCGTCAAGGCCGGCCTGCCCTCCGGCACCTTCGAGGGATTGGGGGCTGGCGAGATCCAGCTCATCATGACTGAAATCAGGTCCATCGCCGGGGGGCGCATATTCGGCACGCCGGAGGAGTGGAAGCTTGCGGCCGCAGACCGGCTGGTGTCGTTGCAAGCAACGGCATCCTGGCTGCTTGTAGCGATCACCGCCGCGATGGTTGCCGCGCTGATCCTTTATACACGTCGTACCGTTGCGGCAGATTTCCGCGCCCGTCACGGGGTCGAGCGAATCGTGCTTGCTCTTATGGTGGGCTGCGCCACGGTGGCGATCTTTGTCACGGTCGGGATCGTCGGATCGCTGATGTTCGAGACCTTCCGCTTCTTCCAGATGGTGCCGTTCTGGGACTTCATCCTTGGCACCTCGTGGGAACCGCAGATTCCGATCCGCGAGGATCAGATCGCGGCCGAGGGCGCATTCGGCATGTTGCCGGTGTTCCTGGGGACTCTGGTGATTGCCACGATCGCCATGATTGTCGCCACGCCCATCGGGCTCTTCTCGGCGATCTATCTGCATGAATTTGCGTCGCCGCGTGTGCGATCCATCGTCAAGCCGGTGCTGGAAATCCTCGCCGGCGTGCCGACGGTTGTCTATGGCTTCTTCGCCATCCTCGTTATCGCCCCGGCGATCCGCTCATTCGGCGCGGATCTGGGCCTGCCGATCGCGCCCAACACGGCGCTCGCGGCGGGCAGCGTGATGGGGATCATGCTTGTTCCCTTCATTTCGTCCTTTGCCGATGATGCGCTGGGAGCGGTGCCACGCAGTTTGCGCGACGGCTCTCTTGCCTTGGGGTCGACGCCGGCCGAGACCGTATCAAAAGTGCTCTTTCCGGCCGCCATTCCGGGTATCGTCGGCGGCATCCTGCTGGCGGTCAGCCGCGCCATTGGCGAGACGATGATCGTGGTGATGGCTGCAGGATTGATCGCCACGATGACGATCAACCCGCTCGACAGCGTCACCACCGTGACCGTTCAGATTGTGACACTGCTGATCGGCGACACAGCGTTTGACAGCCCCAAGACACTGGCCGCCTTTGCCCTGGGTATGGTGCTTTTCCTGGTAACGCTGGTCATCAACATCTTCGCCTTGAGCATCGTGCGCAAGTATCGCGAAGTTTACGACTAGGACCGCGCAATGACCGACCAAACCGTCTCCTCCGGCTCGTTCGACTGGACCAGCCCCGCCTTCAAGTCCAACGTCAAACGGCGCAAACGCAGCCAGTTCCGGCTCAAGCTGTATGGCTTGACGGCGATCTCGATCGCCTTCCTGATGCTTGCCCTGCTGATCGGCTCACTGGTGTCCACCGGGTATCATGCCTTCACGCAGACCCACATCAAGATGAACGTCTATCTTGACCCGCAGGAGATCGCTGCGGAAAACCCCGGCCGCGGCGACTATCGGAGTATCCTGACCGAGACCATGCGGGCGCAGTTTCCCGAGGTGGCGGATGAGCGCGCAGACCTGCGCCGGCTGACCTCCATGCTGTCCAACGGGGCGCAGTTCACGATTCGCGATGCCGTGGTGGAAAATCCTAGGCTGATCGGCCAGACGGTCGTCTTCGACGTGCCTGTCGCGGACGCCTATGACCAGCTCAACAAGGGGCTGATCGACCGCGAGACGCCCGAGGAATTCCGCCGCCTGAAAGACGACGAGATCGCCAATTTCGATCTGTTGCAGGAGCGTGGTCTGGTGACCAGGCCGCTCAACACCGCGCTGATCACCAATGCCGATTCGCGGTTTCCGGAACTGGCTGGTCTGAAGGGGGCGATCATCGGGTCGTTCTATGCGCTGCTGACCTGCTTCATCCTGTCGTTTCCCGTCGGGATTGGCGCGGCGATCTATCTTGAGGAATTTGCACCCAAGAACAAGGTGTCGGATCTCATCGAGATCAACATCAACAACCTTGCCGCGGTGCCCTCGGTGGTGTTCGGTCTGCTGGCGCTGGCGGTGTTTCTGGGCTGGTTCGGCATGCAGCGCTCGGCGCCGTTCGTCGGCGGACTGACACTGGCGCTGATGACCCTGCCCACCATCATCATTGCCACCCGTGCGGCGCTCAAGGCCGTGCCGCCCTCGATCCGCGAAGCCGCACTTGGGGTCGGGGCCTCCAAACAGCAGGTTGTCTTCGGTCATGTCCTGCCGCTGGCCATGCCGGGCATTCTGACCGGTACGATCATCGGCCTGGCGCAGGCGCTCGGCGAAACCGCGCCCCTGTTGCTGATCGGGATGAACGCCTTCATCACCTCTGCCCCCGCGACACCATTTGACAGCGCCACCGCCCTGCCGACCCAGATCTTCATCTGGGCGGACAGCCCCGAGCGCGGCTTTGTCAGCCGCACCTCTGCGGCCATTCTGGTGCTGCTGACCTTCCTGATCACGATGAACGCCGTAGCCATCTATCTGCGCAGCAAATTTGAGCGGAAGTGGTAGAAAAAGGAAAAAGAGTATGAATATGCTGACCGATACGGCAATCGAGGAAAAAATATCTGGCATGACAATCGAGCCGAAAATCAAGATGCGCGGCGAGAACATCGTTGTTCGCTATGGCGAAAAACAGGCCCTGTTCGGCGTCAACCTGGCGGTTCCGGAACACCAGGTGATCGCCCTCATCGGCCCCTCGGGCTGCGGCAAGTCGACCTTCCTGCGGTGCCTGAACCGGATGAACGACACCATCGACATCTGCACCGTGACAGGCGACATCACGCTCGACGGCGAAGACATCTACGATCCGAAGATCGATGTCGTGGAGTTGCGTGCACGCGTCGGCATGGTTTTCCAGAAGCCCAATCCGTTCCCCAAGTCGATCTATGAGAACATCGCCTATGGACCGCGTATCCATGGCCTGACCAAATCGAAGGCCGAACTCGACGAGGTGATCGAATCGAGCCTGCGCAAGGCGGCGATCTGGGACGAGGTCAAGGACCGCCTGCAGGAACCTGGAACCGGCCTTTCCGGCGGCCAGCAGCAGCGCCTGTGCATTGCCCGCGCCATCGCGGTAAGCCCCGAGGTGATCCTCATGGACGAGCCCTGCTCGGCGCTTGACCCGATCGCCACGGCCAAGGTCGAGGAACTCATCGACGAACTTCGCGTCAACTATACCATCGTCATCGTCACCCACTCGATGCAGCAGGCCGCCCGCGTGTCGCAGCGAACTGCGATGTTTCATCTGGGCAATCTCGTTGAGGAGGGGCCAACCGACAAGATGTTCACCAATCCGGAAAGCAAGCTGACCCAGGACTACATCACCGGCCGATTCGGCTGAGGCGACCACATCCCGGCAGCGCTGCTAGAGGATTGAAGGATTGAATCATGTCCGATGCCCATACTGTCTCCTCCTATGATGACGACCTGCGCTTTCTCGCCCGCCGCCTGTCCGAAATGGGCGGCATCGCCGAGCGCATAGTCGCCGACGCCGTCGCAGCACTGGTCAATGCCGACACCGGCTCCGCCCAGCGGGTGATTTCGGAAGATCTGCTGCTCGACCATGGCGAGCGCGAAATCTACGACAAGGCCGTTGTGGTGATCGCCAAACGCCAGCCGATGGCGTCTGATCTGCGCGAGATCATCGGATCGATCCGCATTGCCTCCGATCTCGAACGGGTCGGCGATTTGGGCAAGAACATCGCCAAGCGGGTGATCGCCGTGCACACCCTGGCGCCGCCGCGCAAACTGGTGCGCGATCTCGAGCATCTGGCCGAACTGGCGTTGACCCAGCTCAACGAAGTCCTCGATGCCTTCGCAACGCGCTCCCCGGATCTGGCCAATTCGATCCGCGAGCGCGACGAGGAGATCGACGCGATCTACACCTCGCTGTTCCGCGAGCTGCTCTCCTTCATGATGGAAGATCCGCGCAACATCACAGCCTGCACGCATCTTCTGTTTTGCGCCAAGAACATCGAACGCATCGGCGACCACGCCACCAATATCGCCGAGACGGTCTATTACGTGTTCACGGGCGAGCAATTGTCGGCCGATCGTCCCAAGGACGACGATACCGCCAGCATGATCGCGCCTGCCCCCGGTGCGGCGTGAAGACCATAAGGAACGCATGAGCGATGGCCGCGAGACCGTGGCACTCGCTGAAATGGTCACATATCTGACGGCTGAGCGGCAAGTCAGCATCCACCGCAGCGCGCTTGGTGCATGGCCGCGCGGAGGCGGGTGGAGGTTGAAAAATGTCCGCACACGCAATGGAGCAATCCCGTCCGGATGTCCTCAAGCGTCGACTGGGCTGGTTTGACCGCCAGTTTTCGATCTCGGTCCGAAAAGATTTGTCTTCATGGACGAGACAGGTCTTTCAACGAGGATGGCACGTCTGCGTCGACGCGCAATGCGGGATGAGGGCTGTCGAGCCGGCTTGCGGCACGGCCATTGAAAAACAACGACAGTCACCGCCGTTCGGCGCTTGGGGAATGTGCAACCGACTTCAGGGCTGCAGGACTTGATCCGGGTTGAACAGGGCCTGCTGCTGCGAAACCTCGACGATGATGGTGGAGAGGGGATGGGCCCCTCTCCACCTTTCGTGACATAAAACCACGCTGGACAATTCAGACCTTTGTCGGCCGCGCGGCTGTTTCCTCGGAAATGGATCAGCGTCCCATCAGAGGTTTCGAGTAGCGGTTGGCGTGGGCGATGATCTCGTCTGCATCGGACTCGAAATCCACCATGACAAAGGGACCGGACCAGACCGGCTCTACTGTCTCACCGTTCATATGGGCGACGAAAGCATCGGCCACCGCCGCGCCGCTATCGTCAATCGAGCGAAGGGGTGAGGCGCTGAGCCAGCCTTCGTTCATGGCCGTGATCTCGTCCCCGGTGCCGCCAAATCCAAGGGAGTAGATCTTGTCAGACAGGCCTTGTGATTTGAGCGCCTGGCCGATGCCCAGACCGACGCCGGTAGACACCCCATAGATCAGGTCGAGGTCGGGATGGGCGGCGACAAGGTTGCTGGTCGCCTCGAAGGCCTTGACCCGGTCAAAATCAGTATGCACGCCGATCACCACCTCGATGTCGGGGTTCTTCTCCATCACGCTGAGGAACCCGTTCATCCGCTTGTCGCTGACGATGCCCGGCACGCCCTGAAGGACCGCCACCTTGCCTTTGCCGCCCAGACGTTCGGCAGACCATTCACCAGCAAGACGCCCGCCTTCGAAATGGTCGAAGGCGATATATTGCATGGCCCGGGCGCTTTCGTCTTCGTGCGGTTCCAGGAAGTTGTAGACGACGACCGGAATCCCCGCCTCTTTCAGTTTGCGAAGCCCGGTTACGGCCGATTCATATTCGGTCGCGCCAAGCATCACGTAATCAGCGCCCTTCTGAATGACGGATTCCACCTGAGCCAACTGCCCGGCATGATCGGTGGCATCCTGCACCGCAAGCTGGGTGACCTCATACTTCACGCCGAGTTCATCCAGCCGGCCGCGCATGGACCAGTAAATCCGCTCCCATGCGTCGGAAATATCGAAGGACGGCGACATATAGGCGATCTGGATCGGGGCGTCCTGGGCCCGGACCATTCCGGTTGATGTCAGCGCCAGCGCGGCGGCGAGGGTCGTGCCAAGGATATGGCGTCTCGAAATCTTCATTTTGGGTCTCCTCCCGTTTCAGTTGGTCTTGTCGTCGGTTTGGTCTTGTCGCGGGTTAGCCGGGTTTGCTCCGGTTTGCGGCCCGCCTGCCGCGCAACTGGTTGATCCAGTCGATTCGGTTCTCGCGGATGTTGTTGATGGTGACGGCAGCGATGACGATCACGCCGACAACCACCAGTTGCCAGAAGAATTCGACCCCTGCGATAACCAGCGCATTGTTCAGCATGGTCAGAAGCAAGGCCCCGATGAGCGTCCCGTAGAGCGAGCCGCGCCCGCCGAACAGACTGGTGCCGCCGATGATCGTTGCGGCGATGATGTGAATCTCCATCGCGGTGCCAAGTGTCGCCTGGGTGCCGTCTATTCGGGCCATCCAGATCAGTCCGCCAAGGGCCACAGCGATACCCATATAGGTATAGACCGCCACTTCGATCCGGGTGACCGGAATGCCCGCAAGGCGCGCCGCCTCGCGGTTGCCCCCTACGGCGCGGACATGGACGCCAAAGCGTGACAGGTTGAACAGCCAGTGGGTTACGAGAATGAAAATCGCGGCGATATAGATTGGAACGGGAACCCCCAGTATCGCTCCCTGCCCAAGCCACACCACTTCGGGCGGCAGGCCGAAATAAAGCTTTCCGGCAGAATGCAGCAGCGCAACGCCACGGAAGGCCACCATGGTTCCAAGGGTTGCGATCAGCGCTGGAACCGCGAGAAACGTGATGATCGCCCCGTTTAGCGCCCCAAGCGTCATGGCAAGAAGGAACATGATGATCAGGGCCGGTACGTAGTGCACACCGCTTTCGATCAATCCAAACGCGACACAGGTGACCAGCGCCATGAGCGATCCGACCGACAGGTCGATGCCGCCCTTGGTGATCACAAGGGTCATGCCCATGGCCACGATCACATAGGTCGAGGTCTGGGTCAGCACGTTCAGAAGATTCCCGTAGCTGGCAAATCGTGGATTGATCAGGCTGAACATCACGATCAAGGCCAGAAATGCCAGGGTCAGGCCGAGACTGTCAAAGCGGAACTTCTTGTCCGACTGGCCGATGGATTTGTCCGGCGCGCCGGTTTTGACGGTAGAAATCATAATTTGCTCCTCCTCACGCCTGACCGATGGTGATCATCGAGACGATGTCTTCGCGGGTCACATCCGAGGTTTTCACCACACCGATCATTGCGCCATTCTTCATGACGGCAATCCGGTCAGCGATCGAAAACACATGCTCCAGATTGTGGCTGATGATCAGGGTGGTGATGCCTTGCTCCCGCAACCTTTCAACCAGGGCCAGAACCTTGCTTCCTTCATCCACGCCAAGGGCGGCCATGGGTTCATCCATGATGAGAAGCTGGGGTTCAGCCAGAAGCAGGCGGCTGATGGCGATGGTCTGGCGTTGCCCGCCGGACAGACGGCGCACCGGTTCATTCAACGTTGGCAGCCCGATCGAGAAGTTCTGCAGCAGGTCATGGGTGCGTTGGCGCATCGTGGCCTTGTCGAGAACCGTGATCGCCCCCAACACCTTGCGGGTCAGTTCGCGCCCGAGAAACACGTTCTGCGGCACGTCCAGCTCATCGACCAGACCGAGGCTTTGGTGCACCGTCTCGATCCCGACATCCTGGGCATCGGTCGGCTTGTGAAAGCTTACCGAAGAGCCATCAAATACGATGTCGCCGCCATCGGGGACGATCGCCCCTGACAGCGTCTTGATCAGGGTCGACTTGCCAGCGCCATTGTCCCCCACAAGCGCAATGATCTCACCGCGCACGATATCCAGATCGACATCCCTGAGGGCCCGCAGACCCCCGTAATACTTGTTCAGTCCGCGCGCGCTGAGCAAGGCCGCGTCAGACGCTTCGCGCGTCAAGTTCTGTTCCAAAATGTGTCCTCCCACTTCGATCCTGAAAGATCGGTCGATACTTTCCTGCCTGGCACCACTGTTTGAACACGCGTCGCGCGGCCCGGGTTTGTGTTGCGCCCATCTCGGGTCCAAGACCGGGCAAGCAACATTATGAGTAATGTAGGAACCAAAAAGCCGGGCTGCGCCGTGAAAATCCTCTATCTTGCAAACTTTCTTGCAATTCCGGCTGGAATGGGCCTAATTCCCGCCAACGCGTTACGTCGGGCGGATTGTCGGAACTCCGTTGCGATAGCAGGGAGGCTCTAATGGCAACGCTCAGTCCGGACTTTGAGGTCATCGTCCATCCGCCGACGGAATCCTTCCGCTGGAACGTGCATGGCTATCCGCACCATCTGGCAAAATGGCATTACCATCCCGAATACGAATTGCACCTGACCCAGGACACCTGCGGGCGGATGATGATCGGCGACTATGTCGGCCCGTTCAGCCCCGGCTGCCTGATCCTGACCGGCCCCAACCTGCCGCACAACTGGGTCAGCGATGTCGCCCCGGATTATCGCAGTCCGGACCGCGACATGCTGATTCAGTTTTCATCCGAGTTCGCGGAGCGGATGTGCGATTGCTTTGCTGAACTCCATGCCGTGAAGGTCCTGCTGGATGACTCGGTCTACGGGGTGGAATTCAGCGGGACGGCCCAGGCAGAAGGCGCCCGGTTGCTGCAAGAGATCGGCGATGTGTCCGGCGTAAAGCGCATGATGTTGTTTCTGGAGTTGATGGATGTGCTGTCCCGCTCGCCATCGGAGCGCAGGATTCTGTCGCACTCTGCCCCGGCCCTGAACGTGCATACGGTCAGATCGAAAAAGTTGCAGGTGGCGATCACGCATATTTATGAGAACTATACGCAAGGGGTCAGACTTGATGAAGTCGCCCGCCTCGTGCACATGGAGCCCAGCACGTTCTCACGCTTTTTCAAGAAGCAGACGGGCCACACATTTTCTAAATTCATCAACAAGTTGAGAGTGCATCACGCCTGCAATCTGCTGGTCAACACCGACATTTCGATGACCGAGATCTGCTATGATGCAGGCTTCAACAACACGGCCAATTTCAACCGGCAGTTCAACACGATCTATCGGGAAACGCCTTCAAGCTACCGGAAAAGTGCCCGGTCGATCGCCAGGGCGGATCGCGATAAGAAGAAGACCTGATCCCAAGCCGCCCGGACCGGCAGCGTGCAAGAAAGTTTGCGACTATTCCTTGTTTGACGTAGCCTGAAGCTCAATCCCTGCCATATCCTTCATGTCCAAGGCATGGAAGGAATGAAGATGTCGAAGACGGCGGCGCCTGATGGGCACAAACGCGGACAGGCAGAAGGTCGGGCTCTCGTTCTCGAAGAAAAAGGCAGGCTCTCTCTGAGGGAGTTGGTGGTCAACGAAACCCTTGGGCCGAATGATGTGCGTGTGGCGATCCACACGGTCGGGATCTGCGGATCGGACGTTCACTACTATACCCACGGTGCGATCGGCCCGTTTGTGGTGCGCGAGCCCATGATCCTTGGGCATGAGGCATCCGGCGTGGTGACCGAGGTCGGCAAGGATGTCACCGGTTTGACCGTCGGCGACCGGGTTTGCATGGAACCGGGCATCCCGAACCCCACGGGGCGGGCGACCCGGCAGGGAATTTACAATCTCGACCCCGACGTGCGGTTCTGGGCGACGCCGCCGGTGCATGGTGTGTTGCGCTCAAGCGTGGTGCATCCGGCGGATTTCACCTTCAAGCTGCCCGACAACGTGTCCTTTGCCGCGGCTGCCATGGTCGAACCTCTGGCGGTTGGTGTTCATGCCGCCACCAAGGCGCGCGCCCATCCCGGCCATGTGGCGGTGGTGATCGGCGCGGGGCCGATCGGTCTTGTCACGGTTCTGGCTGCACTGGCGGCGGGCTGTGCCCATGTGATTGTCAGTGACGTGGATGACACCAAACTGACGATTGCAGCCGGTCTTGGAGCCGTGTCCACGGTCAATGTCACCAAAGCCTCGCTTGATGATGCGGTGTTGGCCGCGACTGACGGTTGGGGTGCGGATGTGATCTATGAGTGTTCGGGCAATGACCACGCGGCTGCAGGAGTGTTTTCAGCGCTCTGCCCCGGCGGCGTCGTGGTTTATGTCGGCATGCCTCTGGCCCCCATCGCCTATGACGTGGCCGCGGCCCAGATCAAGGAAGCCCGGGTTGAGCACGTGTTCCGTTACGCCCATGTTTTCCCCCGCTGTGTGGCGATGCTGGCCTCGGGTGCCATCGATCTTGCGCCGCTGATCACCCGCACCTTCGAGTTCGAAGACAGTGTCGCGGCCTTCGAACTGGCCAGCCAAAGCCCGCCGGGACAGGTCAAGATGCAGATCGTCCTGTGACCATGATGCCGCAAGGGAGTGACGAGATGAAATTCAAGGACAAGACAGTGCTGATCACCGGTGCCGGCAAAGGCATCGGGCGTGACACCGCGAAACTTCTCGCCGGACAAGGGGCGCAGATCATAGCTCTGTCGCGCACAGCATCCGATCTGGACAGTCTGGCTGATGAAATCGGCAGCACTTCGATTGTGGTCGATCTTGCCGATGCCGACGCGGCCCGTGCCGCAGCACTACAGGCGATGCCCGCAGATTATCTGGTGAATTGCGCCGGCATCAACGTCTTGCAATCCTTTGTAGATGTCACGGTCGAGGCCTTCGATCTGGTTCACGCGGTCAACACCCGGTCTGCGATGATCGTCGCACAGGAGTTTGCGCGTGAGCGCATCGCGGCAGGCGGCGGCGGGGCCATCGTCAATGTGTCAAGCATCTCGTCGCTCGTTGGCTTCGACGATCACGCCTCCTATTGCGCGTCGAAAGGCGCCATGGATGGGATGAGCCGGGTGATGGCCAATGAACTCGGCCGCCATGGCATCCGGGTGAACTGCGTCAATCCGATCGTCACCATGACCGAATTGGCCGCCCGCGCCTGGAGCGACCCGGCGAAATCCGGACCGGTGCTCGCAAGAATGCCGATCGGACGGTTTGCTGAAACCGGCGATGTCGCAAGTGTCATTGCCTTCCTTCTCAGCGATGAAGCCGCAATGCTCAGCGGGCTTGCGGTGCCGATAGACGGCGGATTTCTTGTGCGCTAGGCGCAAATCCTGTGATCGATGACGCAAACCTGATGGGGCGTAGGAAGCCGTAGCTGATCCATCTTTTTTCGGTGAAGACGAGATTGATGATGGCACAGGCACAGCTCGATGATCTTCGAATGCGGATCTTGAAAGTGCGCGATGCTGTCGAGCGCATCGGTGCAAAGCTCATGGTCCTGCCGCCCTGCAGCTCAAGCAAACGCCAGCCCCTTCTTGGAAGTCAAAGCTGCGGTAATTGGATGGATCTGAAGGTGTTGCGGCGTCATTCTGCCGCCTCCTAGAGCCTGCTGTTTTCCTCAAGTACCTTTCGCGCGACGCGGAAACACTCAAGCGCTTGCGGGACGCCGCAATAGATGCCGATCGAGATCACGGGTGAACACGCCGCCGACAAGGCCGTAATCGGTGGAATTGGCGATGGCGATGGCCTCATCATCGCCTGCAAACTTGACCCGGTCAGCAACTATCGGGATGTGTTCAAGGCGGATGCTGCCAGGAATGCGGCTTTCAACAAGAGCTTGCGCGCAGCGGGCCTGCTCAAATCAGCCGGCAAGCTTTACCCCTCGCTTGCGATCGATCAGGATCTCGAATGGACCGATCTGGCCATCCGCCAGGCCGCCGCAGATATCCGGTAGGTTACCGTTTCTCATGAGCCAGCCACCCAATCACAGGGCTATCGGGCATCTTGAGATCGGGATGGGTTACCGGCTTTGTCAGAAGCGGGCGGAGAGGCCGTGCACCAGCTTGGCTCCCATTTCGTAGTAGCGCGCCTTTGCCAGGCTGTGACGTTCGGAATAGGTCTCGATTGCGGGCAGCGGCAAGTCTGCGCGCTGATCCTGCAGCAGAGCTCGAGCAATTGCACGCCCGAACACGGTGCCGGGAGCGATGCCGCGCCCCGAGTAACCAAACACGGCATATGCACCCGGTCCGAAATGAACGATCTTGGGGATGTGGTCGCTGGTCATCGCGATCCGACCGCTCCAGCCATGCTCGAATCGGAGGTCCGGGAGGTGCGGATAGAGCTTGCGGAGTTTGCGCCTGGCCCAGGCGCGGTGGAATGAGCTGCCGCGTTGTTCCAAGCTGCCGACCCCGCCGATGATCAGCCGGCCGGCCCGGTCAATCCGGATCGACGACATCACCATGGCCGTATCCCAGCAGCCTTCGCCGCGAGAAAGAATATTGGCGCGGTCCGCCGGTGCAAGCGGTGCGGTGGCGAACTGACAATAGTTCATGGTGGTGAAGCCGGGCGTGAAAGGTGCGGTGATGCCGAGATGGTAGGCATTGGTGGCGACCAGCAGGTTCCGGGCGCGGACCGTGTGGCCGTTGCACGCCGCAAGCCATCGATCCGTCTCATGCCGCAATGCGGTCACGGTCGAATGCTCGCTGATCGTTGCGCCCTGCGCCTGCGCGGCGCGGGCCAGGCCGCGGCAGTAGGCGAGCGGCTGAATGGTACCTGCGCGCGGATCGAACAGGGCGCCGAAAAATGCGTTGGTCCCGGTCCGGCGCGCGGTTTCCTCAGCTTCGAGAAGGCTGAGCGGTGCTTCGTGACGCTTGCCCTGCCGGCATCTGTCTTCGAGGTCGGCAAAACCGCTTGCCGAATGGGCCAGATGCAGCGTGCCGCACCTTGTGGCCTCGCAGTCGATCCCCTCACGCTCGATCAGCGCGAAGACATCGCCGGGGCCGTTGCCCAGAACATCGATCAGCCGGTGAGCGGCGGTCTCGCCCAGATGCTCGATGATGGCGTCGGGCGGCAGCCAGAGACCGGCATTGACGAGACCGACATTGCGCCCGGAGCCTCCGTAGCCGATCGTCTCGGCTTCCAGAAGGCACACGGAAGCCCCGTTTCGTGCCGCCTCGAGAGCAGCCGAGGTGCCGGTAAAGCCCCCGCCGATGATGACAAGATCCACATCCATGTTCCGCGAAAGCGGCGGTGTATCGATCTGCTCGCAGGAACTGGTACGCCAGAGAACTGAAAAGGGAGCGGCACTCATCTGCGGGGCCTTTCGGCGTTCGGGGTTTCGGGATCTGTCCAATTCATCGTCAGTGGGTCCATCCGCATCGGCTCAGGTCAGCTTGCTGCAACACTCTGCAATGCGACGCAGCGCCTCTTCCAGTTCACTGCGCGCTGTCGCATAGGAAATCCGGAAATAGGGTGACAGGCCGAAGGCAGAGCCGGGCACCACCGCGACATGGGCTGTTTCCAGCAAGTGGTCGGTGAAATCGCTGTCCTTGAGAAGCAGCGTTCCGTCGGGCGTCGTCTTGCCGATCAGTCCCTTGCAATCGGCAAAGGTATAAAAGGCGCCTTCCGGTGTCCGGCAGGAGATGCCTTCGATCCGGTTAAGCGCCGCGACCACGAGATCGCGCCGCTCCTCGAAGCTTTTCCGCCGGACTTCCAATCCATCCTGTGGCCCGGACAGGGCTTCGAGGGCCGCTGCCTGGCTGATCGAGGATGGACAGGAGGTCGCCTGGCTCTGGATTACGGCCATCGCCTTGATCAGCGACTTGGGACCACCGGCATAGCCAATGCGCCAGCCGGTCATGGCATAGGCCTTCGACACGCCGTTGACCGTCAGAATGCGGGGCTTGAGCCGGGGCTCCATCGCCGCGGGGGTGACAAAACGGAAGCCATCATAGACGATGTGTTCATACATGTCGTCAACCATCAACCAGACGTGCGGATGAGCCAGCAGCACGTCGAGAAGCGGACGATAGTCCTCCGCGCGGTAGGCCGCCCCTGTCGGGTTCGACGGTGAGTTGAGCAGAAGCCACCGGGTTTTCGCTGTGATCGCCGCCTCCAGTTGCTGCGGTTTGAGCAGAAAACCGTCGCTGCCATCGCACTCGACAAGCACGGGAATTCCGCCGCAGATCTCGACGATGTCTGAATAGGAGGTCCAGTAGGGAGTCGGAATGATGACCTCGTCGCCGGGGTTGAGGCTCGCCATGAAGGCGTTGAACAGAATCTGCTTCGCACCCGTCGCCACGGTAATCTCGTCGATTGCATAGGTGACGCCGTTCTGGTTGCCGAACTTGTCCGCAATAGCCTGCTTGAGCGCCGCCGTCCCGTCAAGCGGCGTGTATTTCGTCTCGCCGCGGTCGATCGCCGCTTTTGCGGCGATCTTGATATTGTCGGGTGTGTCGAAGTCGGGTTCGCCCGCCCCCAACACGATGACCGGCGCGCCGTCACGCTTCATCGCGGCGGCGCGACTGCCGATCTGCACGATTTTGGACACCCCGATCCTGGCAATGCGGGATGCCGCATTGAAACGCTGCTGGTCCATATCACTCGAAGGTGTCATGGCTGGGCTACGCGATATCAAATGACACGCCCTGGGCGAGCGGCAATTGCTTGGAGTAATTGATCGTGTTGGTGGCCCGGCGCATGTAGTTTTTCCAGGCGTCGGAACCCGATTCGCGGCCGCCGCCGGTTTCCTTCTCGCCACCGAAGGCGCCACCGATCTCCGCGCCGGATGTGCCGATATTGACGTTGGTGATGCCGCAATCCGAACCTTCGGCCGAAAGGAAGCGTTCGGCCTCCTGGATGTCGAGGGTGAAGATCGACGACGACAACCCGGCGCCGACCGCGTTGTGGGCCTCAATTGCCGCGTCGAAATCGGAATATTTCATGACATAGAGAATCGGGGCGAAAGTTTCCTCGAGCACGGGACCGGATTGCTTCGGCATCTCGACCAGGGCGGGCCGGGCGTAATAGGCCTTGTCGCTTCCCGCTTGCGTGACGCGCTCGCCGCCGGTGACGACGCCCCCTTCTGCTTTGGCCGCGGCAAGAGCCTGTTGCATGGCGTCGAACGCCTGGCTGTCGATCAGCGGGCCGACCAGCGCGGAGCTTTCGAGCGGGTTGCCCACCGTGACGCTTTCATAGGCGGCACGCAGTCGCGGAACCAGCGCGTCGTAGAGGCTTTCGTGGACAAACAGGCGACGCAGCGTCGTGCAGCGCTGTCCGGCCGTGCCCATGGCGCCAAAAGCGATGGCGCGCAAAGCCATGTCCACATCGGCGGTCGGGCCGACGATACCGCCATTGTTGCCGCCCAGTTCAAGGATGGCGCGCGCGAACCGCCTGGCAAGCCGCGGGCCGACCTCGCGGCCCATCCGGGTCGAACCGGTGGCAGAGACCAGGGCGACCTTGGGATTGTCAACCATGGCTTCACCCACGGTGCGGTCGCCGATGAGAACCTGTAGCAGGTCGACCGGCGCATCGCCGAAGCGCTTGATGGCGCGGTCAAAGATCGCCTGGCAGGCCAGCGCCGTCAGCGGGGTCTTCTCGGACGGCTTCCAGACGACCGCATTGCCGCAGACCAGGGCGAGCGCCGCGTTCCAGGACCAGACCGCAACGGGGAAGTTGAAGGCGCTGATGACGCCGACGACGCCCAGCGGATGCCAGGTTTCCATCATCCGGTGGCCGGGCCTTTCTGTGGCGATGGTCAGGCCGTAGAGCTGGCGCGAAAGGCCGACCGCAAAGTCGCAGATGTCGATCATTTCCTGAACTTCGCCGGCGCCTTCGGAAGGTATCTTGCCGGCCTCGATGGAAACCAGGCGGCCAAGATCATCCTTGGCGGCGCGCAGTTCTTCGCCGAGCAAACGAACAAGCTCACCGCGGCGCGGAGCCGGCACCTGCCGCCAGGCCTTGAACGCGGTATGCGCGTTCTCGATCGCGGCTTCGCAGTCGGCGGCGGAGAAAGAGGTGAGGCGGGCGACTTCCTCGCCGGTGATCGGTGAGAACGAAGCCATGTCGCCATTGCTCCACTTGTCCTTCGCCACGCCAAGCTTGTCGAGGATATCTGCTGTTTCCCGTTTGATGTCGAAAGTGCTGGTCATCATTGCTCTCCAATAGACTGACTTCAAGGTTTTAGAAATGCATCGCGCCGCGCTTGCCGGGTGAAATCGCCCGTTTCAAACTGGCGGCAAGGGTGCGAACTGCCTGCGGCGTGTAGTGGTCGTACCAGGCCTGGTTCTTGTGGCCGATGCCGTGTTCGGCGCTGAAGCTTCCGCCAAAGTCATCGACGGCCACCGAGAAGACCAGATCCCGCAGGGCGGCTTCGAATCCCGGATCTGCCAAGTCCGGATCGTCGGGCTGGGCAACGAGATTGAAGTGAACGCCGCCATCGCCGAGATGACCGAAATCGCAGACCGTCAAGTCCGGATAGGTGTCGGCCAGCTGCGCCTTCATCTGTGCAAGAAAAGCCAGGGTGTCGCCGCGCCGGAACGAAAGATCGAAGGCGAACAACCGGCCGCTGTGCCTGACGCCCTCCGACAGAGCGTGGCGCAGAGCCCACATTTCGGCGGGCGGACCCATCAGCGCATTGGCCAGCGGCTTGTTTGTGCTGTCCCAGATCTCGGCCAGAACACTCTCGAGCAGGGCATCGAGGGGTTGGTCTCTCTCGCACGCCTGGCTGGTGCGCGTCAGTTCCATCAGAATGACGAAATCCGGCACGATCCCGCCTTCAAACGGGTTTCGCAAGGCCGGAACGTGCGCAAGGGCGGCGCGGATGGAATTGCCGGACATGCCTTCGAAGGCCGAGAGCGCGCTGCCGCAGGCCTGCTCCATTTGAACCAGCAGCCCCGGGACGGCTTGGTCGGACGCAGGAACCAGCAATGCCGTGGCTTGTTGGCCGGGCAGGGGCTCGAGATTGAGAACACATTCGGTGACAATGCCAAAGACGCCGGTGGTGCCGATGAACAGGTGCTTCCAGTCGACTCCGGTGTTGTTCTTGCGCAGGCCGCTGGTGAAATCCAGAACGGTGCCCGCTTCATCCGCGAGCACCACCTTGAGGCCCAATGTGTTGGCGCGGACATCGCCGTAGCGCAGGAAGCGCGAGCCGCCGGTGTTGGTCGCGATCATGCCGCCCAGCATCGGGTCGGCGCCGAGATCGATGGGAAAGAACAGCCCATCGGTTTCAGCTCGGGCGTTGAGCGCGGACAGGCGCACGCCGGCGCCGGCGTTGACGGAGCGGTTGACCACATCGATGCCGCCCAACGTGGTGAGACGGTCGAGGCTGAGAATGGCCTGGGTTCCCGTCTCATCCGGCGTGGAGCCGGAGACAAGGCCGGTGTTTCCGGATTGGGGGATGAAGTCTATTCGGTGGGTGACGCAATAGGCGACTGCTGCCGAGACTTCCTCGGTGGATTTCGGTCGCATGACAAATGCAGCCACCCCGCGGTCGAAGCGCGCGCCGGTCTCGTAGGCTTCCAGATCATGTTTCTCGACGAGAAGTCCGCTTTCACCAAGAAGCGTCCGCAGCGCATCGATGTGGGGTGCGGCGATGTTTGTCATCGTCACTCCGCTGCTTCGGCGGTTTGGAGCGCCTGCATGCAATTCTGGATCGACGCTTTCTCCATGGCGGCGTAATGCGCAAACTCGTCCAGGACAGGGGCGCCCAGATCGGCTTCGAACAGCTGCTGGTTTGGTCCCGCCTCCAGTTCCTCGGTATCGTGCTCGCCAAGATTGGACAGGAAGATGCCAGCGGCGCTGACGGGAAGAAAATCTTCATAGATGATCGGATCGAAGCGGATCAAACCGTGCTCGATAGCAGTTTCGAGATCCATGCCTGCGGCTTCAGCGCGAAGCCCTTTCCCGGTCATCGAATAGGTGAAGTAGCCAAGGCCCGCGCGGCGGATGGCATCCCAGTCATCGGGAAATTCCGTGAATGCGCGGGCGAGCGCGTCGCGGTAGGCGGCGGCATTTGACCCGTCCGGCGCCGGCCGTGATATGGCGCGGGCGCGGGCGAGCAGCGCATCATAGAGGGTGCGCCCCTGCGGCGTCAGCGCCACGCCGCGCTGTTCGATTTCGCCAAAACGGGCGGTGTGCGAACCGCTTTCCCAGCCCCCGTCCTTGCCGATGAAGGCAACCTGTTCATCGAGCGCCTTGAACGAGGTCTGACGCAAGAGGATGGGGCACAGGCGGGAGGGCGGCCCTTCGACGACGGCCTTGGGGGTGATGCCTTCCTCAAACATCCGCTCCTGTACCGTGTCGATGTCGAGCGTGCGCGGGGTCAGATGGTTTATATGCGGTCCGCGAAAGGAAACGATGTCGGCGATCAGCCGATGGGCGGCGTGAAGCCGTGCGTACATGGCGGCATCGACCACCGCCTTGTCGTGCCAGCGGAAGGTCTCAAGCACTTCGGTGACGAAGCTGACGCTGTCGGTCCCTAAGAGGCCGCCGTCGCGTTCGGCCTTTTCGACCAGCGCGCGTGCGGCCGGTGTAAAGATGTCCCGCTTTGAGAGAATGTCAGCGACCTCGGCGCGGAGGTCGTTGTCGGCAATCAGATCGTGGCGCAGAAGCGAGGTGAACACCCGAAACGGGTTTCGGTTCAAATGCGCCTCGCCGACCGGCCGGAAGGCGGTGGAATGGACCGGGACGCCTCCCTCCGACAGATCGTAGTAGCCCACCGGATACATGCCCATGACGGCGAACACCCGGCGCATCATGCAGAGCTCCCCTGGCGTGCCCAGACGGATGGCGCCGTGGCGTTCCTCGGAGATGCGGTTGAGGCTATCTGTCGCTTCGAGCCGCCCGGCAAGACCCGGATCGGCCGCAAGCGTTTGCGCGTTGACGGTTTCGACGAGCTTAATCAAGCTGCCGTAGGCAGGCACCTCTGTCCGGTACATGGCGGACATGGCGGCTGAAAATCGGGCGCGCAGCGTGTCGGGGGAAACAAATCGGCTTTCGGTCATGGGTTCCCTGCAATCAGGTCTGGATTGTCATTCGGTTTGCTCATAATAAGTGATCCAGGTTCAAAATTAATGCGATGAATTCGCCTCAGTTGATGCGGTATCGGAATGAATGTCAGCCGAACTCTCATCCCCGACCTGGTCGTTTTGCAGGCCTTCGAATGCGCCGCCCGCCATGGCAGCTTCACCCAGGCCGCGGCGGAGCTCCATCTCACCCAAAGCGCTGTCAGCCGCCAGATACGGGCGCTCGAGGTGCAGTTGGGGGTAACCCTGTTTGAACGGGTGCGCCGCCATGTCGTGCTGTCGGAGACGGGGCGGTCGCTGCTTCCTTCGGTGATGCGGTTGCTCGCGCAGTCGGAAGCGCTGGTCCAGCAGGCCATGGCATCGGCAGATGGGCGGATCGTGCTTTCGATCGCCGCCCTGCCAACCTTCACCAGCCGCTGGTTGTTGCCCCGGCTTGCCGATTTTACCGCGCACCATCCTGATATCGTCGTCAATATCGCCTCGCATTCGGAACGCTTCGACCTCGTCGAGCAGGATTTTGATCTTGCCATCCATTACGGCCAGCCGGTCTGGGCGCGGGCAAGCTGCACCTATCTGTGCAGCGAGGTCATTCTGCCTGTTGCCAGCCCGGCCTTGATTGCCTCTCATCCGGTGGCGGCGATCGACGATTTCACCGGCACGCCGCTTCTGCATCTGGCGACGCGGCCGCGGCAATGGGTGGACTGGTTCGAGCAGAACGGCGGGACGGGTGCGATCGGCTATCACGGTCACCGGTTCGACCAGTTCAACATGATCATCGAAGCCGCCATTATCGGGCTCGGCTTCGCGCTCCTGCCGAAATATCTGATCGAGGAAGAACTGAGCTCGGGACGGCTCCAGATTGTGCTCGACCGGTCGATGACGACGGAGAACAACTATTATCTGGTCACACCCGAGGGCAAGTCTGACTCCGGGGCCGCCAAAGCCTTCGAGGCATGGATCCTGTCGCAGGTCTCGCCGATCAGCCGATGACGTGCCGCGCATCCTCTCTGGTGTGCAAGGAACGCCTGGCGTGGCTTGGACGAAAAGGCGGCTGCACCGGCAGCCGCCCTTTGTGATGCTGGCGGCGGCGCAGATCTACTGTGCGACGACGGTACGGTTGAACGCCTCGATGATGGCGGCGCGATTGATGTTGATGCCGTTCCAGTCCGGCAGCGAAAGGCTCTTGACGCTGCCGTCAGCCCCCCATGGCATGCGCTGCCTGGCATCGTCGCTCAACTCCACATCCTTCGTGGCCGGACCGACATAGATACGCTCGGCCATGCATTTGGCCGGATCCTTGCCGATTGCGAAATCGACGAATTTCTCCGCCGAGTCCATGCGCGGCGTATTGGCCACAAGGTGGAGACGGATATCGCCGCCAATGGCGCCTTCCTCAGGAACCACAAACGCAATCGGCAGGTTCTGGTCGCGCATGGCGTAAGCGGAACTTGCGTAATGGGCTCCAACGATGGCTTCGCCGCTCTGGAACAGGTTGGTGCCGGCGCCCGCGGTATCAAAATACGCCGCGACCCTCAGGTTCTTGACGTCTTCGAGGACCGGAGCGATCTTGTCGAGGCTGGTGCCCTCCATCTTGGCCAGTTCGGCCAGGAAGGGAACGCCCATGGCGTTGCCGGGGCTCGGGAATGTCACCGTGCCCGAGTACTCCTCTTTCCAGAGGTCTTTCCAGGATGTCGGCGGGGTTTCGACCTCGTCGGTATTGTAGGCCAGCCCAAGCGAATAATAGCCGGTGCTCACAGCAAAGATGTTGCCGTCGTCGGTCTTGTAGATGCCCTCGTCCAGCATTCCGGCAACGCCGGGAACCGTCTCGGGGTTGATGGTTGCGATGACGCCTTTCTCCACCGCCTGCTCGGAAACGCCGCCGTCCATCCAGACCACGTCCAGCACAGGTGCGTCCTGCTGCTGAAGCAGCTTGCTCAGCGTGACGGCCGACACGCCCGGTTCCGGTGTGACGGCAATGCCGGTTGCTTCGGTGAAGGGATCTATGATGCAGGCCTGGAGAGCGGCTCCCCATTCTCCGCCATAGGTCGCGACCGTGATCGGGTCCTGGGCAGCAGCCGGAAGCGTCAGGCTGCTGGTGGCGAGAGCTGCAAGTGTAAGGAGAGAAGTTCTATACTTATTCATGTTGGTTGTTCCTCTGTTATTGGTCTTCCAAATGATCAAGCTATTAGGTACCGTTGATTTTCGAACATCAAATTGCGATTGCGCCCTCTGAGATAACGGAAAGTTATGAACGTCAGACAACTCGAAGCTTTCAAGATGATCATGGAGCTGGGAAGTTTCACGCGCGCTGCGGAACGCCTCAATCTCACTCAGCCGGCCGTCAGCAAGCTGATCATGCTGCTGGAGCACAAATGCGGCTTCCAGCTGTTCCACCGCCAGAAGAACGGGGTGGTGCCGACGGCCGAGGGCGAAATGCTCTATGCGGAAGTGGAGCGTGTGTTTCTCGGTCTCGAATCGATTTCGGCACGCGCGCGCGCCATCCGGCAGTTCGATTACGGCGAAATCGACGTCGTCACCTTCCCCTCTCTTGGTACCCGTGTATTGCCGCCAATCCTGGCCGAATTTCTTGAAGGCCGGCAGATCACGGTCACTCTGGCGAGCCGAAACTCGTGGCTGCTCGTGGACCGTGTGGCGACGCAAGGGGTGGACGTCGGGTTCGGAATGGCCAAAACCGATCGTCCGGGCGTTCGTTTCGACCTCTTGTGCTCCATGCAGGGGGTTTGCGTGCTGCCGCCGGGACATCGTCTCGCTGACAAGCCATTCATCGAGGTCGGCGATCTGGAGGGTGAGCGGTTCATATCGCTTGCCGAGGAGGATGGCGTGCAGGTCGATATCGACAGGACCTTCGCCGAGCATGGGGTCTCCCGCAACGTGGTCCTCACATCTCAGCTTTCTGAGACGATCTGCTCCTTTGTCTCCTCCGGGCTCGGGGCAGCCATTGTCGATCCGATCAGCACCGTCGGCTTCCGCCGCGACGAGTTGGTGGTCAAGCCCTTCAGGCCGGGTATCCGGCAAGACATCTGGGTCATAACGCCGAGCTTCCGCGATATTTCCCTGGTCGCCCAAGGTCTCATACAGCACGTAAGGCTTGGCCTGACTGCGAAGCTTGCCGAGCTGGAGGCGGCGATCGCACCGGCAAACGGATCATGATGCGTTAGAGCATTCCAAAAAGTTATGGCTGACTTGGCATAAGAAATTTGACTTAATGTCACACGATTTGTCTGGTGGTGGGCAATCCGAAGGTACTTCCTGTGTATAGGAAAGTATTTTTCCAGTTGTTCATCAATGAAGGTCGTTTGATATGGAGAAATCGAAGTCAATCACTGTGTTGACGCCCACCGGAACCTTGGGCTACGGCTTCGGCGCTGAAGCCCTTTCCCGCGGCATGAGCCTCGGTCCCGCGGTGATTGCGGTCGACGCCGGCTCGACCGACCCCGGCCCATCCTATCTCGGCTCCAACAAGCCGCTGGTTTCCGACTACAGCATCCGGCGCGAGCTCAAGGATCTGATCTCGGCGGCCCACCAGGCAGGCATTCCGGTCATTGTCGGCAGCGCCGGCGGAGCCGGCACCGGGCCCCAGGTCGACCGCACCGTGGCGCTGGTGCGCAGCATCGTTGCGGAGCTCGGGATTCATCTCAAGCTTGCGTGGATCTATGCCGATATACCGATTGAGCGAGCCAAGGCGGCCGTTGACGCCGGCGAAGTGCAGGATTTCGAGGTTGGCGCGCCGCTGACCACCGAGATCCTCGACCAGACCTGCAGCCTGGTTGCGCAGATGGGGCATGAGCCAATCTGCGCGGCGCTCGAAGCGGGCGCCGATGTCATCATAGCCGGACGGGCATGCGATGATTCCGTCATCGCGGCCTTCCCGATCTGGAAGGGCGCCGAGCCGGCGCTGGCCATTCACATGGGCAAGATTCTTGAATGCGGCGCGTTCTCGGCCGAACCCTTTGCGATGGATGTGATGCTGGGCACTGTTCATGCAGATCACTTCATTCTCGAGCCCGGAAGCAGCCAGCGCCGGGCGTCGGTGAAATCGGTCGCCGCCCATTCGCTCTACGAACGCGAAAACCCGTTCTCCCAGGGCGGGCCGGGCCATATCATGGATCTGTCGAGCTGTTCTTACCAGCAATCCGGCCAGCGGCAGGTCAAGGTCGCCGGCGCGCGGATCAGCGAGACCGACGAGTATTATGTCAAGCTGGAGGGCGCCCGACTGGCCGGCTACCGTTCAGTCTGTATCGCCGGCATCCGCTGCCCGACCCTGATTAAGGCGATCGACGGCCTTCTTGAGGAAGTCCGGGCCAAGGCCATAGCCTATTTCGCCCCCGAAGAGGTGATCATCACCTTCCATCTCTATGGCCGCAACGGCGTCATGAAGGACCTGGAGACGGCTGCGGAAACGGGCCACGAACTGGGCCTGGTCATCGACGTGGTTGCGGACAGCCAGGAGCTGGCTCATGCCGCCTGCCATCAGATAAGTGGCGGGCTGCTGCATTATCACTATCCTGACGTGATCAACCCGTCCGGAAATCTCGCATTTCCCTATTCACCCTCCGATCTCGATCTCGGGCCGCATTACGAATTCAGCGCCTATCACCTGATGAAGGTGACGTCGCCGACCGAAGTTTTTCCCGTTCATTTCGAGGACCTGTGACATGACCAGTCTCCCCCTGTACCAACTCGCCGATATCGTCCGCAGCAAGAACGCGGGGCCTTATCGCATCACCTTCGACATCATGTTCACCGACAAGGCGCGCTACGAGGCGGTGCGTGACGGCGGCGCCATTACGCCGGAAACCGTTGCCGCCGCCTATGGCCTGGATGTCTCGCAGATCTCGTCGTTCTTCAAGATCGACCAGGCGATGGCCCTCAAGGTCACCATCGTCCGCCCGAGGGCGCAGGGCGCGGCGGGCGAGGGCGACATGTATGGCTGCCAGCATCACGTGCCGCTCATGAACATCGCCGTCCCAGCAATGTGATCAGGGTAGACCCATGGCCAAATTTATCGACGTCAGAAACCTCACCAAGCGCTACGGCAATTATCTTGCCCTCAATGATGTATCGCTCGAGGTTGCGGAAGGGGAGTTTCTGGCACTGCTTGGACCAAGCGGCTGTGGCAAGACGACGCTTCTTCGATTGATTGCCGGCTTCATCGACACCTCCGATGGCGAGATCTCCATCGATGGCCGATCGATGCGAGACCTTCCGCCCAACCGCAGGCCGGTCAATACGGTCTTCCAGAACTATGCCCTGTTCCCGCACATGACGGTGGCGGAGAATGTGGCCTATGGCCCGCGCCGCAATGGCGAAAGCCGCAAATCCGCCGCAACACTTGCCGCCGACAGCCTGTCGACCGTCGGCATGCTCGAGTTCAAGGCACGCTATCCGACGCAATTGTCGGGGGGCCAGCAACAGCGTGTCGCGCTGGCGCGCGCCATCGCCAACAGGCCAAAGGTGCTGCTGCTCGACGAGCCTCTGGGGGCGCTTGACCTGAAACTGCGCAAGCAGATGCAGATCGAACTCAAGACGCTGCAGAAATCACTCGGCATCACCTTCATTTTCGTCACCCATGACCAGGAGGAAGCCCTGGTGATGGCGGACCGCATCGCCGTCATGGATGCCGGACGCATCGTGCAGATTGGTGGCGGTGAGGACATTTATCACACGCCGGCCACGCGCTATGTCGCCGATTTCATTGGTGATGCCAATCTTGTCGCCTGCGAGGTCGCTGCCGACAGGACACTTCGCGCGACGGACAGCGGCGTGACGCTGTCCGTCCCTCACGCTGCGGACGCCGGATCCAAGGTTACCTATCTCGTTCGGCCCGAGGCGATACTGGTTTCCGCAAATGCGCCGGAGGTGTCCGCTGACCGGACCGTCCTGAAGGCCGTGGTCACCGACAAGGTCTTCATCGGCAATGCGCTGCGCATCTATGTCGAAACCGGCGGGCTCACACTGGTGTCCCAGATTCCTTCGTCCAGCCGGGCTGCCGAATTCAACCGCGGCCAGACCGTTCATGTGAGCTGGCATCGCGACAATGGGCAGGTGCTGGCGCGATGAGAATACGTAACCTCTGGGCCCTCATCCTGATTGCGTTGCCACTCGCCTTCATGGTCATCTTTTTCCTAATTCCATTTCTGGTCACGGTGGTGGCGAGCTTCCACGATGCCGATGGCGCCTGGACGCTGGCCAACTACAAGAAGATCTTTGCCGACAGCTATTATCCGGGCATTTTCTTTACAACGTTCAAGCTCTCGCTGATTGCCACGGTGGTTTCGTTTCTGATCGGATATCCGATCGCCTATTACATCGTGAACATGGTGAAAAGCCGCGGCATACGCAGGCTGTGCTACGTGCTCGTGATCATGCCGCTCTTCACCAGCAACATCGTTCGCTCCTTCGGCTGGCTGATTCTGCTCGGCCGGCAGGGGCTCGTCAACCAAACGCTTGTGGCGCTCGGTATCATCGACCGGCCGATGCCCATTCTCTTCACTGAAACGGCAATCGTCATCGGCCTTGCCTATATTCTGGTGCCCTTCATGGTGCTGACGATTTCGAGCGTCCTGCAGACGATCGACCGCTCGCTTGTCGAGGCTTCGCTCGATCTGGGCAGCCCGCGGCTGTCCACCTTCTTCCACATCACGCTGCCGCTCAGTCTGCCGGGCGTGATTGCGGGTTCGTTGATTGTCTTCACCCTTGCCGTCAGCGCCTATGTCGTTCCGGCCATCATGAGTGGCGGGCGGGTGGTCGTCATGGCAATGCCGATCTTCGACAATTACACGGCTCTGTTCGACTTTAACTTCGGCGCCGCGCTCGCGGTGGGGCTGTTGGTCATCACGCTGATCCTGATCGCACTTTATCTCCTCTTCATCGAACGCGGCGGTGCACGCCGGATTGCGAGGCAATCATGAACATTGTCGATCGATTGGCGCGGTTTATGGTCGTGCTGCTGGCATGGGCGGGCCTGGTGTTTCTCACGCTGCCATTGGTGATCATCGTGGCGACGTCGTTTACGGAAACCGAGTTCCTCAAATTTCCGCCGGTCGGCTTTACCTTGCGCTGGTACCAGCAGTTTCTTGCCGACCCGTCCTATCTGAGTTCGATCTGGACCAGTGTTTCGATTGCGGGCATTGCCACGTTCTTCGCCGTGGTGATCGGTGTCCTCGTTGCCCTTGTGATCTCGCGTAGCGAGCTTAGGGGCCGGCGCGCTCTGAACACGATCTTCATTGCGCCCCTGATCTTGCCGACGATCGTGATCGGTGCGGCCCTGTTGCAGTTTGCCAGTGCCTATGGCTTCGCGCGGAGTTTCTTCGCGCTGGTTGTCGGCCACACAGTGATCGTTGGTCCTTATGTGTTGCGCACGGTGCTGGCGTCGCTCGAACGGTTCGACCAATCGCTCGAGGAAGCAAGCTACGATCTCGGCGGCAATGCGGTGTCGACGTTCTTTCTCGTCACTCTTCCCATCATCAAGCCGGGCCTGGTGGCAGGCGCGCTGTTCGCCTTCATCATCTCCTGGATCAATGTGGAACTGTCGATCTTCAATGCCACCGCGGCCTTGATGCCCATTCCGGTGAAGCTCTTCAACTACGTTCAATACGCGGTCGATCCGATGCTGGCCGCCGTCTCCGCCGCCACGATCTATGTCGCGGTGATCGCGGTGATCGTTCTTGACCTGCTTGTCGGTATCGACCGCGTGGCCGTCTCCCAGAAGTAATGCAAACAAAGGTTCTCACCATGCAGAGTAAGATTGAAGCCGCCGATGCGCAATCCGCGCTGGGCGATATCAAGGTGCTGGAGCTTGGCTCGATGCTCGCTGGCCCGTTCGTCGGGTCGATGCTCGGCGATTTCGGCGCGCGCGTCATCAAGGTCGAAAAGCCGGGCAAGCCGGATGCGCTGCGGGAATGGCCGCCGCACAAGAACGACGTGGCCTTGTGGTGGAAGACCATGGCGCGAAACAAGCATGCGGTCACGCTGGACATATCGCGGCGCGAAGCGCGCGAGATTGCGCTGCGGCTGATCGGCGAAAGCGACATCGTCATCGAGAACTTCCGTCCCGGAACTCTCGAGCGCTGGGGTCTGTCGCCCACGGAGTTGCGCGAGATGTTTCCGCGCGTCATCTGGGTGCGCGTAAGCGGCTGGGGACAGGATGGACCCAAGAGCCAGGAAGGCGGCTATGCAACGATCGCGGAAGCCTTTTCAGGCCTATCCTCCTTCACCGGCCATCCGGATAAGGGACCCACCGTTTCGGCGTTTCCGCTCGGGGATTACCTTGCTGGCGTGTTCGGCGCGTTCGGCGCGCTTGCCGCACTGCATCAGCGCGAAAAGACCGGCAACGGCCAGGTTATCGACGTCGCGCTGTACGAGCCGCTCCTCCGCATCATTGAATCCGTCGTCGTCCGCTATGACCAGACCGGCCGCTCCAAGCCGCTTTTGGGCAACCAGATGGAGGAAGATGTTCCGCGCAATATCTATGCCACCGCCGATGGTGGGTCGATTGCCATAAGTTGTGGGTCGCAGAGCATCTATGAAGGCTTGGTCACGGCCATGAAGCGGCCCGAGCTGATCACGGATCCGCGGTTTGGCACAATGGCGCTGCGCGTCGAAAACCGGGAAGCGATTGATGCCGAGGTGGCCGCGTGGATGCTGACCCAGCCGACCGACGAAGTGCTTGAGACGCTACGCGTCCACCGCGTGGTGGCCGGCAAGGTCAACAGCATCGCAGACGTTTTTGCCGACCCGCATGTTGCCGCACGCAACGCGATCGCAACAATCGTCGACCAGCAACTCGGCCCGATCAGAATGCCGGCGCCGTCTCCGAAGCTCTCCGACACTCCGGGCCGCATCCGCTGGTCCGGTCAGGAGCAGGGCGCCGCCAATGACGAGGTCTTCGGCGGATGGCTCGGCATGACCAGCTCCCAGCTCGATATCTTGCGCGATTTGAAAGTCATTTGAGGATACCATGAACAAAGATAGCCAGATCGGCATCATCGGCTACGGTGCCACCGCCTACGAAAAGAAGACAGACCGGACCTTGTTCTCGTTTCTGACCGAAGCCGGCCGGGCGGCGCTGGATTCAGCAGGCCTGTCGTTCTCCGATGTCGACGGGCTTGCGATCTGCTCGTTCGAACTGCCGCCGGACAACACCGTGACGGCCGCCGAGCAGTTCGGCATGTCGCTGTCCTGGGCGTATCTGGGAACCGCCGGCAGCGCCGGTCCGGTTGCCAGCATTATCAATGCGGTCCACGCCATTGAAAGCGGACAAGCCACCACGGTGCTCTGCATCGCGGGCGACAATTATGATGTCGGCGGGCACTATAAACTGATGGACAATTTTAGCCGCGGCTTGCGCAACTACGGCACGCCCCAGGGATTTGGCGGGGCCAACGGCCTGTTTGCCATCATCCAGCGCAAGCACATGGAGACGTACGGAACGAGGATCGAAGATCTTGGACGCATCTCGGTGGGCCAGCGCAACAGCGCCCGGCAGAATGACCGGGCATTGCTGCGCGGCCCCATGAGCATCGACGACTATGTCAACTCCCGCATGATCGCGGATCCGATCCGGCTCTATGACTGCGTGCTACCCTGCGCCGGAGCTGAGGCGGTGGTGGTCACGAGTCTCGACCGGGCCGAGCCCGGGAAAGGCGTGCGGGTTGTCACCGGATACGAACGCCACAACCATCCGACGATGGAGATCGCGCCGCTGAGAGGCGGTTGGGAGACCTTCGCCGATCGTCTCTACGACGATGCCGGCTATGGCCCCAGCGATATGGATTTCGTCCAGCTCTATGACGATTACCCGATCATGGCGGCGATCCAGTTCGAAGATCTCGGGTTCTGCCGCAAGGGCGAAGTCAGCCAATACCTTGCCGACAATACATTCGACTGGGCTGGTTCAGTGCCGCTCAATACCGGCGGCGGACAATTGTCGTGTGGCCAGGCCGGAATCGCCGGGGGCATGCTCAGCGTCACCGAGGCCGTGCGCCAGTTGCGCGGCGAGGGCGGCGGCCGGCAAGTGGCCAATGCGAAACGCGGCTTGGTCGCGGGCTACGGCATGGTTGGATATGGCCACGGCCTTTCCGCCAGCACCATCATACTGGAGACAACCCGATGACCCAGGCGCTCAATTACCCAATGCCCTCCGAGGACGCAGACAACCGCGCCTTTCTCACGGCATGGCGGGAGGAAGGAAAACTCCTTCTGCAGAAGGCTGCCCCGGACGGCCGGCCATTTTTCTATCCTCGGCCGATATGCCCTTATACCGGCTCCGCCGACCTGGTCTCGGTGCCCGCTAGCGGCAAGGGCAGGATCGTCTCCTATGCGCTGGTGCTGCGACCCAACCACCCAGCTTTCAACGATGATGTGCCGATCATCCTGGCCGAGATCGAGCTTGAGGAAGGCGCTTCGCTGCTGGGCCGCATCATTTGCGAGGAAGCGAGCAGCGTGGCCAGCGGTCTCGATGTCGAGTTGCTGCCGCCTGCGGACGCAAAGCGATATCCTCTGCCCACGTTCAGGCTGCAGACTTCCGGAGATGAGTAACGGTGTTCCCGGTTTCGCCGGTGAAAGGGTGGCGGACAAGCGCGGCGCCGAAAGTCCGCCGCAGCCACCTTTCACCATCAAGGCACCGGGAGAGCCGGACGATACTCCATCGTTGATGCGGGCCTGGACATAACCGCGCGCACGGCGGGCGCTCAGGGAGCGGAGGCGAGAGCGGCTGACAACATTCAAGCGCGACACTCGCACGCGAGCCGGTGATCACGGGCGATTGGCTGAAGTCCGGCACGCCTGCCGGGCTGAACCGGCCCCGTCAGCAGAAATTCAGCCGCTATAGACCTCGTGGATCGACTTTCCGCTGCGGATCTTCTCGATCCACCGGTGTTCCTTGATCATATGCGCCTGAGCACGCGCGAGCACGTCTTTTGCACGTTCCAGAGGCACCACGGTGACACCGTCCTCATCACCGAGGATAATGTCCCCCGACCGTACGGTGACGCCAGCCGCCGAAATCGCGCCATCGACAACACCACCGAAACCCTGGTGCGGGCCGCGCGGCACGACGGCGTTGCAGAACATGTTGAAGCCTAGCGCGCGAATGTCCTGAACGTCTCGCACAGCACCCCACACCAATGCACCGTCGAGTTTTCGATAATGCGCCTCTTCGGTCATCATCCCGCCCCAGACGGCAACATCCTCATACCCACCCGCGTCGACGACCAGCACCTCGCCCGGACGGGCGATCGAGATCAGGTCGACGATGCTGGCGCAATCGCCGACCATTGTCGTGACGGTCCGTGCCTGACCGGCCAGTGTCATGCCAGGTGAAATCGGTTTGATCGACGCGTGCATGACCTGGGTACGGTTCATGCAGTCCGATGCCACCGCCGTGGGTATGCTGCGCCAGGCGGCAAGCTCGCTCTCCGCCAGTTGACGAAAGTCCACGTCAAATTTCTCAAAAGCCATTGCTGCGGTCCTGAATGATTGTGTCGGCGGGTTTCATTGGGTGACGTCGTTTCTGATCTTGCCATGCACAAGATGGTCGATGAGAATCTGAGCGGAGAATGTGCGCATGTCGACATAGCCGGCCTCGGAATAGAACGCGGCATGCGGTGTCAGGATGAAACGGCCGGCGATCCATGGTTCGTTGCCACGCCATGCCGCGATCAGGGCAGGCTCCGGAACCGGCGGCTCCTTGGGCAGAACATCGAGCCCGGCAGCCTCAAGCCGACCGCTGCGCAAGGCGCGCTCCACCGCGTCGATATCGACCAGCCCGCCCCGGGCAATGTTGATCAGGATGGCGCCGGGCTTCATCGCGGCAAGGAAGCCGTCGTCGACCATCCGCCGCGTCATGTCGTTGAGCGGGGTGTGCAGGCTGACCACATCCGAGCGTGCAAGCAGGTCCTCGAGCGAGCCCACCCGCTCGACGCCAACGCCCAGGTCATGGCCTTCCGGCAGAAACGGATCATAGTAGATCGCGGTCATGTCATGCGCCATTGCACGGCGCACCACCGCGGTGCCGATCCTGCCCATGCCGACCGCGCCGAAGGTGGAGCCGCGTATCCGCCGCACTACGGGGACGTCTTCGGCGAGGAAGCCTGTCGCCGGATCGGCCCTCAACCGCCGCTCATAGCTGCCGAGCCCGCGCACCAGATAGAGCATCAGTGCGATGGCATGATCGGCGACTTCGGTTGTCCCGTAATTGGGAACGTTTGAGACCGTGATTCCGCGTGCCTTGCAGGCGGTGACATCGACATTGTCGAAACCCACGCCGACCCGCACCACCAGCTTGCAATTGTCGAGTTTGGCGACCACGGCGGCGTCAATGCGCATCCGGTGCCAGACCAGCACCGCGTCGCAGGATTGCCACTGCGCGTCCGCTATCGCCGCCGCATCGGTCTCGTCATGGACACTGTATTCGACGAGGCTCCCCGTCACCGCCCTTTCGATGTCGAGATCGCGCCGGTGGGCGTCAGGAACCAAAACCTTGTACGTCATCTACGGCTTCCTTTTCTTACAACACTTTGTCGAGAAACGCGCGCAAGCGTGGATCCTCGGGATTATGGAACAGCTGTTTGGGCGGCGCATGTTCGACGATGATACCGCCGTCGGTGAAATAGACCCGGTCGGCAATCTCCTCGGCGAAGCGCATCTCGTGGGTGACGAGGATGCAGGTCATGCCCTCATTGGCGAGATCCCTGATGACGCCGAGAACCTCCTTGACCATTTCCGGGTCGAGCGCGGCGGTGACTTCGTCGAACAGCATCACCTTGGGTTCCATCGCCAGGGCCCGCACGATCGCCACGCGCTGTTGCTGGCCACCGGAAAGCTGGCCGGGGTAGGCATCGCCCCGGTCCGCAAGCTGGACCTTGGCCAGCAGGCTTTCCGCCAGGCTTCGAACCTCGTCCGGATTCCTCTTCAGCACCTGGATCGGCGCCATCAAGACGTTCTCAAGCACGGTCTTGTGGGGAAACAGATTGTACTGCTGAAAGACCATCGACACGTCATGGCGCAATGGCACCAGCATCTTTTCCGTGCGCAGCGTTTCGACCTGATGGGTGTCCACCCGTATGGAACCGCTGTTGATCGAAACCAGTCCATTGATGCAGCGCAGGACCGTCGACTTGCCCGAGCCCGAAGGTCCGATGATGCAGACGACATTGCCTGCATCGACTTCCATCGAAATGCCCTTGAGCACCTCGACTGAGCCAAAGGCCTTGCGGACGTCCGTGAGCTGGACAATGGGAGGGATTGGCTCAGCCATGTAATCCTGCCTTTCGGATCTTCTGTTCGATCGCCCGGCTGGCCGTGGCAATCGGGTAGCAGTAAATGAAGAACAACAGCAGCACGAAGAGATAGACTGCCGTGGCGTAATCGTCGCCGTCGCTGGCGATCACGGTCTTGGCGACCGAGAGGACATCCTTGGTCCCCGTCACCACGACAAGGCTCGTGCCGATGAAGAGCATCGCATAGGTCGTCATGATGTTCGGGATCATCTGCGGCAGTGCCTGCGGCAGGATGATCCGGCGCAGGATCGCGCCGCGCCGGTAGCCGAGAGCGCGGGCTGACTCCCACTGGCCGTCCGGGACCGACTGGATGCCGGCGCGGAACACCTCGGACATGTAGGCCGTCACCGGAACCGAAAGGCCGACCACCGCCTTGGCCGCCGGAGAGACCCAGTATTCGGTGCCGAAGATGCTCAGCCGGAAGGGGATCAGATAGAGCATGGCGTAGAGCACCACCAGCCAGGGCGAATTGCGCATCAGGTTGACGACAAGGATCGCCGTATTGCGGACCATGGGATTGGGCGCGGTGGTGGCCCCGCCGAGAGAGACGCCAAGCACCGTGGCGACGACCATCGACGCGAGACTGATGCCGATATTGGCCAGGAACCCGCCGCCAACGCTGTCAAATGAATTGCTTCCGATCAGCAACAGCGACGCCCGGTTTGTCAGCACGATCACCGCGTCCAGGCTGTCGCCGCCGTAGGCCGCCAGAAACACGCCGCCCAGCACCGCGATCACGCCGAAAAATCCGATCAGTGCGTGGGTGAGTTCGCGGCTCATGAGACAAGCCCGTAGCCGGGGATTCGAACCGCCCGGGAAATGGCCCGCGCCCCCAGCGACACGATGGTGGCGATGGCGACATAGATGAGCCAGAGCACCATCATCACCTCGATGTTCAGGAATGTTTCGAGCATCGCTTGCGTTGCGTAATAGGTGATGTCGGTCACCGCCACGAGCGACGCCTGCGCCGAGGTCTTGATGATCGACACGATGTTGTTGGTCATCAGCGGCACGGTCATGCGCAACGCCAGCGGCAGTTCCATGGTCAGGAAGACCTGGCGACGGGTATAGCCCAGACTTCTGGCGCCCTCGACCGTCTGTGACGGCACCGACGATATGCCCGAACGTATGATCTCGATCGCGATGGCCCCGTTGAAGGTGCACAGCGACAGCACCACGCAGGTGAAGCCGCTAAACACGGGCATCGACGCGCCGGTCAGGGGGTCGGTGAAGGAAAACCCCACATCCGACAGCATGAAGTAGAAGAAGAACAGCTGCACCAGCGGCGGCGTGTTGCGGAACAGGTCAATGAGAATCACGGTAAAGGGCGCAAGAAACGGTGTCCTGAAATGCAGGATCGCCGCGCCGACGATGCCGATCAGGATCGAAAGGATGCCGGCGACGACGCTGAGCAGCAAGGTGGTCGCCAGGCCCTTCATGAACCAGCTCTGGTAGAGCGGATCCCCAAGCCAGCTGAAGTCAAATCCGAACATGACACCGCCTGGAGTTTCTCGGAAAGGGGAATAGGCGCCCGCGCCGGGATCGGGCGCGGGCCAACCGTATCAATGGCAATCAGTAACCGGCCTTGCGGGCTGCTTCGGCGCGGTCATTGACATAGGCGCTGGAACCCATCGAATATTTCGCCTCCGCTTCGACGAGCAGGTTGGCTGCCTCGGCCGACTGAATCGCTTCATTCACCGCTTGCAGGAACCGCTCTTCGCCCTTGCGCGCGCCGCCGGCAATCGGGATGTAATCGAAGGTTTCGACGGCGATCTTGTTCTTCTCGCCCCATCCTTGTTCCGCCAGCTTGAGATTGAGCATCGGGCCGTCATAGGCCACGGCGACACAGCGGCCGTCCTCATAGGCGCTGAACATCTCGGCGGTGCCGGTGAAAAGCATCAGCTCGGCGCCATAGGTTTCCTGCAGCGCCCGATTGTAAAGGTTGCCCTGAATGCCGCACAGCTTCTTGCCCGCCACCTGGTCCCAGCTGGCGAGGTCGGTGTCGTTCGGCGCCATCAGCACGATGCCGGCCATATTGTAGAATTCTTCGGTGAAGTCGATGACTTTGGCGCGGTCCTCGTTGACACCCAGCGTGGCAAGGATCAGGTCGATCCGGCCCGCCTTGAGCAGTTCGATGCGGTTTGACGCGACCACCGGAACCAGCTCGACCTCGCCTTCGGGGCCAACGATCTTTTCACCGATATAGGTCGCCAGGTCGATTTCGAAGCCGGTTACTTCGCCGTTCTCGTCGAGATACCCGAACGGGCGATAATCGTTCTTGATGCCGATTGACAGCACGCCGCGCTCCTTGACGGAGTCGAGCTGGTCGGCTGAAGCGACACCCGCCAATCCGACAGCTGTGGCCAGTATCAGCGGCATTTTCCAGAATGTCTTGTGCATGTCGAATACTCCCAGTCGAGGTGTGAAGCCGGATTTGGCCAGGGCTTTAGCGTGTTCTTATGCTTCATTTCTACAGATCGACAGACTTAAAATATATTGATAAATAGTAATCCAGCCATTAGCTGAGGTTAAGATGAACATTCGCCAGCTCGCAGCGTTTCAGGCAGTCATGACCGCTGGCGGCATCACGCGGGCGGCCGAGGTTCTGCATGTTACCCAATCGGCCGTCAGCCAGCAGATCACCATGCTGGAGCAGAATTGCGGTTTCACGTTGTTCGACCGCCGGTCAAACCGGCTGAGGCCAACCAAGGAGGCCGAGGCCTTGCTTGTTGAGGTCGAGGCGATGTTTCGCGGTGTCCGCAAGGTCGACCGGGTCATCGCCGCTATCCGCGAACTGAGCCTGGGCGCAATCAGCATCGCGTCGTTTCCCGCGATTGCTCGAAGTTTCCTTCCACGCACCGTCGCGCGCTACAGCAAGGTGCACAAGGACGTGCAGTTTCATCTGCAAAGCATGAGATCCCGGAGCCTGATTGATGCGGTGGCCACACAGCAGGCGGATGTGGCGCTCAGTTTCATGCCGTCGGACCGTGAAGAGACGGTCAGCCTGCATGTCCAGACCCTGAAAGCGGTCTGCATCCTTCCAGCGGGCCACCGGCTTGCCGGCAAGACCCAGATCACGCCGCAGGATCTCGAGGACGAACCCTTCATCTCGCTTGGGCCGCAGGACCAGTCACGGGTGTTGATAGATACGCTGTTTGATGATCACGGCGTTGCGCGGCGCATCAGCATCGAGACGGGACAGTCGGATGCCGCCTGCACGTTCGTTGCCGAGGGGGTCGGGTGTTCAATTGTTGATCCGATCAGCGCCTGGACAAATGCCGGACCTGACATTCTCGTCCGGCCAATTCAGCCGACAGTCGAATTCAAGATCTGGCTTATCCGTTCAAGAACAGCTCCGTCCTTCAAGCTGCTGGACAGCTTTATAGAGTTTCTGACCGAGGAAATGAACCATGCCGAGTATCAGGCGCTGTGAGCTTTCCAGCGCCAGTCAGCGGCGCATCCGAATGTCATTGCGATGTTTCCTGATCGGGCCGGCTTGCTGCTTTGCACGCTGAACGACACCACCGAGGGTAAGGGCCGGAAGTGAAATGGAGCCGGCGGTATCTTGCAACCGCAGGCCCCGGTACGGCAGTCAACCCCGCGATGGCAATCGGGCAGGGTTGACGTGGCGATAAACGATCAGCCGAATTGCCTCATCATCCAGTTTGCATGCTGCGCCAGTTCAAAATCGCGCCCCCTGAAGCCTGCTAGTTGCAAACCGAAGGGCATGCCGTCGACTTCCATGAGCGGCAGACCGAAAACCGGGAAGCCGAGAAACGACCAATACAGCAGTAAAGTCCGTGCGCCGGTGAACTCGAAGCCTTCGGGCGCTGGGCCAGAGGAGGAGGGCAACACGACGGCGTCATATGACCGGGACAGTTCCTGGACACGTTGGCGCAAATCGTCACGTTCACTGCGCATGAGCCGGTATTCGTCCAAGGTGACCTCATGTCCGAGCTTCACCAGATCATGCAAACGCGGTCCCATCTCGTCGGGATAACGCTCCACATAGGTCCGATAGGGCCAGCGCATATCGAACGCAACCATACGCAAGGAAATGTCGACGATATGATCGAGTCGTCTTGCCAGATCGGCAAGATAAGGGTCGTCAAATGAGTCCACCACGGTAATGCCCGCGGCCCGAAACTGATCAAGCTGTGCCTCGAAGGCTGCGCGGCTGTTGTCGTCAAGTTCATCCAGACCTGCGGTGCGCGGGACTGCCACCCGCTTGACCGGCACATGATCCAACTCGCTGGCCAATGGCCCGCCAAGTCCGTTCGTATCCTGCCCCGGGGCAATCTCCCCCACCCAGCGCGCAAACGCCCAGGCTGTGCCGACGCTCTGACCAAGAACACCGAGGTGGTCATGGGTTCTAGACAAGGGGTGCACGCCATCGGTGGAGAGTGCGTTCAGTGTTGGCTTGAACCCCACCACGCCGTTGAACGAAGCGGGACGGATAATGGAGCCCTGCGTCTGGGTGCCAAAACTGGCGGCGAACATGCCGCTTGCCGTGCCTGCCGCCGCCCCCGATGAAGATCCGCCCGGTGTGTGCAGCGGATTGTGTGGATTCACAGTTGGCCCAGACCGCCCGATGGCAAATTCAGTGGTGACAGTTTTGCCTACAATCACCGCTCCACCCTCGCGGACCGCTCTGACGCAGGCTGCATCCGCCCGCGCCATGTACCCATCGTACATGCGATTGTTCATCTGCGTGGGCATGTCAAATGTGTCGATAATATCTTTGATGCCAACCGGCATCCCGTCAATGGGTGACTGAGGGCAGCCGTCCCTATAGCGTAGCGTGGATGCGTCTGCTGCGGTGCGGGCCTTCGCAAGGTCATAATGCGAGAAGGCCCGCACTGTCTCTTCCGACGAACTGATGTTGGAAATGCATGTCTCCAGGTAGTCTCTCGGAGTGCTTCCACCTGATAAAAATAGTGAGCGAGCATCCAAAAACTCGGGGATCTCAGATGTGAAATTGTCAACTATTTTTGTTTTTCTAACCATTTTTTGAGGGTATCCTTGCGGTAGGCGGCATTTCCTGCACTTGAAAATAGCTTTTGGGGAAAAATTGTCAACACTTTGCTTGACACTCGGAGGCAATTCACTCACGTTTCGCTCACCGCTTGGAGCCTGCTTTGAACTGCTCGCCCAATGCAGAGATGCAAGTCGTGGGTTGCGAACCTCCTTAGGCGGTGAAGCCATCACGAAATGAATAGGAGTTTGGGATGACCAATTATGAATTGACGCGCCGGCGTTTCCTTCGCACTTCTCTGGCGGCCGGAACCGCAGCACTTCCGCTTGCCGGGCTCGCCAGTCAGGCTCATGCTCAGGATTATCCGTCACGAAAGCTGACTGCATATATTCCCTTTGCCCCCGGTGGCGGCACCGATCGCTCGGTTCGGCTCGTGACGCCGGTTTGGGGGCAGCTGCTGGGCGGGGATTTCGTGCTCGATCACAAGCCTGGTGCCGGCTCTCTGATTGCTCAAGACCTGATGGCAAATGCGCCGCACGACGCTCATGCAGTCGTCTTTACTCCTGCGCCACATACGGCTTGGCTCGCTCAACTCGAAGCAGAGCGATTCAGCACCGACCAGGTGGCTTGGGTTGGCTCATATTTTCAGGATCCCAACGTCCTTCTGGTTTCCAAGGATTCGCCCTACAATACCTTGGAAGAGTTTCTCGATGCGGCTGCCAGTGCCGACAAGCCGTTTACGGCTTCGGTCTCCAGTGCGCTGTCAGCGGCACACGCCGCGACTGTGGTGTTGCGGGAGAAAGCCGGCATCCCCCTGCAGGTTGTGCCCTTCGGCGGTGGTGGTCCGGCCCGGAATGCGGTTGCGGGCGGTCACGTGGATTGCTGCATGGCACCCTACTGGTCAGCCACAAACGTACTGGAATTGACCAAGGCGCTGGCAATTTTCTGGCCCGAAGACCCGACCGAGGGCCTCTGGAACGCGCCTCCGGCTAACGAAATCCTGCCTTTCGAGATGCCATACCTGTCTGAGCCCTATGGGGCGCAAATTTCCCGAAAGAGCGCCGAGAACCATCCGGATCGATATCAGCGCCTGACCGAGACGTTCGAGCAGACGCTTCAGCACCCGGAATTCCTCAAGGGGGCTGATGCGCAATCACTAACGCCATTTATCCGGCACATGGATGCTGCCGAATGTGAAGCATGGTCCACTGATTACCTTGGCCTTCTGGCTGAATACCGGAGCAGCATGGAACGAGATCTCGAAGATATGTAATCTTGGTTGGGCCTGCCGGCCAGCCGGCAGGCCCGATTCATAATACACGGAGGCACTTCGTTGTTTTTACGCTCCAAATGGGGAGAACTGATCGTCCCCGCGATCGTGCTCCTGGGTTGTCTGCTGTTTTGGTTTCATATCCAGGAGGCACGTTCAGTTACCCGGCGCATCCCAGAGCCCGTTATCGTGCTTACGGTGTTGACAACTCTCATCATACTGATGCGCACCGTGTTCCAGAAATCAGCCGGCAAAGATGAAGCTGACGCGGCTCTTCCCGATCAGGAAGCAGCGCCCACGACGAAAAGGGAGATCCTGATCCGCGTAGCCTTTCTCATCCTCTGTGTGGGGTATTATTTCAGCTTCGGGAGTTTAGGCTTCAGCCTGACAAATCTGCTGTTTCTGTTGCTAGCCTACCCACTTGTCGGTTTGGGGCCGATAGGCACGGCAGTAGGTGCAGTTGTATCGAGTTTGACCTTTCATTTCCTTGCTTGGGTGATGAACTTCAACGTGCCCGTTGGACCACTGGGTTTCTGATTGGAACCCTACCAGGTATAATCCGGAGTTATATTTCGATGTACGACACCGAGGCAATGTTCGCTGGCATCACAGCGTTGTTTCAGTTCCAAACGCTGCTGTTCCTGGTTTTGGGTTTCCTGATCGGATTTATTGTCGGTGCCATTCCGGGCTTTAATGACGCCAACGTCATGGCGATCCTGTTGCCATTTACTCTTGTGCTGGACCCAACCGTCGCCGTGATCATGATGGCGACAATTTACACAGGTGCACAGGCGGCAGGCTCCATACCGGCAATCCTGATGAACATTCCGGGCACGCCAGGCAACGCTGCATCAACGCTTGAGGGGTACCCGATGGCGAGAGCCGGCAAGGCTGGATATGCTTTGGGGCTCTCCTTCGGAGCCTCTACGTTCGGTGCATTGATCGGCGCATTCCTGGCCCTCGTTTTGGCGCCGGTGCTTGGCATGTTTGCGCTCAAGTTCGGTCCATCAGAGATGTTCATGGTCGCAGTGCTGGGACTGACGGTGGTCAGTACGTTGGCTTCGGAAAGCTACGAAAAGGGCATGATGATCGCATTATTCGGTATCCTGGTCTCGCTCATTGGTGCCGATTCGATGTCCGGCTTCCCTCGGGCGACTTACGGAATACCAGAACTATATGATGGTTTGCCAATGATTCCGGTCTTGCTTGGGCTGTTCGGTCTTTCTGAATTGCTCTTTTTGTTGGGCCGCGCCACGATTGCCGACCAAGGCAGGCGGTCATCAGACGGTTGGTCGGAGATTTTCCGTGGCCTCAAGAACTCGGCTGGTCACCAGATTAACCTGTGGCGCTCCAGTATACTTGGATTTTTCGTCGGCGTTGTGCCCGGTGCAGGCGCCACGATTGGGTCGTTTCTAGCCTATGGGCAGGCGCGTCAATGGTCCAAAGACCGGGAGTCCTTCGGCAAGGGTAATCCCGAGGGCCTTGTTGCGACTGACTCCGCCAACAACGCCACAGCCAACGGAGCCCTGGTTCCGATGCTGACTTTAGGTCTGCCCGGCAGTGCGTCGACCCTGGTGATGCTGGCTGCCTTGGTGCTGCACGGATTGCGTCCCGGACCTGAGTTCTTCACAACTTTCATCGTCGACGCCTACAGCATTCTGTTCTCGACTTTTTTGGCGGCCGGACTAATCGCCACGCTCGGTGTTTTGCTGGCACGACCGGCACAGCACATAGTTTTCGTTCCCAATGCATTCCTCGTCCCCACCGTGACCGTCTTGGTGTTCATAGGGGCTTATGCTTGGCGCTTCATGGCATTCGACATCATGCTGATGATCGTTTTTGGACTATTTGGCGCGATACTTAAAGTATACCGGTACCCGGTTCCTGCATTCATGCTGGCCATTATTCTCGGCCCGCTTCTTGAAAGCAACTTTCTACGTGCGACCCGCATAGGGGGAGCCAACAACCTGTTCGATGGTCCGATCAATAAGGTTCTTGTTGCCATGATCGTACTCTCACTCGTGGCCCCCTTGGCGACTGCCTTGTTTCGGCGGTGCAAAAAGTAATCTTTTGCCCAGCGCAGACTGGCAAGCATCGTGCGGAATTCGGAGAAATTGCAGGACGTTCCATGCCGCCACATAGACAAGCTGCCATGATGCAGCCGGAGGCCGGGTTGCCTTGCCCGCATGCGGGGTTACACATGGCTACGGGCGCCCGGCACGGCGCCGCCAGACGCTCCCTTTCTCGCTGCTAAACCCATTCCGGAGATATGATGGGGCCTTGTCAATGCAGCTTGGTATGGCAGCCTGTTGCCGTCCAATTGTCGGAAACGAGAGCCGCCGCGTCGTTCTCACTTCTTGAGCCTTTACACTGCGGTCTGTGCTGGTCGGTGATCGACCCTTGCTGAGAAACGACGCTCTATAAGGATATTGAAGGGGAGGGAGGCCCGATTGCGACGGACGGAGATTTGCCTGCCGCAGGCCCGGAATCGGGAGGACGACCACAGATGAACCCGATCAAGTGGCCGGCATTCCCCGCAGCATATGAACGGGTGTGACCTGACCAAGTGAAGACTGCGCTTGCCAGCCGCTATTTTTCAAGCGTTGTCGTGAACCGTTGTTTGGACCGTTCGACATGGCGAAAGAAGGCCTCCTGGGCCCGCTCGCGGTTGCCGGAAGCCAGTGCGTCAACCATCTCCCTGTGTTCGTGGTTGGAGACAGCGAGGCCTCCGGCCTGAACCAGGCCACGAGCGCGACACAGATGCAATCTGTTGACCAGGCTCTTGTACTCTTGGGCGAGCATGCTGCTGTTCGTTGATCTGATCAGAAAATCGTGAAACTGAAGATTGACAGGATAGTAGCGGTCAAAATCGCGCTGTTGCGCAATTTCATCCATCTCATCAAGGAACTCGTTCAGGCGTGCCAGCATGGCGTCTGTCACCATATCGGTCAGCAGGCGGCCCGCTAAGCCGAACAGCGCTGCCCGAATATCATAAATTTCGAGTGCTTCCTTGGGAGATATTGAACGAACGAACACACCACGGTTGCGGATTGCGTCAACCAAGCCCTTTGCTTGCAAGCTGCGCGTGGCTTCCCGCAGCGGCCCGCGGCTGGTACCAAACCGCGACGACAGCTGAATCTCGTTGAGACGCTCGCCAGGTTTGAGTTCCCCTGTTAGGATCAGGTGCTCCAGCTCCCGCTCAAGTGCACCGGTCAAGGATGACGTGCGCAAAACCTGCAGATCATTTTGCGCTGTTTGATTTGATGTAGTGTTTTCCATCGAACTCTCCATGGCCGTATGTAGACAATTTACATCATTCGATAAAGCCTTATATCCGCGCTACCCCGGTTTCCGTTATTGCCTCGATTGCCACCTGGGTGGCTGCGGCTGTGTTGGTCTGCCAACCCACGCCCCGCGTGTATGCTCCGGCCCGGCACACCAAGCCGGTTGCCTTAATCAGCGTTGCCGCCGCACGCGGCTCCCCAGCAAGATCCAGCCTCATGGAGGCAGTCCAGACACCAGCTATCGGACTGGTGCAGCGATCTGTCCTTAGGCATTGGCAATACCCATGCCTGCGATTATTCCGTCAACCATCTGTGACTGGTTCGCTGTTCCGCGGATATCCGGAGTACGGGTGGCAGGATTTGAAAGCGCAGTATCGATTCCCTTCTTCATTAGTTCCGATACTTCGACGGCCGCATCAAGTCCATGACGGCGCCCGAGCCAGTCAAACAGCATTCGGGTGGATTCGACCATGGCAAAGGGGTTGGCGATATCCTTGCCGGCGATGTCCGGAGCGGAGCCATGCGTAGCCTGGGCCATGGCGATGGACCCGCGCCCAATGCAAAGCCCGGGAGCCATGCCCATGCCCCCAACCAGACCGGCCGCTTCGTCCGTCAGGATGTCGCCAAACATATTGGTGGTAACAATGGTGTCGAAGCTCTGTGGATCACGGACCAATCGCATTGCCATTGTGTCGACAATCACTTCGTCGACGGTGACGTCGGGAAAATCCTTCGCCACTTCATAGCAGCTGTCGACAAACATGCCGCAGCCCAGCTTGTAAACTGTGTTCTTGTGAACCAGGGTCAAGCGTTTTGTTCTTGAACGGGCAATTTCGAAGGCAGCACGCGCCACCTTCGAGGACCCTTCGACAGTGATCACGCGTACTGAAATCGTAACATCATTGGTAGGACGGAATTCACCGGATCCCATCACCACGTTCCTGTCTGGCTGGAAACCTTCATTGTTCTCCCGGACAATCACCAAATCGACGTCATCGTACAGACAACCGATACCGGGGAACGAGCGTGTCGGGCGAACATTGGCGAACAGATCAAACCGCTTGCGCAGGATCGGATGCGGATTGATTGCTTCTGGCACTTTCGGATAACCTTGGTGACCTATGGGGCCGAGAATCCATCCGTCGAGTCCGCCCAGTGTTTCCAAGGTCCCCTCGGGCATCGTATGCCCGAGTTGAACAAGCGCACGGTGTCCGATGGGGACATCAACCCATTCGATCGCAAGCCCGGTTGCGGCGGCGGCGGCTTTGGCGATGCGGACTGACGCCGGGACCACTTCGTGGCCGATGTCATCGCCCTCAAGAATGCCGATCTTCAAAGTATCTTTGCTTGCGGGAGTGTTCATGATCCTGTCGCCTTTGCCTTGGTTTGGCTTTGCCCCACCGAAATGCCGGCGATGTCGGCGACACTGCTCAGCGCTTCGAGATTCCATGCCGCCGCCAGCAACTCGCGAGTGGCTTCTTCGCCAATCACCAGAGCTGACTGGGTGATGAACTTCGCATCAATCTGTTCATTGGTCAGCGGTACGTCCTTCGAACCGATGGCTCTCTCGACGTGTTTACTCAGCCTGGACCCGTCCTCAAACGTCACATCAATGGTGACCGAAGCTTCGTGGCATTCAGGATCGGCAGTGGCCGTGATCCGGTCCCGCAGGCCCGTAATTTCAGGCAGGTTCACCATCTCGTCCGTGAACGCGGTTGGGGCGCCGTCGCCTTTCAACAGAGCCGCAGCTGCCGAATGGTAGACGCTGAACTTGCCTTCGAGCCCGGTGCGTGGCGTTTTCTTGCCGGTGAGTTCCAGTACCAGCGGATGGGTCGTCAGATGGATCGACTTGATTGCGCTGACGCGGTCGCCGATTTCGGCGCGGATTTGCTGACATCCGTCGATGGTTGGGTGGATAACGATGCCGCAAGCAAACGGCTTGTAGCTGTTAAGCGCGGATTCCCAACGAGTGCCAAGATCGTCGAGAATCTCGGAGTAGTCCTGTTTTGTCGAAGTCACATTGGCAAATCCGCGCGGAGCTTCGATGCCGCGTTCCGAGCTGTCAAAATTGGCTTCGGCCAACAGCGCCGACATCAGACCATTCTGGGCTGCTCGACCCGGGTGAAAACTCTTGGTCATTGTGCCAAACATTTCGCGCAGTCCCGAGGCTTGCGTCGCAGCAAGACCAAAGGCCCAACGCATCTGCTGTTTGGAAAGTCCGATTGCCTTGCCGGTGGCGGCGGCTGCTCCGAAAACTCCGGCCGTTCCTGTGATATGCCAGCCGCGGTCGTAGTGGTTGGGATAGACCGAATTGCCGATCCGGCATTCAACTTCAATACCGACGATCAGTGCCGTCAGGAAATCCTTGCCCGACATGGGGCGCAACTCGGCCAGGGCGAGAAGGGCGGATGCTACCGGTCCTGCAGGGTGGATGATGGTCTTCAGGTGAGTGTCGTCATAATCGAGCACATGCGAGGTGATGCCGTTCAACAGCGCGGCATGAAGTGCATCGAGCCGCTCTGGCCGGCCCAAAACCGTGGATGTGGCCGTGCCGGAAAATGGCATGACGGCTGCAAGTGCACGGTCAACCGTTTCATGATGCGCACCACCCACGGCACATCCGATCCAGTTGACGAATGTGCGCAAGCCTTCCTTTCGCACTTCCGTTGGTATGTCGCTTCCCTTGATGTCAACAATCCAGTCAACCAGCTGGCTGGTGACGTTCGGGACTTCGGCATTGGTTGCTATTTCTACATTGCTTGACATGTATTTCACTTTCTTAAAGCAGGCCGCGGGCAATGCCGCCATCAACATTGACCGCCTGTCCGGTCACGTAGCTTGCAAGCGGACATGCAAGCCAAACGACCATGGCAGCCACCTCTTCGGGAGTCCCGAAGCGACCGAGCGGGATATCCTTGGAGAAATCCTCAAGGATTTCTGCCCGGGTCCTGCCCTGCTCTGCGGCCATTTTGTCGGCCCGATTGGTCCACAAGGGGGTCAAAGTTCTGCCTGGCGCGACACAGTTGATCCGAATGTTCCGGTCCGCCAACTCGGCAGCCAGTGTCTTGGTCAAACCGAGAATGCCTGCCTTATGTACATTGGATACGATCTGGTGCTGATAAGGCATCTTCGATGCAGCGGCACCAAGCGTGACGATTGACGGATTGTTGCCCTTCTCGAGTGCGGGAAGCAGCGCACGGATCGCACGCACGGTCGACAGGATGTTGAAAGAATAATTTCCCATCCAGTCCGCGTCGGTCAGGTCGGTGAAGGCGGAGCGAATGCTGCCGCCGACGGCAGTGATCAGGACGTCCAGTGTCCCATTCCACTGCTGGTCTACGGCGTCCGCAAGACATTTGCCCGAGCCTTCCTGGGTCACATCACAGGCCACGCTCGAGGGCTTTTCGCCGGAATAGTCGGGGATATCCTTGATGGCGGCTAGGAGGTTTTCCTCGCTCCGTGAGGCAAGCATGACATGCGCGCCTTCCTTGGCCATCAATTTTGCTGAGGCTTTGCCGATTCCGTAACTGCCTCCAACCACAAGAACACGGCGTTCATTGTATCCGAGATCCAATTTGAGATCCTTTCATGCGCATGTAGAGTTTGAAAACCAGAAGAACTGTCGATGAAACCACTGCAATTCGCATTACGTGGAATGCAGTCACAATCTCGGCGTCAAGGTTCATGACCTTGGCCGTCAGAACCATCTCGGTTACAGCAGCCGGTGCGAGAGCGAGAAAACTTGTGGTAAAGGGAAGATCGCCGAAATAGGAGAGGGCGACTGCACCCAGCGCAGCAAAACAGATCATAAGGCCTGCTGTCGCTACGGCGGAGAAAGTCACGCGTGGCAGGCGGACCAGCAGATCGCGCTTGAACTGGCAGCCGAGCCATGTCCCGAGCATGATCTGTGCAACGATGATCAGCAGTTTGGGCACGTCAACGACGAGAACTTCGCTGACGCCCAGCGCCATGCCAGCCAGGATAGGCCCCACCAGCCAAGGGTTGGGAAGCGGCGTCCGCTTCAGCGCAATCGCAACCAGATAGGCAACAACCAGCGCGGCAGCGAGCGACACGTAGTTTACCGGACCGGTAGCGGCCATAACTGGCGGTGTGCCTTGTTCGCCGAGAAAAAAGACCAGAAATGGAACAACTGCCACGACCAGTGCAACCCGCATGGCATGGACGATCGCAACTGATCCCGGGTCACCGCCATATTCGCGGGATACCGAGGCCATGTCGGCAACGCCACCCGCAGCGGTTGCGAAGAAAGCGGATACATTGTTGACCTGAGCAAGCGGTTTCAGCAAAAAGGCAGCAAGAAATGTGTACCCGATGACGTAAAGGGTAGAGAACATCATGTGCGGAATGAGAGCTGTGGTTGCCAAGAGAACTGCAGGGGTAAACCGCATGCCGACGGCAAGGCCGATGGCAACCTGACCAAGCTCCCGTCCCATCGGGATGATCGGCATTGCAAATCCGAAAACCGATGCCGCGGCCAAAAGGAAAAATGGCCCCAGCATCCAAGGTAAAGGCATGCCGATCCAGGTGCCGAGGTAACCGGCGCCGGTTGCGCAAACATAGGTTAGGCAAAGGTGCGCAAGACCGCGCGGCCGGAAGCGTGATGCTCCCAACCCCTTCGCGGTCTTGCCTCCATCTGGTCTTGCCATGTTCGCTGAATCCTCGGCCTTAGTCGGCCTTGAGAAGAGACATCAGTGTGTCGATGGATTTCAGGTTCTCGAACTCGGCAACCATATCGACAACGGTCTTCGCCTTACCCATGTCCCAGCGTGCAAATTCGGCATTCTCGAGAAACTTGCCAGCCACTTCCTGATAGGACATCGGGTTGGCCGGGCTGCCCTTGCCAAAATCAGCCATACCGCTGATTGTGGTGCCGTCCTTGAGCTTGATGTCCAGATAGGTGGTCATAAGGTGATAGCCTGCAGCTTCGGCCCGCTCATCAACGCAAAAATCCACCTTCTCGATCATCGCTTTCACGTCGGGTCTCATCACGGTTTCGTCGAGAAACTCCGGCAGACCGGCTCGGCCTTCGAGCAGCAGGATGGCCATGCAGAACTCCATCGAGAATTTGGCTTGCAGTTCATTGGTCGGATGGCGATGGATCAAGGCGTTGGGCATGTTCGAATTGGTGCCGACCCGGACTGACACCACATCTTCGGCCTTGATGTCATGCGCCTTGATCAGTCGAAGCATCTCGGTCATGCCGGGATGGGTCAGAGAGCCCGAGGGGTGCGGCTTGATCGATACCCCCGGATTGTCAAACGTCCATGGCGCACCAAGTTTACCGTCAATGGCGTTGGCATCGTAACCGCCACCTGCCGCTGCGAAGAATCCGCGTGGAGCTTCGAGAATCTTGTCAGTTGCGGTCCAGCCATACGACGCAAACTGCGCGGCGACGACGCCACTCTCCGACGAGCGTCCGGCATGGAACGGCTTGGTCATTGTACCGAAGTTCTCGCGCAAGCCTGCCGACTGGCTCCCCGCCATGGACAGGGCACGCACCATCTGCTCCGAGTTCAGACCCATCAGACGTCCCGCGGCGGATGCTGCAGCAAACGTCCCGCAGGTTGCGGTCGCATGGAAACCGGTCTGGTAGTGACGCGGATCGATCGCCTCGGCGATCTTGCACTCCACTTCGACACCGAGATGATAGGCCAGCATCACATCTGCGCCGGTGCTGTTGCGCGCCTCCCCAAGGGCAAGTGCAGCGGGCAATGCCGGTGCGGTGGGATGGGTAAGAAGTCCATATACGCGATCGCGCGCTACGGCGAGCTGGGTATCGTCGTAATCGTCAGCATGAATTCCAACGCCATTGGCAAATGCCGCGAAACGGGGCGACACCCGGTGTGACGAGCCGATAACGGTCGCGGCTCCCTGAGGATTTCCAATATCTTCAAGGTGGGTCCGGACATACTCGCCTGACTTCGCAACAGAACCCGAAAGCGCGAGGCCAAGGCCATCGAGAATCGATTTCTTGCCATTTTCGACGACAACCGGGGGCAGGTCGCTGATGCTTGTGTTGACTACGAAGTTGGCAACTTCCTGGCTTAAACCAGGGCTTTGGGATCCAGCTGAATCAAATCCCTTGTTGGTCGCTGACGTGTTCATCGTGTGACTCTCCCTTGATCTCGTTTTGGTGGAGATAGTGTGCATATGCCAGGCGCCGCAGGGCGCGTCAGACGCCTATCACCACAGCTCGCCTCTTGAACGATCTTATCTGACAATTGTCAACAACTTTTAGGATGAGGGCGCTTTCCGGGCGGCTTGAGGGTTTGCGATAAATCTTCTAACACATTGAATATTATAAATTAAAAAGAAATTATGGAGAAGCCTTAGCCTCAATCGCCGTGGTTCACTTCGTCTCATTCGATGTGAAAATGGGCTGTCACTCGCATTATTGTTGACAATATGCTTGCGCAAACATATTTTGCCGAGAGTCGGGGAGGCAGCAGCGCTTAGCGCCGCAGGGGAGTTACGCATTATGCCCCGCAATGGAGGATTATATGAGCAAGACACTTACACGCCGCACGATGCTCAAGGTTGCGTCTGGTGGAATCGCCGCATCGTTTGCTGCGCCAGCCATTCTGCGTGCCCAGAGTACCTATCCGGATCGTCCGATTTCTGTTGTCGTCCCATTCGATACAGGTGGTTACAATGACCGTTTGGCCCGCGCATTTGCACCATTCCTGCAGGAGGCGATCGGTCAACCACTGACGATTATCAATCGGGGTGGGGGTGGTGCGCTGCTTGGGCACAGCTACTTCATGCAGCAGCCTGATGACGGGTACTCCATTCTTTGCACGTCAGCAGCTCCCTATATGCCGTTGAACATCCTGACCCAGGATGCGCCTTTCAAGCTCGAAGACTTCCATATGATCAACCTGCCGTCGCGTGACTACACGCTGATGGCGACCAGCTCCGAATCCGACATCAAGGATATCGAGGATGTGATCACGCGTCTCAAGGCTGATGCCGGCGCACTCTCGATCGGTATCCAGCCCGCTTCCGCCGATCTGGTCAACGTGATGCTGTTTGCCGACGCCAATGGCATCGATCGTGATGGGCTGCGTCTGGTGACCTATGATGGTGGTGGGCCCGCTCGCAATGCCACGGCCGGTGCCGTGGTCGATATCGGACTGGTCGGCGGCCAGGGGTTCATCCCGCTTGCCGAAAAGGTCCGCCCGCTGCTGGTGTTCGATGATTCCGCTCGTGATGGCTGGACATCGCCAACGGTGACTGAACTGAACGGTGCGGACGCGGAGTTTGTTGCCGGATCTCAGCGTGGCTGGGGTGTGCATGCGTCTTTCGTTGAAAAGCACCCCGACCGCTACCAGACCCTTCTGTCCGCCATCGAAAGCGCAAGCAAGGATGAGGCAACAATCACCAGTTTGAAGGCCCAGGATCTTGCCACGGACTGGATCGGTCCGGAGGCCAGCAACAAGGCACTCGCCGCCACCGCCAGGGTGATGACGCAGCACATCGATCTGCTTAAGGGCACCTGATTGCGCTAAAATCGCCATCAATGCCGGACCTTCTTGAGAAGGTCCGGCATTTTTCCAGCCCTTGCAGGAGTGTCGAATGGGTGAGCCAAGCCAACGTCGCGTTGTCATTTGGGGGCATTTGCTGCTTCTGTGTGTGGTTGCGGTTGTGATCCTCGCCTATTGGCTGGATGCGCGCGGAACTTCGTTGAAGATCAACAACCTCCTGCTTGTCCAGCCGGCTGCGATTTTCGGGCTCATCCTTGTGGCCCTTGTGCTGCCGCAGGTTTTTCCGAAAGTCCCGCGCGAAGATGTGCCTGATGCGGCTCAACGCCGAAAGGAGCTTCTTGAGGTTGGTCGGGTTGCTTTGCTCGCGGGTGCATTTGGTATTTTTGTGTTCTCGCTCGAAACCATCGGATTCGACATCGCGACCTTCGTGTTCGTTGCCGTCGGATTGTATCTTTGTGGTGAGAAGAAACTTTGGGTGGTCGGCACCTATTCCGCCGTTTTTTCCGTGTTGGTGGTTTACGGATATCAGGCGCTTGTGCCCTATCCTTTCCCCCTTACAATTCTCTGAGGAAGCCGGATGCTTGATTTTTCAGCCCTTGATGGTGCGTACAGCATTCTCACGTCTTCCTGGAGCGCTTGGCTTTGGCTGATACCCGGGCTCGTGATCGGGCTTGTTTTCGGGGCGATGCCCGGAATATCCATCACCATGGCGATGGCAATCTTTTTGCCCATCACGCTCTATATGGACTTCCTGCCGGCTATCGTGTTTTTGACGTCCATTTATACGGGTGCGGGCTTTGGCGGGTCAGTTCCGGCGGTGCTCATGAACATTCCCGGCACATCCTCTGCAGTCGCCACGACTTTTGACGGCTATCCCATGGCGAGGTCCGGCCGTCACAACCAGGCGCTGGGGGTGGCGTTGGCATCCTCCGTCATGGGCACATTGTCGTCCTACGTGCTCCTGTTGTTTCTGATTGTGCCGGTTTCCATCATCGTGCTCAAGCTCGGTCCGCTGGAGATGTTCGTCATCGCGGTCTGGGGGCTCTTGCTGCTCGGATCATTGGCTGGATCTTCCGTCTGGCGCGGGTTGTTGGCGGGGATATTCGGTGTCTTGCTCGGGACAATCGGAATGAATACCGCCGGGTTCATTCGCGGAACCATGGGCGTTCCCTGGCTGCTTGACGGGATTCCAGCCATCCCTGCAATGATGGGGCTGCTGGCGGCAAGCCAACTCCTCAACCTCATCAACACGACCTATCTGATCGAGAACGAAGACGACCGCAAGATCAGCTTTGCCAAGATCATCGACGGGGTGAAGTTGACCTTCAAAAGCCCGATAATCATCTTCAGAGGCGCCACCATAGGGGTCGTGATCGGGGCAATACCCGGTGTTGGCTCCTCCATTTCGAACCTGATTTCATACTCTGAAACAAAACGGAATGCGCCAGATGGCGATAGTTTTGGAACGGGCAATCCCAAGGGTGTCATCGCCGCCGAATCGGCCAACTCCTCCTCCGAGGGGGGCGCCATGGCGACCATGTTGGCGCTTGGCATTCCCGGCGGTGGCGCAACCGCCATTCTGCTGGCGGCGTTTGCCATGCACAACATCATCGGGGGACCACAGTTCATCGCGCAGAACCGGGATATTGTCTATGCAATCATCTTTTCCAATTTTGCTCAGGCCATTCTGCTGCTGATTGTCGGAATGGGATTTGTCTATCTGGCTGCGTCCATTGTCCGGGTTCCACTGCGCTTTTTGATACCCAGCGTGCTGGTGGTATCGACATTCGGCTCTTATGCGATTTTGGGTTCGCTGGCGGGTCCGATCACGCTTTTCGTTTTTGCAATCCTTGGCTGGGCTATGGTGCGTTACGATTACCCGGTTGCAGCCACCGTGGTTGGCCTGCTGCTTGGCAGCCTTCTGGAACAGAACATCATCCGGACCTGGCAGATCAGCCGCGGGGATCTCGGCTATCTGCTTGAACGCCCCGGCGCCATTCTGATCCTCGTGGTCATGATAGCCTCGATCGCTTTCACCGCGCTATCGAAACGTCGTCGCAAGATTACAAGCAGCGTCACGGATCCGGCTGAATCATAGGCAGCCCTTTCAGATCAGCCTTGTGCCAAACCGTATAGGCAACGCTGGATTGATGGCACCGGAGGCCGGGTTTCCTTTCCCGCCTGCAGCGTTGCAGCGGGAATGAAGAGGCCGTCACTCCCGTGCCAGGCGCGTGTAGGCTGCGGGCAAGACAGTTCGGAGAGATAGGGTCTTGATGCATGTCGCGTTCAAACGCTCTCGTTTGACTGAACACCTACATGCATTGCTTCAAAGAGAGACGGCGGCCTTTGCGCATCCACCGGGATGCGCGGCGCTCGTCTTATGACGTATTCATGCTTCTTGTGAAAAAAAGCGCTGGAGAGGCTCATCACACTCTCCAGCGGTGGGGGATGCATCAGACGAGGCCTTCAGGCATTCTTAAAAAGTCTGAAGGCTGATTTTTCGATCTCGTCGAGCTGTCCGATCAATCCGGTTTCCCAGGCAAGGTAGCGCCGAGATGAATCCAGGTTGCCATCATGCCGGTCATGGACAAACCAGGCGAAATCGATGGCCTCCGCCGGTTCCGGGTGGAGGGAATTTACGCTTACCTCGGCACCGGCCTTAACCAGCGCCTCGTAGCCACCGCCTACAGTCAGGATATTGGCATGGCCAAGCTCGGCGGCGTCCTGCGCATAAATCTCCGCCGTGGCTTCAGTGTCCGCAAGGATCGCAATCATTTCCGCCTCGGTGCGCGCCAGCGTCGCTAATAGTCCGGGCCTTGTTGCCCAGATAGCTCCCTTGACGTGAGACGCGCGATAATCGGTCGAAGGCCGCATGTCGATAATCTGGACATTGGCCATTCCGAGAATATCGGAAGCGTTCACGGACCTGGTACCGCAGATCGCTGGCGGACTGACGCGGTAAGGGGCCGGCAGCGTTCGCAGCTTGTCATCGATGCGGACTATGTGCACCTCGTATGCCAACTGTCTGAGCCAAAACGCTGCAAGTGCCGAGCGAAGTCCCGTGTCGCAACACAGGATGATCCTTGAGTTTCGCACCCCAACCCACTGATCTGTCGCCTGGGCCAATTGACCCGAAGCCGCATGGGACGCGACGGCAAGGGGATCCTTCCTTGCCTCGTCCGGGGATCGGACATCGAAAACATAAGTGGTTCGTTCGGACTCGGAAATCATCCGGCTGACATCGTCAAACGTCGCCACCGGTAGCGAGAACCTTTCGATTAGTGTGTCTGCCCGCTGCCGGGATGCGGCAAGTCCGGCGGTGTCGAGATCGGGGAGGGCACCTGGCGTATTGTTCCGTTCAAGATCGCGCCCGGACAAGGCCCACCCCTGGGTTCCATTTTCCAAGGCAGCAACGCTGCCATCAAGACCAGTCAGCATCAGCCCAATCACGCCTGTGATGCCTCGTGTGCGGCCTGCGCAGGTAACCACGATTGGAGGCTTGTCACCAATCCTGGACATGCGATGGGCCAATTCACCATTGGGAATGCAGACGGCGCCCGGCACCCGCATCTTGCCATACTCGGAAGCGGGACGTGCATCGAATAGCGCCGGCGCCCGGCTTTCCTCTGCTGCTTGCGCGAGTTCATCCGCTGTCATCATTGTTGGCTGCCAGATGTGCTCGGCCAGTTCGCCCAGGGTTTTCGAAGGAACATTGACGCCCTGGTAGACAGGATAACCCGTCTTCTCCCATGCCGGCATGCCTCCATTGATAAAGACGACGTCGGTATATCCCATTTGCGAAAGTCGACGACAGGCCCGTTGCGCGACGCCGTCGCCATTGTCGATCAGCAATACCGGGCAGGTCAGCCGAGGCACCAGTGAGCCAATGTGGTGCTCGAGGATGCTGTAAGGCAGGGGAATGGCAAAGAGCGGGTGCCCCTCGACAAACTGCCCAGCCTCCCGAATATCCAGAAATGCAATTTCATTTGCACCGTGAACCAGCGCGCGTGCGGCTTGAACGGAAATCGATTTCATGTTTCGTCTCCTGATCTTGGCAGAAGAACAGGCGTGTCGTGAAAGAACGACCAGAACGCCGCATACACCAAGTCCGGTCTCTGTTCGGCGGGATAGTGACCTGTCGGGATGGCTGAGCCCTGCAGGTTATCGGCCCATTCGCCCCAGGCATCCATTGGCTTGAAGTGGCGTCCGCAATGGCTGTTAGACCCCCAAAGCACAAGCACCGGGCAGGTGATCCGACGATTGCCGAAATCCGCCTTGTCCATGGCGAGGTCTAGGGTGACAGTCGCCCGGTAGTCCTCGCACACGGCGTGGATCTGGTCGTGGGTGGTGCACCGAACGTATTCAGCCATGGCTTCCGGCGTGAAGATATCCAGCCCGACCCCCTTCTTGTCGAGTTTGTAATGGATATAATAGTCCAGATCAGCACCGATCAGCCGCTCGGGGAATGGCGCCTTCTGCGCCATGAAGAACCAGTGATAGGCTTCAAGTCCCCAACCCAATGTCACATTTGTGAGTACGGTGTGGGTGGGGACAATATCAAGCGCCGCTAGGTGCGTGACACGCTCAGGCTGATCAAGCGCCATCCGAAATCCGACCCGGGCGCCGCGGTCATGGCCTGCGACCGCGAATTTCTCAAAGCCGAAATGATCCATCACGTCGAACGCGTCCTCTCCCATGGATCGGAAGCTGTAGGCCGAATGGTCCTCCCGCCCATCCGGTTTGGAGCTGTCGCCATATCCCCGCAGATCCATCGCGATGACAGTGAAGCCTTGCGCCAGCGAAGGCGCTATTTTGTGCCAGCTTACAAGAGTAAGCGGATTGCCGTGGATGAGAAGAAGTGGTGGGCCTTCGCCGGCTATGGCGACCCTGATTTCCGCGCCCCTTGTGTTCACCGTTTCCAGTCGGAACCCGTCCATAAGGGTGGAAGACGTCTTGAGAGGGGGCATTGCAACTGATGACATATCGATTCCTCCATTTTGTAAATTGTCTACAATACAAACTCATGATATACAATTCGGGAGCGGAAGATCTGCCCAGTTTGAGAGATGTTATGAGGAGTACGGCCATGATAATCAAAGATATTCGAGCCAGCTTGCACGGATTTTCGATAACCATTCCTTTGCTGGACGGCCGTGTCGAAGGCTATGGCAGAGCTGAGCAGACGCATTTTGTTTTCTGCCAGGTGGAGACCGATGACGGCACAATCGGCTTCGGTCTGACGGGTCACTTTCTGGCAAGATCGGTCATCACGGCACTGCACGAGCATATTCTTCCCGTGGTCAAGGGGATGGACGTGCGTGACGTGGAAAAAATCCATCAGCGCATATGGCAAAAGCTCAATCCACGAGCCATGTCAGGCGTGATATCCATGGCGTTGTCGTGCCTGGATATCGCGCTTTGGGATATTGCAGGCAAGCAGTCAGGCCGCAGTATAGCGGCCCTGTTGGGCAATGCACGCGACAGAATTCCGGCCTATGTAACCTTCGGATTCCCTCAATACGACATTGATCAGCTGGCTGAGGCGGCTCGTCTACATGTCGCCAATGGCTTTACGGCATTGAAGTCGGTCGTCGCGGTGGACAACGGTGGATGGCGCGAAGATGCCAGGCGAATCAAGGCTATTCGCGATGCTGTCGGCCCGGACATCGACATCATGATTGACGCCAACTATCTCTTCAATCCGGTGGAAGCGGCCTGTCTGTGCCGTGAAATCGAGGAATGCCGCATCACCTGGTTCGAGGAACCGGTCACGCAAAACGATGCCCGCGCCCTTGGCGATCTGCGCCGGTCGACCCGGATTCCCATTGCTGCCGGGCAGATGGAAGGTCATCGCTGGCGCCACCGAGAGTTCATCGAGCATCAATCTGTTGATATTCTGCAGCCGAATGTGACCTATTGCGGTGGCTTCACCGAAGCCCGAAAAATCGCCCACATGGCTCAAATCTACAATATGCCCATTGCTAACGGCGGCGGTTGGCCGCTGTTCAACATGCACCTGCTGGCAGGCATGATGAACGGCTGGATTGCCGAGTGGCATCTCGGCATGGTTGCCGTTGGAGAGACGCTGTTTACCGATGCTCCCAAGCCCGTCAATGGCTGGCTCGATATCCCCGATCGCCCCGGGCTGGGCCTGACGCTGAACGAAGACGCCTTCAGGGAGACATTGGTCAAGTAAAGCGGTGATTCCGTCCAAATTGTTGACAATCTTCAAAATGCGCTTCAAGATCGATCGGGTAATCGAACTTGGCTCAATCAGTCTTAAATTCTCGGGAGGAAACACTTGATGCTGTTCAGGCAAATTTTTACCGCCGCATTGGCCTCGGCTGCGATGTCGGTATTTCCAGCAATTGCAGCAGATTATCCGGTTGATACAGTCACGCTTGTCACCCACTCGAGCCCCGGTGGGGGAAGCGATGTGTTCTTGCGTGAAATGTCAAAATATCTCGCGCCCGAGCTGGGTGTGAACGTGGTTGTCGAGAATGTTCGTGGCGGCTCCGGTGCCAAGGCGATGGCGGATCTCGCCCAGGCGCCTGCTGATGGGGCGCGGTTTTATGCGACCACGCCAACTTTCATCTACACGTCACTGCTATCCGAGCCGGAGTACAAGTACACCGATCTCGAGCCACTGGTGAACTTCTTCATTGACCCTGAGGTGATCTACACAGCTGCAGGCAGTAAGTTTCAGACCCTCGAAGATGTCATCAAGGCCTCCGCCGAGAGCCGTGGTCGTTGGGGGGCGGCAAACCCGGCTTCTCTTGAGCGTCAGGCGCTAGAGCAGCTCAAGGCATCAACCGGAGTGCAGGCTGGTATCGTCACCCACGAAGGTGGCGGCGATCTGATGATCAATGTGCTCAACGGCACGCTGCAGATTGGCGTCGGCGAGGTTCAGGAAATCCAGTCACAACTCGAGGCGGGCGAAATCCGGCTCCTGGCGACGTTCTCCGACGCGCGTCTCGACAACTTTCCTGATCTTCCGACTGTCGAAGAACTCGGATATGGCGTGGTCGTTCGGAAATTCCGCGGAATTGCCGGTCCCAAGGGGCTGCCGGCTGACGTCATTGCTGCATGGGAGAATGCGGCTCAAGCTGTTCTGGCGTCTCCGGAATACAAGAAGACTTATGAGGCTAACAATCTCCGGGCAAACTTTATGCCGCATGCGGAATACGGGCAGTTTATCGAGACATTTGCCAATGACACCGAATCCTTCCTGCGCGAATCCGGTGTGATCAAGTAGACACGCCAGCTTCATCGAGCCAGGGGTCGCGTTCAGCGCACGCGACCCGGTATTCCCGCCGTCCAGTGTCGGCATCTTTGATCCACGCTTCGCCTCCAATTTCATTGCGGTTTCCTGAAGTGCGGCAATCAAGCGCGGTGCCAGTCAGTTACGAAGGAACTCCTATGCTCAGTCGCGATTTTGTTAGCGGATTGGCGGCCATTTCGATTGGTGCGATCTATCTGGTCTTCGCCTATGGGTTACGCACAAGCGCGCTTGACGACTCCGTTGGACCGGGCGGAATGCCCAGGGCCTATGGCTGGATGATGCTGATTCTTGGCCTGATGATAGCTGCGGGTTCGATCATCAAGCATATCAGATCAGGGGCGGCTCCGGACCTCGGGATTGAATGGAAGGGGCAGGGGCGCCGCGTCGTCTGGGCCGCCGGCTTGTTGGCAATCGGCGCCTTATACATTTTCGGTATCAGCACTCTTGGCTATCCCGTGGCAATCGCTTTGCTTCTGGCCGCGGTCTCGCTCTACCAAGGTGCCCGGCCTGGCGTTCAAATCATTGCCATAGGGATAGGCGGCGCTGCCTTCCTGTGGGCCGTATTCGTTCTTGTTCTCGGCGTATCCATGCCCAAGGGCTTGTTCATCCTCCTGTAAAATCCGGCAGGCCGGAATGCCTGATTGAATGGATAAAAACAATGGAAACCCTATATCTCGTCGCCGTGCATCTTGGTAATCCCTATGTCTTTCTGGCCGCCGCAGCAGGGGTGACTTGGGGAATACTCGGTGGTGCGATGCCGGGAATATCACCGTCCATTACAATGGCGCTGCTTCTACCCTTCACCTACACCATGGACCCGACTGGCGCGATCGTTCTTCTTGCCTCTACCTATGTAGGCGCGGAATATGGCGGCTCGATTCCAGCCATTCTCATCCGTACGCCGGGCACCAACGCGGCGGCAGCCACTGTCATTGATGGGTATGAGATGAACAAGCAGGGCAGGGCGGGGCTGGCGCTGGGGATCTCGTTGTATTCAGGCGTTCTGGGAAGTCTCTTTGGCCTGACAATGCTGATTTTGCTGTCCAAACCTCTTGCTTCGGTGGCGCTCGCTTTTACACCGCCTGCCTACTTCGCGCTGGGCGTGCTCGGCTTGAGCGTGATTGCGACCTTATCCGGCGATTCACTGCTCAAGGGCTTTGTCGCAGCGCTTCTCGGATTGATGATCGCCACCATCGGCACCGATCCAGTCACCGGCGCGAACCGCTTCACGTTTGGCAGCTCGGACCTTCTCTCCGGCATCGCGCCGGTGCTGATCATGGTTGGCATGTTCGCCATGAGCGAACTTCTGGTTCAGGCGTCAGATCGCAGCGAAGGCACCAAGGTCTTGTCGCGTCCCCGAATCGAGTTTCCGGGCCTCAAGCTGGCAAGAAGGTTGATGTTTCCTCAGTCGATCGGGGCGACCATCGGCACATTTGAAGGGGTCATGCCCGGCGCAGGCGGCACGATTGCGTCCTTCATGTCCTACAATGAGGCGCGGCGCTGGTCGCGGCACAAGGAAGAATTCGGCAAAGGTTCACCGGAGGGTATCGCTGCTCCGGAAACCGCCAACAATGCTGTGGCGGAAACTGCGCTTGTTCCGCTTCTCTCTTTTGGTATCCCGGGCTCCAACTCAACGGCGATCCTGCTTGGTGGCTTTCTCATCCACGGGCTGGTGCCGGGTCCGATGCTGTTCACACGCTCAGCTGATGTGGTCCATGGCCTTTATGCAGGACTCTTTATCGCCGCCATTGGTCTGCTTGTGATTGGCATATTGATGCTGCCGATGTGCATCTGGCTGGTCAACCGACCGCGTCCATATCTCAGCGCCTTCATTTTTGCGCTTATCCTGTCGGGCATTTTCTCAATTCATGCATCGCTCTTTGATTTGGCCATCATGTTGGCCGCCGGAACGGTCGGTTTCTTCATGCGCATGCTGCGCATTCCGTTTCTGCCCGCCGTTCTCGGGCTGGTTCTGGGATATCTGGTCGAAAGCAGCTTTCGCCGTTCGCTGGTCCTGTCGGGCGATGATCTGTCGATCTTCTTCACCGACAAGGTGTCTTTGGCGCTGCTTGTTGTCGCTTTTCTGTTTGTTGCCGGATCGGTTGGCAAGCGGGCACTTGATTTTGTCCGCCACCGTCCGTCAGCACATTATTCGGAGGGTTCAGAATGACTACCAACCTCTCACTAAAGGCGGGCTCCGCAAGCGTGTCCGAACGGATTGCTGAGTGGATTGCGAAGATCACCGTCGATGACGTCCCCTCAGCAACAAACTCCAAAGCCCGAAATATACTCGTAGATATTGTCGGTCTGTCTGTTGCAGCGCGCGATACCGATTATGTGACAGCGGTCAAAGCGGCGTCCGAACCGGGCGATCACATCATTATCGGGCATAAAGAACGTGTTTCAGCATCAAGTGCCGCGCTCATCAACGGGACTGCAGCCCATGGCGAGGATTTTGACGACACGTTTGAAGGCGGACCGGTGCATTCCGGCGTTGTTGTGGTTCCCGCTCTCCTCGCCGCGGGACAAATGTATAACCTGAGCAATGCCCGCGTGATGATGGGAATTGCCGTCGGCACGGAAGTCTTGTGCCGCCTGGCGTTGACATTGCCAAAGGCTGTGCACAAGGCTGGTTTTCATCCGACGGCAGTGCTTGGAGCATTCGCAGCAACTGCCGGGATCTGTGCCGCATGCGAGGCCGACGAGAAGACGACAGCCAATGCGCTTGGGATTGTCGGTAGCATGGCGTCTGGCATCATCGAATACTTGGGTGATGGCAGCTGGACCAAGCGGATGCACCCGGGCTGGGCCGCACAGTCCGGTCTTCGAGCCTACGGCATGGCAAAGGCTGGATTTGCTGGTCCGCGTTTTGTTTTTGAAGGCACCCATGGCGCTTTCACCGCATTTGCCCATTCGATCACCCCCATGACCGAAAACCTTTTCTCCAAACTTGGTGAAGTCTGGGTGATGGATATGATCACGTTCAAACCCTATCCGTGCGGCACGATGGTCCAGCCTTACATTGACTGCGCCATCACACTGAAAGGGCGTTCGGTGCGAACTGATCACATCAAGCGTATCGTGTGTAAGTCGGCCGAAGGTATTGTCCACAGGCTGTGGGAGCCGCTCGATCTTAAGCAGAAGCCCCCCACGGCCTATGCAGCGAAGTTCTCCGTGCCCTACGGGGTCGCGCTCGGATTGATCCGCGGCCATGCCGCGCTGGCGGATTTCACCGATGAAGCCATCAAAGACCCGGATCTGTTGGCGATTGCCGGGAAGGTCGGCTTCGAAATCGACCCGGACAATCCCTATCCGGCCGCCTTTACTGGCCATGTTCGTATCGAATACGAAGATGGATCCATTGAGGAGGCGGAACGCGGCCACATGCGCGGCGGACCTACCGAGCCTCTCAGCCGACAAGATATCGACGACAAGTTTCGCGCCAATATGCGGTTCGGCGGGCATGCCGCTCCGGACACCGTGCTTGCTTTGTGCGACCGGATCGCTGCCGGTGAAGGCAATGACGCATTGATCAAGGAGTTGGGACGGACATGACATCGCAACCTAAACAGGACCTTGCAGGCCGTGTTGCCCTGGTCACCGGCGCCTCTCGCAACATCGGGCGCGCCATTTCTGTCGCGTTGGCCAGTCGCGGTGCACGCATTGCCGTCCATGTCGGACAGGACCGTGCCGCTGGCGAGGAGACGGCGGCGGCCGTCCGGAAAGCAGGCCGCGAGGCCACCGTGCTGAGCGGCGATCTGTCAAACCCCGATATTGCAAGGTCGGTGGTGGCCGATGCAGCCGCAGCGTTCGGCCGTTTGGACATAGTCATCAACAATGCCGCCGTCCGCCCCGAGGTTCCTTTCGAGGATCTCACCTACGAGAACTGGCGCAATGTCATGGGCATTGCGCTGGATGCGGTGTTTCTGGTGTCCCAGGCAGCGCTACCTCATCTCAAGGCCAGTGATATGGCGTCCGTCGTCAATATTGGCGGTTTGACCGGGCATACCGGGGCCACCGAGCGTGCACATGTGATTACCGCCAAGGCAGGTCTGGTCGGGCTCACCAAAGCCATGGCGCACGAGCTTTCGCCGCATGGAATCACCATCAACTGCGTGTCACCAGGACTCATCCAGACCGCCCGGCTTGGCGTCGCCGCCCATGCTCCCAAGCACCACGATACCCGCACCAATCTGGTTGGGCACCGCGGGTCTGCGGAAGATGTGGCGGAAGCCGTCGCTTTCCTGTGCAGCCCGGTGAGCCGGTATATCACCGGTGAGACCATGCATGTGAATGGTGGTGCGTACCTCGCATGATCAGGAATCCGACCTTGTCGATTGCGCTCGGAGTGATGGTTTCTGCGTTGGGAGGCGCGGTGTTCACATGGCTCGGTGTTCCGCTTGGCTGGATCCTGGGCGCAATGGCGGGTGCCGCGATATACGGCAACACGGTAGGCCTTTCAGGGAAGACGCGGCATTTGAGACGCGCCGGACAGTTGCTGGTCGGCACCGCCACTGCGGGTGTTCTGACACCCGCTCTGCTCGCGACCATGAGCGACCTGCTTCCGGCCATGATTGGCGCCGCGATCGCTGCCAACGCCTTCGGGCTTTTGCTAGCCTGGCCGCTGGCGCGGATCGCTGGAACCGACCGGACAACAGCGCTGCTATCCGCGCTTCCGGCAGGCATGGCGGAGATGGCTTCCCTTGCCAAACAGGTCAATGCGCGGACTGAAGTGGTCACCGTTGTACACACACTTCGCGTCATTCTGGTGGTTATTTGCGTGCCGATTTTTCTGGGCATTTCCGGGTCTGGAACACCCGCGGCTGTCGACAACGGCGGCAGCATGTCCGCACTTTTCGCCTGTCTGGGTGTCGGGTTGGTGTTGGCATTGTTGTCTGACCGGATCGGTTTGCTGAACCCGTATATCATCATGCCGATGCTGGTCGGTATCTTGTTTGTGCTCGGAGGGTTTCCGATTGCCCAGATGCCCGCACTTCTCCTGATTACAGCTCAGGTGTTGATCGGTTTTTCGCTCGGCGCACGCCTGGACAGGAAGGATTTGTCGCGCATGCCCCGCGCGGCCCTAGCCGGCGTTCTTTGCGGCCTTGCGCTGATTGCATTCATGGCATTGACAGTTGCGCCTGTTCTCACCGCCATCACCGGAACCGATATGGCCGTACTGGTGCTTGGAACAGCGCCGGGTGGTTTGGGCGAGATGATTGCGTCCGCCAAGGCGCTTGGCGTTGCTTCGGCGCTGGTTGCGGGCTTTCAATTTGTCCGCTCGTTCCTGACCAACATGATCGTCCCGCCATTGCTGCTCCGGTTTACCGGACGGCCACCCAAAAAGAGGAATTCCAATGAAAATCGTTGAAATCAGGGAGGCAGTAGCCTCGATCGCTTCGCCGATCCGCAACGCCTATATCGACTTTTCGAAGATGACAGTCAGTGTTGTGGCGGTGGTCACGGATGTCATCCGCGACGGCAAGCCTGTTATCGGCTATGGCTTCAATTCCAACGGTCGCTACGCCGCGAGCGGCCTGCTGAACGAACGATTTCTGCCACGTCTCCGCGAGGCCGGTGCCGACGCGCTGATCAATGATACCGGAACCAATCTGGATCCGCACAAGATCTGGTCGATCATGATGGCAAATGAAAAGCCTGGCGGTCATGGCGAGCGGTCGGTGGCCGTCGGGGTTGTCGACATGGCTGTCTGGGACGCTGTGGCAAAGATAGCCGGTGTTCCCCTCTATCAGCATCTCGCGAGCGTCCATGGCAATGGCAAGCCCGATGACAGCGTCTTCGTTTATGCCGCTGGCGGCTATTACTATCCCGGCAAGGACGACAGCCAGCTCAAGGCGGAAATGCGGCGTTATCTCGACATGGGCTATTCGGTCGTCAAGATGAAAATTGGCGGCGTCCCCCTTGAAGAGGACATGCGCCGGATCGAGTCCGTGCTGGAAGTGGTTGGCGGTGGCCAGCATCTGGCTGTCGATGCCAATGGCCGGTTCGATCTCGAGACCGCGATCGCCTATGCCGAGGCAATGAACAAGTATGACCTGTTCTGGTACGAGGAGGCGGGTGATCCGCTTGATTACCAGTTGCAGGCAGAGCTCGCGAAAGCTTACCCCGGCGCCATGGCAACCGGCGAGAATCTGTTTTCGCATCAGGATGCCCGAAATCTTGTCCGCCACGGAGGCCTGCGCCCCGACCGGGACTGGCTGCAGTTTGACTGTGCTCTCAGTTACGGCCTCGTCGAATATATGCGGACACTTGACGCGATCGGGACGGAAGGCTTTTCAAGCCGCAACTGCATTCCGCATGGCGGACATCAGCTGTCGCTCAATATCGCTGCAGGCCTTAAACTTGGTGGCAATGAATCCTACCCGGAAGTTTTCGCGCCCTTCGGCGGATTTGCCGACGGCATCAAGGTCGAGAACGGGCAGGTTGGCCTTCCCGATGCACCAGGCATAGGGTTTGAGCAGAAATCTGAGCTTATCAAAACCATGCGCTCGATTACTGAAACCTGAGATCAACCAACCAGATAGATCCAAAAGCGGTGAAGGCGTCGCTGAAAAGCGCTGTCTTGATACCACCCTATGAAAGCGTTTCAGCAAAGAAGATTGGCGCGAGATCGGGCGCAGCCAACATCAACAAAAGGTAGACTGACATGAACAATGAGACAACTGCATCTGCAATTGATCCCTGGGCTTCGCTTAGCGGGCTCACAGCCGCGGCGAGCCGCTTTGTCGCCAATCATCGCTATGAGGACTTGAACGCGGAAACGCTGCGTCTTGCCCGGCGTTGCGTACTCGATGGCCTGGCAGTGGCGCTTGCGGGCTCCGAGCAGACGGGGATGAAGCCGATAGGGGATTACATCACAAGCCTCGGCGGGGTCGCGCAAGCCCGCTTGATCGGCAAGTCATCGACACGGGTGCCTGCCCATTTGGCAGCTCTATGGGGTGGCACAGCAGGTCATGCCATGGACTGGGATGACACACAGCTCGCGGAAGGCCCCGGGCGACCTTATGGATTGTTGATGCATCCGACGATGCCGCCGCTGGTGGCAGCCCTGACCCTGTCGGATCTGATCGCACAAGAGCAGGGTTTTCCGGTTGACGGAAAGAAGCTGCTGGCCAGTTTCACCGCGGGATTTGAAGTCGGTTGCAAGATTGCGGAGGCAATAAATCCTGATCACTACATGCGGGGCTTCCACACCTCGGGCACGATCGGCACGTTTGCGGCTGCTGCGGCGGCGGCACATATGCTCGGTCTTGATGAAGAGGCAACGGCCCGCGCATTGGGACTGGCGGCATCCATGGCTTCCGGCATCCGTGCCGGATTTGGCACCATGACCAAGCCAATGCATGTGGGCCGTGCGGCCGAGAACGGAGTCACTGCAGCATTGCTGGCGCGGTTTGGCATGTCGGCAAATTCCGAAGCGCTCGATGGCCGCTGGGGCTATCTGGCGATTGCCGGTCCGGGCGGTGATCCTGCCTTGGTGCGCGACCGTTTCGGTGCGCCCCACACAATGGAAAGCCCTGGGGTCAGCATCAAGCCTTATCCGTCCGGGGTGCTGACGCATCCGAGTATGGACGCGATGCTGTTCCTGATGCGCGAAAATAACATTAAGGCTGCTGATATCAAGGCGGTGACGCTGAAAGCAGGCAGCAACGTATTGGGGCCGATTCGATTCCGCATCGCGCGCACCGAGCTTGAGGGTAAATTCTCATTCGGATTCCTGCTGTCGGCCATTATCCTTGAAGGGCGCGCGGGCAAGGCCGAGTTCTCGGATACATTCGTGTTGTCGGGAGCATGCCAGGATATGCAGAACCGGGTGACAACCGTTTTTGATCAATCAATCGAGGACATGGGATGGGACCGGATCCGCTCCAAGATCGAGGTTGTCACCCATGATGGCCGGTCATTCGAGCGCTGGGCCGACGAGGCGTATCGCGGCAGTCCGCATAACCCCTTGTCTGATGCCGAACTCGAGGCGAAGTTCATCGACTGTGCAGAAGGCTTGCTCTCGACAGACCGCTCTCGACAGGTCTTTGACATGATCTGGAGCCTTGAAGAGGCACCCGATGCCGGACACATTTTCGATCTTCTGGATTGGGGATAGGCTATAAGAATTGCCGGGCGAGAAGCGGTTGGGATCATGCAAGAACGCGCAGAGATTCACAAAGCGCGGATGCCGCAATCGATCCTGGTCGTGCCGGGTCGATTGGCGGCTTCCAAGCTTTCTTCGCTCCGCCACTGGCGTCATGTTCTTCCGGCTATCACCTTGGCGGATATCGGGTGTGACGGCCACTCCTAACGGGAGGCCTCATGCCCGATACTCGCCTCACGCGCCGGTTGGGGGGGCTGGAAGCCTCATTGTCGGTCTCCGCACACATGTGCCTGGGCTGACCACGGGTGCGATGGTTTGGTCACTCACTGCGCGCTTTGATGATCTGCCAGGCGAGGTGACGCTCTGCCGGGCAAATTGCGATCTTGATCGCGCTTGCGACCCGCGGGTCCGGATGTGCCGCCTTTTTGAGTGGTTACAGGCCATGTGGCGGCAGGCGCAAAAGTGCCCGTAGTCGGCTCAGAGACGTGTTTCCTACCATCTCACGCACGCTTTGAGACTGAGTGAACGGGTTCGGGCGGGTGCCGTAATGGTTTCAAGATCCAGTGTCTTGCAGCGCCTCCGCGCGCCGGGTTTCGTCCGTTGGTGCTCAGCGGTACCTCTGCACAGCAGTGATGATGCCGCATCTGTCGTGGCACGCGCAGATGCAGCGTGTTGAAACTGTTGACGTGGCAGCGAAAACCAAGATTTCGCAAGATTGCGTCAATTTTCGTTTCTTGCTCAATAAGGTTCGTTTAGTTTCGGTATTGACTTTCGCATGTAATCATATTTCCTTAACCCAGCGTCATATGTGCGCTTTTGTGGAGGAGACAAAGATATGAAAAAATTCTTACTGGCTTCGGCGGCTGCCGTGGCGCTGGTTGCGTTCCAGTCGCCGGCATCGGCGGACATGGCCGCGGCCGAGAAATGGATCAATGACGAGTTCCAGCCATCCGTGCTTTCTGCTGATGAGCAGAAGGCCGAGATGCAATGGTTCATCGACGCTGCCGAGCCCTTCGCGGGCATGGAAATCAATGTGTTGTCGGAAGGGATTCCGACCCACACCTACGAATCCACGGTGCTGACCAAGGCATTCGAGGAAATCACCGGCATCAAGGTCAATCACCAGATCCTGGGCGAAGGCGAAGTGGTCCAGGCGGTTCAGACCCAGATGCAGACCGGCCGCAACCTTTATGACGCCTATGTCAACGATTCCGATCTGATCGGCACGCACTCGCGCCTGCAGCTGGCGGTCAACCTGACCGACTGGATGGCCGGCAACGGCGCTGATGTCACATCGCCGACGCTTGATCTCGAAGATTTCATGGGCACGAGTTTCACCACCGGGCCGGACGGCAAGCTCTACCAGTTGCCTGATCAGCAGTTCGCCAACCTCTACTGGTTCCGCAAGGACTGGTTCGACGATCAGGCCAACAAGGATGCCTTCAAGGCCAAATACGGCTACGAGCTCGGCGTCCCGGTCAACTGGTCGGCCTATGAGGATATCGCCGAGTTCTTTTCCAACGATGTCAAGGAAATCGATGGCGTCCAGATCTACGGTCACATGGACTATGGCAAGCGCGCCCCCGATCTTGGCTGGCGCATGACCGATGCCTGGCTCTCCATGGCCGGCGCCGGAAGTCCGGGTGAACCCAACGGTGTCCCGATCGACGAGTGGGGCATCCGCATGGAGGAGGGCTCCTGCAACCCGGCGGGCGCCAGCGTGTCGCGCGGCGGTGAAGCCAATGGCCCGGCTTCGGTCTACGCCATCCGCAAATGGGACGAATGGCTGCGCAATTATGCGCCTCCCGGTGCGGCAGACTATGACTTCTATCAGTCGCTGCCGGCTCTCAGTCAGGGCAACGTCGCCCAGCAGATCTTCTGGTACACGGCGTTCCTGGCCGATATGGTCAAGCCGAAGTCGGAAGGCAACAACACTGTCGACGAGGACGGAAACCTGCTGTGGCGGATGGCGCCATCTCCGCATGGTCCCTACTGGAAAGAAGGCCAGAAGGTCGGCTATCAGGACGTGGGGTCATGGACGATCCTGAAATCCACGCCGGAAGACCGCGCCAAGGCGGCCTGGCTCTACGCCCAGTTCGTCACCTCCAAGACAGTCGATACGAAGAAGTCGCATGTCGGACTGACCTTTGCCCGCGATTCCACGGTGCGGCACGAAAGCTTCACCGAACGGGCGCCGAAACTCGGAGGTCTGGTCGAGTTCTACCGCTCGCCTGACCGCGTGCGCTGGTCGCCAACCGGCATCAACGTGCCTGACTATCCGAAGCTGGCCCAGATCTGGTGGCAGCAGATCGGTGACGTCAACTCCGGTGCATTCACCCCGCAGGAAGCCATGGACCGTCTCGCAGAAGAGATGGACATCACCATGGCCCGCATGCAGCGCGCCGATGAGGCCGGCAATGTCTATGGCGGCTGCGGGCCTCGCCTGAATGAGCCGAAGGATCCGAGCGAATGGCTCGGCAAGCCCGACGGCCCGAAGGCCAAGCTCGACAACGAGAAGCCGCAGGGCGAGACCGTCAACTATGACGATCTCGTGGCCCGCTGGAACCAGTAGAACCGGCTTTCAAGCCTGCACTCAAGCCCGGCGCCCTGCGCCGGGCCACTCGCAGCCTGACGCGGCCCACGTGACCCGCACAACCCGTTGTGGCAGACTAAATCCCTGCGCAGACAGTTGGCGACCGAAAGTAGTGAAATGCCTCAGGGGTCTGAACCCGGATCCGGGAACGAGGAACCAGGGGTTGTGTGCAACAATGTATTTGCCTGCCGGCCATGACCGGCTGCTTGAGGATTGAGCTTCCGTGCTGGAACTTAGAAACATCACGATGCGGGTCGGAACAGAGACGCATATTCACCCCACCAGCCTCGTCTTCAAGCCGGGCAGTTTCAACATCCTGCTTGGAACCACCCTGGCCGGGAAAACCACGCTGATGCAACTGATGGCGGGCCTGGAAAAACCCACTGCCGGTGAGGTCTGGTTCAACGGTGTCAATGTCACCGGTGTGCCGGTGCAGAAGCGCAACGTATCCATGGTCTATCAGCAATTCATCAACTACCCGAACATGAGCGTGTTCGACAACATCGCCTCGCCCTTGCGCGTCGGCGGTGTCGACCGGGCCGAGATCAAGCGCCGTGTCGGCGCGATGGCCGAACTGATGCGGATCTCGGCGATGCTCGACCGCCGCCCGGCGGAACTCTCCGGCGGCCAGCAGCAGCGCATCGCCATGGCCCGCGCGCTGGTCAAGGACTCCGATCTGATCCTGCTCGACGAACCGCTGGCCAATCTCGACTTCAAATTGCGCGAGGAAATGCGCGACGAATTGCCCAAACTGTTCGGCGAACGCCAATGCGTGGTGGTTTACGCCACCACCGAGCCGACCGAAGCCTTGTTGTTTGGCGGCCAGACGGCGGCGCTGCATCAGGGCCGTGTGGCCGACTTCGGTCCCACCGGCGAAATCTACCGCCGCCCCGCCAGCCTGACCGGCGCTCAGGTGTTCTCCGAGCCGCCGATCAACACCGTCAAGGCGGTCAAATCAGGCCATATGATCTCAGCCGGCAGCTCCCTGACCTGGGTAGCGCCCGAGGGCCTCGCCGATGGCGACTACACCATCGGTATTCGCGCCCATCACGTCACTCCGTTTGAGACCGCAGGCTCGGTGCCGGTCGACGGAACGATCAAGATCGCCGAGCTTTCGGGCTCGGAATCGATGATCCATTTCGATGCCATCGGTGGCGACTGGGTGTCGCTGTCCCACGGCGTGCACCCGTTTGTGGCTGGCGCCAGAGCGACGCTTTACGCCGACATGTCGGCCTGTTTCTATTTTGCGCCCGACGGCACTTTGGTGCGAAGCGGCGAAGCCGAAGGGAGACACTGAGATGGCCCGCATCACGCTTTCAGGTCTTCGCCACAGCTATATGCCCAACCCGGCAAAGGACGCGGATTGGGCGCTCAAGCAGTTGGATCTCGATTGGACTGACGGTGGCGCCTACGCGTTGCTCGGCCCCTCGGGCTGCGGCAAGACCACGTTGCTCAACATCATTTCCGGGCTGCTCGTTCCCTCGCACGGCCAGATCCTGTTTGACGGGCAGGACGTCACGCCCCTGCCTCCCGAACAACGCCACATCGCCCAGGTGTTCCAGTTCCCGGTGGTCTACGACACCATGACGGTCTACGACAATCTCGCCTTCCCGTTGCGCAATCGCGGCGTGCCGGAAAGCGAAGTCGACAGCCGTGTCACCGAAATTGCAGGGATGACCGATCTGACTGCCATGCTGCAAAAGCGCGCTGCAGGCTTGACCGCCGACGGCAAGCAGAAGATTTCGCTCGGTCGTGGCCTGGTCCGCACCGATGTCAACGCCATTCTGTTTGACGAACCACTGACGGTGATCGATCCGCATCTGAAGTTTCAACTGCGGTCCAAGCTCAAGGAGCTGCATCAGCGCGTCAAACGAACGATGATTTACGTGACCCACGACCAGACCGAGGCGCTGACCTTCGCTGACCGGGTGGTGGTGATGAATGTCGGCGAGGTGGTCCAGATCGGCACGCCCGAGGAACTGTTCGAGGAACCGCAGCACACGTTTGTCGGCCATTTCATCGGATCGCCCGGCATGAATGTCCTGCCGTGCCAGATCGAAGGCGGGCAAGCGGTTTTTGCCGGACAGAGGGTGCAGACCTCCAACAAGGCCGCCGCCGGGGCAGAGCTCAACCAGGTCGGTGTGCGGCCCGAACATGTGCGCTTTGCCACCAGCGGCCTGGATGCACGGGTGGTCAGGGTCAGCGATGCCGGGCGGTTCAACATTGTCGAGGCCGAGTGTGGTGGTCATTCGCTCAAGCTGCTGGTCAAGGAAGGAGAGAGCATTCCTTCCGAGACAACAAAGCTTGAATTCATCCCCGAGAAAACCCGCATCTATCAGGACGGCTGGCTGGCCGGCCGAAGGAGCGCAGCATGAACAAGACCGTCAATCAAAAGGCCTGGTTCCTGGTTCTGCCGGTTCTGGTTCTGGTGGCTTTCAACGCCATCGTGCCGCTGATCACCGTGGTCAATTATTCGGTGCAGGAAACCTTCGGCAACAATGTCTTCTTCTGGTCCGGTATCACCTGGTTCGAGGATGTGCTGCGCTCGCCGCGTTTTCACGCCTCCCTGGGCCGGCAACTGACCTTCACCTTCACCATTCTGGCCATCGAGGTGCCGCTCGGGGTTCTGATCGCGCTGGCGATGCCGCGCAAGGGCATCTGGGTGTCGGTCTGCCTGGTGCTGATGGCGATGCCGCTGCTGATCCCGTGGAACGTCGTTGGCGCCATGTGGAACATCTTCGCGCTGCCCGAAATCGGCCTGCTGGGCAAGACCCTCAACGCGATGGGCTTTGACTACAATTACACCCGCCAGCCGGGCGACGCCTGGTTCACCCTGATCCTGATGGATGTCTGGCACTGGACCTCGCTGGTGGTGCTGCTTGCCTATGCCGGGCTGGTGTCGATTCCCGACGCCTATTACCAGGCAGCCAAGATCGACGGCGCCTCGTCCTGGGCGATCTTCCGCTATATCCAGCTTCCGAAAATGAAGCGGGTGCTGACGATTGCCATCCTGCTGCGCTTCATGGATTCCTTCAACATCTACACCGAACCCTCGGTGCTGACCGGCGGCGGGCCGGGCAATTCGACCACGCTTTTATCGATCGATCTGGTCAAGATCGCGCTCGGTCAGTTCGACCTCGGCCCGGCGGCGGCGATGTCGCTGATCTACTTCCTGGTGATCCTGTTGCTGAGCTGGATTTTCTACACCGTCATGACCCGCGATGAGGCAAACCAATGAGACGCGTATCCTGGCTTGTGCCCACAGTCTACATCCTGTTTCTGATGCTGCCGATCTACTGGCTGGTGACAATGTCGTTCAAGACCACCAACGAGATTCTCGGTTCCTTCACGCTGTTCCCGCAGAGCTTCACACTGGAAAATTACCGGGTCATCTTCACCGATCCGACCTGGTATATGGGCTACGTCAATTCGCTGATCTACGTGACGATCAACACGGTGCTCTCGGTCTGCGTTGCGTTGCCGGCGGCCTATGCCTTCTCGCGCTACCGGTTTTTGGGCGACAAGCACCTGTTCTTCTGGCTCCTGACCAACCGCATGGCGCCCGCAGCCGTGTTCGCGCTGCCGTTCTTCCAGCTCTATTCGGCGGTCGGCATCTTCGACACCCATCTGGCGGTGGCGCTGGCGCACACGCTGTTCAACATTCCGCTGGCGGTGTGGATTCTCGAAGGCTTCATGTCCGGCGTGCCCAAGCAATTGGACGAAACCGCCTATATCGACGGGTACTCGTTCCCGTCGTTCTTCGTCAAGATCTTCATCCCCACCATTGCCGCGGGCATCGGGGTCGCTGCGTTCTTCTGCTTCATGTTCTCCTGGGTCGAGCTGTTGCTCGCCAAGACGCTCACAGCCGTTGCCGCCAAGCCAATTGCCGCGACCATGACCAAGACGGCGTCGTCCTCCGGTTATGAGCTGGGGCTGCTGGCCGCAGCCGGTACGCTGACCATCATTCCGGGCGCCATCGTCATCTATTTCGTCCGCAACTATATTGCCAAGGGCTTTGCCCTCGGGCGCGTCTGACCAGCAAGGATCGCCGCGATGCAAGATATCGTCCTGTTCTCTCAAGCGTGGTGGACCGAACCGCTCGGCACCTGGATGGCCTGGACCCGGGCCACCATCGCCTTTTTTCTGTTCATTGTCGCCGCCATCGGCTCGATGGGCGTCTGGGAGTATTACAGCCCCGGCGGTGCGCCGCGGCGCGGCGTCTTTGCCATCGACACCACCCGCGGCGACCGGCTGTTCCTGTCGCTTCTGGGCAGCGCCTTCATCTTCATGGCCTGGCTCTATGTCTTCGGCACGCCGCTGTGGTGGCCGCTTGGAATTTGCGGCCTGTGGACGATCTTCACCTTCCGCTACGTCTGACCATAGGACCGTCCAATACCGCAACTTTCGGGGGCGCCCCGGTGCGCGGACCGGTGAACGCGGCAAGAGGTGGCAGGGTGGCAGAGAATTTCCACAGCTGGCAGTGGACTATCCTTGGCGGCTGGCATATTAACATGTCAGATGAAGTCGTTTTCCGGCAGGACTGCGGCTCGCCTCGCCTCCCGCATATGGATAAATGCGTAAATATTGCTGCAACCCGTTGAAGTTATGTGGAAAAATCATCTGAATGACGCATTTGGATGGCGCAAGCTTGAGAGAGGGGCAGCAATTGCTCCGCCAAGTTGCAGACACCAACCGAGAAGCGTTGACACCCATGGCCATCGATCTTCCCCTGACAATTCGTCTCAACCCGGATGACAATGTGATCATTGCGCTTGCGGATCTGGCGCCTGGCGCCAGCGTTGCAGGCCTCGACGTGCCGCTTGGAGGCGCCGTCGCGCGCGGCCACAAGATCGCGACGCGCCTGATTGCCGAAGGCGAAAAGGTTATTCGCTATGGCCAGACCATTGGCGTGGCAAGCGTGGCAATCGCGCCCGGCGAGCATGTTCACGTCCACAATCTCGGCATGGGTGGCCACGCCGAGGCGCAGGAGTTTTCGACCGAGGTCCGGCCGCTTTCTTCGCCCTGCGAACAGCGGCATTTCCTGGGCTACCACCGCGCCGATGGAAGCGTCGGCACCCGCAACTATCTGGGCATTCTCACCTCGGTCAACTGCTCAGGCTCGGTGGCCCGCTTCATTGCCGAGGCGGCCGAGAAACAGGGCTGGCTCGACCAGTTCGAAAACATCGACGGCGTGGTGCCGATCGTCCATGGCGCCGGCTGCGGCATGTCGGGCAGCGACGAGGGCTACGACACGCTGTTCCGCACCCTTCAAGGTTATGCCCGCAATCCCAATTTTGCCGGCATTTTGTTGCTCGGGCTCGGCTGCGAAGTCATGCAGGTGCCTGATCTTGTCGGCCGTGGCCGCATGCGCGCCGACGGCAATTTTCGCTATATGACGATCCAGCAGACCGGCGGCACCCGCAAGACCATTGAGCGGGGGCTGGAGGTGCTCAAGGAAATGGCCGTGGCGGCCAACATGATCACCCGTAGCCCGGCCGGCCTCGAACACCTGATGATCGGCTTGCAATGTGGTGGTTCGGACGGCTATTCCGGCATCACCGCCAACCCGGCGCTGGGCGCGGCGTCGGATCTGCTGGTCGCCCATGGCGGCACCACCATCCTGTCGGAAACCTCTGAAATCTATGGTGCCGAGCACCTGCTGACCCGCCGCGCGGTAACGCCGGAAGTCGGCGCCAGGATCGTCGAGCGGATCCATTGGTGGGAAGAGTACGCTGCGCGCAACGGCGGCGAGATGGACAACAACCCCTCGCCCGGCAACAAGAAGGGCGGCCTGACCACCATCCTCGAGAAATCGCTCGGTGCGGTGGCCAAGGGCGGCACCGCGCCGCTGACCCAGGTTTACAAATACGCCGAACCCATTACCGAGCGCGGCTTCGTGTTCATGGACAGCCCTGGTTATGATCCCTGTTCGGTGACAGGGCAGATCGCCTCGGGCGCCAATCTGGTGGCGTTCACCACCGGGCGTGGTTCGGTCTCGGGCTACAAGCCGACACCGTGTATCAAGCTCGCCACCAATTCGGAAATGTATGGCCGCATGGCGGACGATATGGACATCAACTGCGGCGACATCATTTCTGATGGAGTGAGCCTCGAGGCCAAGGGCCGCGAGATTTTCGAGCTGTTCCTGCGCGTCGCCTCCGGCGAGGAAACCAAGAGCGAGCAACTGGGCTTCGGCGGCGCCGAATTCGTGCCCTGGCAGATGGGCGCGGTGATGTGATCATTGCCGGTCCATCGCAATCCTGATCTAGGGCGTTTTATCTGTCCTTGAAACGCTCCAGCAGGGCGGGTGGATTTTTTGCCGTCCGTGCAGAGCCTCTGCGTTCATCCTGAAATCCGCTGATTGACTCCCGGACCGAGTCTGGTGTTTACTGGAACATAACAGGAACATTGTGGATCGAACATGAGTCTCTCGAGGTTGCAAACCGCGACGGATATTCTCAGAACGCATACCCGTATGCAGGAGGCCCAGGCCCATCAGTCCCGTCCTGCGGCGCTGGTGGGCGCTGACCAGGTGTCTGCGCCCTTGGCCTTGGGCGCCAGTGCCGTTGACCGCCATCTCGAGGGCGGGTTGGCCTGCGGCGGCTTGCACGAGGTGCGCAGCCCGCTGGCGCGGGACATCGGCGCGGCAACAGGTTTTGCGCTGGGGCTGGCGGCCCGCGCCATGCAAGCTGATCGTGGCGGACGCCGGAGCATCGTCTGGGTCAGCGATCCGGCCACGCGCGGCGATGGCGGCGGGCTTTTCCCCGCCGGCCTTGCCCAGTACGGGCTTGATCCGTCAGGCCTGACATTTGTCGAGCCGTGCGATCTGCAGGGCGCCATGTGGGCGGCTGACGAGGCGGCGGGCTGCGCCGGACTGGCGGCGCTGATCTTTCAGATCAAGGGCAATCCGGCGCGCTTTGACATCACCGCCACACGGCGGCTGATGCTGCGCGCGCGTCAGAGCGGTGTGCTGGCGCTGATCCTGCGCCAGAGCGGCGAGGAGGAGGCCAGCGCTGCAGCAACGCGCTGGCGGGTAAACACTCACATGTCCGGAGCAGACGAGACCTATCAACGTGGCGTGGGGGCACTGCGGCTGTCGCTCACGCTGGAACGCAACCGCGCCGGACGCACCGGCCAATGGCTTTTAGCCTGGAACCCGAAAGTCAGAAGTTTCAACCATGCCGCTCCAGACCCGTTATCCCGCACAAGCCCGCCAGCGCATTCTCTCGATCGCCTTTCCGCGGCTGCCGACCGACGTGATCCATCGGAAAAGATGGGGCAAGTCCTGGATCACAGACAGGATTTTGGACGCGCATCCTGAGGCGCCCCCTGTCGTTGTCACCGACACGGTCAAGAACGCCATCCGCATCGTCGCTCTGGATGAGGCTGCCCGCGCCCGCGGCGTGCGGGCAAATCAGACCCTCAGCGATGCGCGTGCGCTGGTGCCCGATCTCGAGTGCCACCAGACCGATGACGCACGAAACCGGGCGTTGTTGTTGGGCATCGCCGGCTGGTGCGAGCGCTATACGCCGCTGGTCGCACTGGGCTCGGCCGCGCCCGGCGATCATGGCCTGTTCATGGATATCACCGGCTGCGCCCATCTGCTTGGCGGCGAGGCGGCACTGGTCGCCGATCTGGAGGCCCGGCTCCGGGCGCAGGGGTTTCACGTCCGGCTCTGTCTGGCCGATACGCCGGGCGCCGCCTGGGCGATGGCGCGCTACGGCCAGACGCGGATCATTGCCGAGGGGGGGCATGGCGAGGCGCTGCTGCCGTTGAGCGTGAGCGGGCTGCGCTTGTCACCCGCCCTGGTGGCCTCGCTCGGCCGTGTTGGTCTCAAGACCATCGGCTGCATTGCCAGCCTGCCGCGCGCGCCGCTGGCCGCCCGTTTCGGTGCGGAAGTGATGCAGCGGCTTGATCAGGCGCTCGGCCGCGAGACCGAGGCGATTTCGCCGATCATGCCGGTGGCGGAGCTGTCCAGCGAACGCCGCTTTGCCGAACCGTTGACCCACCAGGACGAGATCAGCCATGTCATTGCGACACTGGCTTCCAGCATCATCAAGCCGCTGGAACGGCGCGGCCTTGGTCTGCGGCACGGCCGGCTCAAACTGTTCCGGGTTGATGGCCATGTCAGTGAGCTCAGCCTGCAGACGGCCCGGCCGTTGCGCGATCCGCAGAGAATTCTCCGGCTGTTCGAGGAGCGCATTGCCGGTCTGCACGATGATCTTGATGCCGGCTTCGGCTTTGATCTGATGCGGCTTGAGGTGGTCCGTGCCGATCCGTTCGAGGGGGTGCAGGCCGAAATGATGACGGGCCATGCCACTGACGCAGGCCACGATGCGTTGATCGACCGGCTCGGCGCTAGGCTCGGCCTGGATCGCGTCCAGCGCTTTGTGCTCGCCGACACGCACATTCCCGAGCGCAGTTTCGGCCGTCAGCCGGTCGCCCATCTTGGTGCACCCGGTCCTGGGGCGCGAAGATCAGCTGCGGGCAATGCGGCGCTGGCCGAGCCAGCGGATCTGGCCGCCGCCCGTGAGATCATCACCCGCCCGCTGATCCTGTTCGACCGGCCCGAATTGATGCAGACCATTGCCGAGGTGCCCGACGGGCCGCCCTTGCAGTTTCGCTGGCGCGGTGTGACCTACGAGGTCGCCGGTTCGGAAGGGCCCGAGCGCATTGCCTGCGAATGGTGGCGTGATGGCCGCGGCGCCCGCAGCCGGGATTATTTTCGCGTCGAGGATCGCCAGGGCTATCGTTTCTGGTTGTTCCGCCACGGCCTGTATGGACGCGAAACCAGTGATCCTTGCTGGTACATGCACGGGCTCTTTGCATGACCCGGCTTGCATCCGGCCCAGCCTATGTCGAACTGGCCGCCGCCAGCAACTTTTCCTTCCTGCGCGGCGCGTCGCATGCCGAGGAGTTGGTGGTGCAGGCTGCACGGCTCGGCCTTGGCGGCATTGCCATCACTGACCGCAATTCGCTGGCCGGTGTCGTCCGGGGCCATATGGCGGCCAAGGAAGCCGGACTGGCCTTCGCGCCGGGCTGCCGGCTGGTGTTCATGGATGGCACCCCCGAGATTCTGGTCTGGCCCGAGAATCGGGCCGCCTACGCCCATTTGTGCGAACTGCTGACCACCGGCAAACGTCGCGCGCCGAAAGGCGAATGCCATTTGACGCTTGAGGATCTGCTCACCCACGGCGAAGGCCTGCTGATGGCGGTGATCACGCCTGCGGGCGTGCTCCGGGCAGGGCATGATCGCGTGCTGGAGCAGTTGCGTGGCCGCTTCCCGGATCATCTCCACCTTGCCCTGTCGCGGACCTATGGCTGCGCCGACCAGCGTCACATGGCGAAGATCGCGCGGCTGGCGCGCGCGCATGAGCTGCCACTGGTGGCGATCGGCGATGTGCTCTACCACGTGCCCGAGCGCCGTCCGCTGCAGGATGTCATGACCTGCATCCGCGAGGGCAAGACTCTGGCCACGGCTGGCACAAGGTTGCAGGCCAATGCCGAACGCCATCTGCGCCCGCATGTCGAGATGTTGCGTCTGTTTTCGGGCCATGAGGCGGCGGTGGCGCAAGCGGCGAGGCTGTTTAAGCGCATCCGGTTTTCGCTCGATGAACTGCGCTATCAATATCCCGATGCGCCGATGTTCGAGGAACTCGGTCCCGAACCGCTGCCGGCGCAGGAGGCGCTCGAAAAGCTCACCGCCCTCGGGCTGAAAAAACGCTATCCCGCCGGCGCGCCGGAAAAGGTTCTCAAGGCCATCGCCCACGAGACCCGGCTGATCAGGAAACTCGACTACGCGCCCTATTTTCTCACCGTCTATGACATTGTCCGCTTTGCCCGCTCGCAAGACATCCTGTGCCAGGGGCGCGGCTCGGCGGCCAATTCCGCCGTCTGCTATTGCCTCGAGATCACCGAGGTCGACCCCGGCAAGGTCGACCTCCTGTTCGAGCGTTTCATCTCCGAGGAACGCAACGAACCGCCCGACATCGATGTCGATTTCGAGCACGAGCGGCGCGAGCAGGTGATCCAGTACATATACGCGAAATATGGGCGCGAACGGGCAGGGCTGGCGGCGACCGTCATCACCTATCGCGCCCGCTCGGCGATCCGCGAGGTCGGCAAGGTGTTCGGCCTGTCCGATGACGCGATTTCCGCCATTTCCGGCACCAAATGGGGCGGCTGGTCGCGCGAGGTCGATGCCGAGGATGCCCGCCGCGCCGGGCTTGATCCGGCCGACAAGCACCTGGCGCAGATGCTGGATCTTGCCTCCCAGATCGTCGGCTTTCCGCGTCATCTCTCCCAGCATGTCGGTGGCTTCGTCATCACCCGCGACAAGCTGTCTTCGCTGATCCCGATCGAGAACGCGGCGATGGAGGACCGCACCATTGTCGAATGGGACAAGGATGATCTGGAAAGCCTCGGCATGCTCAAGATCGATGTGCTGGCACTGGGCATGCTGACCTGCATCCGCAAGGCTTTTGGCTTGCTGGAGAGCCATTACGATCGCCGCGAAACCCTGGCCTCGCTGCCTGACAATGATACATCGACCTATGACATGATCTGCCGTGCCGACACCATCGGCGTGTTCCAGATCGAAAGCCGGGCGCAGATGTCGATGCTGCCGCGTCTCAAGCCGCGGTGCTATTACGATCTGGTGATCGAGGTGGCGATTGTCCGCCCCGGCCCGATTCAGGGCGACATGGTCCATCCTTATCTGCGCCGCCGGCAGGGCAAGGAGAAGGTTTCTTTTCCCAAGGAGGAACTGCGCGCCGTGCTCGGCAAGACCCTTGGCGTGCCGCTGTTTCAGGAGCAGGCGATGAACATCGCCATCGTCGCCGGTGGCTTCTCGCCGGGCGAAGCCGACAGGCTGCGCCGCGCCATGGCCACCTTCCGCCGTGTCGGCACCATTGGCTCGTTTCAGACCAAGATGGTCGAGGGCATGGTCGCAAACGGCTATGAGCGCGATTTTGCCGAGCATTGTTTCCGCCAGATCGAGGGCTTTGGCGAATATGGTTTTCCCGAAAGTCACGCGGCCAGTTTTGCGCTCCTGGTCTATGTTTCCTGCTGGCTCAAATGCCATTACCCGGATGTTTTCTGCGCCGCCATTCTCAACTCCCAGCCGATGGGGTTTTACGCGCCGGCGCAGCTTATCCGTGACGCCCGTGAACATGGCGTCGAGGTCCGCCCTGTCGACATCAATTGCTCGGACTGGGATTCCACATTGGAGCCGGATGCTGCCCCGCAGCCGCTGTCAGGCCGGCATCGCGACATGAAAGAGGTCATGAAGCACAGCCACGCGGTGCGGCTGGGTCTGCGCCACGTCAAGGGGTTTGGCCAAACCGAAGCCGGGCAATTGATGGCCAGGCGCGGCCGAGGTTATGACAGCGTCCGCGATCTGTGGACGCGCTCGGGTCTGCCGCGCCGCTCGATCGAGCAACTGGCCGAGGCCGATGGCTTCCGTTCCATCGGGCTAAACCGGCGTGACGCGCTGTGGGCGGTCAAGGCGCTCGATCCGCTTTCCAGTGCCGAACGATTGCCGCTGTTTGCCGTCGCCGACAACCACGATCTGCAGAAAGAGCCCGATGTCGATCTGCCGCCAATGCCGCTGGGCGAGCAAGTGATCAATGATTACCAGTCGCTGTCATTTTCCCTCAAGGCCCATCCGATGTCGTTCCTGCGCGAGCGGCTTGCGGGCAAGGGGTGCTGCCTCAACGCGGACCTGCAGAACATTCGCACGGGCAGGATGGTCAAGGTGGCCGGCCTTGTGCTGGTCCGGCAGCGGCCGGGCTCGGCCAAGGGGGTGGTGTTCGAGACCATCGAGGATGAAACCGGTGTCGCCAACATCATCGTCTGGCCCAAGGTGTTCGAAAGGTTTCGCGCCATTGTGCTCGGCAGCCGCTGCGTCGGCGTGCGTGGCAAATTGCAGAACGAGGAGGGCGTCATCCATGTGGTGGCCGAGTATCTCGAGGATCTCACCCCGATGATGGCGCAGATCTCGGACACGGCGGCAGAGATGGGTGGGCTTGCCAATGCCGACGAGGTGCGCCGCCCGATTGATGACATGCGCGGACGTGATCGCAAGCCCGCCGCCCGCATCATCAAGCTGATCCGCGACGCACCCGAACTGCGCCGGGATTATGAGGAGCTGGCGGCCGCCAGAGCGGCGCGCCGCGCCTTGCCGAAAGGCCGCAACTTTCACTGACACTGAAAGCTGTGGCAGATCAGCCCAACCCGTGCACTGCTTTCGATCAGTCTGGCTGGGCATGAGGCTTTGCGAGCCCGGTTATCGACGCGAAATAGAATAAAAATATCGATGACTTGATCAGACCTGCGTGTTCAGACGGATCCAAAATCCGGCATTTTTCGGCTGGTCCCTGCAAGGCGCAATCATAGGCTGCAGAACGGCTCTTCTGCCGTGCTTGACAGTGCAATGGGGCTGTGGCCAGATTGCTGAACCTTCAGGGTGACATGGAAAAATCCGGTGCCCGGACACATGCAATCGGGAACAATCAACAGGGAGTTTATCGTGAAACACGTTCAGAAACTTGTGGCTGCGGCATTGATGTGCACAGCCGCGGCCTTTGCGCCGGTGAAGGCCGTGGCGGAAACGCCTGCCGACACGCTCATCCAGGCTTGGGCTATCGACGATATCATCACCCTGGATCCGGCCGAAGTGTTCGAATTCAGCGCCTCCGAGATCCTCGGCAACTCCTACCAGGGCCTCGTCGGCTACAACGTCAAGGACGTATCCGAGATCTTTGGCGTCATCGCCGAGAAATGGGAGATCTCCGAGGACGGCAAGACCTTCTCCTTCACCATCCGTCCGGACATGAAATTTGCCTCCGGAAACCCGATCACCGCCGAGGACGCGGTGTATACGCTGCAAAGGGTGATCAAGCTCGATAAATCCCCCGCCTTCATTCTCAGTCAGTTCGGTTTCACGCCTGACAATGTCGATGCAATGATCCGCAAGACCGGCGATATGAGCTTCGAATTTGAGATGGACAAGCCCTACGCGCCCACTTTGGTGCTTTATTGTCTGACGGCGACCGTGGGGTTTGTTGTTGACAGCGAACTGGTCAAGAGCCACGAGGCCGATGGTGATTTCGGCTACAACTGGCTCAAGACGAATTATGCTGGTTCGGGCGCCTTCAGCATCCGTGACTGGCGCGCCAACGAAGCCGTCGTGCTGGAGCGCAACGACAATTATTCGGGAGAAGCCCCGCCGATGGCGCGGTCGATCTACCGCCACATTCCCGAAACCGCGACCCAGCGTCTGTTGCTTGAAAAGGGCGACATCGACATTGCCCGCAATGTCAGCGCCGAGGAGATTGCGGCGCTTTCGACCAATGCCGACATCGTTATCGAAGACGGCGTCAAGGGATCAATCTACTATCTCGGCCTCAATCAGAAGAACGAGACACTGGCCAAGCCCGAGGTTCGCCAGGCGATGAAATACCTGGTCGATTATGCCACCATCGCCGACACGATCATGAAGGGCAAGGTGATCCCGCATCAGGCCTTCCTGCCGCGCGGCTTCCTCGGCGCCCTCGAGGACACCCCGTTCTCGCTCAATGTCGACAAGGCCAAGGAACTGCTGGCCGAAGCCGGACTGGCGGATGGCTTCACCGTCACCATGGACACCCGCAACACCAACGAAATCACTGCCATGGGCCAGGCCATCCAGCAGACCATGGCCATGGCCGGCATCACGATGGAACTGATTCCGGGCGATGGGCAGCAGACGCTTACCAAATACCGGGCCCGCAACCACGACATCTATATCGGTCGATGGGGCCCGGACTATCAGGATCCGCATACCAACGCGGATACGTTCGCCCGTAACCCCGACAACTCCGATGACGCGGCCTCCAAGCCGCTTGCCTGGCGCAATGCCTGGGATATCCCGGAGATGACTGCCAAGGCTGATGCCGCCGTGCTTGAAGCCGATGCGAGCGCACGCGCGCAGATGTATGTCGACCTCCAGACGGAGCATCAGCAGACATCACCGTTTGTCATCATGTTCCAGGAAATCGAGGTTCTCGCCCGTCGCAAGAACGTCGAAGGTTTCATCGTTGGCCCGTCGTTCAACGACAACTCCTTCAAGGCGGTGACCAAGTAGTTGACCGCTTCGATGAAAACATCGGAAGGGCACCACCGCGCCCTTCCGACCGTACTTGGCAAGGCCATGCGGCTGGCAGCGACCGTGGTTTTCACGATCTTTGGCTTGCTGGTGGTAACCTTCCTGATCGGCCGGGTGGTCCCGGTTGATCCGGTGCTTGCCGTGGTCGGCGACCGCGCCTCACAATCGACCTATGACAAGGTCTTTGTTGAGCTGGGGCTGGACAAGCCGCTCTACGTGCAGTTCAGCCTCTATGTCGAAAAAGCCGTAACCGGTGATTTCGGTGAGAGCTTTTTGACCAAGAAGCCGATCATCGATGATATTGCCCGGGCGTTCCCCGCGACCCTTGAACTGGCCACCGTCGGCATCATCATCGGCACCCTGTTCGGGGTTCCGGTCGGGGTCTGGGCTGCGGTCCGGCAAGGCAAGCTTGTTGACCAGGTGGTGCGGATTCTCGGGCTCGTCGGCTATTCTGCGCCGATATTCTGGCTTGGCTTGCTCGGACTTTTGGTTTTTTACGCCAAATGGGGACTGGTGGCAGGTCCGGGGCGGATCGATATTTCCTACGAGTATGCCTTCACGCCGAAAACCGGACTGTTTCTGCTCGATACCGCGATGCAGGGTCAATGGGGCGCGTTTCGCAATGTGGTGTCCCATATAGCCTTGCCCGCGGCGCTCCTGGGCTATTATTCGATGGCTTACATCGCGCGCATGACACGCAGTTTTATGCTCAATGAACTGGCGCAGGAATATGTGGTCACCGCGCGGGTCAAGGGCGTGGCCGAATGGCGCATCATCTGGGTGCATGCGCTCAGGAATGCAGCCGTGCCGCTGGTGACGGTGATCGCGCTGTCCTATGCGGGCCTGCTCGAAGGATCGGTGCTGACCGAAACCGTATTTGCCTGGCCCGGCCTTGGACAATACCTGACCAATTCGTTGCAGAATGCCGACATGAACGCCGTCCTTGGTGGAACCTTGCTGATTGGCATCATCTTTGTGGGACTGAACCTGCTGTCTGATTTTCTCTACACCTTGCTCGATCCTCGGGTCAGGAGGCGCACATGACAGCCGACGCGCCCCGTCAGGGACTGAGCGAATGGCTTCAGAGCGAGCAACCAGCCTCCCGCCGACAGGCGCGTCTGGGGCAGGCATGGCGAACCTGGCTTGCTTTCACCAAGAACCGGCTCGGCATGGTCGGCCTCGGCATCGTCCTGCTTCTGGTGTTTGTCGCAATTTTTGCCGATGTCATTGCACCCTATGATCCGGTAATCGGCGGCGATTTGCGGACCCTGCGGCTGCTGCCGCCGTCAATGGACCATTTGATGGGTACAGACGACCTCGCCCGCGATATTTTCAGCCGGGTGATCCATGGCGCCCGTCTGACGCTGATGGTTGTGGCGCTGGTCGCAGTCATTGCCACGCCCATCGGGCTGCTGGTTGGCACCACGTCGGGCTATTTCGGCGGCTGGCTCGATATCGTCCTGATGCGGATCACAGATATTTTCCTGGCCTTTCCGAGACTGATCCTGGCGCTGGCCTTTGTCGCAGCCCTTGGACCAGGCATCGAAAACGCCATCATCGCAATTGCCATCACGTCGTGGCCGCCCTACGCCCGGCTGGCGCGCGCCGAAACGCTGACCATCCGCAATGCCGAGCACATTGATGCGATCCGGCTTCAGGGCGCCTCGCCGGCGCGGATCATCTGGGGTCATGTCACGCCGCTGTGCCTGTCATCGGTGATCATCCGGGTTACGCTCGACATGGCAGGCATCATCCTGACCGCCGCCGGGCTCGGCTTCCTCGGTCTGGGGGCGCAACCGCCGCAACCTGAATGGGGTGCGATGATTGCCGGCGGACGCCGCTTCCTCATCGATTACTGGTGGGTCGCCACCATGCCCGGTGCTGCGATTTTCCTGGTTTCGCTCGGCTTCAACCTGCTCGGCGACGGCTTGCGCGATGTGCTCGATCCGAAGGCCGCGAAATGAAGCCGCTGCTGTCCGTCGAGAACCTGCGTATCGCATTTCCCTCGCGGCAGGGCCCGGTCGAGGTGGTGCGCGGCGTTTCCTTCAACCTCGGCCGCGAGCGGCTGGGCATTGTCGGTGAAAGCGGCTCCGGCAAATCCCAGACCGGACGCGCCCTGCTTGGCCTCACGCCCGTCTCGGGAACCGCGACGGCGGACCGGCTGGAGTTCGACGGCGTGGATCTCCGCAATGCGACTGCGAAACAGTGGCGAAGCTTGCGCGGCGCCCGCATGTCGATGGTGATGCAGGATCCCAAATTCTCGCTCAATCCGGTGATGACCATCGGCAAACAGCTGATGGAGGCGGTCAAGCTGCATGGCGGCAAGTCGGAAGCGCGCGACAAATCGCTGGCCATGCTCGAGGCGGTCCAGATCCGTGATCCCGACCGCGTGATGGCGGCCTATCCGCACGAACTCTCCGGTGGCATGGGCCAGCGCGCCATGATCGCCATGATGCTGGTGACCGAGCCTGACCTGCTGATCGCCGACGAACCCACCTCGGCGCTCGATGTGACCGTGCAGATCGAGGTGCTGCGCATTCTGGACAATCTGGTCACCCAGCGTGGCATGAGCCTGATTTTCATCAGCCATGATCTCAAGCTGGTTTCGACCTTCTGTGACCGGGTGCTGGTCATGTATGCCGGACGGGTGGTCGAGGAGCTTGATGCCAGCAGAATGAGTGAGGCCAGCCACCCCTACACCCGCGGCCTGCTCAACTGTCTTCCCACAATCACAGGCGACTCCCGCCCGCTGCCGGTTCTGGCGCGCGATGACGCCTGGCTGGAGTAAACATCGAGATGGCGCTCATCGAAATCGAGGATCTCGAAGTCACCTTTGGCAGCGGCGGACGGGTGGTGCAGGCTCTGCGCAACGTCTCGCTTTCGGTCTGCGAAGAGGAGAGTTTTGGCATTGTCGGCGAGAGCGGCTCCGGCAAGTCGACGGTGCTGCGGGCGCTGTGCGGACTTGCGCCCGTCACCGGCGGCCGTATGCGTATTGCCGGCAAGGCAGTGCCATCGCCGAGAGACCCGGAGTTCTATCGCCGTGTGCAGATGGTGTTCCAGGACCCTTATGCTTCGCTGCATCCGCGCCACACCATCGATCGGGTGCTCTCCGAGCCGCTCGCCATTCACGGTTTTGACCGCCGTGAGCAACGTGTCGAACAGGCGCTTGATGAAGTCGGTCTTGGGGCAGGGTTCCGCTTTCGCTATCCGCATCAACTTTCCGGCGGCCAGCGCCAGCGCGTCGCCATTGCCCGCGCCTTGATCCTTGAACCCAGTGTGATCCTGCTTGACGAGCCAACATCCGCACTCGATGCCTCGATTCAGGCCGAAGTGCTCAACCTGCTCGACCGGTTGCGCGCCGAACGCGGCCTGACCTATGTGCTGGTCAGTCATGATCTTGCAGTGGTATCGCATATGTGCGACCGGCTGGTGGTGATGCAGTCGGGCGAAGTGGTCGAGCACTTGACCCGTGAAGCCCTCAAGGACCACGTCACGAAAAACGACTACACGAGCAACCTGTTGACGGCGAGTGAGGGTTTTACCCGCGATCCCGCGCCGCAACGCTGATGGAGCCTGCCATGGCGACCACGCCATTCATTGACGGCCACAATGATTTTCTGCTGCGCCTGCTGCGCGAGCCCGAGCGACGGGAAGCCCTGTGGCTTGAGCAGGGCCAGGAGGGCCACCTTGACTTGCCGCGGATGAAGAAGGCCGGTTTTGCCGGCGGCTTTTTCGCCATTTACATCCCGTCGCCGGAAGTCGACGGGGCGCCGGATTATCAGGCGATGATGGATGCACCGCCCTATGATCTGCCGCTGCCGGAGCTGATGAACGCCGACCAGACCCAGGCCACGGCTTTGGCAATGGCGGGACATCTGATGTGGATGGAGCGGGCATCGGCCGGGGCATTGAAAATCTGCCGCACCAGCGCTGATCTGGGCGCCTGCCTGGAGGACGGCACCATTGCCGCGATCATGCACATGGAGGGCGCGGAAGCCATCGGCCCGGATCTCGACGCGCTTTACGCCTTTCACGCCATGGGTCTGCGCTCGCTCGGTCCGGTATGGAGCCGGCCAACGGTGTTCGGCCACGGTGTGCCGTTCCGCTTCCCCGGCGATCCCGACACCGGGCCCGGTCTGACCGATGCCGGCAGGAATCTGGTCAGGGCCTGCAACGAGCTGAAAATCATGATCGACCTGTCGCACCTGAACGCGAAGGGTTTCGACGATGTCGCAAGTCTCTCGGACGCGCCGCTGGTCGCCACCCATTCCAACGCCCATGCGGTCACCCCCTCGACCCGCAACCTGACCGACCGGCAGCTTGCGATGATCCGCGAGTCGGGCGGCATGGTCGGCCTCAACTACGCCACCGTGTTCCTGCGCGAGGACGGGCGCAAGGCGACCGATTGCGGCTGGGACCCGGTGATGCGCCATCTCGATCACCTGCTCGAAAAGCTCGGCGAGGACCACATCGGCTTCGGTTCCGATTTCGATGGAGCAGAACTGCCTGATGTGATCGGCGATGTGACTGGCGTGCAGGCGCTGATCGGGCAGATGCGCAAGCAACAATACGGCGAAGCCCTGATCGAAAAGATCGCCCGCAACAACTGGGTCGCACTGCTGGAGCGGACCTGGGGGGATTAATGCCAAAAATCTATCTGCAAGACAATTTGTGTCGTAGATCTAGGTGTTCAGATTCTCTGCATATATAAAATTTGCATTTGGAAATATTGGAGTTGCATCATGGACGATCATACCAAGGAACGATTGTCTCGACTTGAGAACGCCTCGATCGATGCGTCGACTCAGGGAATTAAAGCGTTACTCCTTCTTAACGGCGGAGCAAGTGTTGCGCTACTTGGCTTCATCGCTAGCGTATTTTCCATAGACATGGATGCGGAAAGGTCGAAGTTGTTTGATGGCGCGGTGTCTTCCCTTGTGTTCTTTGCTGTAGGTGCGGGTCTGTCCGTAATTACTAGTCTAATTTCGTACTTGTCCAACCAAACCTACGTAAGTGCTCTATTGCAGGTAGATCGAATAAAACACGATCAGATTTGGAGCAAAGCGGTTTGGTGGAATCACGCAGCAGTGTTTACCACCCTGCTTTCGATTGGCCTATTTGGTGCGGGTGTTTACAAAATTTGGTCTTCGACAGGCTGATTTGACGAGCCCATCACACGTTCCGCTTCAGCCCCGAAATCCGTGCCAGCACGGCATTGGCCGCATCCAGCACATTCGAGCCCGGGCCGAAGATTTCGGCCACGCCGGCTTCGCGCAGAAACGCGTAGTCCTGTTCGGGGATGACGCCGCCGACCACCACCTGGATATCGGCGCGGCCCTTGTCCTTGAGCCGGGTGATCAGGTCCGGCACCAGCGATTTGTGACCCGCTGCGAGCGATGAGACGCCGACCACGTCGACGCCAAGCGCAATCGCCTTGTCGGTGACTTCGGCAGGCGTTTCGAACATGTCGGTCAGATCGACCTTGAAACCCATGTCGGCAAATGCCGTGGCGATCACCTTGGCGCCGCGATCATGGCCGTCCTGGCCCATCTTGGCCACCAGCACATGCGGCGCGCGGCCCTTGTCGGCGGTGTAGTCGGCGATGCGCGAGCGGATTGCCAGATACTCGGGATCATCGTGATAGATGTCCTCATAGACGCCGCCGATCACCTTGGTCAGCGCATGATGGCGGCCGCCGAAGCCGCGTTCCATCGCATCGGAAATCTCGCCCAGCGAAGCCCGTGCCCGCGCCGCCTCGACGGCGGCAGCCAGCAGGTTTCTCTTGCCGGACGCGGCAATCTTCTCCAGCTCCAGAAGTGCGGCCTGATGCACCTTGCCGTCGCGGCTGTCGCGCATTTTCTTCAGCCGCGCCACCTGGTCGGCGCGCACCTTGTCAGTGTCGATGTTCAAGATATCGACCTGCGGCTCGTCATCAAGCCGGAACCGGTTGACCCCGACGATCACATCCTCGCCGCGATCGATCCGCGCCTGCCGCCGGGCCGCTGCTTCCTCGATGCGCAGCTTCGGCAGGCCCTGTTCGACCGCCTTGGTCATGCCGCCGAGCGCCTCGACCTCGCCGATCAGCTCCCAGGCCTTTTCAGCCAGGTCGGCGGTCAGCTTCTCGACATAATAGGAGCCGCCAAGCGGGTCGACGACATTGGTGATTCCGGTCTCGTGCGCCAGAATGAGCTGGGTGTTGCGGGCAATGCGGGCAGAGAATTCCGTCGGCAGCGCGATGGCCTCGTCAAACGAATTGGTGTGCAGCGACTGGGTGCCGCCAAGCACGGCCGCCATGGCTTCAAACGCGGTGCGGACCACATTGTTGTAAGGGTCCTGTTCGGTCAGCGACACACCCGATGTCTGGCAATGGGTTCTGAGCATTTTCGAGCGTTCGGATTTGGCGCCGAAATCAGTCATGATTTTCGACCACATCTGCCGCGCTGCGCGGAGTTTCGCCGCTTCCATGAACACATTCATGCCGATGCAGAAGAAGAACGACAGCCGCCCGGCAAAGGCGTCGACATCGAGCCCCTTGCTCTGGGCAGCGCGGACATATTCCATGCCGTCTGCCAGCGTGTAGGCCAGCTCCTGCGCCAGCGTCGCACCGGCTTCCTGCATGTGGTAGCCGGAAATCGAGATCGAGTTGAACTTCGGCATTTGCTTCGACGTGAACTCGATGATGTCGGCAACGATCCGCATCGAGGGTTCGGGCGGATAGATATAGGTGTTGCGGACCATGAACTCCTTGAGGATGTCGTTCTGCACCGTGCCTGTCAGTGCCGCGCGCGCGACACCCTGCTCCTCGCCGGCCACGATGAACATCGCCAGCACCGGAAGGATTGCACCGTTCATGGTCATCGACACGCTCATTTCGCCAAGCGGTATGCCATCGAACAGGATCTTCATGTCCTCGACCGAATCGATCGCCACGCCGGCCTTGCCGACGTCGCCGGTGACCCGCGGATGGTCGGAATCATAGCCCCGGTGGGTGGCCAGATCGAAGGCCACCGACAGGCCCTTCTGGCCGGCTGCGAGGTTCTTGCGGTAAAACGCGTTCGATTCCTCAGCCGTTGAAAACCCGGCATATTGCCGGATCGTCCAGGGCTGGCCGGTATACATTGTCGCCCGCACGCCACGGGTGAACGGGGCAAAGCCCGGCAGCTCGGCGGCAGCACTTTCGGGCAGGTCTTCCGCCGTGTAGAGCGGCTTGAGCGTGATGCCTTCCGGCGTCTCGGTGTTGAGGCTCTCGATCGGCCTGCCCTTGAGATCCCTGGTGGCAAGCTCGAGCCAGTCGCGGGTGGTCCTGCTCATTTCGCAAACTCCATGATGATCTCGTCGACGGCCAGGCTGTCGCCGGCCTTCACCGGGATGCGCGCGACGATGCCCTTGCGCTCGGCCTTGAGCACATTCTCCATCTTCATCGCCTCGACAATCGCCAGCGTCTGGCCTTCCTGTACCTCATCGCCCTCGCTGACGGCGATCGAGACGATCAGGCCCGGCATCGGGCACAGCAGCAGGCCCGAAGTGTCCGGCGCGGCCTTCTCCTTCATCAGCCGGGCAAGCTCGGCCACCCGGGGAGAGAACACCTGCACCCGGACATCGACGCCCAGTTGTCTCAGCCGCCACCCTGCGTCCGCCGGTTCAATCTTGATGGCATGGCTCTCACCATTAATGTTGAAAATCGCCAGTCTCGCCCCCGGCGTCCAGTCGGTTGACACCTGCATCGCCTCGCGGCCAGGCAACCGCACCAGGTAGCCGTCAGCAGCATCGTCGATATGGCCGATGATTTCCTCACCGGCGATGCGCACCACCCTGTCTTCATGGCTGCGCCTTTCTGCCTGGCTGAAGCGGGCGCCGGAGATCTGAGCGTTGCGCGCGCCCAGAATGTGGCTGAGCAGAAGCGCTGCGATGGCGAAGCGCTCGACCGTTGCATCGGTCGGTGGGACCGGGCCGAACCCGTCGGGATACGCCTCGGCGATAAAACCGGTCGACAGCCGCCCTTCGCGCCAGCGCGGATGCTGCATCAGCGCCGACAGGAACGGCAGATTGTGGCCAATGCCCTCGATCTCGAACCGGTCCAGCGCGTCGGCCATGGCGTCGATCGCCTCCAGCCGGGTTGGTGCATAGGTGCAGAGTTTCGCCACCATGGGATCGTAGAACATCGAGATCTCCGAACCTTCGGTGACGCCGGTATCGTTGCGAATGGTGATGCCATCGGCCGTGCCCTCCTGTGGCGGCCGGTAGCGGGTCAGCCGGCCGATCGAGGGCAGAAAATTGCGATAGGGGTCTTCGGCATAGATCCGGCTTTCCACTGCCCAGCCGGTGAGCGTCACATCGTCCTGCGAGAAGCCGAGCGTCTCGCCGGCGGCCACGCGGATCATCTGTTCGACCAGATCGACGCCGGTGATCAGCTCGGTGACCGGATGTTCGACCTGCAGCCGCGTGTTCATTTCAAGAAAGAAGAACTCGCGGTTCTTGTCGACGATGAATTCCACCGTACCGGCCGACTGGTAATCGACCGCTTTGGCCAGCGCCACCGATTGCTCACCCATGGCCTTGCGGGTCGCCGCATCAAGGAAAGGCGAGGGGGCTTCCTCCACCACCTTCTGGTTTCGCCGCTGGATCGAGCATTCGCGTTCGCCCAGATAGACAATGTTGCCGTGACTGTCGCCGATCAGCTGGATTTCGATATGGCGCGGCTCCTCGATGAATTTCTCGATGAAAATCCGGTCGTCGCCAAACGAGCTTGCCGCTTCCGATTTCGAGCGGGTGAAACCTTCGCGCGCCTCGGCGTCGTTCCAGGCGATCCGCATGCCCTTGCCGCCACCGCCGGCCGACGCCTTGATCATCACCGGATAGCCGATCTCGGCTGCAATCCTGGCTGCGTGCGCCTCGTCGTCGATCAGGCCCATATGGCCGGGGACTGTGGAGACGCCGGCTTCGGCGGCAATCTTCTTCGAGGTGATCTTGTCGCCCATCGCTTCGATGGCTTTGACCTTCGGCCCGATGAAGGCGATGCCTTCGCCTTCCAGCGCCGCGCAGAACGAGGCCCGTTCGGACAAGAACCCGTAACCCGGATGCACCGCCTGCGCGCCGGTCTGCTTGCAGGCGGCGATGATTTTCTCGGCGATCAGGTAGGACTGGTTGGCGGGCGAGGGGCCAATGTGCACGGCCTCATCAGCCATTTCCACATGCTCCGCATTGCGGTCAGCATCGGAATAGACGGCAACCGTTGCAATGCCCATGGCCCGTGCCGACCTGATCACCCGGCAAGCAATTTCGCCACGATTGGCGATCAGGATCTTGGAAAACATCATAGCTCCTCTCCCCCCTGGAGGGGGAGAAAGCCTTTTCCTGCATTTGCGCGGGCTGTGCCCAAGCAAGTGCTTGGAAAAAGCAAGAGAGGGGGTCTAGCGTCCCGCTGCTGCTTGAATGATCTGCTCTGCGACCCCATCGATATTCTCCTGTATGACCTCGTTCCAGAACCGTAGGGTCCTGTAGCCCTTCATTTCAAAGTATCGATCCCGGTCAGCATCGCGCTTCGATCTCATGTGCTGCGATCCATCCGCTTCCACGATCAGCAACCGCTCGTGACAGACGAAATCGCAGATGTAGGGGCCGAGAGGTTCCTGCCTCTTGAACTTCATGCCGCCCAGTCTGCGCGCTCGCAGCAACTGCCAGAGCACGTATTCAGCCTCCGTCGGATCGTGCCGCATGGCTTTTGCAAATTTGCGCAGCCTGTCCTCGGTCAACCCAACCCCCTCTCTTGCAATTTCTGGCGTTTAGCCTGCGGCTAAGCCACCGAAATTGCTTTCTCCCCTTATGGGGGGAGAGGTTCTCATGCCACCTCACACTTCCAGCACGTCCTCGAATGCGGCGGGATAACTCGCCCGCCCCACGCGCTCATCGATCCGCAGCATGGCCACGTAGGATTGCGGATCGAACGGCTCTTCTGCGGGCACGATCTCGCGCCCGAACAGCCAGCTGATCCGCCCCGCATCAAGATTGCCGCGCTCGAACGGTTCGTCGCCGAACCGGTGCCAGAGCGCGTGCAGAAACGCCGTGTCGGCAAGCTTTTCCGTCGCCGTCCGGTCGGCCATCCGCCGCCGGGTGATGATCGCGGTCACGCCGCGCGGATTGGCGCGACGGATGGTGAACTGGAACCCCGTGCCGGGCAGGCCGGACGGGATTCCGCGATGTTTGGTCATTTCAGGCAGTTTTGCCATCAGGCCTTGCCTTCCTTCTGTGCGTCCAGCTTGTCCTGGGTGCGCAGGGCAAAATCGCTGGCGTCATGACGCTCGTGCAATTGTTCCGACAGCTCGCCACTGGTCTTGTTGACCATGCGCCCGCGCTTGACTGCCGGGCGTTCGCCGATTTGGTCGGTCCAGCGATTGACGTTTGTGTAGGAGGTTACGTCGAGGAAGTCGCCGGCTTCATAGGCTCCGCCTTTGACGAGGCGTCCATACCAGGGCCAGATCGCCATATCGGCGATCGAGTATTCGTCACCTGCCATGTACTCATGATCCTTGAGGTGGCGCTCGAGCACGTCGAGCTGGCGCTTGACCTCCATGGCGAAGCGGTCGATGGCATATTCGATCTTCATCGGCGCATAGGCATAGAAGTGGCCGAAGCCGCCTCCGAGGAACGGTCCGGACCCCATCTGCCAGAACAGCCAGTTGAGCGCTTGCGTGCGTGCATGATGCTGCTTGGGCAGGAATGCGTCGAATTTTTCCGCGAGATAGAGCAGGATCGAGCCGCTTTCGAACACCCGCGTCGGCTGCGGCGTCGAATGATCGACCATTGCCGGGATCTTCGAGTTCGGATTGATATCGACAAAGCCGGAGCCGAACTGGTCGCCGTCGCCGATATTGATCAGCCAGGCGTCATATTCCGCGCCGGAATGGCCGGCCGCCAGAAGCTCCTCGAGCATCACCGTCACCTTGACGCCGTTGGGCGTTGCCAGCGAATAAAGCTGCAACGGATGCTTGCCGACCTGCAAGGCCTTGTCATGCGTCGGTCCGGCAATCGGCCGGTTGATATTGGCAAACTGGCCGCCATGGCCCTTTTTCCATTCCCACACTTTCGCTGGCACATAACCGGCAGGCAGGTTGTTTTCAGGCGGGAACTTGTTGTCTTCAGTCATAAAATCTGATCCTTTCTGGCGAGAAATGTCTCACCCTGATCATATAGGCCGAAAGGCCAACGATTGCAGCCGCTCTCCGCCCCGGCCCCCCGGTCAAAATGCCGTGAGCGTGTGCGCGGCAAGGCTTCAGCCGAGATAATCCGCATCTTCCACCTTTTCGAGCCACTCCACCGCCACACCGTCAAGCGCTTCCTGAATCGCAATATGGGTCATCGCCACATCGGGCGCGGCGCCATGCCAGTGCTTTTCGCCCGCCGCGAACCAGACCACATCACCCGGCCGGATTTCCTCCACCGGCCCGCCCTCGCGTTGTGCCCGCCCGAGCCCCGAGGTGACGATGATCGTCTGCCCCAGCGGATGCGTGTGCCACGCCGTCCGCGCCCCCGGCTCGAACGTCACCGCCGCGCCCTGAACCCGGCCCGGCGCGTCGGCTGCAAACAGCCTGTCGAGCCGGACGGCGCCGGTGAAATAATTCTCCGGCCCCCCGGCCGATGCCGTCGATCCGGCACGTGTGATCTTCATTTTCAGTTCCTTACTCTGCGGCTTCGGCTGGCGGGGTAGCGCCTTGCGCCTTGCGCCCCTCGATCAGTCCGGTGACACTGAGATCCTCGTCGATGGCTGGCCAGTGGATGCCGTAGGGAGACAGCTCCACCTGGCGCAACTGTTCCGGCGTAGCCGCCAGAAGCCTTGGGTACCACCACAGCGGCGTGGTGATGATCACTCCGTCGCCGAGCGTCACATGCAGATGCGTCGCATCACAAGCGACACTCACCGGCTCCAGCCGCTCCAGATCAATTTCCAAAGTGTTCATGCCATTTCTCCAGAAAATCTGTACTGTTCTTTTCAGTCACCCGCAGCAAAGCTGCCAGTTCGTGATCGGTGCAGCGCCGGTTGCGGGCCAGCTCCACGCGATCGAGCCATATCTTAGCTTCTTTCCGGTCCTTTCGCACATGCACATGCGGCGGTTCGGCGTAGTCGAGGCTGTAGAACAGAAATTTCCAGCCTTTCCATTCAAACACCGTTGGCAAAGTGCTGGCTCCTCACAACGGAATGTTGTTGTGCTTGCGCAGCGGCTGCGTCACCTTCTTGGTCTTGAGCATTTCGAACGCCCGCACCACGCGGCGGCGGGTTGAGTGCGGCATGATCACCTCGTCGATGAAACCGCGCTGGGCGGCGACGAAGGGGTTGGCGAAACGGTCCTCATAGTCGGCGGTGCGCTTGACGATCTTGTCCGGGTCGCCAAGCTCGGAGCGGTAGAGGATCTCGGTCGCGCCCTTGGCCCCCATTACCGCAATCTGCGCCGTTGGCCAGGCGTAGTTGACATCGGCGCGGATGTGCTTGGATGCCATCACGTCGTAGGCGCCGCCATAGGCCTTGCGGGTGATCACCGTGACCTTCGGCACAGTGGCTTCGGCATAGGCGAACAAGAGCTTGGCGCCATGCTTGATGATGCCGTTATATTCCTGGCTGACGCCGGGCAGGAAGCCCGGCACGTCGACCAGGGTGAGGATCGGGATGTTGAAGGCGTCGCAGAAGCGCACGAACCGCGCGGCCTTCTTCGAGGAATCGATGTCGAGACAGCCGGCCAGCACCATCGGCTGGTTGGCGACGACACCGACGGTCGAGCCATTCAGGCGGATGAAGCCGCAGAGGATGTTTCTGGCGTGGTTGGCCTGGATTTCGAAGAAATCGCCCTCGTCGCCAACCCGGGCGATCACCTCGCGCATGTCATAGGGCTTGTTCGGATTGTCCGGAATCAGCGTATCAAGCGCGTTCTCGATCCGGTCGGGCGCGTCCGCCGTCGGGATTACCGGCGGGGTTTCGCGGCTCGACAGCGGCAGGAAATCGAACATCCGGCGGATTTCGATCAGCGCCTCGACATCATTGTCGTAAGCCCCGTCGGCGACCGAGGATTTCTTCGTATGGGTCGAGGCGCCGCCGAGTTCTTCCGCGGTGACGATCTCGTTGGTCACGGTCTTGACCACGTCCGGGCCGGTCACGAACATGTAGCTCGTGTCCTTGACCATGAAGATGAAGTCGGTCATCGCCGGCGAGTAGACCGCACCGCCCGCGCAGGGACCCATGATCACCGAGATCTGCGGGATCACGCCCGAGGCCTGCACGTTGCGCCAGAACACCTCGGCATAGCCGCCGAGCGAGGCCACACCTTCCTGGATGCGGGCACCGCCGGAATCATTCAGCCCGATCAGCGGCGCGCCGTTCTGGACCGCCAGATCCATCACCTTGCAGATTTTTTCCGCGTGCGTCTCCGACAGCGAGCCGCCGAAGACAGTGAAATCCTGAGAGAACACATAGACCGGGCGGCCATTGATGGTGCCCCAGCCGGTGATCACGCCGTCGCCGGGAAACATCTGGGCTTCCATGCCGAAATCGGTGCAGCGGTGGGTCTTGTACATGTCGTATTCCTCGAACGATCCCTCGTCGAGAAGCACGTCGAGCCGCTCGCGCGCCGTCAGCTTGCCCTTGGCATGCTGCGCATCGATCCGGTGCTGGCCGCCGCCAAGCCGGGCCTGGTCGCGTCTGTGTTCAACCTCTTCGATAACATCGCGCATCACAGGCCTCCTTCCCTTGTCAGGCATTACCGGTTGCCTGACACAATGAAGACTCAGTGATAGCCTGATTGACGGGTGTGCAACAGGGTTGAAAACGTAAGCATGTTGCACTAGCAATGTTTGCAACTGCAGTTTTGCAAAGTTGCGAATATTCATGCGAACCCGTAAGCTCTTCGTCGGCGGAAAGATCCGCACCATTCGCGGCGAGCATGGCCTGACCCAGGCCGGCTTCGCCCAGAAGCTCGGCATTTCGACCAGCTATCTCAATCAGATCGAGAACAATCAGCGCCATGTCAGCGCAACGGTCTTGCTGGCCCTGGCCGAAGCGTTCTCCATCGACATCACCACACTGTCCGATCAGGATACCGACCGCCTGCTCGCCGATGTCGCTGAAGCGCTGGCCGATCCAGTGTCCGGCGGCGCGCAGCCATCGCTGACCGACGTCAAGCTGGTGGTGCAGAATGCCCCCTCCTTTGCCCGTGCCTTCCTGTCATTGCATCAGGCCATGCGCCGGTCCGGCGATCAGCTGGCCGAACTTGATGAAACGCTGGAACGCTCCGGCGCGCTCACCGACCCCACCCCCTATGAAGAGGTGCGGGACTTTTTCCATTATGTCGACAACTACATCCACGAGCTTGATCTCGCAGGCGAGGCGCTGAGCCATGAACTGGCCAAAAGCCGAGGCGTCAGTCTCAAGGCGCTGGCCGATCACATCGAGCGCCGCCACCGGGTGCGGGTGGTGATCGGGGGTGGCGATGAGCCGGGCGGCAGCCACAGCGATGGGGATGGCGGGCTGCGCCGCTTTGACCCGGTTTCGCGCGTGCTCTGGCTCAATCCGCGCACCCCGGCTGCCACGCAGGCGTTTCAGATTGCCTGTCAGATCGCCCTCATCCAACACGATGCGGTGATCGGGCGGATCATCGAGCAGGCGCGCTTTCGCTCGGCCGACGCCGCCGGCATCTGCCGCATCGGACTGGCCAATTACTTCGCCGGCGCCGCGCTGCTGCCCTATGGCGCCTTCAGTGGTGCGGCACGGGAACTGCGTCACGATCTGGTGCTCTTGGCCGACCGGTTTTCGACCAGCCTCGAGCAGGTGGCGCACCGGCTCTCGACCCTGCAACGACCCGGCCAGAAGGGTGTGCCGTTCTTCTTTGCGCGGGTCGACAAGGCCGGCAACATCACCAAGCGCCATTCCGCCACCAAGCTGCAATTTGCCCGCTTCGGCTCCGCCTGCCCGTTGTGGAATGCCCACTCGGCCTTCGAGACACCCAACCGCATCATCAGGCAATTGGCCGAAACGCCTGATGGCGTGCGCTATCTCTGTCTCGCCACCGCGGTCTCCAAGCCTTTCGGCGGCTGGCGTGATCCGGTTCAATCCTATGCCCTGGCGCTTGGCTGCGAGGTCGCGCATGCCGGTGAACTGGTCTATGCCGATGATCTCGATCTCGCCCGCGCCGAAGCTTTCGAACCGATCGGCGTGTCCTGCCGGATTTGTGAACGGCGCAATTGCCACCAGCGCGCCGTGCCGCCGCTCAAGCGCCGCCTGATTGTCGACCCCAATATTCGCAAGACCATACCCTACGGGCTGGAATGAGGCTTGCCGTCAAATACAGGCCGCGCCGCAAGGCTTGCCGCGGCCATCGGCGCAGGCTAGGAATTTGCACCGCCCTCGCAAGGGGGTTTTCAACGAAAGGCTGACCCGGTGGCAGGCACGATCTATGTCCTCAACGGACCCAATCTCAATCTCCTTGGCAAGCGCCAGCCGGAAATTTACGGCAGTGAAACCCTGGCCGATGTCGAGGCGGCCACCGCGAGCCAGGCCCGAGAGCATGGTCTCGCCGTTCGCTTCCTGCAATCCAACGCTGAGCATCAGCTGATCGACTGGATCCATGAGGCCCGCGAACAGGCGGTTGCAATCGTCATCAATCCCGCCGCCTACTCCCACACTTCGGTGGCGATCCTCGATGCGCTCAATACCTTTGAGGGGCCGGTGATCGAGGTGCATATCTCCAACGTGCACAAGCGCGAGGATTTCCGCCATCACTCCTATGTCTCGCTGCGCGCTGACGGCGTCATTGCCGGCTGCGGCACACAAGGCTACCGGATGGCGGTTGACCGGGTTGCCCATCTGGTGAAATCCCTGAACTAGACACATTCTTGTCCGGCCGAGTCGCGCGCCTGGTCCATCCAATTGCGGAGCACATCCTTGCCTGTTTCGATGATTTCCGCGGCGCTGGTGGCCGCTCTTGTCGGGTACGGCTCGACCATTGCGCTGGTGCTCGCCGCCGCTGCCGCCGTCGGTGCGGATGCCGGGCAGACCGCATCATGGGTGGCGGCGATCTGTTTTTCCAAGGCCATCGGCTCGGCCTTGCTGAGCAGTTGGAAAAAAGTGCCGATGGTTCTGGCCTGGTCGACACCGGGCGCAGCGTTAATCGCAGCCTCCACTGGCGTCGATATTCATCAGGCGGCCGGCGCGTTCATCTTCGCCGGGGGGCTGATAACCCTGACCGCTGCCATTCGACCACTCAACCGTGCCGTCAATGCCATCCCCACAGGTGTCGCCTCGGGCATGCTGGCGGGTGTACTGCTGCCTTTCACCATGGCAGTGGCGCTTCACGCCGCCAGCGCGCCGGTGCTGGTGTTGCCGCTGATCGCGGTGTTTCTGCTGGTGCGGCTGGTCAATCCGCTGATGGCGGTCCTTGCGGCTCTTGTGGCCGGGCTTGTCATTGCCTTCAGCTATGGCGGCGCGCCGCCTCCCTCCATCGGCGTTGAGTGGACATTGCTGACATTCATCGCACCGCATTTCGATCCCGCAACCCTGTTGGGCCTTGGACTGCCGCTCTATCTGGTGACCATGGCGTCGCAGAATCTTCCGGGCTTTGCCGTGCTGCGCGCCAATGGCTATGAACCGCCGGTGACCGAAGCGCTCAGCGTGACCGGCGTCTTGTCGTCGTTTTTCGCCTTGTTTGGCGCTCATACGATCAACATGGCGGCCATCACTGCAGCAATCTGCCTCGGTGATGACGTTCATCCCGATCGCAGCCAGCGCTGGAAGGTCGGTGTGGTGTATGCGCTGGTCTGGACGACGCTGGGGCTGTCGGGCCCGGTCATCGTTCCGGCCATTCTGGCGATGCCGCCGGAAATCATCGCGGTGGTGGCGGGTCTGGCCCTGATCCCGCCGCTGATCGGCGCCCTGGTGTCGGCCTTCGAGGCGCAGGCGACCCGGTTCGCAGCAGCCGCCACCTTTGCCGTCACTGCCTCGGGCGTTGCAGCCTTCGGCATCGGCGCTGCGTTCTGGGGGCTGCTTGCCGGCCTGCTGGTCCATGTCCTCGACCAGCGCAAACGCATCTGACCCGCGACAGTTCGCGAAAATCCTGTTTTGTGCCGTCACTTGACGCCGGTGATGGCCGTCGGCGCGCATTTGAGGCACAATGATTTTCTGAAGTGGAGAGACTGAATGGACGACACAACCAGCCAACGGGACGCGAAAACCAATGGCGTAAACGCCACGCCTGACGCCGCCGCTGATGGTGGTGGACCGCATCCATCGGCCAAACCGGCACAGTTGAGCGCCGTCGAGATCCGCAAGGACGAAGCCGCGATCGCGCGATTGTTCGAGCAGGGCGTCTACCCCTACAAGTCCAAGATGCGCCGTATGGCCTATGAACAAGACAAGGCAAAGCTGCAGGTCGAGTTGCTCAAGGCCCAGCGCTGGATCGAGGACACCGGCCAGAAAGTGGTGATGTTGTTTGAGGGCCGCGACGCGGCGGGCAAGGGCGGCACCATCAAGCGCTTCATGGAGCATCTCAATCCGCGCACGGCGGGTGTCGTGGCGCTGGCCAAACCGACGGACAGGGAGCGCACCCAATGGTATTTCCAGCGCTATGTCGAGCATCTGCCGGCGGCTGGTGAAATGGTGCTGTTCGACCGCTCCTGGTACAACCGTGCCGGTGTCGAGCGCGTCATGGGGTTTTGTTCGCAGACCGAATATCTTGAGTTCATGCGCGAAGCGCCCGAGATCGAGCGGATGCTGTCGCGCTCCGGGATCCTGTTGTTCAAGTACTGGTTTTCGGTCACCCAGGGCGAGCAGCTCCGGCGCTTTAAGCGGCGCGAGAAGGATCCGCTCAAGCAGTGGAAGCTGTCGCCCATCGACAAGGCATCGGTTGACAAGTGGGACGATTACACCGACGCCAAGGAAGCGATGTTCTTCCATACCGATACAGCCGACGCCCCCTGGACCGTCGTCAAGTCGGATTGCAAGAAACGCGCCCGGATCAATTGCATGAAGCACTTCCTGTCAAGCCTGCCCTATCCCAACAAGGATCATACCATCGTGCACGCGCCGGACCGGCTGATCGTGAGATCGAGCAGTCATGTCATCGGCTCCGGTGATCACACCCCGGACTAGGCCCTGCATCCCGATGTCCGCAAGCCGGAGCCTGAAAATGAGCCGGCAATCCCGATTGCCGGCTGGCTTGATGCGGAAGCAGGCCGCCGCAGGGTGGCGCTTTTGTCGTTGCCAATGGCTGATACATAAAAGGTCTTGAATATGGGGATTCGCTTATATATATAGGGCGTGGCGCAACGCCGCCGCATGCAGAACGCCATTCGCAAGGGATAGCTTTATGGAAACAGAATTCACGCCGTGGATGTCGCTGGCCGGCGGTATCCTGATAGGCATTGCATCGACATTGTTAATGGCGATGAATGGCCGCATTGCCGGCATGACCGGCATTCTGGCCGGCATCGTCCCGCCCTTTTCGAGCGATTGGGCCTGGCGCATGGCTTTTCTCGCAGGCGCGATCCTAAGCCCGGTGCTGTTTCTCGCGGCCGGTGGAGAGATTGCCTACGCGGTTCCGGTGTCGCTGCCGCTCCTGGTGTTTGGCGGTGTGATCGTCGGTGTCGGCGTCTATTATGGCGCCGGCTGCACCTCGGGTCACGGTGTCTGCGGCATGGCCCGGCTGTCGCCACGATCAATCGCAGCCACCGTCACATTCATGATGGCGGCAGGCCTGACAGTCTATCTCGTCCGTCATGTTGCGGGGATCTGAACCATGCGCAAACTGATAGTTTCTGGCATCATCGGCGCGATTTTTGGTGTCGGCATCGCAATATCCGGCATGGCCAATCCGGCCAAGGTGCTCAATTTCTTCGACGTTGCCGGAAGCTGGGATCCGAGCCTGATCTTCGTCATGGCCGGCGCACTGGTCACCACCGCTCTCGGCTACATCCTGGTATTCGGGACCCGCAAGCGGCCGATGTTCGATGCGGAGTTCCACCTGCCGGTCAACAAGACCATCGATGCGCGGCTCATTGCCGGATCGGCCACCTTCGGCATTGGTTGGGGCATCGCCGGTTTCTGTCCGGGTGGCGCCATTCCCGCCCTCGGGTTTGGCGGCGTCGCGGCGATCGCCTTTGTCGGTGCCATGATCATCGGCATCGTTCTGGCCCGCACTCTGGACACGTTGCGGCACAAGCCGGCCAAGGCATTTTAACCGCGCCTCCAGGTCGCCTTGGCGGCGCCCCGGTCTCACGCGCTGCATCAAGCGGCAAGACAAACAGACGACATGAACAGAGGAGATGCTGCAATGTCGAATTACCCAGTGGACATGTCGGTCACCCCCGAGGTGAAAGCTTTCTTTGATCCCGACACCAACACCATCAGCTATGTGGTCAAGGACCCGGCGTCGAACGCTTGCGCGGTCGTCGATTCCGTCATGGACATCGATTATGCCGCCGGCCGGATCACCTATGGTCATGCCGACAAGATGATTGCCTGGATCGAGGATAATGGCCTCGAGCTCGAATGGATCATCGAAACCCACGTCCATGCTGATCATCTTTCGGCTGCCCCCTATATTCAGCAGAAGCTTGGCGGCAAGATCGGCATTGGTGACAAGATCATGGTCGTGCAGGACACCTTCGGCAAGATTTTCAACGAAGGCACAGAGTTCCAGCGTGACGGCTCGCAATTCGATGCCCTGTTTGAGGATGGTGACACCTATCAGATCGGCAAGATGATGGCTTTTGCCATCTACACGCCGGGTCACACGCCGGCTTGCATGGTGCATGTGATAGGCGATGTGGCCTTTACCGGCGATACCCTGTTCATGCCCGACGGTGGCTCGGCGCGGGCCGACTTTCCCGGCGGCGATGCCGGCGTTCTGTACGATTCGATTCAGAAAGTTCTGGCTCTGCCGGACGAGATGCGGTTGTTCATGTGCCATGACTACGGCCCGAATGGCCGTGACATCGCATGGGAAACCACGGTTGGCGACGAGAAGGCTCACAACATCCACGTCGGCGGCGGCAAGAGCCGCGAGGAGTTCATCAAGTTCCGCACCGAGCGGGACAGCCAGTTGGCCATGCCGCGACTGATCATCCCGTCGCTGCAGATCAACATGCGCGCCGGCGAAATTCCCACCGACGGGGATGGTCAAGCCATGCTTAAAGTACCCATCAACAAGCTCTGAGCGTGGCTGGAAGCAATTGACACGGGCGCGAGAGGAACCCGCGCGCGCGGCCAGGCGTTGGCAGTTTTGACGCTGCTGCCTGAACCGGATCCCGGACCGCAAAATCCTGATCCGACACCTACCGGCGCTGTCATTTGACGGTCGCTGCCTAAACCCCGATAGCCGGCTGCAGCCAAGGACACTTATGTTGGACAAATCCGCCATTGTTGATCGCCTGGCGCGGTATGTGCCGGTTCTGGATTGGGGCCGCCGCTATGACCGCGATGCGCTTGGCAATGATCTGGTCGCTGCGGTGATCGTCACCATCATGCTGATCCCGCAATCCCTGGCCTATGCCCTGCTTGCCGGACTGCCTGCCGAGACCGGGATCTACGCTTCGATCGCCCCCATCATTCTTTATGCGATCTTCGGCACCAGCCGGGCGCTGGCCGTCGGGCCGGTTGCCGTGGTTTCGCTGATGACCGCGGCGGCAATCGGCAAACTGGCTGAACCCGGCTCGCCCGAGTTGCTGGTCGCCGCGGTGACACTTGCCTTCCTGTCGGGCGTTTTCCTGATCCTGCTGGGTGTGTTCCGGCTCGGCTTTCTCGCCAATTTTCTCTCGCACCCGGTGATTGCGGGGTTCATCACCGCCACTGGAATTCTCATCGCCATGAGCCAGTTGCGGCATTTACTCGGTATCTCTGCCGGTGGCGCCAATCTGCCGGAGCTGCTGATGTCGCTGTTTGAGCATATCGGCGAGGTCAACTGGACTACATTGGGTATCGGCGCCATCGCCACGGCCTTCCTGTTCTGGGTGAGAAAGGGATTGTTGCCGCTGCTTTTGGCAACCGGCATGAACCCCAAGCTGGCAGGGGTTCTGGCCAAGGCCGGGCCGGTGGCAGCCGTGGTTCTGACCACTCTTGTCACCTGGGCTTTCGATCTGAGCGAAACTGCCGGTGTACGGGTGGTTGGCGACGTACCGCAAGGTCTGCCGCCGCTGACCCTGCCGTCCTTCTCGCTCGACCTCTGGGCCACACTTGCTGGATCTGCGGTCCTGATCTCGATTATCGGCTTTGTTGAATCGGTTTCGGTCGCCCAGACCCTGGCCGCCCGCAAACGCCAGCGCATCGTTCCTGATCAGGAGCTGATTGGCCTTGGCGCGGCCAATGTTGGCGCGGCCCTGACCGGGGGCTACCCGGTCACCGGCGGCTTTGCCCGGTCGGTGGTCAATTTCGATGCTGGTGCGCAGACCCCGGCTGCCGGCGCCTACACCGCTGTCGGCCTGATGGTGGCGGCGCTCTTGCTCACGCCATTGATCTACCATCTGCCTCAGGCAACGCTCGCCGCCACCATCATTGTCGCGGTTCTGTCCCTGGTGGATTTCTCGATCCTGAAAAAGACATGGCTCTATTCGCGCGCCGATTTTACCGCCGTCAGCGTCACCATCCTGCTGACCCTCGGCTTCGGAGTCGAGATCGGCGTCACGGCCGGTGTGTTGATCTCCATTCTCATTCATCTTTACAAATCGTCGCGGCCGCACATGGCCGTGGTTGGCCGTGTGCCGGGGACCGAGCATTTCCGCAACATCAATCGGCACAAGGTCGAGATCGATGACACGATTCTCACGCTGCGGGTTGATGAAAGCCTGTACTTTGCCAACGCCCGTTATCTCGAGGACAGTCTCTACGACATGGTTGCCGCCCGCCCGCATCTCAGGCACGTGGTGCTGATGTGCCCGGCGGTCAATGAGATCGACATGAGCGCGCTGGAATCGCTGGAGGCAATCAACGCGCGTCTCCGGGCGTTGGGCGTCAGCTTCAATCTGAGCGAGGTCAAGGGCCCAGTGATGGACAGGCTTCGCCGCGGTGACTTTCTCGACCATCTCAGCGGCAAGGTTTTCTTGAGTCAGCACCAGGCGATAATTGAAATCACTGCAGAAAATGCACACATAACTGAGACAGATCCCCACCCCCAAGAAAGGACATCACCATGAGCGTTCGCATTGGCGACACTGCGCCGAACTTCAAAGCCGACACCACCAACGGACCAATTGATTTTCACGAATGGATCGGCTCGTCCTGGGCGTTCTTCTTCAGCCACCCGGCTGATTTTACGCCCGTCTGCACCACGGAAATGGGGCGCACGGCACAGCTCTCGGATCAGTTCGCTGACCGCAATGTCAAGCCGATAGGTCTGTCGACCGATGGCGTCGAGGAGCACATGGCCTGGATCGAGGATGTCAACGACACCCAGGATACCACGCTGACCTTCCCGATTGTCGCCGACAAGGCTCTCAAGGTGGCCCAGCTTTACGACATGATCCATCCCAATGAGAGCACCACGGCGGCCGTCCGCTCGGTGTTCATCATCGATCCGGACAAGAAGGTTCGCCTGACCCTGACTTACCCGATGAATGTCGGCCGCAATTTCGATGAGATCCTGCGCGTCATCGACGCCTTGCAACTGGCTGATGCCAGCAAGGTCGCGACGCCGGCGGACTGGCGTCCGGGCGGCAAGGTGATCATTCCGCCATCGATTTCCAATGCGGACGCCAAGGACATTTTCCCCCAGGGCTGGGACGAGATCCGGCCTTATCTGCGTGTCACCGACGTCAACTGACCGGCTCGCTGATGCAAAGAACCGCCTGCTGGAAAGCGGGCGGTTTTTGGTAAGGTGAATGTTTGAAAAATCCAGCGACCTTGATCGATCTGGCCGGATCAGCTGAGCGGCTTGATCCGTACCGCCAGCAAATCGATCCCCTTGCCGCCGCCGGAGATGTCGCTGTTGATCACCAGATTGCCAGCCTCGTTGGGCGCCAGCGCCCGGTCGTAGTCGAGGCTGAACAGGATATCGATGGTGTCGTAGGTGACATCAAAACGGCGCCGTCCGCAGTCGCCGAGAACCGAAAACGCGCATTTGACATAGATCTGGGTCGGCTCCGGCGTCGCCGCGCGCACGGTCAAAGCCAGCACCGACTGACGACCGGCGAGTGCCTGCATGACCTCGGCGCCGAGCGGAATCAGCACTTCCCCATCTTCGTCGCCTGATCCGGACACGATTCTGAGCACAGTGCCCTCGGCTTCGTCGATCAGCTCGGCACGGGCATCGCTGCGAGCCAGCGCCTCACCGTCACGACCGGGTGTGAAGACGTTGGCCCATTCGCCGGAAAAGCCTGCACCCGGATTGAGCTGCTGAGGTCCACCGGCAAAATCGTCACGGCTGAGCGAGGGGGGCGGGTTGGGAACCCCGGTGTCGCGTTCCGCTGCGCTCTTCATCGCCCCGCTTTCGATCAGCCACCAGACACCGATGCCGAGAAACGACAACATCACCGCCGCCGAAAAAATCGAGGCAAACACCGGCCGCCGCCGCTTTTGCTTGAGCGGCCCGGGAATCTTGACTTTGTTTGCGGATGCGGATCGCTTGGCTGAACCGAAATCCGCAGCCTCGATATGTGGCGCAAGATTGCCGGCCAGGCCGCGTGCAGGGATCGCCGCTGCCCCATGGTCGCTCGCGTCGGGCACAAAATCCAGATTGGCGTCGCCAGGCGCCGCATCCGGCCGCGGAGCTTGATGCGAAACGGCATCGACAGCCGGCGCTGGCTGGTGCGGAATCTCTGCCGATGGCTCAACATTGCCCCAGGAACCGGCAAGCTGATCCGGTCCGTTATGCTCCGGTCCGAGGGCTTCCGATGTATCATACACCGGCCGGTATGATGTGGCTTGATCCGTCTCTGTCGAGTCCGGGGCTGGTTCATGCCAGTCCCGAACCGAGGACGTAGTGGCAGCCGGCGCAGCAGCTTCGCCCGGTGGTGTCCACTCGGCCTCGATGCTGGCGATGAGCATTTCCAGTTTCTGCCGGTGATCATCAATCCGCTGCGGATCTGAAATCTCCTGGCGCTCGAGACTGCGATCAAGCGCCGCCCGGGCGGAATCATAAATCCGGCGGCGCGCTTGCGCGCCCGGTATGCCGGCCTTGTCCAAGGCTCCGCGAATTGCCGCTTCCATGCCGGTCAAACTCTGTCTCCGTGCCGCGTGGTCTGGCTGCAGCCAGGCCGGATCATTCACGCCCGGCTTGTTCCGTTCCGGGCAAACTCAAATCGGGATCGGACGGGACGGGGTCGCACGGACACGATCCGCCGGCCCCTTCCGCTATGCTGTGCGTATCTGCTAACCCGGCAAAACTCAAGCGTGGCCTGAACCGACAGGCCGGTGCCGCCGGGGCGTTCGGGTCCAAGTCAAGCCTTTTCAGGTTCAGTCGGCTCTGCTATGCAAATTGACGTTTGCGTAAACGTCACTTTGATTTGCGAGGCCTCATGACCCTTCCCGCCGTCCTCAAGGACAGTTTCCGGCTTCCGGTTGTCGCCGCTCCCCTGTTCATCATTTCGCATCCACCGCTTGTCATGGCCCAGTGCAAGGCCGGTGTCATGGGCTCGTTCCCCGCGCTCAATGCCAGGCCCGAAGCCCAGCTTGACGAGTGGCTTGCCGAAATCACCGAAGGCCTCGCCGATCACAACGCAAAAAACCCAGGCCGGCCGGCAGCTCCCTTCGCCGTCAACCAGATCGTGCACCGGTCCAATGCCCGGCTCGAGCACGACCTGACGATGTGCGTCAAATACAAGGTGCCGGTGGTGATCTCCTCGCTTGGCGCCGTGCCGGAGGTCAATGATGCCATTCACTCTTATGGCGGCATCGTGCTGCACGACATCATCAACAATCGCCACGCCCATTCGGCCATCAACAAGGGCGCCGACGGCCTGATTGCTGTCGCCGCTGGTGCTGGTGGCCATGCCGGACCGCTGTCGCCGTTTGCGCTGGTGCAGGAAATCCGTGAATGGTTTGACGGGCCGCTGCTGTTGTCAGGCGCGATTTCGACTGGCGGTGCCGTGCTTGCCGCCGAGGCCATGGGCGCCGACATGGCCTATATCGGTTCGCCTTTCATTGCCACCGACGAGGCTCGCGCCGCCGATGACTACAAGCAGATGATCGTCGAAAGTGCTGCCAAGGATATCGTCTACTCCAATTATTTCACCGGCATTCCCGGCAATTATCTCAAGCCCTCGATCGCGGCATCCGGCCTGGATCCGGACAATCTGCCTGTAGCCGATCCGAGCAAGATGGATTTCGACAGCGCCACATCCGGCCCCAAGGCCTGGAAGGAAATCTGGGGCTGCGGTCAGGGTATCGGTGCCGTCAAGAAGATTGGTCCGGTGGCTGATCTCGTTGACCGGCTCGAAACGGAATACAAGGCCACGCGCGACCGCTTGGCGCTGTAGCGGCGCCGGCGGCCTCTTCATGTGAAGGGGCTCCAACTGGCGGTGCGCCGCCGCCGCGACAACTTGTCGGCTCGCCGACAAGGGCCCTGCAAACTGGACATATGCCCCACTTTGGTGTCAAGTTTTCGGATTGAGACGCAGGAAGGGGATTCACCATGGACTTTCAAACGGCGGTCAGAACCTGTTTCCAGAAATACGCGACGGTCGAGGGGCGTGCGCGGCGGTCGGAATACTGGTGGTTCTTTTTGTTTGCCTTTGTTGCAAATGTTATTCTGAGCCTGATTGACGGGGTCTTGTTTGGAAATGCGCAGGTGCTGTCCGGGATTTTTGGCCTGGCTATTCTCCTCCCGTCAATCGCCGTTGGCGCGCGCCGGTTGCACGATACAGACCGCTCCGCCTGGTGGCTGCTGCTGATCCTGATCCCGCTGATCGGTTTTCTGGTGCTGCTCTGGTGGTTCGTGCACAAAGGGACCGACGGCGCCAATCAATACGGCCCCGACCCGCTTGGCAATCAAGCAACCACCGTCTGAGGGACGGTCCGGCACAGGATGCGTGAGAAGGGCGGAGTCAGCGGGCAAGGCGGAACTGCGGGAGTTGTCCGCCTGATCCAGAAAAGCCCGATGTATTTGCTGACTTGAAATCGGCCGGCAATCGCGGTATTTGCCCTCATCCCGAGGGTGCGGCCTCAACCGCCAAGCCTGCGCATCAATGGGAACGGACGCCGCTTTAGCTCAGGTGGTAGAGCACATCATTCGTAATGATGGGGTCGCAGGTTCGAGTCCTGCAAGCGGCACCACTTCTGCCCCATGCTTTTCTCCCAAATTAGACCGCAGCGGGCTTGGTCCTTGAGCGGTTTTCGCCGCGCAGGTTGATCCAGTTTGCGACAATGATGACGCTGCCGCCAAGCAGGATCAGTGTGTCGGCGGGCTCGGCAAACAGCCACATGCCAACCAGCACGATCAGCGGCAACCGGGTGAAGTCGATCGGCATCACGAAGCTCGCCGGTGCCAAGGACAAGGCCGTGGTCAGGCAGTAATGCGCCATCAGGCCGCAAACGCTGATGATCAGCAGCCAGGGCAGTGTCTGCGCCGTCGGCCAGGCGACCGTAGCTTGCAACGACACGGCAATAACGCCGAAACAGAGTTGAAGCCCGGTCAGCCAGAACAGGATCGAGACGATGCTCTCCTGCCGCGTCAGCGCTTTGGTCATGATGATGGTCGCGGCAAAGAAGATCGCCGAGGCAGCGGCTGTCATCAGTCCCGGTTCGAGGGTGGAGAAATCGGGCCGGGCGACAATCAGAATGCCGGCGAATCCAAGCCCGGCCGCCAGCATGCGGGCTCCGGTCAACCGTTCGCCCAGAAAGGCAAAGCTGAGCACGATCACCCAGATCGGCGTGGTGAACTCAAGCGCAAACACCTGGGCCAGCGGTATGCTCGCCAGCGCGAAAAACCAGAGGTTTTGTCCGGAGAAATGAAACAGGTTGCGGAAGAAGTGCTGTTTCAGCCGCTCGCTGCGGATCTCCCCAAGCCTGCGGCTGGCCAACCCCAGCGCCAGCACAATGACAAGGCCGAAAAAGGAGCGGGACGCCATGATCTCGAAGGTCGTGTGCACCGAGGAGACGTAGCGGCCGGCAACGGCCATGGCCGAAAATGACACAATCGATCCGGCCATCCACAGAGCAGCCAGGACCGGCTGGTAGGTTTGCGACACGTGGGGGCTCTCCCTGGTTCAGGCAGACTGAATCCTGCGTAAATTCTGACGGGTGACAAGTGGGTCGCCACGACAGCGACGGCGAAGGCCGTCCCGGAATGCCACTGAAGGGGATTCGTGGCAGCAAGGCAACCACAGAGTGAAAGAGCGGCGCACGAGATGTGCCTTGCGCCGGTGCATGGTCAACACTTCACTGATGGCGGCGTCAGGCCACCTGCGCTGTGACTTCGATCTCGATCAGCATTTCCGGCCGGATCAGCTGGCAGACAATCATCGTGGCGGCCGGATCGATACCACCCAGATGCTCGGCCAGCACCGGTGCCACGGCCTCGAAATACTCCGGCTTGGTGACGTAATACCGGACCCGGACGATGTCGGCGAGGCTTGCGTCGAGCGCAGCCAGCGAGGCGGCAATCGTGGTGAAGCAGTTGCGCGCCTGGTCGGCAACATCAGCCGGCATTTGCATGGCGTCGTAATCATAGCCGGTGGTTCCCGCGACATGCACGAACGGGCCTTGCCGCACGGCGCGCGAATAGGCCGCCGCCTTCTCGAACGGGGATCCGGTGGAATGTTTGCGTCTGTTGCTCATCTTCAGTGGCCTCCGCAGCCGCCTGGCCACTCAGCCATGGGCCCAATCCATATAGAGTTTCCGCGTGGCGCGGCCGACCGGTCCGGCCTGCAATTCACGATCCTCAATGCGGATCACCGGCACCACCTTGGAATGATTGCCGGTCGAAAAAATCTCGTCGGCATCCATGAACTCGGCCACCGAGAGGGATCTTTCCACGACTTCGGTACCGGACTCGCGCAGCAGCTTGATGGCGCGCGAGCGGGTGATGCCCGACAGGAATGTGCCGTTCGGTGCCGGCGTGAACACCACGCCGTCCTTGACCATGAAAATGTTCGACGTCGCGGTTTCGGCCACATTGCCCAGCATGTCGAGCACCAGCGCATTGTCGAAGCCGCGCGACTTGGCTTCCATCACCGCCCGGCCATTGTTGGGGTAAAGGCAGCCGGCCTTGGCGTTTGTGGGTGCAGTTTCGTAACTCGGCCGCCGGAACGGTGAAACGCTGACGGAGAACCCGGACGAGGCGATCATCGGGCTTTCGAACAGGCACAGGCAAAAGCGGGTGGAGTCGGGATCGGCGGGCACCGACATGTAGCCGCCATGCTCGGCCCAGTACATCGGCTTGATGTAGACTGCGGTCTTGCCATCGAATTTCTTCAATCCCTCCTGGGCCAAACCTTCAATCTCGCTCGCCTGCATGGTGGCGCGCATTCCAAGCGCGTCTGCCGAACGGTTGACCCGCTGGCAATGCAGATCGAGATCCGGCGCCACCCCGTCAAACCAGCGCGCGCCGTCAAACACGGTGGAACCCAGCCACATGGCATGGCTGACCGGGCCGATCAGCGGCGGATTGCCTTCCAGCCAATCACCGTCGACATAGGTCCATGTCTTGGTGCGGGCTTGTGTGTTGACGGCCATGATGTCCTCCTGCCGGTGTGATGCTCTGCGTCGTCGACTGTGTTGACTGGACAATCGAACGGGTCGGGGTTCCCGTCAAGTCATGCCGCCAGCCCCGCCAACGAGACGATGGCAATCGCACGATCCTTGCGCCGCTGTGCGCTGTGGCGACACAATTGGACCCGAGTGCGCTCCGCTGCGCCACCAATCACGGTTTGCCGGCCATTGAACCCGGAGTCATTGTGGCTTGACTATTGCGTTGCAGCAGAGTCATCGTAGGGCTTCCCAGGAAGGAATGCTGAAATGGCTTACGCCGCTTATGTCTTTGACGCCTATGGCACATTGTTCGACGTGCATGCCGCGGTACGCCGTCACGCCGATGCGGTCGGACCCGAGGGGCAGCAGCTTTCGGAACTCTGGCGCAGCAAGCAGCTTGAATATTCCTGGACCCGTGCCCTGATGGGGCAATGGCGTGATTTCTGGGCCTTGACCGAAGAGGCGCTTGACCACGCATTCGAGCGGGTGCCGAGTGCTGACAAGAGCCAGCGGGCAAACCTTCTCGACGCCTATTTCAAACTGGATTGCTACCCGGAAGTGCCTGCCGTGCTCAAGGCCCTGAAGGCGACCGGGGCGCGGGTGGCGATCCTCTCCAACGGATCGGTCGCCATGCTTGACTCGGCGGTCAGGAATGCAGCGCTCGACAGCGTGATTGACGATGTTTTTTCCGTCGATTCGCTGCAAACATTCAAGACCGATCCGGCCGTCTATGACCTGGTCACCACCCGTTACCGGCTCTATCCCGACGCGGTCTCGTTTCAGTCGTCCAACCGCTGGGATGTGGCGGGAGCGACGAAGTTCGGCTTCCGCACGATCTGGATCAACCGCGCCCGCATGCCCGACGAGTACAGTGACCTGTCTCCGTCGCTGATCTTGCCGGATCTCAACGGGGTGGCATAGGCAGGCACGCAGGTCTGCTGTTCACGCCAGCTTCACAGTTAAGTCATTGTAAAATGGGTCACTGTGGCAAGTTAGCCACAAGCTCGGCGTAGGATAGTCGCATTCGGAACCCAATTGTGTCCATGCGCGTTGAGTCGGGTCGGGGGAACTTCCGGCCAGATATCGATGACGGTATCTATTCCATCAGACTTGAGGACCCTCCGCGACATGACCGGAATCAAACACAAGGACTTCGCCATCGACGGCGCAGCGGCAAGCGGCAAGAAGTTCGGCACGCTCTCCCGCCGTCACTTTCTCGCTCTCGGCGGCGCAGCCACGGCGACATTGGCTGGATGCGCCGGGCCCCAGACCACCGAGCAATTTGCGGCTGACACCGCGCCGGTCTACCGTGCATCGGACAATCGCCGCAGCGGACTGGCGCGCACTTCGCCGCTCTATGACGGAATGTATGGGCCGAAGCTTGACGAGCCGTTTCCGCTGCCTGCCATTCCCTACTACGAAATCGACCCGGCCTATCTCCGCCAGGAGGTCGCTGACCCGACCGGCGAACGCCCCGGAACCATTGTCGTTGACACCTCTCAGCGCTTTCTGTTTCTGGTCCGTGAGAACGGCCGGGCCATGCGCTATGGCGTCGGCATCGGCCGCGACGGATTTTCCTGGTCCGGCCGCGCGGTGGTGCAATGGAAGCAGAAATGGCCAAAGTGGACTCCGCCGGCCGAAATGATTGCACGCCAGCCGGAACTCGAGCGCTGGTCTGCGGACAATGGCGGCATGCCTCCCGGGCTTGACAATCCTCTGGGCGCCCGTGCGCTCTACATATTCCAGAATGGCGAAGACACGCTCTACCGCCTGCATGGCAGCCCCGAATACAAATCCATCGGCAAGGCTGTCTCCTCGGGCTGCGTCCGCTTGCTGAACCAGGATATCTGCGACCTGTATGACCGGGTTCCGACCCGCTCGCCGATCCTGGTGATTTGACCCGGCAGCGGCCCGTGTCCGCTTGAGGCTGTTTGGTATTGTGTGCTACGAGCAGCCAAGGGGGCTGGAAGTCCGGGTCAGCAAATCCGGGCTGTGCTGGCCGCAGGGGCACAGATGAAACCAACCCAGCGCTTGATTGCAACTCTGGCCGGCCTGGCGCCTTTGCTGCTGGCGTCGGGGTGCGTGCCGCAGGATCACGGCTGGGCGTCCGTCTACAAACCGGCCCAGTCAATGAAGATCCGGGTGCTAATGCCGGCCGAAGCCCCGTCGATTTCGCAGCAATTCCTGTTCACCACCAATGACGCCAAACACATCGGCATCGACGTGATCGGAAAGGCTGGAGATCCGGTGATAGCCGCCGCCGATGGTCACGTTACCGGTTCCTTCTCCGAGCCTGCCTATGGCAATCGCGTTGAGATCACCCATGGGCCGGATGCAAATGGCAAACGCTCGGTAACTGTCTACAAGCACTTGCAGCAGCGGCTTGTGAACACGGGTGATGGTGTGGTGCGTGGTCAGCAGGTTGGCCTGCTCGGGACCACCGGAATGCTTGGCGGTGGACATCCGCATCTGCATTTCGAACTCTTCCGCGGCGCCGGAGCGGTCGGGAAAACCCCGTCCGATCCACACCTCTATTGGGCCAATGGGATCGGACAGGTGACATGCTTTGATCCGGCCAGGATCTATGACAACACGGTGTTCACCATCACCTATCCCGTCCGCTGTCGCGGCATCTGACAGGTGTGCCGACGCCGGCGGCCCCGGGGCGCAGTGGCCCTGTTGTCTTGATCAGCCGACTGTGGACTCGTGGGATATTCCTGCCGAGGATCAAAAGCCCTTCTTCAGCGATCCCAGAATGCCGCGCACCAGAGCCCGGCCCAGTGAGGTGGCTGCAGACCGCGCCACCGATTTGATCACCGCTTCGGTTACGGTCTGGCGTTGATAGCCCGGCCGTGACCGGCTCGACCTCTTTCTGCGCCGCGACGACTTGCTGCGACCCCGGTCATCCTCGTCGTCATCATCGCCATAGCCGGGCAGGGTCCAGCGGCGGCTTTCCGGCCGCTCCTCTTCCTTCTCCTCCTCGCGGTCGCGTTCCTGCTCTTCTGCCTTGGCAGCCTCGGCGGCCCGCCGCTGCAGCATTTCAAAGGCGCTGTCGCGATCAAGATCGGTATCATACTGCCCGGCCACGGGGCTGACCGCCATCACCTTCGCCCGTTCGGGTTCGGTGATCGGGCCGAGCCGCGACGACGGCGGGCGGATCAATGTGCGCTCGACCATCGATGGCACACCCTTGGCGCCCAGCGTCGAGACCAGCGCCTCGCCGACGCCGAGTTGCGTGATCGCTTCGAAACAATCGAAAGCCGGGTTTGGTCGGAAGGTTTCGGCAGCCACTTTCACTGCCTTCTGCTCTCGCGGTGTATAGGCTCTGAGCGCGTGCTGGATCCGGTTGCCAAGCTGTGACAGGACGGTTTCCGGCACATCCAGCGGGTTCTGGGTGACAAAAAAGACGCCGATGCCTTTCGAGCGGATCAGCCGGACCACCTGCTCGACCCTGTCGACAAGAACTTTGGGCGCTTCGTCAAAAAGCAGATGTGCCTCGTCGAAAAAGAACACCAGGCGCGGCTTGTCGGCATCGCCGACCTCCGGAAGTTCCTCAAACAGCTCAGACAACAGCCACAGCAGGAAGGTGGCGTAAAGCCGCGGGTTCATCATCAGCTTGTCGGCAGCCAGCACGGAAATCGCGCCGCGCCCGTCATTTGTGGTGCGCATGATGTCGGCGATCTTGAGTGCAGGTTCGCCAAAGAAGTTTTCCGCACCCTGCTGCTCAAGCACCAGCAACCCGCGCTGGATGGTGGACAGCGACTGCTTGGTGATGTTGCCATACATGGCGGAAAGTTTCTCGGTTTCGCCAGCCATATAAGAGAGCAGCGAGCGCAGATCCTTCATGTCGAGAAGCGGCAGACCGTTTTCGTCGGCCAGCTTGAAAGCGATGTTGAGAACGCCTTCCTGGGCCTCCGACATGTCCATCAGCCGCGCCAGCAGCAGCGGCCCCATCTCCGAAATGGTGGTGCGGACCCGGTGACCCTTGTCGCCGAACAGATCCCAGAAGATCACCGGAAATTCCTGGTATTCATAGGGATCGAGACCGATTGTCCTGGCGCGCTTTTCCAAGAAATCCTTGTGTTCGCCGATCGCGGCGATGCCAGACAAGTCGCCTTTGACATCGGCGCAAAACACCGGCACGCCGGCATTGGAAAAGCTTTCGGCCAGGATCTGCAGCGTCACGGTCTTGCCGGTGCCGGTGGCGCCGGTGATCAACCCGTGGCGGTTGGCGTAGCCAAGATCGAGATACTCGCCCTTGTTGATGCTGTCGTCGGGATTGCGGCTGGTGCCGAGATAGAGTTTGCCGTCTTCGATCATGGCGTCCTCGTGCTGCGCCAGTTTTGGCGAAAGGGCGTTCACATGCGCACCGCGCAGGCATCGTCGTGCACTTATAGGCAAGCTATCGGGTCTGAACAATGCTTGTTGCTTTGACGACATTGGTTAATTGGGGCACAGCGCAGACTTGGGAGTGCTTGCTTGCCTGGCTTGAAAAGGCTGATCGCAGAGGGCACCCGCTATAAAAACCTCTTGGCGGCGGGCGTGATTTTCTGGCATGAGAATGACTGTTACACGCAAGGGGATGGCGATGCGCACTGTCTATGTCAACGGAAACTACGTGCCGGAGAACGAGGCCAAGGTCTCGGTCTTTGACCGCGGGTTCCTGTTTGGTGATGGGATTTACGAGGTCGCCTCGGTGCTCGGCGGCAAGCTGATCGATTTTTCAGCCCATATCGCACGGCTGCACCGTTCGGCAGGCGAGCTGGGCATGCGCATTGATGTCAGCGACGATGAGGTGCTTGCCATTCACCGCGAGCTTGTCAGCCGCAATGGTGTGGAGGAAGGTGTCGTCTATCTGCAAATGACCCGTGGCGCCACCGACCGGGATTTTGCGTTCGACACCGACAAGCTGACCCCGACACTGGTGCTGTTTACCCAGTCCCGTGCGCTGATCGAAACGGCTACATCCAGGAACGGCATGAAGATCGTCTCGATCCCGGATCTGCGCTGGGGCCGCTGCGACATCAAGACGGTGCAACTGCTCTACCCCTCGCTGGCCAAGATGGAAGCCAAGGCGCGCGGGGCCGATGATGCGTGGTTGGTGCGCGATGGCGTTGTCACCGAAGGCACCTCCAACAATGCCTTCATTGTCACCCGCCAGGGCGCGATCGTCACGCGGCCCCTGTCTCATTCGATCCTGCCGGGCATTACCCGCGCGGCGTTGATGGCCTATGCGGAAGCCAACGGCACGAAGATCGAGGAGCGCGAGTTCACCATCGAGGAAGCCAGGAACGCCGCAGAGGCATTCATTACCTCGGCCTCCGTCTTTGTCGGACCGGTGATCTCGATTGACGGCGTGGACCTGTCGGGCGGCAAGCCCGGGCCGGTTACGCAAAGCTTGCGCAAGATCTATATCGAGGAAAGCCTCAAGCGTGCCGTTTGACCAGGGTTGCCATCACCAGCTACCGGGCCGCCGGGACCCGGTAACTGGCAGAAGTCATACCGATTTTATCGCGCCGCCGTCGCAGCGGATCATCGATCCGTTGATGTAGCTCGCCCGCTCACTGACGAGAAACGCCGCCGTTGCCCCGAATTCATCGACCGCGCCATAGCGGCCGACCGGGATCTGCGCCTGGGCAGCCTTGGCAATCGCTGCCACATCCTTGCCGGAGCGTTCTGCATTGTTGGCGTCGAGCTCCTGAAGCCGGGCGGTATTGATCCGTCCGGGCAGCAGCATGTTGAACGTAACGCCATCGCCGGCGGTCTCGTTGGCCATGGATTTCGACCAGCCGACCAGTGTTGCCCGCAAGGCATTGGAGAGCCCCAGATTGGGAATCGGCTGGATCACCCCGGACGAGGCCACGGTCAACACCCGTCCCCAACCCTGCTCGCGCATTGCCGGCAGGAACCGCGCGGTGATGTCCATCACGCTCATCACCATGATTTCGAACTGGCGCCGAACCACCGACAGGTCGGCCTCACTCATCGATCCTGGCGGCGGACCGCCGGTGTTGTTGACCAGAATGTCGAGGCGGCCGAATTCGGCCTTTACCGCCTCCTCGAGCAGGTGCGGCGTGCCCTGGTCCGAAAGGTCGGAGGTCACGAAGCTGGCCTTTCCCGCACCGCGCTCATTTATGGCCTTGACGGCGGCTTCCAGTCGCCCGCCATCGCGTCCTGTGATCAGCACGTTGGCGCCTTCGGCCGCCAGCGCTTCGGCAATGCCAAGCCCCAATCCGCGCGACGACGCCAGCACCAAGGCCTGTTTTCCTGTCAATCCGAGATCCATGAAGTCTTTCCCTGTCTGCCTGTTGCCTGCTAAAGGCTTGCGGTATCAGTTGCCGCCCGCTGCCGAAAGGTCAACCCCGCAAGCCGGAGAAGCAGGCGGCCTCATCAAGGGAGAGTCCCAGCGTGGTCGAAATTACTATTCCGAAGCCCGATGATTGGCATCTGCATTTGCGCGACGGCGCCATGCTCGAAGGCGTGCTGCCCTATAGCGCGCGGCACTTCGCCCGCGCCATCATCATGCCCAACCTGATGCCGCCGGTGGTGACAGGTGCCGATGCACAGGCCTATCGGGATCGCATCATGGCAGCCTTGCCAAAGGGGATGCAGTTCAAGCCCCTGATGACCTTGTATCTGACTGAAGGCACCGATGCGGCTGATGTGGCACGCGCCCATACTTCAGGTCTGGTGACGGCAGTGAAGCTCTATCCCGCCGGCGCCACCACCAATTCCAACTCCGGTGTCCGCGATCTCGCCAAGGTCATGCCGGTGCTGGAGAAGATGGCCGAGATCGGCATGCCTTTGTGCATCCACGGTGAGGTCGCCGATCCGTCGGTTGATATCTTCGACCGCGAAGCCGTCTTCATCGACACCGTGCTTGATCCGCTGCGCCGCACGCTTCCTCAGCTGAAGATGACGTTGGAGCATGTCACCACATCCAATGGCGTTGATTACGTCATGGCCGCGGATGCCAATCTCGCGGCCAGCATCACCACCCATCATCTGATGATCAACCGCAACGCCATCCTCGCCGGCGGCATCAAGCCGCATTATTATTGCCTGCCGGTCGCCAAGCGTGAAAGCCATCGACTGGCACTGCGCAAAGCGGCGACATCGGGTGACAGCCGCTTCTTCCTCGGCACCGATTCCGCCCCGCATGTCGATCCGCTGAAGGAATGTGCCTGTGGCTGCGCCGGAATATTTACCTCGATCAACACGCTATCCTGCCTTGCCCATGTCTTCGAAGAAGACAATGCGCTCGACAGACTGGAAAAATTTGCCGGTCTCAACGGCCCGGCCTGGTACGGATTGCCGGTCAACGGCGAGACTGTCACGCTGATCAAGCGCGACCAACCGGTGTCCTTTCCATCACGGATCGAAACCGGCGACGGCCCGGTGACGGTGTTTGATCCACGTGTTCCCATTCACTGGGAAGTTGTCTGAGCTGCCTTTCAACCATCGACCCGAACTGATATTCGGATCGCGAATGTTTGCTGGACCTGCTGTCCGGCCCTGACCCTGGAGACGACGCCGATGTTTTCCAACACTTTTCCCGACAAGGCGAAAATGGCGGAGCTTGTCGCCAATCAGCTTCTGGAAATCAAGGCCGTGCATTTCAATGCCGTCGAGCCCTACAAGTTTGCCTCCGGGATGATGAGTCCGGTCTATATCGATTGCCGCAAACTGATTTCCTATCCGCGCATTCGCTCCGCAGTGATGGATTTCGCCGCTGCCACCATCCTGTCCGAAGCCGGCTTCGAGCAGTTCGATTGCATCGCCGGCGGCGAAACTGCCGGTATTCCCTTTGCAGCCTTCCTCGCCGAACGTCTCGGCCTGCCGATGATCTATGTGCGCAAGAAGCCCAAGGGCCATGGTCGCAATGCCCAGATCGAGGGCAATTTGCCCGAGGGCTCGCGCGTGCTGGTGATTGAAGACCTGACCACCGCCGGGGGCTCGATGTTCACCTTCATCGACGCCATCCGCGCTGCCGGATGCACCGTCGATCATGGCATCGCTCTGTTCTACTACGGTATCTTTGCCGAAGCCGAGCAGCGTTTTGGCAACGGCAATGTGACCTTGCATTATCTCGCCACCTGGCGTGATGTGCTGGCCGCAGCGACGAAAAAGCAGGCTTTCGATGCAGCCACCCTGACCTCTGTCGAAGCCTTTCTCGATGCGCCGCTGGACTGGTCAGCCAGACATGGCGGTGTCTCCGAGCTTCCGGGGCAGTGATGACAACAGGCTGTTGTGAGCGGCCAGGGGGAGTAATCCGATGATCATGTGCTGTGGTGAGGCCCTCATCGACATGCTGCCGCGGACCACGACAGCAGGCGAAGATGCTTTCTCGCCCTATGCCGGCGGGGCGGTGTTCAACACGGCCCTGGCGCTTGGCCGGCTTGGACTGGACACCAGCTTCTTCACCGGGCTGTCGAGCGACATGTTCGGCGATATCCTGCGCGAGGCACTGACTGCAAGTGGCGTCGATCACAGCCCGTGCGCAACGCTTGACCTGAACACGACTCTTGCCTTCGTCCGGCTCATCAACGGTCAGGCGAGCTATGCGTTCTTCGACGAAAACACCGCAGGCCGGATGATCACCGAAGCGCATCTGCCTAAGCTCGGCGACGAGGTCGAGGCCTTGCACTTCGGCGCCATCAGCCTGATCCCGGATCCCTGCGGCGCTACCTATGAGAGCCTGATGCGGCGTGAGCATGGAGCGCGGGTGATCTCGCTCGATCCCAATATCCGTCCCGGCTTTATCTCCGACCCGGCAAAGCACCGGTCCCGCATCGACCGGATGATCGCCATGAGTGACATCGTCAAGATGTCGGACGAGGATCTTGAATGGTTCGGTCAGCCCGACATGGCGACCGCCGCAAAGCTCTGGCTCGGGCAGGGCCCCAGCCTGGTTGTGTTCACCCGTGGTCCCGATGGCGCCATCGGCTTTACCACCGAACACACGGTGGAGGTTGAGGGCGTGGCTGTCAGGGTCGCCGATACGGTCGGCGCAGGCGACACCTTCAATGCCGGCATTCTCGCTTCGCTGAAATGGGACCATGTGCTGACCAAAAAGGCGATGAAGACATTGTCGGCCGAGGCGGTCGGCAATGCGCTGCGGCTTGGCGCCAAGGCCGCCGCCGTCACCGTCTCTCGGCCCGGCGCCAATCCGCCCTGGGCCAGTGAGATCGGCTTCTAGTCAGCTCCGGCTGCGCATCTGCCGGATGGTGTCTGCCAGCAGCAGCGTCGAACTGTCATGGCCGTCGCCCGTGCTTTCGCCCTTGACCACCGGCAGCAGCGCAGTGGCCAGTTCCTTGCCGAGTTCGACACCCCATTGGTCAAACGCATTGATGCCGAAGATCTGCGCCTCGACAAACACCCGGTGCTCGTAAAGGGCGATCAGGCGTCCGAGCGCGAACGGCGTCAGTTTGTCATAGACGAAGGTGATCGAGGGCCGGTTGCCCGGAAATGTCTTGTGCGGCGCAAGCCTGTCAGCGTCGCTTTCTGAAGCGCCACCGGCACGCAGTTGCGCGCGGGCTTCATCGCTGGACCGGCCGCGCATCAGGGCTTCCGATTGGGCGAGGCAATTGGCGATCAGCAATTGATGCTGGTGTGCAAGCTGCGGCTCATGTCCGTTGGCGGCAATCATGAATTCCACCGGGATCACATCGGTTCCCTGATGCAGCAACTGGAAAAACGCATGCTGGCCGTTGGTGCCCGGTTCGCCCCAGACGATCGGCCCGGATTCGGTTTCGAGCGGTCGGCCATTCATACCGACGGATTTGCCGTTCGATTCCATGTCGAGCTGCTGCAGATAGGCAGGAAACCGCGACAACCGCTGCTCATAGGGAATGATTGCGCGGCTTGGATAGCCACACACCAGGCGGTGCCAGATGCCGATCAGCCCGAGCAGCATCGGCAGGTTCTCGCCCACGGGTGCGGTCTGGAAATGGGTATCCATGGCCCGCGCGCCGGCAAGAAAATCGGTAAAATTCTGTCTGCCGATGGCGAGCATCAGCGGCAGGCCGATGGCCGACCAGAGCGAGTAGCGGCCGCCCACCCAATCCCAGAACCCAAACACCCGGGCCTCGTCGAGACCGAATTTGGCCACCTTGTCGAGTGCGGTCGATACCGCTGCGAAATGCTGCGCCACAGCAGCTTCCCCCAGCTTCGAAACGATGAAGTCCCGCGCCGTGGCCGCATTGGTCATGGTTTCGATCGTGGTGAAGGTCTTCGAGGCTACGATAATCAGTGTTGTTTCCGGATCGAGGCCCGCCAGCGTATCTGAGATGTGTGCGCCATCGACATTGGAGACGAAGTGCAGGTTCGGGCCGTCATGGTAAGGCGCCAGCGCCAGCGTCGCCATCACCGGCCCGAGGTCCGAGCCGCCGATGCCGATATTGACCACATCGGTGAAAGCCTTGCCGGTCGCGCCGCACAGCGAACCGTCGCGCACGCCGTTTGAAAACACAGCCATGGCCTCCAGCACGGCATGGACCTGCGGCACCACGTTCTCACCATCGACGCGAATGTCTGTGCTGGCGGCAGCCCGCAAGGCCGTGTGCAGCACTGCGCGGCCTTCGGTGGTGTTGATCGGCTCGCCAGAAAACATCCTGTCGCGCTGCGACTCGACGCCGGCGGCTTTTGCCAGCCCGGCAAGCAGCGCCAGCGTGTCGTCATTGACTGCGCATTTGGAGAAATCCATTCGCAGATCATCGAGCCCGGCGCTAAAGCGCCGCGCCCGGCTCGGATCGGCGGCAAAGGCAGCACGGACATCGCTCACCGCACCGCTAACGTGATGTGATTTGAGATCGGACAAAGCCTGATGAACAGTCTTGGGCAAAGCATGGCCTCCATTCTGGAATGCCACACCTATGCGGCGAGGCCCGCAGGAAATCAAGGTTCCTGCGGGCCTCTTGTCGTTCGCGGTCGCTGTCACCGCTTCTTTCTCTCAGCTGGTGCAATGCCAGCCGAGCTGAACAATCAGCTGTCGCGCAATTCACGCCGCAGGATCTTGCCGACATTGGTCTTCGGCAGATCATCTTTGAACACGATGATCTTGGGCCGTTTGTAATTGGTCAGCCCCTTGGCGCAATGTGCCTTGACGTCGGCTTCGCTCAGATTGGGATCCTTGCGGACGACGAAAAGCTTCACCGCTTCTCCCGAGGTCTCGTCCGGAACCGAGACCGCGGCGGCTTCGAGGATCCCCGGATGTGACGCAGCAACCTCTTCGACTTCGTTCGGGTAGACGTTGAAGCCTGACACAAGGATCATGTCCTTCTTGCGGTCGACAATCTTGGTGTAGCCGGCCTCGTCCATGATGCCCATGTCGCCTGAGCGGAAATACCCGTCGCTGGTCATCACCTTTTCGGTCTCGTCGGGCCGGTTCCAGTAGCCCGCCATCACCTGCGGCCCCTTGATGCAGATTTCGCCGATTTCGCCGAGCGGCACCGATTTGCCGTCATCGTCGCGGATGTCGATATAGGTCGAGGGAAGCGGCAGACCGATGGTTCCGGTAAAGTCGTCCGCGTCAAAGCGGTTGGCGGTTGCCACCGGTGATGTCTCGGACAGGCCATATCCCTCCGAAATCATACAGCCGGTCAACTCCTTCCAGCGTTCCGCCACCGGACGCTGCACTGCCATGCCGCCGCCCAGTGTCAGCAGCAGTGGCTTGAAATTGAGCTTCTGGAAATCATCATTGTTCAACAGCGCGTTGAACAGCGTGTTGAGACCCGGGAACACGTGGAATTCGTATTTGCCCAGTTCCTTGACGAAGCCCGGAATGTCGCGTGGATTGGGGATCAGAATATTGTGCGCGCCCTGCGCCATCCCCATCAGCGCGTTCACCGTCAGCGCAAAGATGTGGTAGAGCGGCAGCGCGCAGACATAGACCAATACTTCCGGCCTCTTCTTCTTGATGAAAGCCGCCGGCAGCCACAGATCGTTCTGCGCCGCATTGGCAAGCACATTCGAATTGAGAAGCGTGGCGCCTTTCGAGACCCCGGTTGTGCCGCCGGTATATTGCAAAAACGCCACATCGGTGGGTTGCGGATCGGCCGGCGTGAAGGTCTTGCCCCTGCCGGACGACAGCGCCGCCTTGAAGCTGACATGGCCGGGCAAGGACCAGGCCGGAACCAGCTTCTTGACCTTGCGGACGACAAAATTGACCAGATGCCCCTTCAAACCCAGCAGATCCCCCATGCTCGCCACGCAGACATGCTTGACGTCGGTCCGGCTGATGACCTGCTCCAGGGTGACGGCAAAATTCTCGAGAATGACAATCGCCTTGGCCCCTGAATCCTTGAGCTGATGCTCAAGTTCGCGGGGCGTGTAGAGCGGATTGACGTTGACCACCGTATAGCCGGCGCGCAGCACGGCTGCCATCGCCACCGGCATCTGCAGGACGTTCGGCATCATCACCGCGACCCTGTCGCCCTTCTGCAGGCCGAGTGACTGCAACCACGCGCCAAGCGACGACGACATCCGTTCCATATCGGCATAGGTAATCGTCTTGCCCATACAGGTATAGGCCGGCCGGTCGGCATATCGCTTGAAGGAATCCTCAATGAGCGCTGCAACCGAAGCGTAGGCCAGCGGTGCGATGTCGGCTGCTGTATTGGGCGGATAAGATGCCAGCCAGAAACGGTCTTTGGCAGAGGTATTTGTCATAATGTTTCACTCCCTCTTGTACCCGGATGCGAACGCATGCCTTGATTGACTGCTGGGGCTCCTCTCCCCGCATACCGGCTTTGATCCAGATTTAGATTGCTCCGGTGCGGGTTGCAATGGCTTCCCTTGACGTAAACGTCAAAAACCCTCCTGAAAGTCATGGCTTTCCTTTGTCGATGAGCTGTTTCCAGGCAATTGCACCCGTTGCAAGCATCTCAGCGGCGAACTGCATCATATCCTTCACCCACTATCGCATCGTCAATCTCGCCGATCGCGCCCTTGTCCTTTCCGGCATAGGGCAGTCCTTTCAGGATGGTTCGAACGACATTGATTCGTGCCCGGCGCTTGTCGTTGGCGCGCACCACCGTCCACGGCGCATGCTCGGTATGGGTTTCCTTCAGCATCAGATTGCGTTTTTCAGTGTAATCGTCCCATTTGTTCAGGCTGGCGATGTCCATCGGCGACAGCTTCCACGCCTTGAGCTTGCTGTGGCGGCGGTCATGAAACCGCTTGAGCTGCATCTCGCGGCCGATATTGAGCCAGAATTTGAACAGGTGGATCCCGGCTTTCACCGGCATGCGCTCGAAATGCGGGGTTTCCTCGAGAAAATGTGCATGTTGCTCAGGCGTGCAAAACCCCATCACCGGCTCGACGCCGGCGCGGTTGTACCAGGAGCGGTCGAACAGCACGAATTCACCGGAGGTGGGAAAATGATCGACATAACGCTGATAGTACCACTGTCCGCGTTCCGTTTCCGTTGGCTTGGGCAGCGCCACGATGCGCGCCGAACGCGGGTTCATATAGGCGCGGGTCGCTCCGATGGAGCCACCCTTGCCGGCGGCATCCCTGCCTTCAAACACTGAAATCACACGATTGCCGGTCTCGCCGAGCCAGCTCTGAACCTTGACCAGCTCGATCTGCAACGCCTCCAGCGTGTCCTCATAATCGTCCCGGTCGAGTTTCTTCTTGTACGGGTAATCGTCAGAGGAGAATGCGTGGTCATCCACCCAGTCCGGCAGTTTCGGGTCATCGATGTCGAAAATCCGCGTCTTGCCATCAATCTCAAGCTCGACAGCCCGGCTGGTCATATCAGTGCCCATAATCGTTCCTTTGGATGCTGTCTTCATGCCCCTGAGGCTCATGGCCGGCAAGTTCATCCCGGATGGGTCATGTCCTCAGGTCGGACAATACGGTCGTAATCCTCGGCTGTCACGAGGCCGGTGAGCAGAGCTTCCTCACGCAAGGTGGTGCCATTGCTGTGGGCGGCCTTGGCAATCTGTGCCGCATTGTCATAACCGATGGTCGGCGCGAGAGCGGTGACAAGCATCAGCGACCGGTCCAGTGCCGCCTTGATGTTGTCTTCCCGTGCCTCGATACCGGTAACGCAATTGTCGGTGAACGAGACGGAGGCGTCGCTCAGCAATTGCACTGACTGCAGGAAGTTGTAGGCCATCACCGGATTGTAGACGTTGAGTTCGAAATGGCCCTGGCTGCCGGCGAACGTGACAGCGGCGTGATTGCCGAACACCTGCACGCAAACCTGTGTCAGCGCCTCGCATTGGGTCGGATTGACCTTTCCCGGCATGATCGAGGAGCCCGGTTCGTTTTCCGGCAGCGCCAGTTCACCCAGGCCGGAGCGCGGGCCCGAGCCCAAAAAGCGAATGTCATTGGCAATCTTGAACAGCGCGGCCGCAGCCGAGTTGATGGCCCCGTGCGAGAACACCATTGCGTCGTGGGCGGCAAGCGCCTCGAACTTGTTGGGAGCCGTGACAAAGTCAAGCTTGGTGATCGCAGCGATGCGGGTGGCAACCTTTTCAGCAAATCCAACCGGCGCGTTGAGGCCGGTGCCGACAGCAGTGCCGCCTTGTGCCAGCTCATAGAGGCCGGGCAATGTCAGTTCGATCCGCCGGATCGATGAGGCGACCTGCGCGGCATATCCGCCGAATTCCTGGCCCAGCGTCAGCGGCGTTGCATCCTGGGTATGGGTCCGGCCGATCTTGACGATTCCGGCAAAGGATTCCGCCTTCATCTCGAGCGCCGCCTGCAAGTGCTTCAGCGCCGGCAGCAGGTGATGGAAGATCTGTTCGGCGCAGGCGATGTGCATGGCCGTTGGATAGGTGTCGTTCGACGACTGGCTCATATTGACGTGATCATTCGGGTGAACCGGTTTTTTGGAACCCATGTCGCCGCCCATCATTTCGATGGCGCGGTTGGAGATCACTTCATTGGCGTTCATGTTCGACTGGGTGCCCGACCCTGTCTGCCAGACCACCAGTGGAAAATGCGCGTCGAGTTGGCCGTCGATCACCTCCTGGGCAGCCTTGACGACGAAAGCGCCGATGTCCGGATCGAGGCGCTTCAGCTCCATATTGGCTTCCGCCGCAGCGCGTTTGACGATGCCGAGGGCGCGCACGATGGAAAGCGGCTGTTTCTCCCAGCCGATCTTGAAATTCCGCAGCGATCGCTGCGCCTGCGCGCCCCAATATTTATCCGCCTGCACCTCGATCGGGCCAAAGCTGTCGGTTTCGGTTCGGCTGTCGGACATCTCGTCACCCTCGCTCAATCACGTATCAGGCTTGCCAGCCTTTCCGGTGAAAGGCCACAATGTCTATGTGATTTCAAGTTGCGCGATTAAACAAGTGCCAGCATCTGCAAACCAATGATTTCGGAGGAAAGTTGAAGCGGAAAATGCCGATGGCAGGCAATGTCGCGAGTGTGGTCACCGAGCAATCTGGATGGTTAAGCGGGCAAACCAAAAAGCCCGGATCTTGCGACCCGGGCTTGATGTCTTGTCGGCAGTGACAGTTGTCTATCGGGCGCGTCTGCGCTCGCTTGCGGGCTGGAACGCCAGTTTGGCGTGGTAGCCGCAATAGGGTGATGCTTCGCCTGAATCATTGCCGCAGAAATGAAAGCCCTCCTGCAGCGGATCGCCAATCGGCCATTTGCAGGTGCGCTCTGACAGCTCAGCAAGTGTCAACCGGCGGGAAATCGGCACCACCACATCATCCACCGGTCGCGTGTCGAGTTCTTCCGCTGCAACGACATTCAGGTCCTGCTTGAGCGCCGCTCCGGCTCCACCACTCGTGCGATTGATGGTTCGCGTCGCCTGGGTTGCCGCCCGGTTCGCGTATGTCGGTGCCCGCGGTGCAGCCGTGGTGCGTTTTGTCCGCACCGAAGCCTGGCCGCCGCTCTTGGCTCGACCGGGAAGATTGAGGCGATGCACCTTGCCGATCACTGCGTTGCGGCTGACGCCGCCCAGTTGCGCAGCAATCTGGCTCGCGCTGAGCCCGTCCGCCCAGAGTTTAGTCAGTCTTTCGACCCGTTCATCAGTCCAGCTCATGCAATGCTCTCCCTGTCTCCCGTGGCTCGGGATGGCAGAATCCCTCGCCGAGGCCCCGGACGACCGGAGCAGGAAACTCGGTTGGTGTGAGGTGAATAGTGTTCGCCGCGAACGTCTATTTCATGACCTTAACTTAGTGGTCGGAGGACTCCATGACAAGAGTCAGCGGAATCATCGAGATTCCTTTTTGCGGTTTTCCCCAACTTACGGTGGATATTTGTCAATGTGCCCGTTACGGCTCGCTCATGGCTGATCCGGCGCGGCCGTCAGGGTCGAAGAAGAGCGTGGACCCGGGCTTGAGGGCTAATCGGCCTGTCGCATTGACAGGCCATATTTAAACGTAAATAGTGCCCTCGCCGCCCCGCAAAAGGGCGGCATTTTGGTTTCCGGCATGCTTGGTGCCCGGCGGATTGCAACTGAGGTCGTCAGGCGCGGGTTACTGCTACATTGTCTGATCTCGACTGGGGGAGAGAAGCGCCATGGCCGACGCCAAGCCGCTTTATGATACATACAATCGCATTCCGATCGTGTTCGAGCGCGGCCACGGCATGTGGCTGGAAACGCCGGACGGCGAGCGCTATCTGGATTTTGCCGCTGGCATTGCCGTCAATTCACTGGGGCACACCCACCCACACCTTGTTGAAGCGCTCAAGGCGCAGGCTGACAAGCTCTGGCACCTGTCGAATCTGCACGAGATCCCGGCGCAGAACCGGCTTGCCGAACGCCTCACCGAGGTGACATTTGCGGACAAGGTGTTTTTCACCAATTCGGGTGCGGAGGCGCTCGAGTGCGCCATCAAGACCGCGCGCCGGCATTTTTTCGTCAATGGGCAACCCGAGCGCTACCGCATCATTACCTTTGAAGGCGCCTTTCACGGCCGCACCCTGGCAACCATCGCCGCTGGCGGACAGCCGAAATATCTCGAAGGATTTGGGCCGACGGTCGAGGGCTTTGACCAGGTGCCGTTCGGCGATTTCGATGCGGTGAAAGCTGCAATCCGCGACGACACTGCAGCCATTCTGATTGAACCGGTGCAGGGCGAGGGCGGTGTCCGGCCGCTGGAGAACGACACACTGCGGGCCCTGCGTGACTTGTGCGATGAGCACGGAATGCTGATGATCCTGGATGAGGTTCAGTCCGGTGTCGGGCGCACCGGAAAGCTTTTTGCTCATGAATGGGCCGGCATCGAGCCCGACATCATGGCGATTGCCAAGGGCATCGGTGGCGGCTTCCCGTTTGGCGCCTGCCTGGCCACTGCAGAGGCCGCCGATGGCATGACTGTCGGCACCCATGGCACCACCTATGGCGGCAATCCGCTTGCCATGGCAGTGGGCAATGCAGTGCTCGATGTCATCCTCGAAGCCGATTTTCTGGCCCACGTCAATGACAGTGCCCTGGTGCTTCGCCAGGGGCTGGCTTCGCTCAAGGACCGTTACCCCGATCTGATCTCTGACGTGCGCGGCACGGGCCTGATACTCGGCATCAAATGCGCCAGATCCAATGCTGATCTGGTGCTGGCGATGCGCAATGAGCATCTGCTCGCAGTGCCGGCGGGCGACAATGTTGTTCGCCTGCTGCCGCCCCTGATCGTGACCGCCGAAGAAGCCCGTGACGCCCTTTCCAGAATTGAGGCAGCGCTCGAGATGTTGTCCCTCAAGGGCGCAGCCAAAGAACCGGACAGGATTCCATGACACAGAGCACATCATCCGTCGGCAGCCGCCATTTCCTCGATCTATCAACCGTCAGCGCTTCCGATCTGCGCACCATTCTCGACGCAGCGCGATCGGCCAAGACCGGCGGCGACACCGATCGTCCCCTTGCCGGCAAGATGCTGGCGATGATTTTCGAAAAGCCATCTACCCGGACACGGGTCTCGTTTGATGTTGGCATGCGTCAACTTGGCGGCGAGACCTTGTTTCTCTCGGGAACCGAGATGCAGCTTGGCCGCGCCGAGACCATCGCCGACACCGCCAAGGTGCTGTCACGCTACGTCGACATCATCATGATCCGCACGCTCGATCACTCGCGCATGCTTGAGCTTGCCGAGCATGCCACTGTCCCGGTGATCAATGCGCTTACCGATGACACCCACCCCTGCCAGATCATGGCCGACATCCTGACTTTCGAAGAGCATCGTGGCCCGATCAAAGGCAAGACCCTTGCCTGGACCGGTGATGGCAACAATGTTCTGCATTCCCTCGTCGAGGGCGCCGCGCAGTTCGGCTACCGGATGCAGATCGCCACGCCGGCGGGGTCCGAGCCCGACAGCAAATTCGTCGAATGGGCCCGCAAACAGGGTGCGGAGATCGACATCAGCGCCGATCCGGACCGGGCAGTCACCGGTGCCGATTGCGTCATCACCGACACCTGGATCTCGATGAATCAGGAGCACCGCGCCCGCGGCCACAACACCTTTCTGCCCTATCAGGTCAATGAAAACCTGATGGCGAAGGCAAATCCCGACGCCCTGTTCATGCATTGTCTTCCGGCCCACCGTGGCGAGGAAGTCACCAATGAGGTGATGGATGGCCCGCAATCGGTGGTCTTTGACGAGGCTGAAAACCGCCTGCATGCCCAGAAGGCAGTCATGCGCTGGTGCATGGGGGTTTTGTAACACCACTGGCGCTGCCCGCATTCAATGCCTATATGCGCGGTTTGGAAACGGTGTCGGACCTCGCCTCGCTGCACTGAGGGCGGGTCGCACGAAGCTAAACAACCGGGATTGAGTATGCAAACCGATATCCAACCCAGCGGTGAACCTGGTTTCGCCGGTGATGACCGCGTTCTGCCCTTTGACGTGGATGGCCTCGATGTGCGCGGCCGCACCGTGCAGCTTGGACCCATGATCGATGCAATCCTTGCGCGGCACGCCTATCCGGAGGACGTGGCGCGGCTGCTCGCCGAAACCATTGCTCTGACGGTGCTGTTGGGGACTTCGCTCAAGTTTGAGGGCAAGCTGATCGTCCAGACCAAGGGCGACGGGCCCGTCGATCTCGTCGTCGCGGATTTCTCCACGCCGGGAAACCTGCGTGCCTACGCCCGTTTTGACGAGGACCGCCTGGCCGCTGCCCAGGCCGCCGGAGCGACGAGCCCCGCCGAACTTCTCGGCAAGGGCATCCTGGCCTTTACCATTGACCAGGGCGCCTACATGCAGCGCTACCAGGGCATCGTCGAAATGAACGGCGAGACGCTGGAAGCCATGGCGGAAACCTATTTTCGCCAGTCCGAACAGATCCCGACCATTGTCCGTCTGGCCGTTGCCGAGCTGATTGACCGTGATGATGACGGCAATCCGCGTCACAGCTGGCGGGCTGGCGGGATTGTCGTCCAGTTCTTGCCGCAGGCGCCGGAACGGATGCGCCAACCCGACCTTCCCGGCGGTGACGTGCCCGAAGGTGACGCAGGCGATATTCACAATGATGATGACAGCTGGGCCGAAGCCAAGGCGCTTGTCAGCACCGTGCAGCCGGGCGAACTGACTGATCCGGAAGTCGGTGCCGAACGTCTGCTCTACCGGCTGTTTCATGAGAGTGGCGCGAGAATCTATCAACCGGTGCCGGTTTATGACAGATGCAGTTGCTCGCGAGAGCGCCTCGGCGAAGTGCTGAGCGGTTTTTCGGATGAAGATATCCAGGATAGTGTCGAGGATGGCGCTATCACTGTGCAATGCGAATTCTGCTCGACAGCCTATCGCTTTGATCCGTCCGAGATCAAACGCTGAACCCGCTACAGCGCAAACACACGGATCAGTCTCGGTGGTGCGAACTTCGTCCAGGGGCCTGGGCTGCCGGCTGATCCCGCTGCCCGGGCTTCCCGGTCGGCGATGAAATTGCCGGTATTTTTCGATCTTCCACGACCGCCGGTCAGCCGGGCGGCGCGCCTGATCGGTTCAGGACCGCCAGAACCGGGGCAGGAACAGCACCAGAACAGTGAACAGCTCCAGCCGTCCGAGCAGCATTCCGGCAGAGAGCAACCACTTTTGAACATCGCTCAACGGCTGGAAATTTCCGGACGGGCCGATGATCTCACCCAACCCGGGACCGACATTGGACAGGGCGGTTCCGGCGCCTGACAGCGCCGATAGCGTATCAAGACCTGTGAGTCTGAGCAGGATCGACAACACCACGAAGGCCGCCATGAACAGGAAGAAAAAGCTCATCACCGAGGCCACGACACGGTCCTGGATCGGCTTGCCGTTGAAATGGGTGCGAAACACCCCGTTCGGATACATCACCTGTGAGATATGTTGTCTGACAGCCTCCAGCAGCACCTGAAAACGGAAGATCTTGATCCCGCAGGACGTCGACCCTGCGCAGCCGCCGACAAACATGATGATGAAGAAAAACGCCACTGCATGCGGTCCCCACAAACCGTAGTCGGTGGAGGCGTATCCGGTGCCGGTGGCGATCGAGACCACATTGAAGGCTGAATGCCGCAACGCCTCCAGCCCGACATGGTTCTCGCTGAAATGCGCCATCACCCAGCCGGCAAGGATCGCCGCGCCAAGAAAGCTCAGGAACGCCTTGACTTGCTCATCCCTGAAGACCGGCCGGAACCGGCCTTGCAGCATCTGGACATAGAGGATGAACGGGATCGAGCCGAGTATCATGAAAACCACTGCGATCCATTCGACGGCCGGATTGTTGAAGTAGCCGATAGAGGCGTCCTTGGTCGAGAACCCGCCGGTGGCAACCGTCGTCATGGCGTGCACAACGGCGTCATCCGCTGCCATGCCGACCGCCATATAGGCGACGGCGCAGATCCCCGTCATGCCGATAAAGACGAGCGTGATCGAGGTCGAGATTTGCGCGGCGCGAGGCAGAATCTTCTCCGCCGTATCGAAAGCCTCAGCCTTGAACAGCTGCATGCCGCCGATCTGCAGCATCGGCAGCACGGCTATGGCCATGACGATGATACCAAGGCCGCCGAGCCATTGCAGCAGGCCGCGCCAGAACAAGAGACCGGGCGGGACATTGTCGAGACCCGTGATCACCGTGGCGCCGGTGGTGGTCAGCCCCGACATGGATTCAAAGAAGGCGTCCGTGTAGCTTGGCACGATCCCGGACCAGTGAAACGGCAGGGCGCCAAAGCCGACCAGCGCAACCCAGGACACGACTGTCATCAGCATCGCCTGCCTGGTTGACAGCCCCTTCGGCGCGCCACGATTGGCGGCGAAAAGCCCCAGCCCGACAAGCATCGTCATCATGGATGCGCTGGTAAAGATCATCCAGTCGTCATTGGCGGCGGCCAGATCAACCAGCGCCGGCAACAACATGGCGGCCCCGAGAGTTGCGACAAGCAGCCCGGTGACCAGCAAGACCGGCCGTAAATCGGACAGAGCGTTCAATTCAGTGTTCTTGCCATGCCCGGCAGGTCCAGCGAAAAGGCCGGGATCTCGACATCGAAAAGCTCGCCGGCCTCTGATTGCATCTGGTAGCTACCGACCATGACGCCCGAGGGCGTGTCCAGGGGGCATCCTGAAGAGTATTCATAAGTGTCGCCTGGTCCGAGCACCGGCTGTTCGCCGACGACCCCGGGGCCGCGCACTTCATCGACAAGCCCGTTTTCGTCGGTGATCTTCCAATGCCGGCTTGTGAGCTGAACCTTCTGGTCGGAATGGTTGGCGATGATGATGCGGTATCCCCACACATAGCGTCCGTCCTCGGGGTCCGATTGGTCCTCGAGATAATACGGCTCCACGGTCACTTCAATGTCATGTGTTAGCGCGCGATACATGTGCCACTCCTTGCCACACTCATTGTACAGTGAGGTGCTTGCGTCAAGCATTTCAGCGCCTCACCCGGCGCAACGACGGCTGTATCTGTTGACCTTATCGTGATGTTGCGCGGGCGGGTCGCAGCGTGACGCGTGGCTGCCACCGCGCTAACACAATGGACAGGACGAAGGAGATCCCGGCATGATGGATGGAACTGCACGCAAAATGATTCAGCCGGGGCTTGACCGGATCGGGTGCTGGCTCGCTCGCCAAGGTGTAAACGCCAATCATGTGACAATTCTTGCCTGCCTGTTGGGACTCGCCGCCGCCGGGCTGATCGCTCTGGGGTATCCGGGGGTGGCGCTGGTGCTGATCGTGATCAGCCGCATTGGTGACGGTCTGGATGGATCGGTGGCGCGCGCATCCAGAAAGACCGATTTTGGCGGTTTTCTCGATATCACGCTGGACTTTGTCTTCTATGGCGCCATCCCATTGGGTTTTGTCTTGCTTGATCCCGAGGCGAACGGGCTGGCAGGGGCGGCTTTGATCTTTGCATTCTATGTCAATGGTGCAAGCTTCCTCGCTTATGCGGTGGTGGCGGAGAAGCGGGGACTGAGCACCGCCGCGCGTGGTGTCAAATCGATCTATTTCACCACCGGGCTGGCTGAAGCCACCGAAACCTTTGTCGTCTTTGCGCTGTTTTGCCTCTGGCCGGCCTGGTTCAGCCACGTAGCCTGGGTGTTTGCCGCGATCTGCCTCTACACCGCGCTGTCGCGGATCATACAGGCGCGCGCCATGTTTCCCGATGCGCCGTCAGAGCCCTGACAGCGCATGGTCGAAATCCTCGATCAGGTCCTGCCCATCTTCAATCCCCAGCGAAAGCCTGACCATACCCGGTGAAATGCCCAGTTGGTCGCGCACCTCGTCGGAGAGGTTCTTGTGCGTTGTCGTCGCCGGGTGGGTGATCAGGCTCTTGGTATCGCCAAGATTGTTGGAGATCTCGACCACTTCAAGTGCATTCTGCAGCGAAAACGCAGCTGATTTTCCACCCTTGAGCTCGAACGCCACCAGGGTCGATCCGCCTTTCATCTGCCGGGCGCAGATGTCGGCCTGCGGATGATCGGCGCGGCCGGGGTAAATCACCCGGGCAACCGCAGGATGGTCGGCGAGGAAATCTGCGATCCGTCCGGCATTTTCACTCTGCTGGCGAACTCTGAGCGGCAGGGTTTCGAGGCCCTTGAGCAGGGTCCAGGCATTGAACGGTGACAAGGACGGGCCGGTATGGCGGAAGAAATCGTGCAAATGCTCGTCGATCCAGCCCTTGTCGGAAAGGATTACACCGCCCAGGCAACGGCCCTGACCGTCGATGTGCTTGGTTGCCGAATAGGCCACCACATGGGCGCCAAGTTCCAAAGGCTTCTGCAACAGCGGTGTGGCAAACACATTGTCGACCACCAGCTTTGCGCCGATCTGGTTGGCGAGCTTCGCCACCCCGGCAATATCGACCACTTCAAGCGTGGGGTTGGTTGGGCTTTCGAGGAAGAACACCTTGGTATTGGGCCGGATCGCGGCTTCGAAATTGGCGAGATCGCGGCCATCGACCAGTGTGGAGTCGATGCCGTATTTTGGCAGCAGCGTTTCCACCACCCAGCGGCAGGAGCCAAACAGCGCCCGGGCCGAAACGACATGGTCACCCGCCTTGAGCTGGCACAGAAGCGCAGCCGAAACCGCCGCCATGCCTGAAGCTGTCGCGCGGGCATCTTCCGCCCCCTCCATCAGGCACATGCGTTTTTCGAACATGTCGTTGGTCGGGTTGGCGTAACGGGAATAGATAAAGCCCGGCTCTTCACCCTTGAAGCGCGCTTCGGCGGCTTCGGCGCTGTCATAGACAAACCCCTGCGTCAGGTAGATTGCCTCTGAAGTCTCGCCATGTTGGGAGCGGGTGGTTCCGCCATGCACCAATTGGGTGGCGGGGCGGAGGTGTCGGTTGCTTGTCATCGGTTCCGTCCAAAACACAAAAAACCGGCTTGCGAGTCGCCAGCCGGTCTTGCAACCCGACCTTTTTAGCGACTTGTTTAACGTGGCTGCAAGCCGGTCGGCCAAATCACCACGGGATAACCCTGCTTTTAATGCCTGCTGGCGCTTGCGTCAATCGTCCCGCCTTGCGATCAAGGCTGCAGATGAACAAAAGAGGCCGATCTTGGTAGCAGGCATACTTTCAGACCGCGCGATTCAGGCGCTCTTTGACGCTGGCAAACTTGTGTCCAGTCGTGCGCTGGATACTGACCAGGTCCAGCCGGCCAGCCTTGATCTCAGGCTTGGCTCGCGCGCCTACCGGGTCCGGGCCAGCTTCATGCCTGGCCCGTTTGCAAAGGTCGAAGACAAGCTTGCGCGGCTGAGCATGCACGAAATCGATCTTTCGGCGGGCGCGGTGCTGGAAACCGGCTGTGTCTACATCGTTCCGCTGCTTGAAGCCCTCGCGCTGCCGCCCGAGATTTCAGCTTCGGCAAATCCCAAGAGCTCAACCGGGCGGCTCGACATCTTTACAAGGGTGATGACGGATTACGGTCAGGAATTCGACAAGATCGCGCCGGGTTACAACGGGCCGCTGTGGTTGGAAGTCAGCCCGCGCACCTTTCCCATTGTCGCACGCACCGGATCACGCCTGTCGCAAATCCGGTTCCGTCAGGGCTACGCGCTGCTTGGCGAAGACGAGCTGTCGGCGCTCCATCGGCGCGAGACGCTGGTTGCGTCCGACACGCCCAATGTCTCCGGCGGCGGAATCGCGCTTTCGATCGACCTGATGGGGCAGGGGGATGATGGTCTCATCGGCTATCGCGGCAAGCACCACACGGCCGTCATCGATGTCGACAAGCGTGCAGCACAGGACGTTTTCGATTTCTGGGAGCCGTTGCACAACCGCGGCTCAGCCGACCTGATCCTGGATCCGGATGAGTTCTACATCCTTGCCAGCCAGGAATCGGTGCATGTTCCGCCCTTGTATGCAGCCGAGATGACGCCGTTTGATCCGCTGGTCGGCGAGTTCCGCGTGCATTATGCCGGTTTCTTTGATCCCGGCTTTGGCCATACCGAGGCCGGCGGTGCCGGAAGCAGGGCCGTACTCGAGGTACGTAGCCATGAGGTGCCGTTCATTCTCGAGCATGGCCAGATCGTCGGCCGGCTGATCTATGAACGGATGCTCGAACATCCTGCAGCGCTCTACGGGACGGGTCTGGGATCAAATTATCAGGCGCAGGGTCTGAAACTGTCCAAGCATTTCCGCACTGAATAGGAACCCGGACCTTGCATCTGGCCTGGCCTGATCTGGCTTGATCAGGACTGCTGGACGCGGTCAGTCTGTGCAGCCCGCAGTTCAGCGAGATCCTTGCGGATTGCCTTGAGTTCCTCCAGCATCGCACTCTGGTCTGACACCATAGACTCCCGGTCCGCTGTGACTTCGGCTTCATGTTCTTCCTGCATGGCCGAAACGATGATGCCGATGAACAGGTTGAGCACGGTAAAGGTCGTGCAGGCGATAAACGGAATGAAAAACGCCCAGGCCAGGGGATAGACCTCCATCACCGGGCGAACAATGCCCATTGACCAGCTTTCCAGCGTCATCACCTGGAACAGCGAATAGGCCGAAGCCGGGATCGAGCCGAACCACTCGGGAAAGCTGTCGCCGTAGAGCTTGGTCGCCATCACCGAAAACACATAGAAAACCAGGGTCAGCAGCAGCATGATCGATCCCATTCCGGGCAGGGCGCTGACAAGTCCACCGACAACCCGTTTGAGCGACGGCACCAGGCTGATAATCCGCAGTACCCTGAGTATGCGCAGCGCCCGGAGCACCGAAAGCGCACCGGTGGCCGGCATCAGCGCCACACCAACGACCAGAAGATCGAACACGCGCCAGGGATCACGGAAGAAATCCAGCCGCCAGGCGACCAGCCGCGCCGCCACTTCGAGCACAAAGACCCCGAGTATGGTCCGGTCGAGTACATGCAACAGCCAGCCGAACCGCTCCATCGCCGCAGGCACGGTTTCGAGCCCGAGCGTCAGGGCATTGAGGATGATCAGAGCCGTGATGAAGAATTCAAAACGTCGGGATGACAGGAAGGTTTTGAGCTGGTGCATGGGATGCTTTTGGGTTGGAGCAGGGCGCTCTTCATATGCGGTCGGCCCGGCAGCCAGTCAAGCGCTGGCCTGATCCATCGATGCGACTTGACACCACCGGAGAACAGCGCCAAGGATCGGGCGGCTTTTGCGGGTGTAGCTCAATGGCAGAGCAGAAGCTTCCCAAGCTTAAGACGAGGGTTCGATTCCCTTCACCCGCTCCACCACTTCAGATCCGCCCGCGATCCCCGATCCCTTCGCGGCAGCCACCCATTCCGGTGGTGCGTGATGCGGCGTTTTTTCCCACAGATGCGCGTTGGAGGCTAATTGGCCGAGCGCCCGCCAGCCGGCATAGGACATCAGCAGCCAGTAGACCGGGGTCATGCACAGCCATCGGCTACTGAGCCTGGCCCGTTCATGCAGGGTGAATCCGCGCCAGCCCATGGCAAAAAAGGTCAGGTAACTGCCGCCGATATTGCCCAGGTCAATCCACATAAGGGTGCGCTGCAGCGTCGAGATTTCGGCTCCCGGATCGCTGGCAAGCCAGGCGATGGTAAATCCGATGAAAGCAAACATCAAAGGGTGCGCCAGCGCGGAGACGAGCATCCCGGCGATCATCAACTGAAAGATGACGAAGCCGCCGGCTCCCAGTGCGCGGCCGGTGTGCAGCGGCCGTCGCATGGCCACCAGCCAGGTCTGCGCCCAGCCTTTTAGCCAGCGGGTTCGTTGCCGAATCCAGGTATTCAGCGAGGACGGGGCGACTTCGACCGTGGCGCGGCTCAGCGTGCCGGTATGATAGCCATGGGCATACAGCCGCAGTCCCAGATCGGCGTCCTCGGTGACGTTGTGCGGGTCCCAGCCACCCGCTTTTTCGAGGGCGGAGCGCAGGAAATGATTGGACGTGCCGCCCAGCGGAATCGGCATCCGGAGGCGGGCGAGAAAGGGGATGAGCACGCGGAACAAGCCGCTGTACTCCAGCGCGAACAATCCTGTGATCCAGTTCGAGCGCAGGTTTGCGATCGCCAGGGGCGATTGCAGGCAACCAAGGCTTGGATCGCTGTTACGGAAAACTGTCCAGGCCTCAAGCAATTGTCCGGGCGCGGGCTTGTCCTCTGCGTCATAGACGGCAATCAGCGAACCGCGCGCGCCCTGCAAGGCATATTGCAGGGCCTTCGGTTTGGTGCGCGGACCGAAATCGGGTATCCGGACGATCTCGCTCTCCGGCCCGAGATTTTGTGATTGCAAGGCGGAAATTGTTGCCGTGTCACTGATCTCGCAAATGTATTTGATGTCGAGACGGCTTTTCGGCCAGCGCAAGGCCGAGATCCGCGACACGATGGCTGGCACCATCTCGGCTTCGTTGCGCAAAGCGATCAGCAGCGTGTAGACCGGCAGTCCGGTATCGACTGCCGGTCTTTCCGGAAGCGGCTTGGGTGTGTTGACCAAGGATGCGACGAGCGCACTCAGACGCAACAGCACGACACCTGAGAAAAATGCTGTAAGACACAGGTGCATTGCGGCAAATGCCCCGGCTGGCCACAATAAAAACGCGGTTGCAAATCCATAGGTTGCTGTTCCCAGCACAAAGCCTTGCGGACCGGTCATCACCCGCCGAGCGCTGGCGTCAAGATGGTCCTGATCAAGTTCGAAGGTGATTTTTCTGACCCGGTCAGCGGCACCTGCCCGCCACACCGCGGTGCGAATGGTTGCGGGTGAGGCGACCGCCAGACGGTCGCGCAATCGCGGCCGTTGAGCCAGTTGCGCCCTGTGCATATCCAGATAACGGGCTTCAGGGACGATCACCGTAATCTGGCCTTTGGCGCGCGAGACCCTGAGCGGGCCGTCGCGGGTAAGCAGCACATCCGTTGAGTCCAGCCGGACCACCTCGCTTGGCTCGATCCGCTCGAGATAGGCAAGGCCCAGCTGCTCCGCCAGCCAGCGATAATAGAGGTCGGGCTCGATCAGCCCCTCCGCCAGCAGTTCCTTCTCGATGCTTGTGGCGTTGGTTTGCGCGGCCTTTGCCGCAGCATGGACATGCGGTTTGCCGATGCCGCAGCCCAGAAACAACAATGCCTCGGACGCATACGCCCGAGGCACCTGGTGAGATAGCTCCGGCTGCACCGGGACCTGTCCGTGCCCGGCCCCCCTCTTCAGCCGCAAATGCGCACGAAAGCCGGCGTGTGCATGCTGACGGAAGGTTTTGCCTGGGGCCATGACTCTGATAAACACATGACGGTTGAAGCGGAGAGTGAAATCTATGGTAGTGAATGCGGGCGCAATTGCACCCCTGAAATTTGCGGGCATATTGCGCATTCTGTGCGCTTTTATCGCCTTTTTAGCCGCGGCACTCCCGGTTTTGGCCACCGACAGGTTGGCCACTGATGAAATTCTCGTGCCCAACTACACGGATCCGCGAGAGCGCATCCCGGTGCCCGACCTGAGCACCTACAACCGCATCCGTTTTGTCACCACTGTGGACTTTCCCCCCTTCAACTTTCTGGATCAGACCGGCCGCCTTGCCGGTTTTCACATTGATCTGGCCCGCGCCATCTGTGACGAACTCGAGATATTGCCGCGGTGCCAGATCCAGGCGCTCCCCTGGGCCGAACTGGAGGGTGCCTTGTCGACCGGCCAGGCGGAAGCATTGATAGCTGGCTTGGCAATCACCGCCGACAGCCGCGCTGCGCACCATTTCACCCGGACCTATCTGGCCCTGCCGGCGCGCTTCGCCATCCGTGCCGACAAGCTCCCCACCCAGAACAGCGCCAAGGCGCTTGCGGGACAGCGGGTCGGCGTCCTGGCCGGCACGGCGCATGAAGCGATGGTGCGGGACTGGTTTGGCGGCGTGAAGCCGGTCACCTTTTCAAGGCCGGGCTGGATGTTTGACGCGCTCAAGGCGGGCAGCATCGATGCGGTGTTCGGCAACGGGCTGCAACTGTCCTTCTGGCTTTCGAGCCAGTCTGCCGAAGGTTGCTGCCGTTTTTTCGATGGTCCCTATTTCTCGCAAGCGCATCTTGGCGAGGGCCTGGCAATCGCGGTCAGCCCGCGAAGGGCTGCGCTTGCCGAGGCGTTTGATCATGCGCTCGCAGAACTCAACCGGAATGGCCGCTTTTCCGAGCTCTATCTGCGCTGGTTTCCCAACGGGCTTTATTGATCCGGCTTTGGCGGTGTTTTCGCACCCGGCGTTGACGCGAAGGGCAGCGCGAGCGCCCAGCCAAGACCAGATGCGCGGCGGCCGTCACGCCATTCCGACAGGCCGATTTCGATGCCGGTGTCGCCGCGCCGTGGCGTCTGGGTGTAAGTCGAGAACATCCGGTCCCAGATCGCCAGGTTGAAGCCGTAATTGGAATCGGTTTCGCGCCGGTCGGTGGAATGATGGATCCGGTGCATGTCGGGCGTCACCACCACAAGCCGCAGCACGGCATCAACCGCCCTGGGAAGCTTGATGTTGGCGTGATTGAACATTGCCGCGCCATTGAGCACGATTTCAAACACCAGTACCGCCACCGCCGGCGCGCCGAGCGCGATGATGACCGCGGCCTTCCATAGCATCGACAGCACGATTTCGAGCGGATGGAATCTGAGCGCGGTGGTCAGGTCAAAGCCGGTGTCGGCGTGGTGCATCCGGTGAATGCGCCACAGCCATGGCCATTTGTGACTGACCAGATGTTCGAGCCAGACGGCGAAATCCAGAATGATAAAGGCCAGAACTCCGGCCATCCACACGGGCAGCCCCAGCATCGCAAACAATCCCAGCCCGTTCGAATGAGCCCACAGCGCGGTGCCCACGGCAGCCAGCGGGAACAGGATCCGCAACGCCACCGAGGACAGCACCACCATCGCCACATTGGTGACCCAGCGCCGGGATTTCAGTGCGCCCCGCATCTCGTCGCGCTCAAGCCGTGGCGCCAGCAACTCAACCGCTGCGAGCGTGATGAAAATGGTTGAAAAAGCCAGGAGCCGGAGCACCGGCTCGGACAGTCCGAACAAGGTCATTGTGTGCCTCCAGGTGATGTTCTGGCGCTTTCATGCCACAAGCTGCCGGCCGCAGGCGAAACACGATCTGGTGAACCCCGGATCTGCCGGGTGCGCCTGTGCGTGCTCCGCCGTCTGCAACGCCTCAGGGACTCTTGAACCGGGCCATGGCACTGCGCTCGATGGCAGCACAAGTCAGCTTGTCCAGCCCCAGGCGGTCGCGCAACATCTGCAGCAGCCGGATTTCTTCCTGCTGAATATTGTAATCCGCCGATGCGACTTCCACAGCCAGCGCGTAAGCTGTGTCGTAGAATCGGTGTGGCACCGCGTCGCGCACCACTTCGAGCACGATGTCGAGCCCTTCAGGCCCCTTGAGCAGTTCGGCGGCGGCGCGGGTGACGCCGACGAGGCGATCTGCGTCAAACCCTTCAAACACCGGAAGAAAAGTCACCAGACGGCCTATGCGCGCCAGTTCCGCGTCATTCATCGCCTTGTCGACAGCGGACATGGTGACCATCAGATAAATCAGCGCGTCGTGGGTGGTGATACGGTCAGTCATCGGCAGATTATCTCCTGAGTGCTTGATGCAAGATAAGAAGCCCCCCTCCGCCGCGCAAGCGGGCCTTGGTCGATTGGGCCGGTCTGCGACAGTCTGGCGACCCCTCGGCTACTGGCTGGCCCAGATGATCCTGGCAATCCAGTCGATCTCGCTGACGTCAAAGCTGCGGTTGGCGTGATCGGGATTGAGCGAGATCAGCTCCACCGATCGCGGGCTCTGGCGGTTGAGCACCTTGGCCATGACTTCGCCTTCACGCGAGCGCACCACCACCCGGTCGCCGCGGCGGATCTGGGCGCCTGGCTCGACGATCAGTATGTCGCCGTCGCGGTACAGCGGCATCATGCTGTCGCCCTGGACTTCGAGCGCATAAACGCCGGGCCGGTCGGAAGCCTGGGCCGGAAAATCCACCACATCCCAACCCTGACCGGCGGGAAAGCCGCCATCGTCGAAAAAACCGCCGGACCCGGCCTGGGCGAACCCGAGCAGCGGGATCGAACCGGTCTGTGGTGGGAAGGGGCCTTCGGGAAACAGAGCCTCGGTCGGCTGCTGCTCGCCGCGCACCAGGCTCATGAAGTCTTCGAGCGAAGCCCCGGTGGCGTCCAGCACCTTGGCAAGAGATTCCGTCGACGGCCAGCGGTGGCGGCCATCGGCGCCGGAACGCTTCGACTTGTTGAAGGCCGTCGGGTCCAGGCCGGCACGCCGGGCAAGCCCCGAGGCTGTAAGCCCGTGGCGCTCCGCAAGCGCGTCGAGCGCTGACCAGATGCGTTCATGCGAGAGCATGGTCCAGGATCCCGCTGTTTCAGAACAGGGCCGGGCGTAGGATGCTCGGGCCCGACAGCTCTCTTTCTACATGATCAGCCGCTGCCGAGTAAAGAGCGATAGGAAAAATATCCTCACTGGCATGGCGCTCGGACAAGGTCTGCATCCGGCTCAGTGTGCCCGGATCGGTTTGCGGCCGGAGCTCAGAGCTTCGTCGAGCAACTCGATACGGTCCTGTCCCCAGAACGGTTCGCCGTTGAGCACATAGGTCGGCACTCCCACGGCGTCGGCGGCGATGGCTTCGCTCGAGTTGCGTTCGCGGATCGCGGCGATTTCGTCTGTCTTGGCCTCGGCAATGGCCGGCGCCGCATCGAGCCCCACCTGCGAAAGATAGGAGATCAGCACGGCTTCATCGGCGATGTTCTCGTCATAGGCCCACACGCCGGACAGCACCTTGGACATGAAGTAGCGAGGGTCATGACCGGAGTTGACCAAAGCGATGATGATCCGGTCGGCAAGGGCCGCATCCACCGGCCAGTACTTGGGTGTCGTCTTGATCGGCAGGTTGCGCCAGGCGGCGAGGCGCTGCAACTCGATCAGCCGCAACCGCTGCCGCACCGGTGGCCTCTGCCCAGGCGGAACGGCGCCTGAAATGTCCCACAAGGCGGCGAGGTTGACCGGCTTGTAGTTCAGCGTCGCCTTGTGGCGTTCCGCGACTTCGCAAATCCGATTGTGCCCCAGATAGGTGAAGGGCGATGCGCAGTAGAAATAGTAATCGATGACGGACATTGAACGGACCTCGCTTTTGACCGACAGTGCCGAATGGACAAATCCCGGCAAGGCTCTTTGGTATCATGCGTTTGCCCGGTTAATTTTCTGGCTATCAAGCCATACCGGCGTCAGCGCCCAGCTTCCGCTCTGTTATGCGCTGGTGGCAACAAGGCCCTGAAACAACAAACGGGCCAGAAGGCCCGTTTGAAGTTCCGTGACAAGCACCACCTGATCAGGCGGCGGCCTTGTCGTCGCGGTAGGGATTGAAGCGCCCGTAGAAGGTCTCGCCGTTCGCCGCCATCTCAACCAACAGCTTCGGGGCACGGAACTGCTTGCCGTATTTGCGCGCCAGCACCTTGCACATGTCGACAAAGGCCTTGGCGCCCATATTGTCGATGTAGCTCAGCGCTCCGCCGGTGTGCGGGGCAAAGCCGAAGCCAAGGATGGTGCCGAGATCGGCTTCGCGGGGATCGGTGACAATGCCTTCCTCCACGGTGCGGGCAGCTTCCAGTGCGATCACCGCCAGATAGCGGTTCTGCAATTCCTGCACGTCGATCTTGGCCGGGTCGAGCTGCGGATAGAGCGTCTTCAGCTCGGGCCACAGGTGTTTTTTGGCGGGTTTGGCCGGATAGTCGTAAAAACCCTTGCCGTTCTTGCGGCCCAGACGGCCCTCCTTCTCGACCATGCGCTCGACCAGCGCCAGGTGCCGCGGGTCGACCGCCTTCTCGCCCAGATCGGCAACGGCCGCGCGCAGGATCTTCAGCGAAAGATCAATCGCCACCTCGTCATTGAGCGACAGGGGTCCGACCGGCATGCCGGCCATTTTGGCGGCATTCTCGATCATTGCCGGCGGCACGCCTTCAGCCAGCATGTTGTAGCTCTCGTTCATGTACCGCAGCACACACCGGTTGACGAAGAAGCCGCGGGTGTCGTTGACCACGATCGGGGTCTTCTTGATCGCCGCAACATAATCGAGCGCCACGGCCAGCGCCTTGTCCGAGGTCTTGCGGCCAAGAATGATCTCGACCAGCAGCATCTTGTCCACCGGCGAGAAGAAGTGGATGCCGATGAAGTTCTTCGGCCGCTTCGAGTTCTTGGCGAGCCCGGTGATCGGCAGCGTCGAGGTGTTTGACGCATAGACCGTGGTCGGGCGGATCTGCGCCTCGATGGATTCGGTCACCGCCTTTTTGACCTCACGGTCTTCGAACACCGCTTCGATCACCAGATCCGCATCCGCCAGATCGGCGTGATCGGTCGACGTGCTGATCAGCGACAGCAGCTTGTCGCCCTCTTCCTTGGTGGTCTTGCCCCTCTGGATGCCCTTTTTCACCAGTTCCTCGGAGTAGGCCTTGCCCTTTTCAGCCGCCGCGACATCGCGGTCGATCAGCACCACGGGGATGCCGGCCTTGGCCGTCACATAGGCAATGCCCGCGCCCATGAAGCCGGCGCCGACAACGCCGATCTTGCGGAACTTGGTCGGCTTGATGCCCTCGGGGCGGCGCGCGCCCTTGTTGATTTCCTGCAGCGAGACGAACAGCGAGCGGATCATCGACTGGGCTTCCGGCGTCTGCAGGATATGGCTGAAATAGCGCTGCTCGATCCGCAAGCCGGTATCGAAGGGAACCTGCAGGCCTTCAAACACGCTCTGCAGGATCGCCTTGGCGGCGGGGTAGTTGTTCTGTGTCTCGCGCCGCAAGATGGCCGAAGCCGCAGGCCACAATTGCGCGCCCTGCGCAGACCAGATCTTGCCGCCGGGCAGCTTGAACCCCTTGACGTCCCAGGGCGCGACCGCCGACAGCCCGCCCTTGATCATCGCCTTGGCGGCAGCCACCAGTTTTTTCGGTTCGACCACCTCGTGGACAAGACCCATCGCCTTGGCGCGGGCCGGCGTCAGCGACTGCCCGGTGGTCATCATCTGCAGCGCGTCCTGCGCATTGGTCAGGCGCGGCACCCGCTGGGTGCCGCCGGCGCCGGGGAAAATGCCGACCTTGACTTCCGGCAACGCCATTTTGACGGCAGGCGAATCCGCCACCACACGGCCATGGCAGGCCAGCGACAATTCGAACGCGCCGCCCATGCACACACCGTTGATCGCCGACACCCATGGCTTGCCGCAGGTTTCGATCTTGCGGAACAACCCGCTCATCCGGCCGACCTGGTCGAACAGCATCTGTTGCGCCTTCTCCGGATTGTTGCGTTTCTCCTCTTCCATGCTGGCCAGCATGGTCTTCATCATGGTCAGGTCGGCGCCGCCGGAGAAGGATGATTTGCCGGAGGTGAATACGACGCCTTTGACATTGTCGTCGGCGACGAAGCGGTCAACCAGTCCGTCAAGTTGCTCCAGTGCCTCTTGTGTGAACACATTCATCGACCGGCCGGCCATGTCCCAGGTGACCAGCGCGATGCCGTCATTGTCGACGTCTACGGTGTAAATCTCATTGCTCATATCGGTTCTCCGGAAATCAGACGCGTTCGATGATCGTCGCGGTGCCCATGCCCGCGCCGATGCACAACGTCACAAGGGCGGTGTTGAGATCGCGGCGCTCAAGCTCGTCGAGCACGGTGCCCAGGATCATGGCGCCGGTGGCGCCGAGCGGGTGACCCATGGCAATGGCGCCGCCATTGACATTGATCTTGTCGGACGGAATGTCGAAGGCCTGTTGGAAGCGCAGCACTACCGAGGCAAACGCCTCGTTGAGTTCGAACAGATCGATGTCCTCGACCTTCATCTTGGCCCGCTTGAGCAGCTTTTCGGTCACGTCAACCGGACCGGTCAGCATCAGCGCCGGATCGGAGCCGATATTGGCGAAGGCGCGGATCTTGGCGCGGGGCGCCAGCCCCATCGTCTTGCCGCCGCGTTTGGAACCGAGCAGCACCAGTCCGGCGCCATCGACGATGCCGGACGAATTGCCGGCATGGTGGACATGATTGATGGACTCGATCTCGGGATGGGCCTGGATCGCAACCGCGCCGAAGCCGCCCATTTCCGCCATCATGCCGAAGGAGGCATTGAGGCTGGCCAGCGCCTGCATGTCGGTGCCCGGCCGCATGTGCTCGTCCCGGTCCAGAATGGTCAGACCGTTGATGTCCTTGACCGGCACGACCGACTTGTCGAAATAGCCCTTCTCCCAGGCCTGCGCGGCGCGCTTCTGGCTTTCCACCGCATAGGCGTCGACGTCGTCGCGGGAGAAGCCGTATTTGGTGGCGATCAGGTCGGCCGAAACGCCCTGCGGCATGAAATAGGCCGGAATGTTGACCGACGGATCCATGAACCAGGCACCGCCCTGGGCGCCGATGCCGATGCGCGACATCGATTCCACGCCGCCAGCGATGACGATGTCATCGGCGCCATAGGCAATCTTGCCGGAAGCGAGGTTGATCGCATCGAGACCGGAGGCGCAGAAGCGGTTGATCTGGATGCCCGGCGCCTCGGTGGCATAACCGGCTTCAAAGGTCGCAGCCCGCGCAATGTCGCCGCCGGCCTCGCCGATGGCATCGACGCAGCCCATGATGATGTCGTCGACCTTGCTGGTGTCAAGGCCGTTGCGGTCGCGCAGCGCCTCGAGCATGTGCGACCCAAGCCGCACCGATGGAACCTCGTGCAGGCTTCCGTCTTTCTTGCCGCGGCCCCGCGGGGTGCGGACGTGATCATAGACAAATACATCAACCATTGCGGTGATCTCCAGTGTTATCGTGTTCGGGTCAGGCGGTTGCCGTTGCAGGGTTCAGCCCGCTCGGCATCAGGTCTTCAGGTCGTTTGTAGCCGGGCAGGGCGGCAATGCGGTCGAGCCAGGCGGCAATATTGGGATAGGCTTCCGGATTCATGCCGATCTGATCGGGCCAGAACAGGTAGCCGCACAGCGACAGGTCGGCGATTGTCGGGTGTCCGCTGGCCACGAAATCGCGATCGGCGAGATGCGCTTCGAGCACCTTCCAGGCGCTGATGGCGCGGGCTTGCAGGAACTGCGTCGCCGGGTCGTCCGGCTTTTTCTGAAAGTGGCTCATGAAACGGGCGGTTGCGGTGTAGCTGGTCAGTTTATGGTTGTCCCACAACAGCCAGCGCAGAATCTCGCGGCGCTCGTCTTCATTGGCCGGTCCGAAGCGGTCAAACTCCCGCGACAGATAATCGAGAATGGCGCCGGACTGGCTCAGGACCAGATCGCCGTCCACCTTGTGGTGGGTGAGCACCGGCACTTCACCCATGACGTTCAAGGCGCGGAAATCCGCCGAGCGGGTCTGTCCGGTAAAGAAAGCCACCCGGCGTGGCTGCCAGTCAGCGCTGCACAATTCCAGCATCAGTGCCGCCTTGTAGGCGTTGCCACTTTCCACAAAACAATCGAGAGTGAAGTCGGTCATCGGCTTACAGACTCCGGGCTATCAGCAATTTCATGATTTCGTTGGTGCCGCCGTAAATCCGCTGCACGCGGGCATCGCGGAACATCCGTGCCACCGGATATTCGTTCATGTATCCATAACCGCCATGCAGTTGCACGCATTCATCCACCACCTTGCATTGCAGATCCGAGACCAGATATTTCGCCATCGACGCCGTGGTTGAGGTCAATTGGCCCTTGAGATGCTCGCCGATGCAATGGTTGACGAACACCCGTGCCATCACCGCCTCCGATTTCAGTTCCGCCAGCTTGAACTGGGTGTTCTGAAATTCGATCACCGCCTTGCCGAAGGCGCGGCGCTCCTTGACGTAATCGATGGTGATCGCCAATGCCCGCTCGATCATCGAGATTCCCTGGTTGGCAATCAGCAACCGCTCCTGCGGCAGTTCGGTCATCAACTGGGCAAAGCCTTGGCCTTCGTCAGTGCCGAGCATGTTGGCAGTCGGAATCCGCACGTCGTCGAAAAACAATTCCGACGTGTCGTTACTCTTGAGCCCGACTTTGTCGAGATTGCGGCCACGGCGGAAGCCGTCGACCTCTTCGGTCTCGATCACCATCAGGGAGACGCCCTTGGCGCCCTTGGTCGGGTCGGTCTTGCTCACCACGATGATCAGATTGGCGTGCTGGCCATTGGTGATGAACGTCTTGGAGCCGTTGATGACGTAGTGATTGCCATCCTTCCTGGCCGTCGTCTTGATCCCTTGCAGATCCGAGCCGGCGCCGGGTTCGGTCATGGCGATGGCGCCGATCATCTCGCCCGTGGCCATTTTCGGCAACCATGTCCGCTTTTGCTCTTCCGAGCCGAAATGCAGGATATAGGGGGCGACGATGGCATTGTGCAGCGCGATGCCGAAACCGTCGGTGCCGGTGCGCCCCAGGGCTTCGGTGATCGCCGCTTCGTGGGCGTAGCTGCCGCCCGAGCCACCGTAGTGTTCCGGCATCGAGGCGCAGAGAAGTCCGGCTGCTCCGGCACCTTCCCAGGCGCTGCGGTCGACCATTTCCTGCTTTTCATAGCGGTCGTAATGCGGCACGATTTCGGATTCAAGCCAGCGCTTGGCCATGTCCTCGAGCATCGCGACATCATCGTCCATCCAGTCCGGACGCGGGACACCGAGAACTTCAGATGGCAAGGTTGCCATGTCTTCCTCCCGAATTTTCAAGCGGGCGGCTCAGTCCGCCCGCTGACGTCACAAAGTCATCTGTCTGACGCAGCTCAAAAAGCCTCTTCGGCCAGGTCCATCATGGTCTCGCAGCCGGTTTCGATGCGGGACTTGCGCAAGACTGTTTCCGGCATGATGCGTTCCATGTAGAATTTTCCGACCAGCAGTTTGGCGGCGAGGAAGTCTTCCTTGCCGTCAGCGCCGTTGGCGCGCTTTTCGACAGCGGCCTTGGCCATCAGCGCCCACATGTAGCCGAGCGACACCAGACCGAAGAGATGCATGTAATCGGTCGAGGCGGCACCGGCATTGTCCGGCTTGGCCATGGCATTTTCCATCAGCCACATGGTCGAAGCCTGCAGATCATTGAGGCCCTTCTTCAGCCCCTTGGTGTAAAGCGTCAACTCTTCATTGCCGCGGTTTTCCTCGCAGAAGTCGCCGACTTCCTTGAAGAAGGCCATGACGGCGCGGCCCCCGTTCTGTCCGAGTTTGCGCCCGACCAGATCCAGCGCCTGGATGCCGTTGGCGCCCTCATAGATCATTGCGATGCGGGCATCGCGGACATACTGGCTCATGCCCCATTCTTCGATATAGCCGTGGCCGCCAAACATCTGCTGCGCCATCACCGCGTGGTCAAAGCCCTTGTCGGTGAGCACGCCCTTGACCACCGGCGTCACCAGGCTGAGCAGGTCGTCGGCTTCCTGAACCTCGCTCTCGACATCGGACTTGTGCGCAACGTCGGATTTCAGTGCTGTCCACAGCATGAAGGCGCGACCGGCCTCGTTGAAGGCGCGGATGGTCAACAAGGTCCGGCGCACGTCGGGATGCACGATAATCGGATCGGCTTTCCTGTCAGGATATTTGGGCCCGGAAAGCGACCGGCCCTGAAGCCGTTCGCGTGCATAGGCAACCGCATTCTGATAGGCGATTTCGCCCATGGCCTGGCCTTGCAGGCCGACGCCGAGACGCGCTTCGTTCATCATCACGAACATCGCCTTGAGACCAGCGTTTTCGGCACCAAGCAGATAGCCCTTGGCATCATCATAGTTCATCACACAGGTGGCATTGCCGTGAATGCCCATCTTCTCTTCGAGAGAGCCGCAGGTCACCGGGTTGCGCTCGCCCAGCGAGCCGTCTTCGCCGACCATGAATTTGGGCACGATGAACAGCGAGATGCCCTTCACCCCTTCGGGAGCGCCCTCGATGCGCGCCAGAACCAGATGGATGATATTGTCGGACATGTCGTGTTCGCCGGCGGAGATGAAGATCTTCTGGCCGGAAATCTTGTAGCTGCCGTCATCCTGCGGCACTGCTTTGGTGCGCAACAGCCCCAGATCGGTGCCGCAATGCGGCTCGGTCAGGTTCATCGTCCCGGTCCAGGTGCCCTCGATCATCTTCGGCAGATATTTCGTCTTCTGCTCGTCCGAGCCGTGTTCATTGATCGCGGCCACGGCGCCCTGGGTCAGGCCGGGATACATCAACAGCGACAGGTTGGCCGAGATCATGTATTCCGAAACGGCAGTGTGCAGCGTGTAAGGCAGGCCCTGCCCACCATATTCGGTCGGCGCCGCAAGGCCGAGCCAGCCGCCTTCACAATATTGCCTGTAAGCCTGCTTGAAGCCCTTCGGAGTCGAGACCGTCGCATCGTCATGCCGGGTGCAGCCTTCCTGGTCACCGATCTGGTTGAGCGGCAGCATCACCTCTTCGGAAATCCGCGCACCTTCCTGAAGGATGGCTTCGACGATGTCCGGGCTCGCATCCGCAAAGCCGGGCAAATTCATGTAGCGCTCGTAACCGAGCACATCATTGAGAATGAAAAGCGTATCGTCGACTGGCGCCTTGAAGACTGGCATGGACCCTCATCCCTTTTAGGTTCGTCGCATCAGGCACGATAGCCCGGCGAACTGCATGAAGATTGCATACTAAATTTTGACGTTCGCGTAAACGTAAAAAAAGGCTCTAATGGCCAGTGTCCTGTCACTGCGACCCTGAAAACCATCAATAATCGGCATTTTCAGGCCATTCCTTCAGGGGATGTGAAGAAAACGGGAGCCGAGGTGTTTTTCGAATTCAGGACAAGGGGCGTTGAAATCGCGATGAAAACAGGCATTCGAGGATGAAGGGGGATTGGGATAATCGTGCTGACTGCACGTTAGCCAGAATCCGGGTCAGAGATTGCCGGTGATCAATGACAAAACCCGCCTTTGGGGCGGGTTGGGAGGGCGGGACGTCTGTATTGCGATGGACTACTCTGATTCGGCCAGCATATCGCGGACCACCTGGATGGTACGCTCCAGCTCGGCAATCGCGACATGGATGTTGTCACGCTGCTGTTCAAGAACGCGCATCTGCTCTTCCCCTTTTGTCAGGGCGACCTTGAGCTGGGTGACATTCTTGCCGCGCGGATCATACAGGTCGATCATCCGCTTGACTTCAGTCAGGGAGAATCCGACCCGCTTGCCCAGCAGTATGAGTTTGAGACGGGCGCGATCGCGTTTGCTGAACAGCCGGGTGACGCCGACACGTGTCGGCTTGAGCAGGCCCTTGTCCTCGTAAAAACGCAATGTGCGCAGCGTCACGCCGAATTCTTCGGCCAGATCGCCAATTTTGTAGACCGCTTGATCGTGGTCCGCGCTGGTGTCGGTCATCTCATTCATCGTTGGCCAAATTCGCCATAGTGCAGTTTCGCCCCAGGGGTTTCCGGTGTGACACTATATCTTCCGGTACGTCAAGTCGTGCCAATTGCCCGCTGCCGGGTTGAAGAAAAGTAACTTTGGTTAACGGGTTGTTTACCACGTTTCGCCGAATGTGCGTGGGAAGAGCAGTGTGGCCGGGGTGCTTGTATCTCGTTTTACCCGTTTGAAATTTGGTCATCAGTGACGGGAGATTTGCCCGGCAAGCTGAAGAGCGGAACGGATATGCTGCGGACGGGGTGGAGTGGCAAGCTCCAGAATATAACGCGAAGCGGAAACGAAAATGAACGGATCGCGATCTCATTCCAATCGGCCTGGCGTCAGCGAATCCAATCTGGATGCGCTCAATCGTACCATCGAGGGGCTGGAAGCACGAATTGGAGACATCCTTGGCCGGAGCGGTACGGCCGCCGCCGGCCGGTCTGCGTCAGGTCCGCAGAAATCGTCTGTGCAGACTGTGCAGCCCGACGGTTTGGGCGCCGATCTGCTCGAAGGCATTCGCGCCAGACAACGAACCCTTGAAGGCGCGCGCCGTGGTGGGGCAACTCCCTCATCCGGGCCAGGACATTCGTCCCATGGCATCTCAGAACACGGCGCCGATCACCGTCAGCCTGCAGCAGGAGCCGCTGCAGATCCGACCTCGCCTTCGTTTCCGGGTCCCAGGCCTGATCTCAATCAATACCTGATCAGGGAAATGAGCGCTTTGCGCCAGGAAATGAACGATCTGCGCATGGAAGCGCGCAATCAGGCCCTGCCGCAGGAGTTGCGCCGTGATCTCGCTGGAATTTCCGCATCGATCGATGCGTTGGGTGAGCAGGGCAGTGGAGCCGATGCGCTTCGGCTGGAACTGGATTCCATGCGCTCGATGGTCGATCAACTGGCCCGTGAAGACAGTGTTCGTTCTCTCGAAACCCGCTGGCAGGCAATGGAGGAGCAGGTTTCTGGCCTCGATATCGGTGCTGTGCGCGATGAACTCGTCAACCTGGCTTACCGGGTTGATGATATCCGCGAATTTCTTTCGGCAATGCCCGCAAGCGGTCAAGGGCAGGCGATTGAAGACAAGGTTGCCGAGCTTTCACACGCAATCGAGGCAATGACCCGGCAATCAGCTCTGGCCAGTCCCGACTTTCCCCAGCAGTTCGATCTGCTGGGCGCAAGGCTCGACGAAATCACCCGTGCCATTGCGGCTATGCCCGCTCCCGTCGTGCCCGCGATGGACAATGCGCCGTTTGAGCGTCTGGAAGCGCGTCTCGCCTCCCTGGCCCGCAAACTTGATGATATGGAGCCTGCCGCGGCCGAATCGGAGATCGGCAGCCGGATCGAAAATCTGGCCGCGCGTGTGGCGCAGCTGGCGGATGACGAGGCGGTCACCCGGCTGGATGCCCGGATCGAAAACCTTCAGGCCTATATAGAGAACGGCAGCCGTGAAGACCGTATGCCGGAACTGACCGATTACCTCAACGACATCAACAGCAAGATCGAAGCTCTCGATGCACGCGGCGTCGATGAATCACTGATCTCCCGGCTTGATCAGCTCGCCCATCAGATTGAGAGCCTCTCGATCCCGCAGCAGCAGCAGCCCAGTGCTGTGCCCGAAGCTGTCATCGGTCGCCTCGAAGCCCTGATCGGCCGCGCCGAAGCCACCGCTTCGCGCACCGTTGATCCGTTGCCGGGCCTTGAAACACTGGAGGCCAGACTGGCCGAGATAGCATCCAGGCTTCAGCAAGCGGAACTGTCTGCGGCCAGCGTGGCCATGCAGCCGGTGAACGGGCTGGAAAATGTCGAGGCGCAACTGGCCGAGATAGCTGCCCGCCTTGACCGGCCGCAGACGGAGCATGCTCCGGTGATGATGCCCGGAATCGAAGATCTTGAAGCCCGGTTGGCCGATATTGCCAACAGGCTGGATATGTCGAGCAGCCAGCAGTCTGGCCACAGCGATGACGCCCTGCGGGGCCTGGAAGACCAGATCGCCAACCTCTCCCGACTGGTGAGCTCCGCACCTGCAACCGCAGGAAGCGAGATACTCGATGAGCGGTTAGCCTCGATCGAGGAGCATCTGGCCACCAGCGATGAGTTCGTCGTCGAGGCCGCCCGCCAGGCGGCTGAAGCGGCTCTGTCGGCCTATGCCGGCCGGATGGGCAGCACGCCGACGCCGCAGTCGATCGCCAACATAGAAATTATCACGGCCCTGGCGGATGACCTGAAAGCACTGGAAGGCCACAGTCGAAAGACTGAAGACCGGACCACCCGTGCCTTCGAGGCCGTTCAGGACACTTTGTTGAAGATATCGGGACGGTTGGAAAGCCTTGATGGCGCAGCTGTCGCGCAGCGCTTGGCTGCCAGCCCCATGCCGCAGGCTTCAACCAAAGCGCTTGATAACGACATGATGCCGGCCGGGTACGAGGACGATCTTGTCGCAACCGACCGCTCCCGCGCCGATCAGCAGAGCCAGGTCGGCCGTTCGCCGTCTGAAGCAGCGGCGCAGGCAGCAGCCTTTGCAATCCGCCAGAAGGCCGGAAATGGCGATGGCCCCGAGGCGTCGGAAACCACCACCGACAAGTCTTTCCTCTCCGGCTTGGCGGCGCGCATAAGGCCCGGCAAGGAAAGCGTCGACGCGCCGCGCGAGCCTCAGTTTGCCGTGGATGATTCCCCGCCGCTCGATCCATCCTTGGAGATGGATCAGGAGACAGCAAACATGCCGCTCGAACCCGGTTCGGGCGCACCGGATATAAACCGTATTCTGCAAAAGGTGCGTGAAGCTCAAGCCGCCGAACGGCAACGGGACACAGCAGGCGACGACGGATCGGGCAAGCCGGAATTCCTGGCCTCGGCACGCCGGGCCGCCATGGCGGCTGCAGCCGAAGTCGAAACCATCGGCAACAAGCGCAAATCTGGCGGCGGTATGCTCGATGTGCTCAAATCCCGCCGTCGCCCGATCCTCATGGCTGCCGGCGCGGTGTTGCTCGCGATCATGTCCTATCCGCTGGTCTCGGGATTGCTGCAGGATGGCAGCGAAGATGTGGCCACGGTTGAACCAGTCGTCATCGAACAGGCGGATCCGCTTGAACTGCCGACGGCGTTGGAGGGCGGTGACACCTCGCTTGACGATCTCCAGCCGCCGGAAGCTGCAGCCGAAGCGCGCTTGCCCGAGGTCCGGCTGATCGAGCCTGGCGAGACGCCCATGGCAACGGACACGCCGCAGGCCCTGCCCAGCCAGACGGCGGAAGTGGCCACCTCGCTCGAGGACACCGTGGCCATGCAGGCAAATGAAGCTCAGGCCCCGGCAGCCGACAGCCTGCTTGCAACGGAACTCGATGCTCTCCCCGAGGGGGCGGTCTCCGACACGCTCAAGGCGGCCGCGGCTTCGGGAAATCCGTTGGCATTTTACGAAATCGGCGCTCGCTTCACCGAAGGGCGCGGCGTCCCGGTCAATCTTGAGACCGCAGCTAGCTGGTACCAGCGCGCTGCCGATCTCGGGCACGCTCCCTCGCAATATCGTGTTGCCAACTTCTACGAAAAGGGAAGCGGCCGCGAGCGGGATCTCGATGCTGCCAAGAAATGGTACCAGATGGCTGCGGAACAGGGCAATGCGAGCGCCATGCACAACCTTGCTGTCCTCTATGCGACAGCCGGCGCGGTGCCGGATTTCGTCAATGCAGCGGAATGGTTCAGCCGCGCGGCTGAAGTCGGCGTTCGCGACAGCCAGGTCAATCTTGCGATCCTCTACGCCCGCGGCGACGGTATCGAGCGCGATCTCGAAAAATCCTATAAATGGTTCGCCATTGCCGCCAATGAGGGCGACAAGGATGCCGCGGTCAAGCGCGACGAAGTCTTCAACGCGCTCCGGCCCGAGCAGGTGGAGGCAGCCCGTGCCTCTGTTGCCAATTGGTCTGCAACTGAAGTCAGCCCGGACGCCAATATCGTTGAAGTGCCGGCATCGTGGGAAGGCGAATCCACTGAAACCGCATCTGTGGACATGACCAAGGCCGTGCGCAACATTCAGGCTATTCTCAACAACAATGGCTTCGACGCAGGCAAGCCAGACGGCGTGATGGGCAAGAAGACGATCGCGGCGATAAAGCAGTTTCAGGCCTCGATCGGCCTGGAGGCCACCGGGGAAATAGATGACAGGTTGGTCAGGGAGTTGCTCGACCGCAATAGCTGACCTCCAGGCTTGGAGCCTCGCCGGAATTGCAGCGCCTTCAGCAGGCGTCGGCTTTCTGCTTCTGCTGCGGCGCCCGAGTGCTGCCGTCGCAAATCCGCGGCCATGTCTCGCGACTGTTTGACAGGCATCGACGGCGCTGCGGCGTCTTTTTGCGGTCTTGCCGACAGTGTGGACAAGCATGTCAGGCGCAGCGGTAAAAAAATTTGGAAAATCAAGTACCTTGTGCTTCCAGAAGTGGCCATGCGATTTGACTCCCACGGCTGAAACGCGCAAAACCTTGTTGTCGGATAATCCCCGGCGTAACCCTTTTCCCAGTCATTGACGCCCGGGGGCGCAAGGTGACCATCTACCTGCCGATTGCAGAATTGTCGGTTAACATCTTCGTCATCCTCGGGATGGGCGCGGCGGTAGGATTTCTGTCGGGAATGTTTGGAATCGGCGGCGGATTTCTGATCACGCCGCTTTTGATATTCTACAATATTCCGCCGGCTGTGGCCGTTGCCACCGGCGCCAACCAGGTCGTCGCATCATCGGTTTCCGGTGCATTGGCGCATTTCCGCCGCGGCACGCTCGACATGAAGCTGGGGCTGGTTCTTCTCGTCGGTGGACTGGCCGGCGCAACGGTCGGCATACAGATATTTTCAATGCTGCGACGGCTTGGTCAGCTCGATCTGATCATTTCGCTGCTCTATGTCGTTTTTCTCGGTTCGGTCGGCGGACTGATGCTTTGGGAGAGCGTGATTTCGCTTCGCCGTGCCGCCAACAACAAATCAGTGTCGATGCGCAAGCCCGGACAGCACAACTGGGTGCATCGGCTACCGTTCAAGATGCGTTTCAAGCGCTCGAAGCTCTATCTCAGCGTCATTCCGGTCATCCTGCTTGGTTTCGGCATCGGCATTCTGACGTCCGTCATGGGCGTCGGCGGCGGGTTCATCATGGTTCCGGCGATGATTTACCTGCTGCGCATTCCGACCAATGTGGTCATTGGAACTTCGTTGTTCCAGATCATTTTCGTCACGGCCTTTACCACCGTCGTGCAGGCGACGACCAATTTTTCGGTCGACATCGTTCTGGCCTGGTTGTTGATGATCGCAGGCGTGATCGGTGCCCAGTACGGCGTTCGCGTCGGCCAGAAAATGCGTGGCGAACAGTTGCGCGCCGGTCTGGCGATTCTGGTTCTCGGCGTTGGCATTCGTCTCGGGTTCGAGCTGGTGCTGCCGCCCGATGAGGTTTACTCGGTGGTCAGTGGGAGCTTCGGATTCTGATGCGTACCGCGATATTTATGTTTGTCGGATCCCTTTTTGCCAGCCTGCCCGCTGCGGCCCAACTCGCTGACCCGACAGTCACCATCAACGAAAAATTTTCCGAGCGGATAGACATCGGGATCTCCACCAATGAAATTGCCATAACATCGGATTTCTCCGGTGCCGACATCACCGTCTTTGGCGCCATTGATCGCGCTGACGAGCTGCTGCTGGCAACCTTCGCCTATGACATTGTCGTCGCCCTTGAAGGACCTCGCCAGTCGACCACCGTTCGCCGCAAGGAGCGCGTAGCCGGAATCTGGATGAACCGCCACTCGATCCGGTTCGAACCGATCCCGGCGTCCTACTCGTTGTCCAGCACGCGACCACTGGCCGATATTGCCAATCTGATGGAGCTTGCCGCCCACGACATAGGCATCAACAATGTGCGGCTGGTGCCCACCGGTGTGGTCGGTGACGGCTCGAGGCTGACCGAGTTCCGTGAAGCGCTGCGCCGCATCAAGCAGAGCGACGGCCTGTATCAGCGTGCCCCGACCGGCGTCCAGTTCATATCCAAATCCCTGTTTCGCGCCTCGGTAAGGCTTCCGGCCAATATTCCTGTGGGCCCGCACAAAGTCCGCGCGGTGCTCTACAAGAACAGCCAGTTTGTCATGGAAAAGGTGATTCCGCTCCGGGTGGTCAAGACTGGCCTCGAGCAGTTCATCTACAATTTCGCCCATGCCAATTCGCTGGCCTACGGTCTGGTCGCGGTGCTTCTCGCCATGCTGACGGGATGGCTGGGAAGTTTGATATTCCGCAAGAATTGACGTTCGATGGCGTGCCGGGACGGGAGCGGCTCCGCCATGGGCCTTGTCAGCCATTCATCCGGGTGAAGGCAACCGAATACATCCGTTCACGGCCAATCAGATGGGCCACCAGTGCGTTCTGGTCGAACAGCCCACGCATCGCTGAATGTCGCAACTCGAGCCCGCCCGTGGTCGAGCCGAATGCTGGCATCAGCATCCGTTTGCCATCGCTGGCAAAACAGGGTCGCCGCACTCCCTTGCCGCGCCTGACCACGCGCGCCACCGGATGCAGATGACCGGCGATCTCGCCGTCGGCTGCGCCGTAGTTTGGCTCGTGGCGAAAAACCAGAGTTTCAACATGCAATTGGCTGCACCAGTCGCCCTCGAGGCCGGCGGGCCGTTCGGGATCATGGTTGCCTTCGATCCAGCTCCACTGCCGGCCCCGCTGCAGACCAATCAATTCGTCACGGTAGCAGTCGGGGAGATACTGGGAGCCGCTGCGGTCGTGAAAGCTGTCACCGAGGCTGATCACCAGCCGCGGATTGTAGCGCGCGATGGCAACCGCCAGCCGGGCCAGCGTGGCCGCCGTGTCGTAGGGCGGCAGCAACATGCCGCGCCGGGCATGGGCAGCCCCCTTTTCCAGATGCAGATCCGACACCACCAAGGTGCCGCTGTCGGGCAGCCAGATCACCCCTGTCCGGTCGCAGACGACAGCCGTACCGTTGACGGTCACATCGACCGTTGTCGGACCGCTTGCCGGAGTTCGGGTCTTGAGCGCCGCAGTCGCACCGGGCATGGCTGTTCCGTTTCGTTCAACTCAGGGTCTGTGCTTCGGCAAGCAGATCCTCCGCCGCCTCCGCCAGAATGCTTTCATGGGCTTCGCCGACCACCGGCTCACGTCCGATTTCCAGCATGATCGGGACAGCCAGAGGCGAAATGCGCTCAAGCGCGCGGTGCCTGATATGACCCTTGATTCGCTTCAGCATAGCCCCGAGCCTGTGAATATCCAAAAGCCCCTGCGCGGCGTCGGCACGGGTGGCGCGGAGCAGAATATGGTCAGGCTCGTGGCTTCTGAGCACATCATAGATCAGGTCGGCGGACACGGTGACCTGACGGCCGGATTTTTCCTTGCCGGGATGCCGCCGCTCGATCAGCCCGGAAATCACCGCGCAGGCGCGAAAGGTGCGTTTGAGCAGCCAGGATTCGTTCAGCCAGGCGTCGAGATCGTCGCCCAGCATGTCTTCGTCAAACAGATCACCGAGACTTAGCCGCCCATCGGCAATCATCGCTCCCGTATCTTGCAGTGCCCAGATCGCCAGCGAATAATCGGTCGCCACAAAGCCGAGCGGCTGGGCCCCCATTCGTTCCAGTCGTCGCGTCAGCAGCATACCCAGAGTCTGGTGGGCCACCCTTCCTTCGAAGGGATAGAACACCATGAAGTACCGCTCAGCCCTGGGAAAGGTCTCGATCAGCAGACTGTCGGCGGCGGGCAGCTGGGAAACCTGTTGTTGCAGCTGCAGCCAGTCGCTCACCTGGTCGGGCAACGCGCTCCATTTCGACGGATCAGCGATCATGGCGCGGACGCCTTGGGCCAGATAGGTCGACAGCGGAAATTTGCCGCCCGCATAGGCCGGCACCTTCGGATCCTGGTCCCAGGCTCTGGAGACCAGGCATTCGTTTTCGCGAATTCCTTCAAATCTGAGGATCTTGCCCGAGAACAGAAAGGTGTCGCCGGGGGAAAGCGTTTCGAGAAAATACTCCTCGACCTTGCCCAGCGGCGGGCCGCCGCGTCCGGACAGGGTGCCAGTCTTGCGGCTGGTCATGCGCACATTGAGCATCGGCGCCTCGATGATGGTGCCGATATTGAGCCGGTACTGCTGCGCCACCTGCGGATTGGAGATCCGCCACAGCCCGTCCGCCCGTTTGCGGATTCGGGCGTAGCGTTCATAGCTCTTGAGTGCATAGCCACCGGTTGCGACGAACGCGATGATCTTGTCGAAGGTGTCGCGGTCAAGATACGCATAGGGTGCTGCGCTGGTCACTTCCGCATACAGATCATCGGCAGCGAAAGGTGCTGCCGCCGCCATGCCGAGCACATGCTGGGCCAGCACGTCGAGCCCGCCATCGCCGCCCGGCGGTGTGTCTTGCGCACCGACATAATTGGCATCAATCGCAGCCTGGCATTCAAGCACCTCGAACCGGTTGGCAGGCGTGAGAATGGCCCGGCTTGGCTCGTCCATGCGGTGGTTGGAGCGGCCGATGCGCTGCGCCAGCCGGCTGGCGCCCTTGGGCGCACCGACATGGATGACCAGATCGACATCACCCCAGTCGATCCCCAGATCCAGCGTCGAGGTGGCGACCACGGCGCGGAGCTCGTTGCGTCCCATTGCCGCTTCCACTCGCCGCCGTTGTGCCGCATCCAGCGATCCGTGGTGCAGGGCAATGGGCAGATTGTCGTCATTGCTACGCCAAAGCTCCTGAAACAGCAGTTCCGCCTGGCTGCGTGTGTTGACGAAGATCAGCGTGGTGCGATGGTCCTTGATGGTCTGGTAGACCTCTGGAATCGCGTAGCGGGCCGAATGGCCGGACCAGGGAATGCGCTCGGCGCTTTCGAGAATGGTGATCACCGGACTGGCTCCGCCCGTCACCGTGATCCGTCCCGCCATCGCGTCGGATCCCGGCGATTGCGGCACCAGCCAGCGCTGCAGCTCTTCCGGGTCAGCCACGGTCGCCGACAGCCCGATCGTGCGCAGGTCCGGCGCCAGTTTGCGCAGCCGCGCCAGCGCCAGTGACAGCAGATGCCCCCGCTTCGACGCAATCAGCGAATGCAGTTCATCGAATATCACGTAGCGCAGACCCGCAAACAGCCTCTGGGCGTGCGCGTTGGCGATCAGCAGCGACACCTGCTCCGGCGTGGTCAGCAGGATATCGGGCGGATCACTGCGCTGCCGGGCGCGCTTGGATTGCGGCGTATCGCCGGTTCGGGTTTCAATCCGCACCGGCAAGCCCATTTCCGCGACCGGGCGGGCGAGATTGCGCTCGATATCGACCGCCAGCGCTTTCAGCGGCGAAATGTAGAGCGTATGCAGCGATCTGAAACCAGCAGCGCCGGGTTTGGGTGTGCTGCGCGCGGTCAATTCGGCGAGGCTGGGGAGAAAGCCGGCCAGCGTCTTGCCGGCGCCGGTGGGGGCAATCAGCAGCATCGAGCGCCCGGCCGCGGTTTCCGCCAGCAGCTCAAGCTGATGCGCGCGCGGTTCCCAGCCACGGCTGGCGAACCAGTCCGAAAACGGCTCGGGCAGTATAAGACCGGAACTGTTGATGACAGGTTTGGATCTGACTTTCACGATGGGTAATGTAGTGCAGCACCTTTGCCTCTCCAAGCCGCTCACTGATGATCAGGTCAGATGTTCACATCAGCGGCAACGCATGCGGCTCGCCGGTTTCCGCCATTGCGTCTGCGAAAGCCTGGTCTGAGGCTGCGGTCAGGTCCGCATCGGCAATTCGGGCACCGTCGGGCCTGCGGGCAATCACCAGAAGGCCCTCAATCGGCATTCCGCAATCGCGACGTATGGTTTCCCGCACCATTCGCTCGAGGACCAGGCCTTGCCGCTCCACAAGCCGGCGCAAATAGACCGCGCTGTGACAGTAGCGCAGCGACCCCTGCAACAACCAGTCGGCCGCGTCCGGTCCGGCCTCGCAGGAGAACGCGAGGAGCCCGCCGGGCTTGACCAGGGTCGAGGCAACAACAAGGACGCCATCAAGATCGCCGAAATAGGCAAACACGTCGGCAGCAGCGACCAGATCGGCCTGCGCCGCGTCTGCCGGCTGCGAGGCGAGACAACCATGCAGAATGTCTGCTTGGTCGAGATGATCGTAAACGCCCTTTTCGACGGCCTTCGCCAGCATGCCCTGCGACAGATCATATCCCTCCAGCCACGAGGTCATGTGCCGGATTCGTTCTCCGAACAGCCCCGTGCCGCAGCCCAGATCAATGGTCTTTGCAAACAGGGCGGCTTCACCGGCAACCTCGCCGATCAGGCAAGCCAGGCGTTCGGGGACGCAGTAGCCCAGCCTGTTGACAAGCGCGGTGTCGAAGCGCCCCGAGTACTCATCGAACAAGGCTTCGACATATTCAGATGGCGGAATCGCGGGCGGCGCAGCCTGGCCAGTCAGCGAGAGTTTCAGGCCGGCACCGAAAATGTCGACGGGAGACAGTGTCAGCACCTTGCGCCAGGCTTCGGCGGCTCCGGCCAAATCGCCCGCCTTCTCGCAATAGTCACCAAGCCCGTGCCATCCCGCCGCCCAGTCCGGTACAAGCTTGAGGGCCTGGTGCTGCAGATCGACGGCAGCCACCAGATCTCCGCCCTCGGCATAAAGACGTGCGTACTGGGCGCGACGATCGGCAGTCAGATCGCCCGAAGAAAGCTGATGAGGTGTCATGTATGGACCGGTAACTCCAGAGGAACCCGCCTATGCGGCGATTGATCAAGGAACGCAAGCCCTTTTACGTCCGGCAATACCGCCCTACTTATCTGCGATGTTGATGAAACCCGAAGATCTGCTGATCCCGCGCCGCGAAGGGCTGTATTGCCCACCCGGAGACTTCTACATTGACCCGGTGCGCGCTGTGGACCGGGCCTTGATTACCCATGGCCATGCAGACCACGCCCGCGCCGGCCACGGCCATGTGCTGGCGACGCCGGAGACGCTCGACATCATGTCGATCCGGTATGGCACCGATCATGCGCACCAAACCCAGCCGGCGGGACTTGGTGAATCCATCCGCATCAAGGACGTGACCGTGCGGTTTCATCCCGCGGGCCACGTGCTGGGTTCGGCACAAATTTCCGTCGAGATGAACGGACTGCGCATCGTAGCCTCTGGCGACTACAAGCCGAGGCCTGATCCGACCTGCGCCACGTTCGAACCGGTGGCGTGCGATGTCTTCATCACCGAGGCCACGTTTGCCCTGCCGGTGTTCAGGCACCCCGACGCAGCCCACGAAATCGCTCGGCTGCTGCGCTCGGTCGGGCGAAATCCGGAGCGGGCGCATCTGGTCGGGGTCTATTCGCTGGGCAAGGCGCAACGGGTGATCCGGCTGATCCGCGATGCCGGCTATCACGGGCCCCTGTTCATCCACGGCGCATTGCAGAAGCTGTGTGCGTACTATCAATCCCGCGGCATCGCCCTTGGTGATCTGCGTCCCGCCACCGTCGAATCGGGCGCCAAGGGAGATTTCGCCGGCGCCATCGTGCTTGGCCCGCCTTCGGCCTTCGGCGACAAATGGGCGCGTCGCTTTCCCGATCCGCTGGTAAGTTTCGCCTCGGGCTGGATGCAGGTGCGGGCGCGGGCGCGCCAGCGCGGGGTCGAGCTGCCGCTGGTGATTTCCGACCATGCCGATTGGGATGAACTGGCCGCCACCATCCAGACCGTCGCGCCGGGCGAGGTCTGGGTCACCCACGGCCGCGAGGAAGCGCTGGTGCGCTGGTGCGAGATGCAGGGCATCGCCGCCAGGCCGTTGCATCTGGTCGGTTATGAAGACGAGGGTGATTGAACCGTGAACCGTTTCGCTGACCTCCTCGACATGCTGGCGTTCACACCCTCGCGCAACGCCAAGCTCTCGCTGTTGCAGGACTATTTCCGCACGGTACCGGATCCCGAGCGCGGCTATGCGCTGGCCGCGATCGCCCGTGAACTCGACATACCGGCGGTCAAGCCGGCGCAATTGCGCCAGCTGATTGCGTCGCGCATGGACGCCCAACTGTTTGCCTATTCCTATGACTATGTCGGTGACCTGGCCGAGACCATCGCCCTGGCCTGGCCGGAAGCGTCCGGGTCGGCGAGGGGGCGCAACGATGCGCCGGGACTGACTGAAGTGGTCGAAACCTTGATGGCATCCTCGCGCCGTCAAGGTCCGGGGCTTGTCGAGGACTGGCTCGACCGGCTCGACCCGTCCGGCCGCTACGGTTTGCTCAAGCTGGTCACCGGCGGCTTTCGCATGGGGCTTTCGGGACGGTTGATCAAGCAGGCACTGGCGGCCTTTGGCGGTGTCGACGTCAATCAGATCGAGGAGCTCTGGCACGGTCTGACGCCACCTTATGTCGAACTGTTTGCCTGGCTCGAGGGTTCTGGCGAAAAGCCGGTCAATGCGAGCGCTGCCCCGTTCCGCCCGGTAATGCTGTCACACGCGATCGACGGAAAGGATTTCGAGAAGCTCGATCCGGCGGAATTCGTCGCCGAATGGAAATGGGACGGCATTCGCGTCCAGGCGACATCCGAGCGCGGCATCAGCCGGCTCTACACCCGCACCGGCGATGACATCTCGGCGACCTTCCCGGATCTGGTCGACGCGATCAGCTTTGATGGTGCTCTGGACGGCGAATTGCTGGTGGCGCGGCCATCCGGGGCGGGAATCGAAACCGGCAGTTTCTCCGACCTGCAGCAACGCCTCAACCGCAAGACGGTAAGCGCCAAACAGCTGCGTGAGTTTCCGGCCTTCTTTCGTGCCTATGATCTGTTGCAGGACGGAGCCGAAGATCTGCGTGCCCGGCCGTTCCTTGATCGCCGAACACGGCTCGAAGCGTTTGTTTTAAAGCTCGATCCGATGCGCTTCGATTGCTCGGAAATGCTGGAATTTGACAACTGGGACGACCTTGCGGCGCTGCGTGCCGAGCCCCCCTTTGCCGTCATTGAAGGCGTGATGATCAAGCGCAAGGCTGCGCCCTATCTGGCGGGCCGGCCAAAGGGCGAATGGTTCAAGTGGAAGCGCGATCCGTTTCTCATTGATGCGGTGCTGATGTATGCGCAGCGCGGCCACGGCAAACGCTCCGGTTTCTATTCTGACTACACCTTCGGGGTCTGGCGCGAGCCGGGCGAACTGGTGCCGGTCGGCAAGGCCTATTTCGGCTTCACCGACGATGAGCTGGTCGAGATCGACAAATACGTCCGCAACAACACCGTCGAACGCTTTGGCCCGGTCCGGTCGGTTCGGGCCGGCCTCGACAAGGGGCTGGTTTTCGAAGTCGCGTTCGAGGGCATCAACCGCTCGAGCCGCCACAAATCCGGTGTCGCGATGCGCTTTCCGCGGATCAGCCGCCTGCGCTGGGACAAGCCCCCGGCGGAAGCGGACCGGCTCGAAACGCTCGAGCGGATGATTGACGGCGGACCGTGATGGACTTGCCCGCCGCCACCGCCATGACTATGTGAGAGCCAACCGAACATGGGAACTGCCGTCATGAGCAATGGTTTGACACGATTTCTGGGAGATACGCCCGGCCGCACTGCACTCAAACTGCTGGTGGCATCCTTTGTGGTCGGCGTGATCATGGCGGCGTTCAACTGGTACCCGGTTGATCTTCTTTACATCGCCCGCGATTTTGTGCTGAACCTCTGGGAAACCGGCTTTGCGGCACTGGGCCGCTTTGGCGGCTATCTGCTGCTCGGCGCCGGCGTGGTGATTCCTGTCTTCATCGTCATTCGGCTTTTGAGCCTGCGGAGATAGATTCAGGCAAATTCGGCGGCTGCCTCGAAGGTCAGCAAATGCCGCCGCGCGACTGCGTCGACGTCGCGGCTGTAGCCGCCGCCGATCACGGTGGCGACCGGAATGTTGCGCTGCCTGAAAAACCAAAACACCCGGCGATCACGATCCTTGAGTCCCTGATCGGTCAACGACAGCCGCCCCAACCGGTCGTTTTCGTGCGGGTCCACGCCGGCATTGTAGAACACCAGATCCGGCGAGAACCCTGCGATGGTTTGAGGCAGCAGCCAGTCGAGCGTTTCCAGATAGGCGTCATCGCGCACCCCGTCCGGCAGGGAAACATCGATTGTGGAGGGCTGCTTGCGCGCCGGGTAGTTTTTCTCGCTGTGCATCGACACGGTGCGGATGGCGTCGATGCCTGCGCAGATTTCCGCCGTGCCATCACCCTGATGCACATCAAGATCGACAACCAGCACCCGGCCAATGTCACCGTCTGCAAGCAGCAGATGCGCCGCCACTGCCACATCATTGAAGGTGCAGAACCCGGCGCCTTGCGCGCGCCGCGCATGGTGGCTGCCGCCGGCCGTATTGCAGGCAAGCCCTGTGACCAGCGCCAGCCGTGCCGCCATCACGGTTCCCGCGGTTGCAAGCTGCGCCCGCATGCTGACACGCGCATCAACCGGAAAGCCGATCTCGCGTTCAATCAGGGCCGGTACATTGCAGGCCAGCACCTGATCGACATAGGCGCGGTCATGCGCAAGCGCCAGCCATTCGGCCGAAGCTGGCGCCGGCGCGTGACAGGCTGCGCGCGCACCCAGGGCACTTGATCTGATCAGCTCCATCAGACGGGTATATTTGCCCATCGGGAAACGGTGGTCGGGGGCGAATTCGGCGTCATAGGCTGGCGCATGGACGATTGGCAAGTAAGGCATCCGGAATGATGTGACGCAGGAATGTGATTTCGTCCATTCCTGCGGTGGGCTTTCCCTTGCGCCCGGTCTAGTTTCGATCTGACTTTCGTCAGAATCGCGTTTTTAACGGACATCTCCATGCAGCACCCACAAGCGCGGACCGAACCGCCGCAGCCAATTGCCCTGCTGGTCACCAACCGTATGGTGCTCGCCATCGCAGTGCCCATGACGCTGGCGTTTCTGACAACCCCGCTTCTGGGCCTGGTCGACACAGCGGTTGTCGGGCGTTTGGGTGACGCCGCGTTGCTCGGCGGGCTGGCGATTGCGGCAATCCTGTTCGATCTGGTCTTTACAAGCTTCAATTTCCTGCGTTCGGCGACCACCGGCCTGGTTGCCCAAGCCATGGGACGCGAAGACCCGTGCGAGGAGCAGGCCGTGTTCTGGCGGTCGCTGATGATCGCCGTGGTCGCCGGCGTCGCAATCATCGCCGCGACACCATTCTTGCTGTCAGCCGGCCTGGCCTTCATGGGCGCCAAAGGCGATGTCGCCGCAGCCGCCTCGACCTACCTGCTGATCCGTGCGCTCTCGGCGCCGGCAGCGCTCGCCAACTATACCATCCTTGGCTATGTGCTCGGCCGCGGCATGGGGGGAACCGGGCTGTTCCTGCAAACCGTCATCAACGGCACCAACATCGTCTTGTCGATCTGGCTTGGCCTGGGTCTTGGATACGGCCTTCAGGGGGTGGCACTGGCCACGGTAATCGCTGAAATCACCGGCTGTGTGACGGGCTTCTGGATTATTCATCGCCGGTTTGAGAAGCCCCATCGCCCGACGTGGAAACAGGTCATTGACCGCACGTCGATCAAGCGGCTGATGGCGCTCAACGGCGATATCATGATCCGCTCCTTCGCGCTGATTGCTGCCTTTGCCTGGTTCACCCGGCTGGGAACCGGCTTTGGCGACACGACATTGGCGGCCAACGCCATCCTGATGAATTTTTTCATGGTGGCTGGCTACTATCTCGATGGGTTTGCCACCGCCGCCGAACAGATATCGGGACGTGCGATCGGTGCGCGCAACCGCCAGGCTTTCACCAGGGCCGTCAAACTGACGCTGCTCTGGGGCTTCGGATTGGCCGGTTTCACAACCGTGTTTTTCCTGGTTTTCGGGTCCACGGTTGTGGCCTGGATGACAACGCTGGAAACCGTGCGCGTGGAAGCCGGCAGCTATCTGTTCTGGGCGGCGCTGACGGCGCTGTCCGGCGTGCTCGCGTTCGAAATGGACGGTGTCTATATCGGCGCCACCTGGTCACGCGACATGCGCAACATGATGCTTGTTTCGCTCGCCCTGTTTATCGGCCTGTCCGTCGCTCTCACCGGCCTGTGGGGCAATCTCGGGCTGTGGATATCCTTGAACATCTTTCTGGCAGCCCGCGGCTTCACGCTGCTGGCGCTCTTGCCGCGCCGCACCCATCAGGCCTTTGGCGCGGCGTGATCCTATTCGGGAATTGCCAATGCCGCGTAATCGGCCGTGCGGGAATCACGCAGATCCGACAGGTGAGCCAGGTTTTCGCGGTCGCAGATGCGTGAGAGACCGCGCAAAATGCGCCCCGGCAGCAATGGTCCGCCATAGATGAACCCGGTGTAAAGCTGGACCAGATCCGCCCCGGCGCGGATTTTCTCCGCCGCTGTGTCGGCGCTGTCGATGCCGCCGACACCGATCAGGGGCATATCGGGACCAAGCTTCTGCCGCATCTTGGCAAGCACGATTGTCGAGCGCGCGAACACCGGACGGCCCGACAAGCCGCCGGCCTCGCCTGCTTTCGGGTCTGCTGCCAATCCCGCACGTGACAATGTCGTGTTGGAGACGATGACGCCGTCGAGGTTTTGCGCCAGACATTCTGCGGCAATGTCATCGAGATCGGGCTCGGTCAGATCCGGTGCAATCTTCAGGAACACCGGAATCCGCCTTGTCTTTGCGTCGCGCTCGGCCAGAACCCGTGTCAGCAACCCGGCCAGAGCTTCGCGGGTCTGCAGGTTGCGCAATCCCGGCGTGTTCGGCGAGGACACATTGACCGTGAAATAATCCGCCACATCGGCAAAACAGGAAATACCGGCGGCATAGTCACCGACGCGATCGGCGGCATCCTTGTTGGCGCCGATATTGATCCCGAGAAGGCCTGTTTTCCGGCGCTGTGAAATCCGGGCATGGGCGTCGGCGTGCCCCTGATTGTTGAAGCCAAGCCGGTTGATCACCGCATGATCCCTGACCAGACGGAAAATCCGCGGTTTCGGATTGCCCGATTGCGGTTTCGGCGTCAGCGTGCCGACCTCGACAAAACCGAACCCCAGCCGCGCCAGTTCTGAGGCAACCTCGGCGTTCTTGTCATAGCCCGCCGCCATGCCCAGCGGATTGGGAAACGCAAGTCCGGCGACGGTGACCGCAAGCCGCGGGTCCCGGTCAGGCTGGCAAGCCGGCACGAGCCCGCTCTTGAGTGCAGTCAGGGAAAGCCCGTGCGCGGTTTCGGGGTCCAGCTTGAACAGCGCCCGCCGGGCAAGGTCATCCATCAGGCGGCTCATGGTTCCATGTCCGGAAATACATGGGCGCCGTCCGCTCCCAGTGGCAGCGGCTTGACCCATTTCACTGCCGACAGCGGCATCTCGGCGAACAGATGCGGGAACAGCGCACCGCCGCGCGAGGGTTCAAAAACCAGCTTCTCCCCCAGCGCGCCGGCATCGACGGCCACCAGCAGCAGGTTGTCCTGACCGCTGAAATGGCGCTTTGCGGTTTCGATTGCCTGGTCGCGGGTTGAAAAATGAATGAACCCGTCCGCAAGATCCACCGGCGCACCGGTAAACCGGCCTTCGGTTTCGGCAGTGCGCCAGAGAGCTTCCGGTGTGATTTTATAGATCGTCGCATGCATGGCAATGTGTCCCGCTTCTGTGCTGTCTGGCCTGAAACACCCTCGTGAAGGCCGCCTTCAGGAGGGTATTCTCGATTCTGACGCTATTGCATGCCATCACATACCCAATCAGGAGAGGAACGTCATGACCCGTTTTGCAATCTTGTCGGCTTTCGCCCTTTCATCGCTGATCCCGGTTGCGGCTCTGGCCCAGGAGTCCGCGACACATCGCTTTATCATGGAAAAGTCGGAAACCGGATTTGTCCGCATGGATGTCCAGACCGGCGAAATGTCGATCTGCACTGAGCAGTCCGGTCAACTGGTCTGTAAAATATCAGCCGACGAGCGCCGCGCCTTTGAAGACAGCCTCTCGCAGCTCTCGGGCCGGGTGGCCGATCTCGAGGCGCGACTTGACGCGCTCGATCACGCGGACGGCAGCCCTGGTGCAACTGACGAGGCCGAGCTGGATCGCGCATTGGGAACAATGGAGAAAATGATGCGCCGTTTCTTCGGAATGGTCGATGAACTCCGCAAGGATTATGAAGACGGCCCGGATGTGCCGCCCGAACCCGTGCCGGATCGGACCTGACGGCGTGGGACGGTGAGCAAGCCCGCTGGTCGGCAGATCATCGCTGTGCCACTCTTGCGTCAACGCTTGGCGCGCCGTTAAGGTGATTTTCGAGTACGGCGTCGCGCCAGACCCATTTTGACTGCGCGATCGGGAGGGGGAGCACGTATGACGCAATTGACTTTCATCATTGCGGACGATCATCCATTGTTTCGGGGTGCCATGCGGCAGGCCCTTGAGGGGATCGGTGAAGCCATCGATATTCTCGAGGCCGGAGATCTCGAGAGCGCCCGCAAGACCGCAGTTGATCATCCCGAAGCAGACCTCATCCTTCTCGATCTGACCATGCCTGGCGTTTCGGGTCTTTCCGGCCTGATCGCCTTCAGGGCCGAATTTTCCAGCCTGCCGGTGGTGGTGGTCTCGGCCAGCGACGATGTGTCCACCATGCGCCGCGCGCTGGAACTGGGCGCATCCGGCTTCATCTCGAAATCAGCCAGCATTGATGAGATCCGCCAGGGTGTGCGTACGGTGCTGGATGGCGGCATCTGGTCTCCGCCTGACGTCGATCTGGGGTCGGAGCACGATCAGGAAATTGCCGGCCTGATTGCCCGGATCCAGACACTGACCCCGCAGCAGGGGCGGGTGCTGGGCATGCTGGCCGAAGGGCTGCTCAACAAGCAGATCGCCTATGAGCTCAATGTTTCCGAAGCCACGATCAAGGCGCATGTCTCTGCGGTGTTGCAAAAACTTGGTGTCGACAGCCGCACCCAGGCGGTGATCCAGCTTTCCAAGATCGGTGCGGAAGTGCTGATCCAGAGTGACTGAAACATTCTATTCGGCAGCAGTGCGCTTTGAAACGGTCGCCTGATTGAGAAATGCGCGCAGGGCCGCAGGCTTGATCGGCTTGTTCTGAACGCCAATCCGGTGGGCTTCTGCCATACCGCGAATCTCGGGCGTGCGGTCTGCAGTCACCAGCAGGGCCGGGATATCCATTTTCCACAATTGGCGAAGCTCGATAATGGTGTCGATGCCGGTGCCGTCATCGAGATGGAAGTCTGCGAAGATGACATCCGGCGCATCTTCTGTTTCGGCAAGACTGAGGCTTTCGCCGAGGGAACCGGTCGCCAGGACCGTGCAGCCCCATCCGCTCAGAAGCAGCGCCATGCCCTCAAGTATTTTGGGTTCATTGTCGATGCACAAGACCCGCAGCCCCTTCAGGTTGGAGTTCGCCGCATCTGGTCCTGCACGTTGTGGTTGCGCCTGGATCCGTTCGGTATTGGTTTCGACAGGCAATTCTACCCGGAACTCGGTGCCTTTGCCCGAACGCGAGGCGATATCTACCGAATGCTTGAGAACCCGGGCTATGCGGTCGACAATCGACAAGCCAAGCCCCAGCCCCGAGGCGGTGCGCGCGCCTTCCTCAAGTCTGGCGAATTCACGGAAAACTGTGCGGAACTTGCTGGAGGGAATTCCGATCCCGGTGTCGATGACCTGGATCAGCACCTTGTCGCCGCGCCGCCGCACGCCGACCAGAACCCTGCCTTCGCGTGTATACTTGATCGCGTTGGAGACCAGATTCTGGATCAGCCGGCGCAACAGGTTGGGGTCGGAGCGCACATAGACACTTGTGGGCATCACCGTGAATCTGAGGTTCTTCTCGCGCGCCACCGGAGCGAAGTCGGTGACCACCCGCTGCAACAGCTCATTGAGGGGAAAGCTGGTCACTTGCGGCTTCATTGCCCCGGTATCGAGCCGGGAGATATCCAGCACCGCGCCAAGGATGGCTTCGACCGATTCCAGAGACGAATCGATGTTCTGGACAAGCTTCTGATCGGGAGAGTTGCCGAGCCGCTCGACCAGGGTTGAGGAATACAGCCGGGCGGCGTTGAGCGGTTGCAGGATGTCGTGCCCGGCTGCGGCAAGGAACCGGGTCTTGCCGATGTTTGCGTCTTCCGCCGTCAACTGCGCCTTTTCAAGCTCGTGGTTCACGCGGGTCAGTTCGGCGGTCCGCTTGCTCACCCTTTGCTCAAGCGTTTCATTGGCCTGTTTGAGAGCCACATCGGCTGCCACACGCTCTGTAATGTCGGCATAGGTTGTCACGATGCCACTGTCAGGCATCGGATTGGAACGGATCTCAATGATCCGTCTCTCGAGGCCGATGGTCAGCGAGAACGCCTGATCCATGGTCAGAAAACGGTCCAGCGTGGTCTGCTCCTCGCCGGCTTCGAGATCACCGCGATCAACCAGGATCGATATGATGTTCTCAAGCGAGAATCCGACCTGTCCCACCAGTTCGGGCAGTTCCAGCAGCGAGCGGAACCGCTTGTTCCAGACGGTCAGCCGGTTGAAGCTGTCAAACACGGTGATGCCCTGGTTCATCTGCCCAAGTGCAGTCTGCAGGAGATCGCGATTGTACTGCAGCGCTTCGGAGGCTTCATCCAGCAGCCGCGCCGTGTCGCCGGGAATGTCATCGGCGCGTTCGAACAACAGCGACAGCACCAGCCGGGCGGAGGCCGACCCGATGGCGCTGCCCAGCAGTTGTTCGGCGAACCGCAGCAGCCCCATATCGGCGGGGTCCTGATCGTTGATCCAGCGGCCGATGGCGCGCTCATGCGAATGAAAGGAACGCTCCGTGCGCTCTTGTCCCAGATAACGGCTGATGGTCTGTTTCAGATCGCCGACGGTCACTTTGGTTTTCCAGCTGCGTCCTGACGTCGTCAGCCGCTGGCTTTCCGGTATGAACATCGCAGCCTGGATCCGCTCGATCGATTTGGGGCGCCGCGACAAGGAGCCGAGCACATAAAACAGACAATTGACACTCAGGCTGAGAACCACCGCATTGAACAAGGGATCCGCGCCCGGTCCGTCGAAACTGTTGCTGCCTGGACTGATGAAATCCAGAAATTCTGCGGCGAGATGACTGTTGTCCGGACCGCCCAGGCTTGGCAGCATCAGGATATAGGCCCAGATGGCTATGCCGCTGGACAGGCCGGCGATTGCTCCCCGGGCATTGGCCTGGCGCCAGAACAAGCCGCCGAAAAAAGCCGGTGCGAGCTGGGCGATGGCGGCAAAGGACAAGAGGCCGATGGAGGCCAGTCCGGCATTGATGTCGGCGGCGCGATAATAGGCAAACCCCAAAAGCAGGATTCCGACAATCGCCGTGCGCCGGATGATCAGGATCCGGCCGGAAAAATCGCCGCCCTGACCGCGCCGGTCGCGCTGCCGCAACACCACCGGAACGATAATGTCATTCGACACCATGATGGCAATGGCGACAGAGGCCACGATCACCATCGCCGTGGCCGCCGAAAATCCACCAATAAACGTGACCAGGGTGAGGTAGGGCATGTCATTGGCCATCGGCAGGGCAAGAACAAACAGGTCGCTCGCGCCACCCGAGCCGAATTGCAGCACGCCCGCAATCGCAACCGGCAGCACGAAGATATTGATGGCGATGAGGTAAAACGGCAGCAGCCAGCCTGCCAGCTTGAGTTCGCCAGGTGTCCGGTTTTCCACCACCGCGACATGAAACTGGCGTGGCAGCAGGATGATTGCGAAGGCTGACAGCACGATCAGCATGATCCAGCGCATCAGCGGCGTTTCGTGAGACAGCGCCACCATCACTTCAGCATTGGCGGTGGCGGCGCGGAGCAGATCCCAGGGGCCGTCGAACATGACAAACACAACCGACAGCCCGATGAGTGTGAAAGCCAGCAGTTTGACCAGGGATTCCATCGCAATCGCCAGGATAAGCCCGTCCTGATGCTCCGTTGCGTCGGTGTGACGGGTGCCGAAAATGGCGGCGAAGGCAGCGAGCACCAGGGTGACGAAAAACGAGATGTCGGACAGGAAGAATGTCCCGGTTACCCGGTTCAATTGCTCGACATCGATCATGACTGCGACCGAGGAGGACACCGCCTTGAGCTGCAGGGCGATGTAGGGAATGGTGCCGATCACGGCAATCAGCGCCACCAGCGCTGCCACCGCCGGGTTTTTGCCATAACGCGCTGCCATGAAATCCGCGATCGACGTCAGTTTTTCGGCCTTGGCCAGCGTCACAATGCGTCGCAGGATCGGCATTCCCAGAGTGAACATCAGGATTGGGCCGATATAGATCGCGGTAAATTCGAGCCCGCGCGAGGCAGCCAATCCGACGCTGCCGAAATAGGTCCAGGACGTGCAGTAGATCGCGAGGCTGAGAGAATAGATGATCGGGCGGCCCGCTGTCCGTCGTTGCCTTTGCCGCGCCGACCGGTCGCCATAAGTGGCGATGGCAAACAGCATCAGCAGATAGAAAAGCGCTGATCCGAACACCAGCCAGCTAGGCATCATGATCTGTCTCTCTCCCCCGATCCAGCTCAGCATAGCCTTTAAGGCAAGCCAGACAAGACAGCCTTTGGTTGAGCATAGCCATGACTAGTTTTCCTGTGTTGAGCGCCGGGCCGGTGGTTATTTACTGTCACAACTGTGTTAGCTTTCAAAACCGATGTGGCGAGGCATACAGGCCAGTCGGGATTTCAAGAGGGACACTTGCGTCAAATGGAGAACTACCATGTTGAATGAGTTCAAGGCGTTCATCGCCAAGGGCAACGTTATGGACCTTGCGGTCGGTGTTATCATCGGTGGCGCGTTCGGACTTATTGTATCGTCGCTGGTCGATGACGTCATCATGCCGATCGTCGGCGCGATTTTTGGCGGCATCGATTTTTCCAATTTCTTTATTCCGCTTGCCAGCGGCGTGACCGCGACAACGCTGGAAGCCGCCAGGGAGCAGGGCGCCGTACTTGCTTACGGTAATTTCATCACTGTTCTGATCAACTTCCTGATCCTTGCCTGGATCATTTTTCTGATGGTCAGGGCGGTCAATTCATTGCGCAAGGGAGAAGAGGTCGCGCCGGCAAAGCCTGCCGCGCCGCCGGCTGACATCGCCTTGCTCAGCGAAATCCGGGACCTGTTGAAAAAGTAGGCCCCTGAAGCAAGCCGAGTGTGACGGGCACCGGCGGGCCTACAAGTCTTGCGAAGCCTCGGCCACCGGTCGGGGCTTTTTCGCTTGCGGTTTTGCGCCCATCAGAAACTTCAATGGATCGATGAACTCACGGATGATGCGAACCCGCGCATGAACGGCTATGAGAGGCAAACGGAGTTTTGCTATGAGTCAGTTCGACAGCCTTAGCCGCCGCGCCCTTCAATCCCCCGAAAGCGGCATCGTGGCCGTGGTCAATCACGGCCGTCTCAAGCCGGGACTGATTCCGCTCTGGGCGGGTGAGAGCGACGAAAAAACCCCGGATTTCATCAGCCGCCCCGCCGCCGACGCACTTCTGGCGGGCGAAACATTCTACACCTGGCAACGCGGACTTCCCGAGCTCCGCCAGGCGCTGGCCGATTACCATGCCCGCCTGTTCGGGCGCGAGCTGCCGCTTGATGCCTTCTGTGTCACCGGATCGGGCATGCAGGCCATCAAGATTGCCATCGAGGCTGTGACCAATCCGGGCGACGAGGTGCTCCAGCTCACGCCGGCCTGGCCCAATTTCTCGGCCGCGCTGGGCATGTCCGGCGGTGGATCTGTGGCGGTTCCGCTGGATCATGTCGACGGCGGCTGGAGTCTCGATCCGGACCGCCTGGCAGCGGCGATAACACCGAAAACCCGGGCCATCTTCTTCAATTCGCCCTCCAATCCGACCGGCTGGACCGCGACGCGGGAAGATTTGGTCGCCGTCCTTGATCTGGCGCGCAAGCATGGTCTCTGGATCATCGCCGACGAAATCTACACCCGGTTCTTCTATGCTGGCGGACGGGCGCCGTCGTTTCTTGACATCATGGATGATGCGGACCGGATCATTTTCGTCAACACGTTCTCCAAGAACTGGTCGATGACCGGATGGCGCATCGGTTGGATCGTCGCGCCGCCATCGCTTATTCAGGTGCTTGAAAACAGCGTCCAGTACCAGACCTCCGGTGTGGCGCAATTCATGCAAAAGGGTGCGCTCGCGGCACTTGAGCATGGCGAGGATTTCGTTCACTCCCAGATCGCCAAAGCGGCTGCGGCCCGGGATCTGTTCTGCGATGCGCTGACGGGCACCAACCGTGTGGTGACGCGCAAACCCGATGGCGCATTCTATGCATTTTTCCGGATCGATGGTATCTCCGATACCAGGGCCGCGGCAATCGACATTGTCGACCGGGCCAACGTCGGACTGGCGCCGGGGACGGCATTTGATGCAGGTGGCGCCACATTCCTGCGCGCCTGTTTCCTGCGCCGCCATGATCATGTCGAGGAGGCGGCTGGCCGGTTGGCAGCTTATATTTCCTCTCTGTAAACCCGGTCCGTGCTACGCTCCACTATGGAGACAGGCGCCATTTATGGTTTCTTGAAACTTGAGGGTCATCCTGTGGTGGGCAGCAGGCAACATCGAGGGTTGGCATGACGGTTCTGGTGACCGGCGGAGCCGGATATATTGGTAGCCACATGGTCTGGGCGCTCATCGACGCGGGTGAGAATGTCGTTGTCGTCGACCGGCTGTCGACGGGGTTTGACTGGGCTGTGGCGCCTGAGGCGAAGTTCATCCAGGCTGATGTTTCCGATACAGGCGCCATCGCCACCATCATCCGGACACACGATGTTACGGCGATCATCCACTTTGCCGGCTCGATCTCCGTGCCCGAATCAATTGCTGATCCACTCGGCTACTACCAAAACAACACTGCGAATTCCCTGGCCCTGCTCCGCACCGCGATCGAAACCGGGGTGGGTCAGTTCGTCTTTTCCTCGACTGCCGCTGTCTATGGCAGTCCGGAGGGTGACGACCCCGTCTCCGAAACCACCCCGACGGTGCCGCAGTCGCCCTATGGCTCATCCAAGCTGATGACCGAGACGATGCTCGCCGATACAGCCGCAGCACATGATTTCCGCTATGTCGCGCTGCGTTACTTCAATGTCTCTGGCGCCGATCCCCAGGGCCGCACCGGCCAATCCACTCGTGGTGCGGTCAACTTGATCAAGGTGGCGACGGAAGCCGCCATGGGCAAACGCGATGGTATTGAGGTCTTCGGCACCGATTATCCCACCCGTGACGGCACCTGCATTCGTGATTTCATCCACGTCACCGATCTGGTTGCGGCCCATCGCGATGCGCTGTCCTATCTGAGGGCGGGCGGCGACAGTCTGATTGCCAATTGCGGCTACGGCTGTGGTTATACGGTTCGCGAGGTGCTCGATTCGGTCAGGCGCATTTCCGGGCGTGATTTCGCCATCCGCCTTGGCCCCCGCCGGCAGGGCGATATCGTCACGTCGATCGCTGATTCAACCCGCGCCCGGAGCATTCTCGGCTGGAAGCCCAGTCACCAGGATATTGATGAAATCGTGGGGACCGCCCTGGCCTGGGAGGCCGCGTTGCAGCGAAGCAACCACGCCATATTCCCGTAGGCTGCCACCGGACGGGGGCTTCGGTTGTGACCGGACGCTGCGCTGTGGTGATCGGGACAAAGCGTCCTGCACTGCGCCGGCGTCAGGCGCCACGCTGTTGCGGCACCGTGTTGCGCCACCATGTTGCGACTGCATGAAATTTGATTGTCGGCATTGTCAGTCGAACCAACCCCGTCCGCAGCGCGTCAAATTGGCTTGGCAGGGCTTATTCAGTCGAGGCACCTTCAATGTTGCAAAAAACAAGCCTATAGCGTTGGTTAAGCCTGCATATGGACTGGCCTATTGGAAGAGGAGTTGAGGGAATGAATATCATGGCATCACCAGTGGATCCCGACGGTCTCATGGAGTTCTCGGTGGTCTTCACTGACCGCTCTCTCAATCACATGTCAAAGACATTTCAGACCGTCATGAATGACCTCAACACCATATTGCGCGAGGTCTATCAGGCCGATGCCGCCATTGTTGTGCCCGGTGGCGGAACGTTCGGCATGGAAGCGGTGGCGCGCCAGTTTGCCACCGGCCAGAATGTGATGGTCATCCGCAATGGCTGGTTTTCCTATCGCTGGACCCAGATCTTCGAAATGGGTGACATTCCGTCGGCAACAACCGTGATCAAGGCGACCCAGACCGGCAATGAAAGCACCTCGGCTTTCGCGCCGCTGCCGGTTGACGTGATTGCCGCCAAGATCCGCGAAGAGCGTCCAAATGTTGTGTTCGCACCGCATGTGGAAACCTCTTCCGGCGTCATTCTGCCGGATGAATATCTCAAGGCCATCGCCGAGGCCGCCCACGATGTCGGGGCCCTGTTCGTGCTCGACAGCATTGCCTCGGGAAGCATCTGGGTCGACATGAAAGCAACCGGTGTCGATGTGCTGATCTCCGCCCCGCAAAAGGGCTGGAGCGCCTCGCCATCTGCAGGGCTGGTCATGCTCGGCGCCCGTGCGCTTGCACGGCTGGATGAGACACGGAGTTCGAGCTTTGCGGTGGATTTGCGCAAATGGCACGACATCATGCAGGCCTATGTCGGTGGCGGTCATGCCTATCATTCGACGATGCCGACTGACGCCCTTCTGGTGCTTCGCGACCGGATGTTTGAAACCCGTGATTTTGGCTTTGACCTAGCCCGCGAACGGCAGTGGGAGCTTGGCCGCAAGGTCCGCGCGGTGCTGGCCGCGAGCGGCTTCAAATCTGTCGCGGCGCCAGGCTTTGAGGCACCGGGCGTTGTGGTCAGTTACACCAGGGACCCTGATTTTCAGAACGGCAGGAAATTCATGGCCGAAGGCATGCAGATTGCCGCCGGCGTGCCGCTGATGTGTGACGAACCCGCGGACTTCCGCACCTTCCGAATTGGCCTCTTCGGCCTCGACAAGCTTGCTGATGTCGATGCTACGGTGGCCAAACTGGAAACCGTCCTCGACAAGCTCGCTGAAGCGTGACGGCAAGCCGGCAGCAACCCGTTTGCCTGTCTCAGTTTCCGGTGCAGGTGCGGACAGGAGCCCGTCCGTGATGGCATTCCGCTACGGGCAAGCAGCTTCATCTGCGCGGTCTCCCGTATCCGCTGCGGGTAAGCAATATCGAGGCCTGGGTTGGCGGGGGCTGTTGCTTTGGCCACCTATTGGCTATTTGCTGACACGCAAACCAACCAGAGCAGACACCCATGCCCGACCATGACCTAGACGAGCCCCTTGCGGTTCGAGATCTGATTGCAGCACTTCCCTTGCCAACGCTGCTCATCGGGCGCACGGAAAAGGTCGAACTCGTCAACAGTGCGGCCGAAATGCTGCTGGGCACAAACCTTGCGGGACGGCATTTCACCACCACTCTGCGCCACCCCAAGCTGGTTGATGCGGTCGAGCACTGTTTGCTCGATCAGGAGCCGAGGCGTGTATCGTACCAGATTGTGGAAAACGGCAGCGACGCCTTCTATGATGTGCATCTGCAGACGATTGCCAATTCCGGTTTGCTGTTGCTCAGCTTTCAGAATGCCACAGAGATCGCCCAGGCTGAGCAGATGCGCCGCGACTTTGTCGCCAATGTCAGCCATGAATTGCGCACTCCGCTCACGTCTGTCATGGGGTTCATTGAAACCTTGCGCAACTCTGCCCGAGACGACACCAGGGCGCGAGACCGGTTTCTCGGCATTATGGCGGGTGAAGCCGAGCGCATGAACCGTCTGGTGGGGGAGTTGTTGACCTTGAGCCGGGTCGAGGCAGATCAACACGTGCGCCCGACGACACACCTTGACTTGCGGGATGTCCTGCGAACAGCGCAGCGCAATCTTGAGCCGTTGGCGCGGGAGAATGGCGTCGTTTTTCGCTATGATCCGGAGCCGCTGCCGCTGCGCATCATGGGGGATGCCGATCAGTTGTTGCAGGTCTTCACCAACCTGGTGGAGAATGCCATCAAATATGGCGGTGCGGATCGCCCGGTCGAGATCAGGGTGTTGTATTGCCTGCATGATCCGGTTTTGCGTGGTCCAGCGATCGAAATCGCGATATGCGACCAGGGGCCGGGCATTGACCCCATTCACCTGCCCCGCCTGACCGAACGGTTCTATCGCGCCGACAGCCACCGCAGCCGTGAACTGGGCGGCACTGGCTTGGGCTTGGCGATTGTAAAACATATCCTCAATCGTCACCGGGGCCGGCTAAAGATTACAAGCCAACCGGGACAGGGCTCACAGTTCACAGTCGTTTTGCCGGCCGGCAAATAGCACACGACATTCTGCCCAGATGCAGCCAACTGCTCAACTGTCATATAACTGTAACACACCTGTCACAAAACCGAGACGAGCGGCGCCGATAAGCGCGTCACGATCACCAGGGGGAGCGGGCTTTGATCAGGATTCGACAGGAGCCGTCATGTCATTCTTAAACCAGATGGCACCCACACGCCCCTGTGCGGCCATCATTGCCGGAGCCTTTGGTGAAAACTACGATTTTCCGGCGCCAATGGGTGAATCAGGCGGGGCGTCCGTGGCTCAAGCGGTTCTGATGCTCACCGCCCCGCTCGATCCCGGAACGGAAAGCTATATAACAGGCAGGATTGGATGATCTATGAAAGACAAGCACACATCATCGGCTTTTGATGCCGATCTTGAGGAGGTTCAGGCGCAGATCATGAAAATGGGCGGCCTGGTCGAAAATGCCATTCATCTCGGTATGAAGTCGCTCGAGACCCGCGATGAACACCTGGCGCAACAGGTGCGCGCGGCCGATGCCGCAATCGATGCGCTCGAAGAGACAATTAATGAGAATGCCGCCCGTATCATCGCATTGCGCGCACCAACGGCCATCGATCTGCGTCTGATCCTGAGCGTGATCAAGATCAGCGCCAACCTTGAGCGGATCGGCGACTATGCCAAGAACATGGCGAAGCGGACCGAGGTTTTGTCACAGGTTGCGCCAGTCAGCGAGAGCACCGGAACGCTTCGTCGCATGACACGTGCCGTCGAGGTGATGCTCAAGGACGCGCTGGATGCCTATATTCACCGCGACGCGGCATTGGCGGCCGATGTGATAGCGCGCGATGTTGATGTGGATCAGATGTACAATGCGCTGTTTCGCGAATTGCTGACCTTTATGATGGAAGATCCGCGCAACATCACGGCCTGTCTGCATCTGCACTTTATCTCCAAGAACACGGAACGCATGGGGGACCACGTGACCTCGATTGCCGAACAGGTCATCTATCTGGCGACCGGAAAGCGACCGGACGAGGCGCGCCCCAAGGCAGACACCACATCCATAAGCTGAGGGGCCTAAGTGATGACATCAATGCAAGCGCAAGTGTTGCTCGTCGAAGACGAACCGGCCCAGCGTGAGGTCTTGATCTACAACCTGGAAGCAGAAGGCTTCGCGGTGCGCTGTGCGGGAAATGGGGAGGAGGCGATGCTGATGGTTGCCGAAGCCCCGCCCGATTTGGTGATTCTGGATTGGATGATGCCGCTAATGAGCGGCATTGAAGTCTGCCGCCAGCTGAAAACCCATGAAGACACAAGGCACATTCCGGTTATCATGCTCTCAGCGCGCTCGGAGGAAGTTGATACCGTGCGCGGCCTGGAAACCGGTGCGGATGACTATGTGGTCAAGCCTTACTCGGTCAATGAGCTGATGGCACGTGTGCGCACGCAATTGCGGCGCAATCGTTCGGGGGCCGTTGGAGCCCTGTCATTCGAGGATATTACCGTCGACACCGAGAGCCATCGCGTCAGCCGTGGAAAACACGATTTGAAACTGGGGCCGACCGAGTTTCGACTGCTGGCCAGACTGATGGAACGACCGGGCCGTGTCTTCAGCCGCGACCAGCTTCTCGACCTCGTGTGGGGGCGTGACGTTTACCTCGATTCGCGCACCGTCGATGTTCATGTCGGGCGGCTGCGCAAGGCACTGACCCGGTTTGGCGGCACCAATCCGATCCGGACCGTACGCGGTGTCGGATATTCGCTCGGTTAGATATTGGCGCGGCAGGGCATGTGTTTTTCAATGCGTTCAATGCGTTCAATGCGTTCAATGCACTGGTGTCAAAAAGGCGGCGGCTGAAGAAGGCCGGTTTTGCGCGATGATCGCTCGCGTTCCGGCCGCAATCCAGAAAAAAGCCGAAATGGCCACAATGCGAAAGCTGGGCGCACCGACCAGCGCCTTGCGGCGAAGGGCAGGTCTGTCCGCATGTCGATGCTTGGCGAAACAATTCTGCACAAGGCACGACGGGTCGCCATGACGGGCCGACCATGCACGCTGAAAACACACTGTACAGGTTTTGCACGTTTCCGGGCGATTTCGGGTACAGTTTCGCGTTATGTTCCGCACAGTAGCGCGGCCACACGTAAACCTACATTTCTGTAATTGATTGATTTTACTAGTCTTAATGGTGCTGCCGGAGAGATTCGAACTCTCGGCCTCTCCCTTACCAAGGGAGTGCTCTACCCCTGAGCTACGGCAGCCCCGCGCCTCAAGTCCCGACGGACGGTCATGTTTCCGTCCCCCGTGTCCGTGTTACGCTCCCGGCACGACCGGAAGGCTGTAAACGACTGAAGCGGCCCGCTATTGCCACAGCTTTGGCATCAGCGCAAGCCCAAACGGGCTATTGGCGCAGCTAGTTTCAAAAAGCCCGGGAAAGCTCTGTCTGCACCTGCGAAATTGTGCGCTCCGCCGCCTCACTCTGACGCTCCAGGCCGCAGATACGGTTCAATGCCCTTCCGTCTGCCGCCGAGCCAGCCCCGGTTTGCGCTCGGTTACGGCGAAACGCCGGCGCACAACGCTGCTCAGGCCTGCCAGATCTTCACCTGCGCCGCAAATTGCGCTATCGATCCGGCATCATGACCGAGAAAACGCCCCCCGACTCGCCAGCGGCTGATCGCAAAAGCGAGGCCGAGATCCAGGCCGAACGGCGCAGCAAGCGGCTTGCCGAACAATTGCGGACCAATTTGCAGCGCCGCAAGGCGCAGGTTCGTGCCCGCCGCGAAGGCCGCGCGGACGAGGCGGAAGGCTTGCCCTCCGCCGGTGGTCCAGGCGCAGCCGACGATTCCGGCGATACCGATTGACCCCGAAGCCCGGCCTTGTATTGCCGCATTCCAGCTGATGGTCTAAACAGCGCCGCAGAGATGTTTCAGGACTCGGCTGCCAGACTCGGCGCAGTTTGAAAATCAAGAGGACAGTATGGATCGCATCAGGATCGTGGGCGGCAATCCGCTCAATGGCGTCATTCCCATTTCCGGCGCAAAGAATGCGGCGCTGCCGTTGATGATCGCCTCGCTGCTCACCGATGACACGTTGACGCTGGAAAATCTGCCGCATCTGGCTGATGTCGAGCAGTTGCAGCGAATTCTCGGCAATCATGGCGTCGATATCGCCGTGGTCGGCCGTCGTGAACGTCAGGACGGCGCCTATGCCCGCACGGTGCACTTCACCGCCCGCACCATTGTCGATACCACCGCTCCCTATGAGCTGGTTTCCAAGATGCGCGCCAGTTTCTGGGTCATCGGCCCGCTCCTGGCCCGGATGGGAGAGGCCAGGGTCTCGTTGCCCGGCGGCTGCGCGATCGGAACCAGGCCAGTGGATTTGTTCATTGACGGTCTTCGCCATCTTGGCGCCGAGATCGATATCGACAACGGCTACGTTGATGCCCGCGCCCCCAAGGGCCTGATCGGCGGACGCTATGTGTTCCCGAAAGTCTCCGTCGGCGCCACCCATGTCATGCTGATGGCGGCCACGCTTGCCAGGGGCCAGACGGTGATCGAGAATGCCGCACGCGAACCCGAAGTGGTCGATCTTGCCAATTGCCTGATTGCCATGGGCGCAAAGATTTCCGGCGCCGGCACCTCCATCATCACCATCGATGGCGTAGCCGCGCTCTCCGGCGCGCGCCATCGTGTGTTGCCCGACCGCATCGAGACCGGCACCTATGCCATGGCGGTCGCGATGACCGGCGGCGACGTGCTCTTGCAGAACACCTCCGAAAAACTTCTCGAGAACGCCTTGCTGGCGCTTCGCCGCAGCGGCACCGAGATCACAGCGGAAGCCGGCGGCATTCGTGTTCGCCGCAATGGCGGCGACATATTGCCGGTCGACGTCACCACTGACCCGTTCCCCGGCTTCCCCACCGACCTGCAGGCGCAGTTCATGGCGCTGATGAGCCGGGCCAATGGCATCTCGCACATCACCGAGACGATTTTCGAGAACCGCTTCATGCATGTCCAGGAGCTGGCCCGTCTTGGCGCGCAGGTATCCTTGTCCGGTCAGACCGCGACGGTGACCGGTGTACCGGTTCTGCGCGGAGCGCCGGTGATGGCGACCGATCTGCGGGCATCGGTGTCGCTGGTCATTGCCGGACTGGCGGCCGAGGGCGAGACCGTCGTCAACCGGGTCTATCACCTTGATCGCGGCTTCGAGCGGCTGGAAGAAAAGCTGACCAATTGCGGCGCCGTCGTTGAGCGCATCAGCGGCTGATCCGGTGCCGCCGATCGACCCATCGCCAGCTACGAATTATTGCAACTTGTCCCTGGTGCACCTACCTTGCACTGCAGCAGCACGCGCTGTGCGGTAAACACAGAAATTCCGAGGATCCCATGGGCAGCCTGAAATTGATCGCACTTGACGAAACCGACCTGGCTGTCGTTTCCGCCTGCCTGCAGGACGCCGTCTTCAAGACCGGCGACACGGCGTTTGAGGGAAAAGACAGCATTTTCACGCTTGAGACCAACCGGTTTGTCTGGGAAGACGGCAAGAACGACAAGACCTTCGAGCGCCGTCGCGCCCTGCTGGCGCTCAAGCAGGTCTCGGGTGTAAAATCCCGTGGCATAAATCTCAAGGCAACTGATGCGGTGCATTCGCTGCTTGCAGTGCGGTTTCTGCCCGGCGAGGAAGCGCCTGCGGGTGTGATCGAACTGGTCTTGTCCGGTGGCGCCGTGATTCGGCTTGAAGTCGACTGCATTGAAGTGCAATTGGCCGATATCGGCGGTGGATGGGAAACGAAATTCAAGCCGCGTCATCCTCTGGGCGACTGATCACGAGAACACGGCATGTGTATGGGGGCAGGGCATTGGTATTGAGGCTTGACTATGGGCAACCGGATTTTGAAAGCCGGTTCGCGGCTTTCCTGACCACCAAGCGTGAGGTCTCCGAGGATGTCGAGGCCGATGTGCGCGCCATCATCAAGGAAATCCGCGCCCGCGGTGATGCGGCCCTGCACGACTTCTCCCTGCGCTTTGACCAGATCGACACCCGTAAGCTGGGTCTCGCGGTCGATCCTGAGGAAATCGAAGCGGCCTATCAGGCAGCAGATCCCGAGATTGTTGCAGCCCTCGAATTTGCCCATGACCGCATCTTCAGCCACCATAGCCGGCAGATGCCCAGCGATGATCACTATGTTGACGCGCTGGGGGTGGAACTCGGGTCGCGCTGGACCGCCATCGAAGCGGTCGGACTCTATGTGCCGGGCGGCACGGCCAGTTATCCAAGTTCGGTGTTGATGAACGCGGTGCCGGCCAAGGTGGCCGGCGTCGAGCGCATCGTCATGGTGGTGCCGGCGCGCGACGGTGTGCTCAATCCGGTGGTGCTGGCCGCGGCCCGGATTGCCGGCGTTACCGAAATCTACCGCATCGGCGGCGCTCAGGCGATTGCAGCCCTGGCCTATGGCACGGAATCGATCAGGCCTGTGGCCAAGATCATGGGTCCCGGCAATGCCTGGGTTGCAGCCGCCAAGCGCCAGGTCTTCGGCACCGTCGGCATCGACATGATCGCCGGTCCGTCGGAAGTGCTGGTGATGGCCGACGCCGATAACAATCCCGACTGGATTGCCGCTGATCTGCTGGCCCAGGCCGAGCATGATGCGGGCGCGCAATCGATTCTGATGACCTGCGACGAGGCCTTTGGCGAGGCGGTGATCGAGGCGGTCGAGCGCCAGCTAGCCACCCTTGGCCGCAGCGAGACGGCGCACAGGAGCTGGACCGATTTCGGCGCGGTGATTCGCGTGCCTGACTGGGAGACGGCGATCCCGCTGGCCGACCGGATTGCAGCCGAGCACCTGGAGATTGCCACCGATGACGCCGAGGCGCTGGCGGCCCGGATCCGCAACGCCGGCGCGATCTTTATCGGGCGGCATACGCCCGAAGTGATTGGCGATTATGTCGGAGGATCCAACCATGTGTTGCCGACAGCCCGCTCCGCACGGTTCTCCTCTGGCCTGTCGGTGCTTGATTATGTCAAGCGCACCTCTTTGCTCAGGCTTGGACCGGAACAGTTGCAGTCGCTCGGGCCTGCTGCCATAACATTGGCAGAGGCTGAGGGATTGGACGGCCACGCCCGTTCGGTGTCGATCAGAATGAACCGCCGGTAAGGGAGCCACATAGGGGAATGACAGCGGCGGACACCCAACGGCTCTCGGATGTGGTTCTGGACGAAACCATCGGCCGTGCTACCCCCGATGTGGAGCACGAACGCGCCGTCGCGATTTTCGATCTGATCGAGGAAAACAGCTTCGCCCCGGCCGGCCACGATGCCGGTCCCTACAAGCTCAACCTGTCGCTGGTCGATTCCAGACTGGTGTTTTCCATCGTCAGCCAGACCGATGAGCCTGTCGCTATCCATATCCTGTCGCTGACGCCGTTTCGCCGGATCGTCAAAGACTACTTCATGATTTGCGAAAGCTATTACGAGGCCATTCGCTCATCGACCCCCAGCCAGATCGAAGCGATCGACATGGGCCGGCGCGGCATTCACAATGAGGGCTCACAGACGCTTATGGATCGGCTGGACGGCAAGATCAGCATGGATTTTGACACCGCCCGGCGTTTGTTTACACTCGTCTGTGTGCTGCACTGGCGCGGATAGAGACTGCCATGGCAGAGAGCAGCACGGATCCCGCCAAAACGCCCGGTGCGGTGCTGTTTGTCTGTGGCATGAACTCCATCAGGTCGCCGATGGCCGAAAGCATCGCCCGCACCATGCTGCCGGCAGGCACCTATATCGCGTCCGCCGGTGTGCGGCGCGGCGAGCGTGATCCCTTCGTCGATGTGGTGCTGGGTGAAATCGGGCTGGACCTGGGGGGGCGGCAACCGCAAACCCTGGACGAACTCGAAGACGACTATTTTGACGTCATCGTCACTCTGGCGCCCGAGGCTCACCACCAGGCTTTGGAACTGACGCGCAGCAATGCCGTTGACGTGATCTACTGGCCGACCCCGGATCCGACAGTGGCGACGGGAACGCGTGAGCACATCCTTGATGCGTATCGCGATGTGCGCGATATGCTGAAATTGCGCATCAGCTCCGGCAAGGGCTGGTCGCGGACTCCTGCGGGCATGTGAATCAATTTGGTTCACAAAGCGCTCGTCTTTGTGTAGGTTCCGGCCAAAAATAAGGCCCGCGCATTATGCGCCGCCTTTTGCAATAGAAAGACAGACACTGAATGGCGAAAGAAGAAATTCTAGAATTCCCGGGCGTGGTCACCGAACTGCTGCCGAACGCAACCTTCCGGGTCAAGCTCGAAAACGAGCACGAAATCATCGCCCACACCGCTGGTCGCATGCGCAAGAACCGCATCCGCGTGCTGGCTGGCGACAAGGTGCTGGTCGAGATGACGCCTTACGATCTGACGAAAGGCCGCATCACCTATCGCTTCAAATAGGCGTTAGGTGTAAGGCCTGACCATGGCACGACCGCAAAAACTGATCCTCGCGTCCGGATCCCCGCGCCGGGTTGAATTGCTTGGCCAGGCCGGCATCGTCCCCGACCGGCTGATGCCGATGGATCTCGATGAAAACCCGCAGCGTTCCGAACACCCGCGTTCTCTGGCCCGGCGGCTGTCGCGCGAGAAGGCCGCGGCGGCGTTGAGCCAAACCCGGCTGGACCCGGCCTGGAAAGGTGCGCATATCCTGGCAGCCGACACTGTCGTTGCCGTCGGTCGGCGCATTCTGCCCAAGGCGGAACTGATCGATGAGGCGTCGAACGCGCTCTACCTGCTCTCGGGCCGCAATCACCGTGTTTTCACCGGCATCTGCCTGGTGACGCCTGATCACACCATCCGCCAGAAAATTGTCGAGACCCGGGTGCGCTTCAAGCGGCTCTCCAGGGTCGAGATCGAAAGCTATCTGGCCTCGGGCCAGTGGCGCGGCAAGGCCGGCGGTTACGCCATCCAGGGCCTGGCGGGGAGTTTCGTGGTCAAGCTGGTTGGCTCCTACACCAATGTGGTCGGATTGCCGCTCTATGAGACCGTTGGTCTGCTGACGGGTGAGGGCTATGATGTCCATTTCAAATGGCTTGAAGGTTGAAGCGATGCCGGACTCGAAGGTGACACCATTGCGCAAGGCGCAGCCCTGTCCTGAATGCGGTCGTCCGTCGACCCGTGACAACTATCCGTTCTGCTCCGAGCGGTGCCGCGCGGTGGATCTCAATCGCTGGCTGGTGGGCGGCTATGCCATTCCGGTCACCGAAGGCGAGGACAATCAGGACGAGGATTACGACGACCGCGGCTAGGCCGGGCCGCGATTTCTTCACCGATTGCAAGAAACAGCAAAAGGGTGCTGGACAGTGCCTTCCAAGATGGTATAACGCGCTCGCTTTCGGTGTTGGAAAACTCCCTTGCCGGCAAGCCGCTGATCCCGCCTTCTGGCACTCGGATCGGATGCCCGGATAGCTCAGTTGGTAGAGCAGCGGATTGAAAATCCGCGTGTCGGTGGTTCAAATCCGCCTCCGGGCACCACTTCATTTTCCTAAGATACCCGAAAGATCAGGTCGTTAGCGGCCTTGATGCGAGCCCTGCACGGCATGACCCCAGGATCGGGTGCCACACCTTCCTGCCCGTCGCTATGACACCCGCGTGACTGGCTGTGGTTTCTGTCGACGGCACAGAGCGGCGCCGGGGGAGGCTCGGTCGGCACGCTTGGTTATCGCCTTCAACCACCCCGCCTGGAAGGGCGTGATGAAGGCCTCGGGCCGGATGTTGGATGCGCGCGGTTCCGGCGGCGGGGGGCAGGGCAGGCGCGGGCTCGGCGACAACGTGTTTGCCGGTTTGGTCGATCCGGCAGGGTTTGTGGTCGAGCGCACGACCGAAGTGCCGCAGGGCCTTTGTCCTGCCTTACATGTTCTTTTACGGCCCGGCGTTGATGCTGCAGGGAACCCCACTTCAAATCGGCATGGCCGTCATCAGCGGGCTCGCTGGCGTGTTTTGCGTGGCGGCAGGCGTGGTTGGTTATTTCAGAGTATCACTTGCCTTATGGCAGCGGGCTGTCATCTTCTGCTCCGGTATTGCGCTGATGGATCAGGGAGTTGAGTCCAATCTTTTGGGTGCGGCAGGAATTGCCATCGTCTGGGTCGCCGGTTCGATCGCACTCAAGCATGCGGGAGCGAAAATCGATGCTGTACAGGAGAAATGACGTTGGCATTTGAAGCGAGGAAATTCAGGCGCGTGGTCACCGGCCACGATGCAAGCGGTGTCGCGAAAGTTATCCGCGATGATACGGCCGCATGTGTCTTGCAGCGCCCGACCCGGCCCGGCGTGACGCTGACCAATTTCTGGCAACATAGCCAATCGCCCGCGCCGATGGAAACTCACGCCGATCCCGTCGAGGGTCCGCTGGTTCTGCATCCGCCAAAGAACGGTGCGGTGTTCCGGGTGGTTCAATTTCATCCCGAAGACCCGGATGTCATCGCCAACATTGACGGCAGGAAAGCGTTCGCAGAGATGGGAGCCGGCGCAAACGTGGTCGAAAATGCCCGTCATCCCTACATGCACCGCACGGATTCTCTGGATTATTCGATCGTGGTGCAAGGCGAGATCTGGATGCTGATGGATGAGGAAGATTTACTCGTAAGGCAGGGTGATGTGATTATCCAGCAGGGCACAAACCATGCCTGGGCCAATCGCGGCACCGAACCCTGCATCATCATGTTCGTGCTTAACGATGCGGTGAAATAACTTTCATGCCTCCCCAAATCTCATTCACCGATGGCTGGGGCCTGGCAGCCATTGCGGTCGCCATGATCCTCGGCGGTATTTTGAAAGGCGCAACCGGGGCCGGAATTCCCATCATTGCCATCCCGGTCATTGCGGCTGTCTACGATGTCAAGATTGCGGTTGCGGTGATGGTGGTTCCGAACCTGATTTCCAATTGCTGGCAGATTTACAGGTTTCGTGGCAATCCGACCGACAAGGGGTTTTGCTGGCAGTTGGCGGCCTTTGGAGCAATTGGTGCGGGCATCGGCACCGTTGTGCTGGCGGAACTGCCATCCAGCTTTCTGAGCCTTTGCATGGCCGCCATTGTCATCGCCTATATTCTGCTGCGCATTGCCAAACCCAGCGTTCATCTGTCCATGGCCAGCGCCAAGAAAATTGTTGCAGCGATCTCGACGCTAGGCGGCATATTGCAAGGCGCAGTCGGGATTTCCGCCCCGGCAGTCGTCACGTTTCTCAGCGCCATGAAACTTGCCCGTCCGGCCTTCATCTTCACGGTCTCGATATTCTTCGCATCGATGGCGGCTGTGCAAATTCCGGTACAGATCTATTATGGTCTCTTGACCACAGATATCGCGACGCTTGGGCTTCTCGCCTTCGTTCCGTTGTTTGCCGCATTGCCGGTCGGAGATTGGATTGGCAGGCGCATGAGCCCGAGAGTCTTCGATGCGCTGATTCTGACATTCCTCGCCATCCTGGCGATCCGCTTGATTTATGTGGAATTGTTCTGACAGGCAGTGCGCCCGGACGCCTAAGCTTTTGTCTTCGGCGTCAATTTCGCCTTGAGGAAATTTCCGGTTGTTGCGTAGTGCGACATCAGAAGCTCGACAGCGAGATCGGCATTCCGCTCAAGCACGGCGTCCGTAATGGCGTTGTGTTCGGCGTTGATGTCACGCGAGGGATATGCCTTGGATCCGGACAAATGACGGTAACGCACGTTCTGATCGTAAAGCTGGTCACAAAACTTGAGCATGATCGAAGACGGGCAGGCGGCGATCAGCGCCATGTGAAAATGCTTGTGACGGATTTCCCACTCCTCATTGGCGACAAAATGGTCATCCGTCTGCGAACGCGGCACGCGTGAAAGCCGGTAGGCGGAAAGGACGACTTGTTCTTCCCAGTTGCTGTCTCCATGAGCGATCGATTCGCGCAATGCCCGTTCTTCCAACCAGCGGCGGGTGCGCAGAAGCTCGTCAAATTCCTTTTCGCTGACATCGGCAACGCGAAAACCGCGCTGGTCGATACGCTCTACGAACAGATCCGAAGTCAACATGCTCAGCGCTTCGCGAATTGGGCTTGAGCCGAAATCATAAAGGCTGCGCAACTCCTCGATTTTCAGTTTCTTGCCGGGCGTAAGCACGCCTGACATGATGTCGGCGCGAAGTCTGGTATAGGCCTGACTGGTTATCGAGCTTGAACCGGATGGATCCTCATACTGCGCAAGCGCGGGGTCATCCTGGATTGCCGTGTCGTTTTTCTGGGCTAGCTCGTCCAATTCAATCCCCGTGCCGAGTACAGATTTGCGATGCATCATGGCATTCCCGCTGATTCGATGGAAGAAGACTCGCCGCGTAACGAGGCTTCCACCGGTTTTTGCCTGGCAAGGATACTGCCATAGGTTTTTGCCGCCTTTATAACGGCAGGTGATGCTACGACCACTCCATTGTTGGCAAACATCTCGTGATTGCGTTCGATTGCATCCAGTTGGTAGCGATAATTGACCATAATGCCGAACGAGCCGGCCATGCCCTTTTTCGACAGGTCTGCCGCCCAGTTCAGACGGTCCAGCCGTGCGCCATTCCCCAGGTGGAAACGGGCAACCGGATCGACCCGGTGGCGGTTGGCGCTGCTGTTGCAAAAGAACCATGCCGCCAATGGCATGAGTTGCGCCTGAACCACCGCAGCGGTCTTCGCATCGTCTTGCCAGCCTTCCGTCTGCGTCAGCTTCAGCGCCTTGATCGTCGTGCGGGGCAACCGAACTTGGGATTTTCCCTCAAGCGCATCTGTAACCCATTGCCTGAATGAGGGGGCCGGCGAAAGGGTGACAAAGCTCTTCAAGCCCGGATATTCGGCGCGCAGTTCCTCGACGACCTGTTTGATCAGGAAGTTGCCCAGCGGAATGCCGCGGAGCCCCCGCTGACAATTGGAAATGGAGTAGAAAATCGCTGTACTGGCTCGGCTGCTTTCCAGTGCGGGGTTGTGAGAATGCGCGTCGCCCAGCACAGTTTGAATTGATGCAGGAACGTCATTCATCAACGCCACTTCGACGAATATCAGTGGTTCGTCTCCGAGCCGGGGGTGAAAGAATGCAAAGATTCTGCGATCTTCCGGGTTGATCCGCTTACGAAGATCTTCCCATCCGGCCATGCCGTGGACTGCTTCATAGTGGATGATTTTCTCGAGGATGGCCGCTGGCGTGTTCCAGTCAATGCTTTTCAGATCGAGAAATCCACGGCTGAACCAGGCGGTGAACAGATGAACAAAGTCCCGGTCAACATAGCGCAGGTCTGGCTCTTTGCGAAGTCGGACCAGCAGATCGGCCCGCATCTCGACAAGAAATTTGGTCGCGTTGGGAGCCTGGTTCAAACGCATGATGAGGTTGAGACGAGGCGGCTGTGAAATGGTCAGCAGCCTGTCCAGGCTTTCATGGCCTGGATCGCTGACATAGTCGTTGGCAGCTTCAAGCGCCTTTTCCGGCTCGACCGAAAACTCCGACAACAGCAAGTGGAAGAAGTCGGTCTTCTCCGTCTCGCTCAGCGCCTGGTAGCAGTTGAGTATTTCCCGGGACACAGCGGCCCCGGAGGCTTCGCCGCGGCCCGAAAGCAGAAGGTGGCACAGACTGACAATCTCCTTGGGAGAATGCTTGCGGCCAGGCTGGGTCGACAGGCCGATGATGGAGAGCCCCTTATCGGCAATGGATTGCAATCGTGATCGGATCAAAGAGGACATCATGCGTTAAAATATCGATATTATTTCCAATCCGCAAGGGCTGGTTTTCGCCGAGTGTAACTCCAATGTCCCGCTGCATATGAAAATAACCGAATAAATACAGAAGGATAGAGTGTTGATTAGGTCTGAAGGTCGCGGAAATTGTTTTGTCGATCATGCACTCAAAAAATTCTCGTGAATAAAATGTTGATATTTTTGGGTGACTGGCTAAAATATACATAACATGGGTCAGCTGTCATGACGTGCATGAACGCGGTTCCGGAGATCGATTTTTCAAGGCAGAGGAGGCCAATTCATGCGCGAAACGCATTTTGAAGACGGAAAATGGTGGGTGAGCCCTTACAATTTTGTGCCGGAAGTGCGCAATTCTCTTGATTTGCCGCCCAAGGTTGAAATTCACGATGCAACCTTGCGTGATGGCGAGCAGACACCCGGCGTTGTCTTCTCGGTCGATGACAAGGTTGCCATTGCACAGATGCTCAACGATGTCGGTGTTCACCGGATAGAAGCGGGAATGCCGGCGGTTTCGCCGCAAGACGCGGAAGCCATCAAGCAGATTTCCAGGCTGGGGCTGAAGTCGAAAATTTTCACCTTTGCCCGGGCGATGAAGCAAGATATCGACATGGCGCTTGAGTGTGGCGCCCAGGGGGTCATCATCGAAGTCCCTATCGGCTATCCGAAACTTGTGACTCAATTCGGCTGGACCTGGCAGGATGTGCTCAAGCGCAGTGCGCCGGTCATCAACTACGCGCGCGAACAGGGCCTTTATGCCGTGTTCTTTCCCTATGATACCACCCGCGCTCGGCCAGACGATCTGGAAAACCTGTGCAAGGGGATTATGGCAGAATCTCCGCCCGACTCCATCGGCATCGTCGACACCATGGGATGCGCCACTCCGGAGGCGATCAAATACATGGTCCGCTGGGTCAAGCGCATGACCGGGCTTCCGATCGAGATCCACACCCACAATGATTTCGGCATGGGCGTGGCAACCGAGCTGGCCGCCGTGACCGCCGGTGCAGAGGTCGTGCACAGCTGCGGCAACGGGCTGGGCGAGCGGACCGGCAACGCCGCGCTTGAGGAGCTCATGCTGGGGCTCGATCTGCTATACGGGTATGACTCGGGCTACAGGTTTGACCGCTTGCCCGAACTGGGCAGGTTGTTGTCCGAACGCGCCAATATTCCGATTGCCCGCAACAAGCCGATCCTGGGCGCTGGCAATTTTACCCGCGAGTCCGGCATAGGCATCCAGTACGTCATGCACGATCCGCTTGTCATGTTTGGGACCCATCCGGCATTGACCGGCCGCTTCGGCGAAGTGGTGCTTGGCAAGAAGAGCGGCAAGGCCTCCATTGTCTACAAGCTCGATCAGTTGGGAATGGGCGCCGCAGACGACGCTGAAATCGCCGAGATACTGGATAACGTGAAGCAGGCCGGTATTCAGAAACGCGACATTCTGAGCGACGATGAATTCAAGGCAATTGCCGAGCGTGTCCTCGCACGCAGAGCGGCTTAACGGTCATAGCCATGGGAGCAGGCCGTGGCGCGGTAGCCGCGGCTTGTCCCGTGCCCTTTAGGCCGCTGAGCGGTCATCCGGCTCATACACGCGGCTTTTGCACATCCGGTACCCGCCGCTCAAGCGCAGCAGGGGTGTATGGCGCCTGTTCCACTTGATTGGCCATGCGAGCATCTCCGGAAGGCTTGCTCAGGAGCCTCAGTCATCTGCCCTTCCTGCATATCTATGTATGCAGGAAGGGCAGGGCAGCTTTCGTCCGGGAAGGACAAGGGCCGCCCGCCGCACATCGCTCTGTGCGGCGGGCTGGGCCATCACACCACCTTGATCTCGAGAGATTCAAGGCCTGCAATATTGATCACCATGACATCGCCCTTGACGATCGGGCCGACACCCGCTGGCGTGCCGGACATGATCACGTCGCCGGGCTGGAGTTCGAAATAATCCGAGAGGTAGGAAATCATCTCTGGAACCTTCCAGATCATCTGATTGAGATCGCCTTCCTGCTTGACCTCGCCATTGACCAACAGCTCTACGCGTCCCACGGCGGGGTGGCCGACCTGCGAAACAGTTTGCAATGGTCCAATTGGTCCGGAGCGCTCAAAGGCCTTTCCGATTTCCCAGGGGCGGCCCTTTTTCTTGGCGTCGTTTTGAAGGTCACGGCGTGTCATGTCCAGACACGGTGCATAGCCATAAACGTGGTCGAGCGCCGAAGACACCGGAATATTGGTGCCGCCCGACTTCAGCGCGACGGCCATTTCAACTTCAAAGTGAACGTCCGATGTCTGGTCGGGATAAGGAAAGTCTCCCGAACTGTCGAGGTTGTCCGGGTTCTTCTGAAAGAAAAACGGCGGATCGCGGTCCGGATCATCGCCCATTTCGATGGAATGGGCAGCGTAATTGCGGCCGATGCAATAGACCCGCCTCACGGGAAACTCCCCGCCACCCTGCACGGGAATTGTCGGAGTTTTCGGGGCAGGAATTACGTAATCAGGCATTGAAGTCTCCCAGCTGATAATGCGTTGTGGTGTCGACATATTGCACGGATCGATAAAAATCAATCGCAACCAATGCGAATAAACACCTTGCAGTTTCCCAACCAATTTGTAGTCTGCGGTTGATTGGTCTGGAAAATGATCAACCAATTTGGGGATTTGAATGCTCAGTAGAGACGGTTTTCTGACAGCAGGCGACACCATCACCGATTTGCGGGATTACATCGCTGCAAGCGGATTGAAGCCGGGTGAGAGGTTGCCGGCGGAAAGAGCGCTGACTGCCGAACTCGGCGTCACACGCAACACGTTGCGCAAGGCACTCGACGCTCTGGAGCGCGAAGGCACGATCTGGCGGCATGTCGGCAAAGGCACATTCGTTGCGGCCACGGCTGATGATCTGGACCGGATGACCCAGTCTCCAGCCGAGCTGGGAAAGCAGCTGACTCCGTTTCGGATGATGCGGGCGCGGCTGGCTATCGAGCCCGCGATTGCGCGTGAAGCGGCGATCAATGCGTCCGGCGATGTAATTGCCCGGTTGAAAGCCACGATACAGCGCATGCGCGCGGCGACGAGTTGGAAGCTGTACGAAACCGAAGATGACGTCTTTCATCGCGAGGTTGCCGAAGCGAGCGACAATTTGCTGCTGCTTTCGGTGTTCGACCAACTCAACATGGTTCGCCGGGCGGTTGCCTGGGGGGCGGTCATGCGGCAATCCAGCAAGCCGCCTGCCGATCACGGAAGCTTCGCGGAGCACGAGGAGATCGTACAGTCGATCATCAACCGTGACCCGGCTGGCGCACACGAGGCGATGCGGAAGCATTTGCGTTCGGTGGCGGAGCGGCTTTTTGGCGAAATTTGAGCGACGGACATGGGATGTCGGGCCGTCGGGCCTGAAATCACATGTCTGTAGGGAATTCGAAAGACCCCGCGCCAAGAAAATATCGATAAAAATAAACAAATGACAGAAAAATGTTGATAATTTAGGCTAGGTGGGGTTTATGGAGTAGAGCAGGTTTTATGGCAGCGGCATGTGCCCCTGCACTTTGGGAGGAGAGCCTATGAGACAGGTATTGAAAAGAATCGCGAGTATGGCCGTCGCAGTGCCGATGGCTGTGGGTTTGATGATGTCTGGCGCGCAAGCGGCAACACTCAAGATCGCGCTGGCGGAAACACCGTCGGACGAGCTGGCGGCATTCTTCGTCGCGCTTGACCGTGCAAAAGCCAATGGTCTGGATTATGAATGGACCGCTTTCTCGGACGAGGAGCTTGCCATTCAGGCGGTGCTCAGTGGTCAGATGAACATTGGCTTCGGCACACCCTATGCGGCGATGCAGCGATCAAAGGCGCCGATCCGGATCATTTTCCAGCTTTCCAAGCTGAAGTTCTTTCCGGTCACATCCAAGAAATACTCTGACTTGAAAGACCTCGATGGCGAGCCGATCTTGCTGCATTCGCGTGGCGGCGGCACAGATTCAATTGCCAACGTGATTGAAGAGAAGATCGGCATCAAATTCGGAGACAGATCCTATGTCCCCGGGTCCGCCAACCGTGTCGTTGCGCTTGCTTCGGGCCAGACCGATGCCACCATCATCGACCTTTCAAACAAGAACAAGATCGTGAAGCAGTTCCCGGACAAGTTCAACGTCTTGCCGATGTTTGAAGTCGATTCCAGCGATGAGGCACTCTTTGCCAATCTTGACTGGATCAAGGAGAATGAAGACCAGGTCAATATTCTGGTCTCCGCGCTGGTCAGTGTCTGGCAGGATATGCACAAGGATCCGACCATCATTGCCAAGGAGACCAATCCTGATGGTCCGATCGGCCAGCTGCCGAAAGAAATTCTTGCCGAGCTGGATGGATTTTACACCGACGCAATCGCTGGCGGTCTCTACGATCCCAACGGCGGTGGACGCAAGGCTGCGCAGGCCGATATGGAGTGGTACTCCGAGGCGGGACAGCTTGATGGCGATCCTTCGACCTTGAATATCGAGGACTTCTGGTACCTCGCGCCGCTTGATGCGGCGTTGAAGAACTAAACACAGACCTGGAAAATGCCACCCGTCGTCCAGTGCGGCGGGTGGCGTGCTTTCTCAAGCTTGGGGTGATCCAAGACTATGAATCGTTCTCTTCTTTTAAAGCTGTTGTCCGCCGTCATCGTGTTCGGCGCATGGGAGATCGCCGGTCGAGTCCCGGTCAGCTACGCCTTTCCGACATTTTTCGAATCCATGTACGCCCTGGGCGTCATGACCTTCGACGGGTCAATATTTACTGCCTATGCAGAGACGTTGAAACCGCTGGTCATTGGGGTGGCGATCTCGGCTTTCTTCGGCATCACAATTGGCCTTTGGGTTGGATTGAGCAACCGTTTTGAATGGTTGTTTTCGCCGATATTCGTGGTCATGCAGGCCGCTCCGCTGGCGGCACTCATCCCCATTCTGGTCATGGCCTATGGGATCGGATTGACATCGAAAGTCTTCGTCGTGTGCATCATGGCCATGCCGGTGATCGTTCTCAATACCGCCAGTGCGGTGCGCAACACGCCGGCGTCGATCAAGGACATGGGCAAATCCTTTCTGGCCTCCGATCGTGATATCATTCTCAAGATCGTCATCCCCGCCGCGTCCCCTGTGATTTTCTCCGGCCTCAGGCTCGGTATCTCCGCCGGCTTTATCGGCGCCATCCTGTCTGAGCTGAAAATCACCCCGACCGGTGTCGGGGACATCATCACCTATAGTCGCTCGATTGCCGATTATCCGTCGATGTACGCGGCGATCTTCTCCATCATCGTCCTTGCCGTTCTCTTCTTGAACCTGCTTGAGCGTACTGAAAACTATCTGTTTGAAGGGAACAATCGTGGTTATGTCACAGACTAATGATGCTTTCGCAAAGGCCGTGCCTCTGGACGCCGACAGCGCAGTCTCGGTCCGTAACGTCTCCAAGAACTATGGTGACGTTGAGGCGCTGAAGAACCTGTCTCTCGAATTTCCCCGCGGTCAATTGACGTCCTTGCTGGGGCCGTCCGGCTGCGGCAAGACGACCTTGCTCAAGATTATTGCCGGCCTGCTCAAACCAGATTCGGGCGAAGTCGAGATCGAAGGCAAGATCATTTCCAGCCCCGGACCGGATCGCTCCTTTGTGTTTCAGGATTTCGCGCTGCTTCCCTGGGCAAGCGTTCTTCGCAACGTCGCATTCGGGCTTGAGCTGCGCGGTGTTGCAAAATCCGAACGTGAGGCAATCGCGGAGAAATACATCAAGAATGTCGGGCTGACAGGGTTTGAAAAAGCCTATCCGCACGAACTCTCCGGAGGCATGCGCCAGCGTGTGGGACTGGCCCGGGCGCTCGCCGTCGACGCGCAGGTGCTGCTGCTTGATGAGCCGTTTTCGGCTGTCGACGAGCAGAACCGGCGCAAGTTCCAGGAGGACATGCTCGAATTGGTGCGCGGCGAAAACAAGACCTTTATTTTCGTCACCCATTCAATCGAAGAGGCGGTCTATGTGTCGGATCAAATCGCCATCCTCTTGCCGCGGCCAAGCCGGGTTTCCGAAATTATTCGTCCCACGAGTTTCCGCGGCACCGGCAAGGAGAACATTCGCCGTTCGCCGGAATATCTGGATATCGTGGATGAAATCTGGGCGTCATTGCGCAACTATGTGGAGTAGGCTGACATGACGGTACTTGGTTATAGACTGCCGGGAATGTCTTCGCTTCTGCTGTGGGCATTGCTGTGGGAAGTTGTCGGAAGGACAGGGTGGACATTCTTTATTCCACCCCTGTCCGACGTTTTCGTGACCTTGGTTGACGTGATCGGCACGCCGGCTTTCCTGAAGGCGATGTATGAAACCGCCTATGCTTTTCTTGCCGGTGTCTTTTTCGCCGTCATCATCGGCATTCCGGTTGGTATCCTGATTGGCAAAAGCCGCCTGCTCGATGAACTGATCCTGCCCTGGGTGAATATTTTTCTCAGCGCACCACTCACCGCACTGGTTCCGGTTCTGATGGTTCTGTTCGGCTTCGGCATGAAGTCGATCATCATCACCACAACTCTGTTTGCGATCTGGATCATCATTCTGAATTCGCGGGCCGGTGTGAAGCAGATCAACCGGTCGCTGGTCGACATGGCGAGAAGCTTCGGCGCGACGCCGATGGATGCTTTCTTCAAGATCTATTTTTGGGCGGCGCTGCCCGAGATCCTGGGCGGTGTGCGCATCGGCGTGATCCGTGCGGTCAAGGGCGTCATCATTGGCCAGTTGCTGATTTCGATCGTCGGATTTGGCGCCTTGTTTGAGCTCTACTCCAACAACTTCATGATGAAGCACTTCTGGGCGGTCTTGATCGTGCTGTTTGCTGTCGCCTTCTCACTGTCCGAGTTCCTGGCCTATCTGGAACGCCGCGTGTCCTATTACGCAGCTTCACGCTAGAGCTCGGGCCTTGAAATGACTGTACCGGTCAGCGGGAATGACACCCGCTGACCGGCCGGGACAAAATCAGGAGCGAGCACGATGAGCGGTACCCTCAAAGCACTGATTGCCAACCACGATGGCGAGCGTCTCGCCATCGGTGCCCCCGATCGGCAATGGCTTACCTATGCTGGCCTGCGTGATTTGGCGTCCGGCGTTGGCCGATCGCTGAACCGCCTCGGTATCGGGGCAAACGACCGCGTCGCCATTGTCCTGCCCAACGGGCCTGAGATGGCGACCGCTTTCATCACCATCGCCCAAGCAGCCGTGACCGCACCGCTAAACCCGGCCTACCGCGAAGAGGAATATGCCTTCTATCTGGGCGACCTCAAGGCCAAGGCGCTGGTCGTGCCGGAAGGCGACGAAGGCCCCGCGGTCACGGCCGCCAGAGCGCACCGCATATCGATCCTCAGATTGAAAACCGAGGCCTCCGCGCCGGCCGGCCATTTCACCTTGGAACTGGACGGGCAAATTGCGCCCGGTACCGATGTGAGGCCGCCGAACCATGATGATATAGCGCTGATCCTTCATACATCGGGCACCACGTCACGACCCAAAATCGTTCCGCTGTTGCACTCCAATGTCGCTGCCTCGGCAGAGCACATCCACGAGACCTTGCAGCTGACACCTGGTGATCGGTGTCTGAATGTGATGCCGCTTTTCCACATTCACGGGTTGATTGCTGCGGTCACTTCATCGCTGGCTGCCGGGGCGTCGATCTGGTGCGCTCCGGGCTTCGACGCGCTGCGCTTTTTCGGATGGATGAAGGAGGCCCGCCCGACATGGTACACGGCGGTGCCGACCATGCACCAGGCCTTGCTGAGCCGTGCGTCGCGCAACCAGGATGTCATCGAGGACGTGCCGCTGCGCTTTCTGCGCTCGTCATCGGCGTCTCTTCCCGCTCAAGTGATGTCGGAACTCGCCTCGACGTTTCACGCCCCGGTGATCGAGGCCTATGGGATGACGGAGGCGGCCCATCAGATGACGTGCAATCCACTGCCGCCACGGGCGCAGAAGCCCGGGTCGGTCGGCATCGCCGCCGGTCCCCTGGTCGGCATTGCTGCCGAGCTTGAAGATAGGCTTGTCGATGATGTTGGTGAGGTGGTCATCTCCGGGCCGAATGTGACGCCGGGCTATGAAAATAACGAGGAAGCCAACCAGGCGAGCTTCTTTGTTGCCGATGGTCGGCGCTGGTTCAGAACCGGCGACCGGGGAGTGCTTGACGGTGAGGGATACCTGCAACTCACCGGCCGGCTCAAGGAAATCATCAATCGTGGAGGTGAGAAAATCAGCCCGCTGGAAGTCGATGGCGTGTTGATGGATCATCCCGCGATCGCGCAAGTGGTTACCTTCGCGTTGCCGCATCCCAAACTGGGCGAAGAAGTGGCTGCGGCCGTTGTCTTGAGAGAAGGCATGCAGGCAACCGAGAGCGAGATTCGTGAATTCGCTGCAGCGCGAATGGCCGATTTCAAGGTTCCGCGCAAAGTCGTCATTCTCGATGAAATCCCCAAGGGGGCGACCGGCAAGATGCAGCGCATCGGTCTGGCTCGGAAGCTTGGCCTGATCACGTGATGGTGTGTGGAATAGTCTCATGAAGATTTGTGTTTTTGGCGCCGGTGCGATCGGCGGCTATATGGGGGCGAAGCTGGCGCAGGTCGGGGCAGATGTCAGTCTCGTCGCCCGCGGACCTCATCTTTCCGCCATGCGTGCGAACGGGCTGACCCTGATCGAGGAAAACGCCACCACCAACGTCGCTGTCACCGTCAGTGACGATCCTGCGGATCTGGGTCCGCAAGACTATGTGATCGTGACACTGAAGGCCCATTCGGTTCCGGCAATTGTCGGCAAGATAAAGCCTCTCATGGGCAAAACCACGACAATTGTCAGCGGCGTCAACGGTGTCCCCTGGTGGTATTTCCACAAGGTCGGAGGGGCACTGGAAGGCACCCGACTGGAGAGCGTCGACCCGGGCGGCGTCCAATGGGATGGCTTCGGTCCCGACAATGTCCTGGGCTGTGTCGTCTATCCGGCCGCAGAGGTCATCGAGCCGGGGATTGTAAAGCACATCGAGGGCAATCGGTTTTCACTCGGAGAACCGGATGGCTCCAAATCCGAACGCGCGACTGCATTGTCCAAAGTGCTGACCGAAGCGGGGCTGAAGGCACCTGTGCGGCCAAAGCTGCGCGACGAAATCTGGACAAAGCTCTGGGGCAATCTGTCCTTCAACCCGATCTCGGCGCTCACCCATGCCACGCTTGATGTTCTGTGCACGGACCCAGCAACGCGCCTCATTGCGCGCAACATGATGCTCGAAGCCCAGACCATCGCCGAGAAGCTCGGCGTCAGGTTTCCGGTCGATGTCGACCGGCGCATCGATGGCGGGGCCGCTGTCGGCGCACACCGAACCTCGATGTTGCAGGATCTGGACGCTGGGCGTCCGATGGAAATCGATGCCCTGGTTCGATCCGTCCAGGAACTGGGCCGGATTACGCAGACTCCGACGCCGATTACAGACACCGTCCTGGGGTTAACCCAGCTCCGGGCCCGGGTCGCAGGTCTGTACCCGTAACTCGCCCGAGCACAAGGAGGTGCCGCTGCGCCCGCGGAGCCGCGTTGCTGTGCCCGCGCCCAATGGGCGGGGCTGCAAGGTGGTCTTTGTCCGGGAATTTCGTCACCACAGATACGCCGCAAGCGGCGTCATCGTCGGGGTCTCAACTTCTCGTTCATGCGCGACCGCTCGGCACGACGCCAATCCACCCGGAAGGGACAATCTGGTGAAAGCCCGCAGCCAGCCGTCAGGCTGCAAAATCTTGCAGTCGGCGGTTAAAATATTAGCGTGCGGACATGTTTGTTGGGCCAGAGGGCAACAGCAAGCCATCCAACGGCAAACAGCAACGAGGTCGGGTCAGAAGATCCGGACCGACCGGCGTCGATTTTCACTTGCATAAAGAAGAAGGGAAATGCTTGCGAATGTGGCGGATGCGATCGCAATCGCACCTATTCCTAGAACAATCATTGCTCGGCCTCAGCTGACTTCATTGTCATCATGCGAGCTCAATCTGCCAGACGCAACTTGCCTGAAACTTGTGTGCGATGATCTGGGCTTTCTCGGCTGCGGTTGAACTTCGGCCAAGCGAAAACGTGGTTCACTGCCTGGATATGATTAACACTGCCATCGGCCGTTAACCTTCAGGCAAGGATTAATACGTAAAAAACAATCTAATTGTTGGATTGTGATGAGGCGCGGCCAGTCCGCTCCCACAAAGGCATGAAGCCGCTCCGACTTTCCGGGCAGGCTCGGATCACCAAAATCAAGGGCCATGCGGCGTGTAGGCAGCATACGGACTGTGGTCTTTCACGGCTGTGAAGGGCGCATCAGACGGTTTGTTGCCGAACCCTCCGCATTGCGGCTGCAAGAGCATTCGCGGCCGGTGGCCGTCGACCGGGGTCAAAGGCGTGGGGCAGGTTCAAGCAAGGGTGAGGGATAGGGCAGCCGCCGACGGTCTGCGCGCAAGGCTTGACCTGATCGCCCTGGACACCGGCAGCCGCGAACGCCTGCGTGAAATGCGGCCGATGATCGAGGTTGAAGCCAGAGCCGCACTCTCCGCATTTTTCGAACGTTTGCAAAACACCCCCCAAATCGCCTCGCTGTTTACCTCCGGCCGGCAGATCGATCGGCTTGAAGAGCTGGAGGCGGCGCACTGGTCGATCCTGGCCGACGGACGTTTTGACGGCCTTTATGTCGACCGCTCGGTCATTCTGGGGGAAGTCCGCCAGCGCATCGGACTGGATGCGGGCTGGTCGATTGCCGGTCACGGTCTGATCCTTGAACGGGTGATTCGCCGTCTCGTCGATGAAAGTCACACAGGTCTGTTCAAAGGGTTCTCGCGGCGGGCTGACCGGGCACGTCTGGCTGACCGTCTCGTTGACGTGGTCAAGGCTGCGCTTATCGATATCGACGTGCAGGTTTCGCACCGGCTGAATGAACAGACCAGAACATTGACCAAGCAGCGCGAGGACGCCATTGCGCATGAGCGTGGACTTGTTGATGCAACATTGGGTGCGGCGCTTGCGCAGGTGGCCGAAGGCGATCTGTCGGTGCGGCTCGATCCGCAGGCGCTCGAAGCGCACCATCAGACAGCCAATGATTTCAATCACGCGGTCGCACGTCTCGAAGAGCTGATGGCCCGGTCCGACGCCCGACTCCTGGATGCCGAACAGCTGGCCGCGCGCCTGTGCGATGATATCGAGACGGTGCGTGCCCAGGTCGAGCGCCACGGCACGACTGCCAGCGGTGAGCATGACACTCTGGCCGCCATTGCCGCGCGCATTCGCGTGACAGCGGAGACGGCCCGTACCGCCGAGGCCCTCATCACCGAGGCACGTGGCAGCGCCGAAGCCGGCGATCGCATCGTTGGAGACGCCATCGGCGCAATGGCCGGGGTTGCACAATCGGCTGAACAGATCGGCAAGATCATCTCGGTGATTGACGAGATTGCATTCCAGACCAACCTTCTGGCGCTCAATGCCGGCATTGAAGCCGCGCGCGCGGGCGATGCCGGGCGCGGTTTTGCGGTTGTCGCGACGGAAGTCCGCGCGCTGGCCCAGAGGTCTGCCGGGGCAGCCAACGAGATCAAGGATCTCGTGTCCGACGCAAAAACCCAGGTCGGCCGCGGTGTGGATCTGGTCGACCAGACCCGGTCGGCGATGTCCGGTCTGGTTTCACAGGTCGGCAAGCTATCGGAAACGGTTGCCGGTGTTGGTACCCAGGCGCAAGACCAGGCAGATCAGGTCAATGTGTCGGCGTCTTCCATTGGCCAGGTCGCTGAATCGATCACATCCGCTGCCGGAGATTATGCCGGCGTTGCTGAATCCGGCAACGATCTGCACATTGTCATCTCCGAACTGGGAGAGCAGATCAGGCTGCACCGTCAGGCGCGTCATGGCGGTTTTCAAAGCCTGGAGCTGTCGGCGCGCACGTCAGATGCATCCGTCAGAGACGATCAGCCCCAGCACCGCAGGGTCGCGCGATGAACCCGATCCAGACATGCGCCGCAGCACGCGGCAAACGCCCTTTCTCCAGCGAGGATAGTCAATATGGCTTCTGACGGCACGTCACCGAAGGTTTTGAAACTTCCAGAGGTTCTGGACCTCAACGCAGCCAGCCGGCTGCATGAACAGGTTCTCGCGCTCAAGGGTGAGGACATCGACATTGATGCGTCCGATGTCAGCCGGGTTGGCGCCCAATGCATGCAGGTGTTGCTGTCCGCCGCGATGACCTGGCGTGCCGAAGATCAGAACTTCAAGGTCGAGAAGGCTTCGGATGCGTTTGTCAAGACGCTGAATTTATTAGGAATTTCGGATGAGGCCTTGCTGCCGATGGAGACGCTGAAATGAAGAAAAAAGTTTTAACGGTCGATGACTCGCGGACCATTCGCAACATGTTGCTGGTGACGCTGAACAATGCAGGCTTTGATACCATTCAAGCGGAGGACGGCGTTGAGGGTCTGGAAGTGCTCGAAGAGTGCAATCCTGACGTCATTGTCACCGACATCAATATGCCTCGGCTTGACGGCTTCGGTTTTATCGAAGGCGTACGCCAGAATGAACGCTATCGCGCAATCCCCATCCTGGTTTTGACCACCGAAAGTGACGCGGAGAAAAAGAACCGGGCCCGTGAAGCCGGTGCCACCGGCTGGATCGTCAAACCTTTTGACCCGTCCAAGCTGATCGCAGCAATTGAGCGTGTAACTGCCTGACAGGATCTGCCCCATGGATATGAATGAAATCAAGGAGATCTTTTTTCAGGAATGCGAGGAGCAACTCGCAGAACTGGAATCCGGTCTGCTCCGACTCAATGATGGCGATACCGATCCGGAAACGGTCAATGCGGTGTTTCGCGCTGTACACTCGATCAAGGGTGGTGCGGGGGCTTTCGGCCTGGATGACCTCGTTTCCTTTGCCCATGTGTTTGAGACAACACTTGATTGCGTTCGATCCAACAAGCTCGAAGCTTCACCTGACTTGCTCAAGGTGATGCTCAGATCGGCCGATGTCCTGGCCGACCTCACCGCGGCCTCCCGCGACGGCGGCAAAGTCGAGACGTCCCGCACCTCAGGCCTGGTTGCGGAACTCGAGGCCTATGCCAAAGGCCAGCCGCGACCGGCTGCCGGCGCGCCGGTTGCCGCAAATCCGGACCCGGCTGCATCAACGCCGGCACCAGCCGATGACAACGGCTTTGAGCCGGTCCCTTTCAGCTTCGATGGTTTTGATGACGATGAGGCGGTCGGCGAGGGACGCTCGGTCTTCACCGTCCGTTTCAAGCCCCGCTCCGACCTCTATGCAAAGGGCAATGAGGCGGTCCTGCTGATCCGCGATCTGGCCAAGATCGGTGAATTGCAGGTGCATTGCCAAGTCGATCAGCTGCCGTCCATCGATCTCCTCGATCCCGAAGGCGCCTATTTCTCCTGGCTGATCCGTGTTGAAACCGACAAGGATGAAGAGGCCATCCGCCAGGCGTTCGAATTTGCCGAATGGGATGCGGAGATTGAAATTACCGCAGGTGCCGACGACGAGGCGTTTGCCGACCCGGACGCTTCGGCCGCTGACCAGCCAATGGCCCCTGTGCCCTTCGATCTGAATTTGCTGGATGACCTGCCGGTTGTCTCCGACGAAGCAGCCGCGTCTGAGCCGGCCATGGCCGAAGCGGCATTGGCGCCGGCGAACCTGCCGCTTGCAGCAAAGGCGATTGCTGCCGAGGTAGAGAAGAAGGAAGCCACGGTTGCCGCCGTTTCCGCGGCGCCGCAGACCATCCGTGTTGATCTTGACCGTGTCGACCGCCTTATCAACCTTGTCGGCGAACTTGTGATCAATCAGGCGATGCTGGCACAAAGTGTGGTTGAGAATGAATCCGGCAGCTCATCGGCGATCAATCTCGGACTGGAAGAACTGCAGCAACTGACCCGGGAAATCCAGGACAGCGTCATGGCAATCCGTGCACAGCCGGTCAAGCCGGTGTTCCAGCGCATGGGTCGCATCGTCCGTGAAATCGCCGACATGACCAACAAGCAGGTGCGTCTGGTCACCGAAGGTGAAAACACTGAAGTCGACAAGACCGTTATCGACAAGATAGCCGAGCCCTTGACCCATATGATCCGCAATGCGGTCGATCACGGTCTGGAAACGCCTGAAAAACGGACCGCTGCTGGCAAGAACGCCGAAGGAGTGTTGCGCCTGAGTGCCAAACACCGCTCCGGCCGCATCGTCATCGAGATCGCCGACGACGGCGCCGGAATCGACCGCGACCGCGTCCGTTTCAAAGCCATCGAAAACGGGTTGATCACGCCGGATTCCAACCTCAGTGACGAGGAAATCGATAACCTGATCTTCCATCCGGGATTTTCAACCGCCGACAAGATTTCGGATATTTCGGGACGCGGCGTCGGCATGGACGTGGTCAAGCGCTCCATTCAGGCGCTGGGAGGTCGAATCTCGATCACATCCAGACCCGGCAAGGGCTCTGTCTTCACCATGAGCTTGCCGTTGACGCTCGCGGTGCTTGACGGAATGGTTGTCACTGTCGCCAACCAGACGCTGGTGGTTCCGCTCACGGCGATCGTCGAAACGCTGCAGCCGGAGAAGAAGGACATTCACTCGTTCGGACCAAGCCAGCGGCTTATCGCGATCCGCGAGACCTTCTGCCCGCTCGTCGATGTCGGCAATATCCTCAATTTCCGCTCCGATCTCGCCGATCCTGTCGCCGGTGTCGCCCTGCTCGTCGAATCGGAAGGCGGTGGACAGCGCGCGCTCATGGTCGATGCCATCCAGGGCCAGCGTCAGGTGGTCATCAAGAGCCTTGAGGCCAACTACACCAATGTTCCGGGCATCGCCGCGGCGACTATTCTGGGCGATGGCCGTGTGGCCCTCATCCTTGATGTCGACGCAGTGGTCATAGCGTCCCGCGGACAGCCGCTCAGCTCCGAAATGGCGCTTGCGGCAACAGGCTAGGAAGGCTCTGATCCGATGCAGTTTTTTGCGAATGACATCCATGGTTTGAACTGTCTGGCTGAAACCGGTGACGGTGTCCTGTTCGCACAAGACCGTGTGGTTTGGGTGATTGAATGGAATGCCCGTCCGGGCAATATCGAAAGTGAGGCCTTATGAGCGCCGCTGCCATACTCCAGTCAGGTCGGCCTGATGAATGCCTCGTGAAGGGGGAATTTCCTCTCACGCGCAAGGATCTCTCCGAGATTGCCGGAATGATTTATTCCGACGCCGGCATTGCCCTCAATGAGACCAAGGCTTCGCTTGTCTATTCCCGTCTGTCCAAGCGGCTGCGCCAAATCGGAATGGCGAGCTTCCAGGATTATTGTGCGCTCGTCGGCTCCGCTGCCGGGGCGGATGAGCGGCGCGAGATGCTGAGCTTCCTGACCACCAACTTCACCCGGTTCTTCCGCGAGAACCATCACTTCGAATATCTTGGCCAGGAACTTCTGCCGGAACTCCTGGCCCGTGCCAGGGCTGGAGGCCGGGTCCGCATCTGGTCGGCCGGCTGTTCAGACGGCCAGGAACCCTATTCGATTGCGCTGACGATTCTGTCGATGGCGCCGAACGCCGCTGCGCTGGACATCAAGATACTCGCCACCGACATCGATCCCAAGATCATCGCCCAGGCCAAGGTCGGCGTCTATGATGAGCAGTCGATCGAGACTGTCGAGGCGGCCATGCGCAAGAAATGGTTCACCCAGACGCCGGAAAAGCGTTGGCGGGTCAGTGACCAGGTCAAGCAGCTGATCAGCTTCAAGGAACTCAATCTGATGGCTCAGTGGCCGTTCCGCGGGCCATTTGATGTCATTTTCTGTCGCAATGTCGTAATCTATTTCGATGAGCCCACGCAGGCGAAAATCTGGGTGCGCTACGCGGATCTGCTGCCGCCGGGTGGGCATTTGTTCATCGGCCATTCCGAGCGTCTGTCCGGTGAGGGCAAGGATCGGTTCGACAATACGGCCATCACCACCTATCGCCACAAGGGAAGGACCTGACAGTCATGACACAACGTGCACGGGTCCTTGTTGTTGATGATTCCGCCACCATGCGTGGCTTGATCAGGGCGGTGCTGCGCAGCGATGCGGGCATCGAAGTTGTCGGCGAGGCCGCCGACGCGATGGAAGCCCGCGCCGCAATCAAGCAGCTCAATCCCGATGTCATCACCCTTGACGTCGAAATGCCAAACATGAATGGCATCGAGTTTCTCGACAAGATCATGAAACTTCGGCCAATGCCGGTCATCATGGTCTCGACCCTTACCCAACGTGGCGCCGATGCATCGCTGGCGGCCTTGGAAATCGGTGCTTTCGATTGCGTCGGCAAGCCGCTGCCGGGTGATCCGTCGCCATTCGCCGGTCTGGCTGAAACGGTCAAGGCTGCGGCGCGGTCGCAGCGCCATCTGCCAGATCCCGTGAGTGCGGGAACGACAGTCACCGCAGCGCCGGCCTATTCGGCTGCCGGCGATTATCAGCCTGCCCGCAAGATTATCGCCATTGGAGCGTCCACAGGCGGAGTTGAGGCGCTGATCGCGGTTCTGACGAAGTTTCCGGCCAATTGTCCGCCAACGATCATTACCCAGCATATGCCGGCGACATTCACCAAGAGCTTTGCAGAACGGCTCAACCGGCTTTGCGTTCCGCAGGTCAAGGAAGCCGAGGATGGCGACCGGCTGGAAATTGGCCGGGTCTACCTTGCGCCTGGGGGGGATCGGCATATGGAGGTTTCCAACCCGAATGCGCCAAGATGCACCCTGCTCGAGGGGTGCCCGGTAAACGGTCATCGACCTTCCGTCGATGTGATGTTTGACTCCGTCACCAGAATTGCCGGACGCAAAGCCGTCGGCATTATCCTGACCGGTATGGGGCGAGATGGTGCTGCGGGCCTGCTCGGAATGCGCAAGGCCGGCGCCTTTACAATCGGTCAGAACGAAAAGACCTGCGTTGTCTATGGCATGCCGCGGGTGGCAAAGGAAATCGGTGCTGTCGAGTGTGAACTTCCGCTCAATCTGATCGGCGAAGAAATCCTTAAAACAACTACAATAACGTCTCGCAAAGATAGGGTCGCATGATGTCAATTGCACAGAAAATCAAGGTTCTCATCGTTGATGACCAGGTGACCAGCCGGCTTCTTCTCGGCGATGCGCTCCAGCAACTCGGTTTCACGCAGATTACCGTGGCCGGTGACGGAGAGCAGGGCGCCAAGATCATGAGCCAGCAACCGCACCACCTCGTCATCTCGGATTTCAACATGCCGAAAATGGACGGACTGGGGCTGCTTCAGGCGGTCCGCTCCAACCCGGCGACCAAACGCGCGGCATTCATCATGCTGACTGCCCAGGGCGACCGGGCATTGGTGCAAAAAGCTGCGGCCCTGGGCGCAAACAACGTTCTTGCCAAACCCTTCACCATTGAAAAGATGAAGGCGGCGATCGAAGCTGTGTTTGGGGCGCTCAAGTGACGATTGATGCCTCGTTTCGCCGGGTCCATGTCATCCAGGGCGAATTCAAAGTCTCGGATGATCCGGATGTGGTTCTTTCAACCATACTGGGATCGTGTGTCGCTGCATGCATGCGCGATCCGGTAGCCGGCGTCGGCGGCATGAATCATTTCCTGCTTCCGGGCGAGGCCAATGGTTCTGGCGGCGAAGCAACCCGGTATGGTGTGCACTTGATGGAATTGCTGATCAACGGCTTGTTGAAGAAAGGTGCCCGGCGCGACCGTCTCGAAGCCAAGATCATTGGCGGAGCCAAGACCATCGCCGGTTTTTCCAATGTCGGCGAAAAGAATGCTGAATTCGCGGAGCAATTTCTCAGTGACGAAGGCATTCGCATCGTCGGCAAAAACACTGGCGGTGATGTCGGCCGGAAACTGGAATATTTTCCGGTCAGTGGCCGTGCGCGTCAATATCCGCTGTCCGGCAACGAACTGCAGAAGACAGTGGCGCTCGAGACTGCGCCTGCCAGAATTGTTGTACCAAAGCCGGCGGACACGTCGATCGAGTTCTTTTGAGGAGTACCGGCACGATGACAAAAATGCCTACCGAAACCGGCTCCGATGTGCATGAACCATTGCGCGAAGTGATAGCCCGCATCAGCTCGGAACTCGTCGATGTCGCACAATTGATCGAGCGGCTCGAGCCGCTCCTGTCCAACGACCGATCGACTGAGTTCCTCGCTTCGCCCGATCACATGCGGGTCATGCAGGGCATTGACCTTGCGGTTCAAAAGACCCAGGGATTGGCGGTTTTTCTCAATCAGATCGGCGAACGGGTCGAGCCTGAGCACGTCATCGACATCACCACGGCGCTCAACCTGATAACTTTGGACGATATGAAGCGCCGTTTGAAGGCGTCTCTTCACGCCGAGCCTTCTGCAGAGATTTACCAGAAAGCGTCTGGCGACCTCGAATTCTTCTGACCGGTCGGGCTCATTCGGCTTCAGACCACCTTCGCGCAAGTTTCGCTTCCTAGGGTGCCCTCACCGGTCATCCTGGCCGGCAATTTTTATTGAGCGCGGATACAGAATGAGTCTGTTGAACCAGCTGTCACACATCTCCAAGAATCTGGCCGGACTCGGTCAGGCAAGGCTATTGGCCCTTGGCGTTGTCGGTGCACTTTCCATCTTGCTGATCATCGGATCTGCAATTTTTCTCAACAAACCAACGCAAGAGACGCTGTATATCGGTCTCTCGGGTGAAGATATTAACCAGATCAGTCTGGTGCTGGCTGAAGCCAATATCAATTTTGCCACTGGATCGGATGGGTCGTCGATACTGGTGCCCGCCGGCATGACCAACCGCGCGAGAATGCTGCTCGCCGAGCGTGGCCTTCCATCGTCAAACAACGCCGGTTACGAATTGTTCGACAATGTCGGCTCGCTTGGGTTGACCAGCTTCATGCAGGAAGTGACCCGGGTCAGGGCACTTGAGGGCGAAATTGCCCGAACCGTCCAGTCCATCAACGGCATCTCCGCCGCCCGTGTCCACATCGTGATGCCTGATCGCGGAAACTTCCGGCGAGGAGACCAGAAGCCGTCAGCCTCCGTGATGGTCCGCGCCGCCAGCAATATGGCCAACCGCACTGCGGATTCGATCCGCCATCTGGTTGCTTCCTCGGTGCCGGGCCTGACTGTGGATGAAGTCACCGTGCTTGATGCGACGGGTCAGCTTCTCGCTGCCGGGGACGATTTCTCCAACTCGAACATCAACCGCTCGATGTCGATTGTTCAATTGGTTCAGACCGAGGTCGAAACCAACATTGAAAAGGCGCTCTCGCCGTTCCTCGGGGTCGAGAACTTCAGAGCCAGCGTCAACGCCCAGGTCAACACCGACAGCCAGCAGATCCAGGAAACCGTTTATGATCCCGAATCGCGTGTGGAGCGCTCGATCCGGGTTACACGGGAAAACCAGACTTCGAGTCAGTCGGCTAGCGGAACACCTGCCACCGTTGAACAAAACATTCCGGATCAGGGTCCCGCCGCCACCGATGCAACCGGTCCGAAATCCAGTGAGTTGGCAGAGCGGAAAGAAGAGCAGACCAATTTCGAGATCAACTCCAAGACCGTGTCGACGGTGCGCAACAGCTACTCCGTTGAGGCCCTGTCGATAGCGGTTGTGGTCAACAAGTCCCGCATAGATGCCATGCTGGGCGGCGAGCCCACGCCGGAACAAATCGCAACCTACCTGGCGGAGCTTGAACAGGTTGTGGCCAGCGCTGCCGGTCTCGATATCGAACGCGGCGATCGCGCCACAGTCACCTTTATGGAATTCCTGGACAGTGAACTCCTGACAGCCGACGCGGCACAGCCGGGCTTTGTCGATGCTTTGCGAACCCAGCTCGGCACAATCATCAATGCGATCGCCTTCATCACGGTTGCGGTGCTGCTGATTATGTTTGGCTTCCGCCCGCTGCTGCGCGGGGCCACAGGGGCGGGCAGTCAGGCTGAAGAGGCGCTCGACAACGACGAGCTGGAGCTGCCTGACTTCTCGCCGGGTGCCATGGCCGGCGCCGGCATCCCGATGGAGGGCTTCGGCGCGGACTTCGGATTTGGCGAGGAAAGCGAATCTGAACTCGAACTTGAGGACAGCGGTTCCTTCAACCGCCGCGTCAAGGAAGGGCCGGAGCGGCGTCTTGCCCGCATGGTCGAGATCAACGAAGAGCGTGCCGCCAAGATTCTGAGAAGCTGGGCATCCAGCGAAGCAGCTTGACCGGCTTGATCAAGGCCTGATGAGCTCGATGAGAGTAAGCTGATACAACGCCGCCTATCCTTCTGGTTGGGCGGCGTTGTGGTCATGTATTGACCACCGTGGCTGTCGGCACCAAGGCCGGGCAGATTGCCAGGACAGCGTGAGGCTGCAGGCGCAGCTATCCCCTGAACAACGGATATCTCTGGTCTTCTCCTGTGCAATCCCGGCCCGTATCTCAAATATTCCCATTATAGATTCGAGCCTGCCGCCATGCTGGGCCGGCGGCGCAGTCGAACCCGCAGGCTCATCTATGCAAAGCGGAAGAGACATCTGTTTGTCGGTGAAACTAATTGCGCCAGTCTGGCAGGTAATTCTGTCGCTCATCCGCAATTTACGATTAAATAAAGCAAAAATGACCGATTTAATCGTGGTTGCCTTAAAAGGAGCAAGGTTAAGGTGGCATGCAGGAACTTGAACAAACTGCCTTAGCTTGGCAGCAGTGTGAAACAAAAGTGGTCCTGTCCAGCCCCCGAATATGGCTATGTTTTTTTACGGTCATGTCCTGCACACTGTAAGAGCCGGTCTGATGATTCGTCGGCCCGCAGTGTGCTCCGGGGGTAACGCGTTGGCGGCATGGGTATCAGGGCCGGGCAGCACGTCTGGCATGTGAATGCCGATACGCCGTGGGGCCATGTGGTGAATGAGAGTGCGTGAACTGTTGCGTGCTGAACATGAGGGAAGGGGGTCGGATGATCGCGCGCGGGGCGTTTATCCATGATCTGGAATCCAAGCGGAACAGTCGAGACCTGTCTGGTGGAATGGAGCTTGTGACGGCCTATGCCGGAGCGCGATGCTATCTCCTGGCTCGGACGGATCTGTATTCAGACAGAAATCATGATTTCATAATGACGTCGGACTGGCCATTCAATCTGGTCCGTAGCTTCGGCGTCTCGCTAGTCGATTTACAGGCACGCACAAGCGAAGTTCGTCGATGCCTGCAGGCTTTTGAACCGGCATTCCAGGAAATCGATCCTGTACTGGATGTGTCAGGTGAATTCTCCCGCAGGGTTTGCGTGATCCCGTACAATGCCGGCCAGGCGCGCTTGTTGCTGGCATTTCTGTTTGGCAATGATGCATCCTTGTCGCATGATCGCTTGCGGGATGTGGCGTTGGCTGCCGCCTACCACACCTCCCATTTTCCCGAAATCGTCTCCGACAATTGTGCCCTTTCAGATTTGACCGTTCGCGAAGTCGAGTGTCTGTCCTGGATCGGTGAGGGAAAAACCAGTGATGAAATCGCCTTGATCATCGGGATCTCCCGCAATACCGTCAACAACTACATCACCAGCATCATGAACAAGACCGGAGCAAAAACCCGTTCCGAAGCAGTCGCGTTCGCTGTCCGGCAAAGAATTATCTGACAGAAGGACCATCTTGATGGAATTCGAAACAGCTCAGTATGCCCAGGATCGCGGCCGGGACGTCTTGCAGGAAGCGAATGCTGGCATGGCGGGATCGACCGCCGATCTGTTCCCCAGGCTCGTGACGATGCAAAGGCAGTGTGGCAGCAGGATCTTTGCGCTGTTGGTCGCGGAAGCCCATACCTTGCTCAAGCCTGGCAAACTGGTCTGTGCGATCCAAAGTCCGGGAAGCCAGGACGCCGTCGCCGAGTTTGTCAGCGCTCAGGCGGGCTTTCTGCTGCACCATCTCGATGCCTCGCCATGCCCGTTGATTTTCACCCCGGACAGCACTCCCGTCGGGGAAACTTCCCCCGCCGTTGTGGTCAGCACGGAAACCGTGGCTGCCAAGACAATAGCGTTTCCGGTTCAACTTGGCGCGATGGGTAACGGCTTTGTGGTGTTCTTCGATGTCCACGCTGGCCTGAGCAACGACCTGCTCATTGACCTTCACCGGAAATCTCTGTCGGTGATGCGCGAAAAGCTGCGGCTTGCGTTCGGATTGGCCTCCGGTTCCGAGAACCTCAATGATCGGGAAATAGAATGCTTGCAACAGGTCGGCAATGGAATGAAAAGTGAAGCAATTGGTGAACTGCTCAACTTGTCGGTCCATACGGTCAACGCCTATCTGGGCTCGGCAACCACCAAACTGAACGCAGTCAACCGCATTCAGGCAATTGCCAAGGCCATCCGTTTGGGCATTATCGCCTGAGCCAGCTTTGCTGGCGTGGACGCCTGGCAGGCATTGGCCCGCGTCACCTTGGCGCCAGATCGACGGCTTTGCAGCCGCCTGGCCTTGAGCCGTCTTTGATTGAGCCCGTCTTGGATGCATGTAGGCTGATGTGCAGCGCCGCAGTCATCGCCTGACGCTGTGGCCGGAACCATCGGGAAAACATGGATTTCGGTCAGGCGACACGGCGGCTGATCTGCATGGCCGGGACAAATGGCCGAAAAGCTGCGGCGCGAAGGCTTTCTTCGAGCAAGGCTGTGGCATCATCCTGGCTGTCCGGGGTCTCGTCAAATGCAATGTGGTTGATGTCAATGCCGCCGCAATCCTGCTCAAGCATGAGCCGAGCGTAGATTGTCACATTCTTCGGCCGGATCACAAGGTCGAGCGTAACGCGCGGCGGCCCGCCCCAATCCAGACAGAAATCACCGCCGATGCCAAGCTTGATCGTGCCGGGCAGAAAATACATTTCGGCTGCGGACGCAACCAGATCCGCCAGATCGGCATACCGCTCGAACCGCAGCATCGAGATCAGGTCCGCGACATCGATGAGACGAAGCTCACTTGCCACCGTCCAGATGGCGTCGGCAACTATTCTTTCCTGTTCGGCGGAGAATGGATGTTGCTTCATGATCATACGCCCGGTGTCTTGGAATGGGATCTGGTCGAATAAATACGGTGTACCAGTTCGGCCACCGCCTTGTAGAACTCCGCTGGAATGAAATTATTCACTGAAACTTGTGCAAAGATGGAGCGGGCCAAGGGGGGGTCTTCGAAAACAGGAATACCGTGAGCTTCCGCGATTTCCCTGATCTTCAAGGCAATCAGGTCCTGACCCTTGGCGATTACGATCGGGGCGCCGCCCTCTTCACGCACATAGCGCAAGGCAACCGCAAAGTGGGTCGGGTTGGCGATAATCAGGGTTGCGCGCGGCACGTCGGCGATCATCCGGCGGCGGGCCCGGTCCCGCGCCAGCGATCTCTGCCGCGCTTTCAGGATAGGATCGCCGTCCGACTGCTTCATCTCATCCTTGATATCCTGCTTGCTCATTTTCAGGTCTTGGTGCCAGCTGTAGCGTGTCCACAACACGTCCAGCACAGCCAGTGTTGCGGTGAATATCAACACCACCACAATCACCTTGCCGGCCATCCGAGCCATATCGGGCGCGATCAGTATGGGGTCCATGAACATGAAATCCAGCGAGTGGAAATACTCGGACTGCATGACGGTCGCAACGACGATGGAGACAAATACGATCTTGGTGATGTTCTTGGCGAATTCAACAAAGCCCTTGGCGCCGTAGATACGCCCGAAACCCTTGATCGGGGAGATCCGTTCAAGCTTGGGCTGGATCCTGTTGAGCACCAGGCTGGGCATGTTTTGCAGCACCGACGCCGCCAGTCCGAAGCCCATCAACAGAGCGAAAGCCGGAAGAAGGACTCCGCCGGCTTCAAAAAACAGCAATCTGAACAAGGCGATCGCGTCACCGCCATTATTAAGCCGCCAGCCGTCCGACTGTTCAAACAGATCACGTAGGGTTTCAGAGAGCCGGCCGGCGCTGTTGGGCAGAAAGAATACAAGAAACACCAGCATGCCGAGGGTCGAGGCAAAGATCGGCACCTCGCGGCTGAAAGGCACATTGCCCTTGTCGACCGCGTCGCGGACCTTTTTTTCCGTAGGATCCTCTGTTTTGCTGTCCTTGTCTTCGCCTTCCGCCATGTCAGCTCAGGCTCATGCCGCTTCAGCTTCGGCGGGTGCGTCTTCACGCAGCGTCAACTGGTCGAGACCGGCAAGCCGAATGGCTTCCTGGGCAATGGTGCGTCGGGCAACCGCAATTTCGCGCGTGCTGACATTGCCAACCCCTGCGGCGAGATCGGATTCAATCATCCGGCGCTGGCGCGCGCCAATCGAGGACAGCACGGCCTCGCACAATGTCGGCTCCGCGCCGCGCAGGGCGATGGTGATGATATCACCGGAGATGTCGTTGAAGAGGGTAACCCGGCTGCGCTGCGGCATGTGCAGGATGTCGTCAAACAGGAAGATTCGAGGACGAACCTTGTCCACGGCGGACTTGGACACCGTCTCGAGCGCTCCAAGCAGCGATTCAACATCGGGCTTGGACAATTCGTTCATGATCTCGGCGACCTTGACCGAACCGGCACTGGCTCGTTCAGCTTCAATGCCTGCGACCAGATCCCTGACCCGCGCCTCGATGATATCGGCAGCCCGCGGGTTGACGTTCTTCAGATCCACGGCACGGCGAACGATGTCGGTCCGGATTTTCTCGGGAAGCCTCATCAAGGTTCTGCCGGCAAAAGCAGTCGGCAACATTGAAACGATATAGGCGGCCGTCTGTGGATGCTCACTCTGCAAGAACTGGCCTACGCGCTCGGGATCCGAGTCCTGCAGCTTGTCCCAAATCGAACTTTCATAGGCGGCAAACTGGGTCCGGCGTCCAAGCAGACCGTCGACTTCATCCGGGGTCAGGCCCTCTTCGAGAATGCCTTCCATCGCCTTGGCATTGTCCATCAGACCGGCGCCTTCGCTGAACAGGTCCTCGAATTCATTGACCAGTTCAATCAGCTCCTGTGGCTTGATGGTGCGCAGGTTTTGGGCGTTCTTGATGACTTCCTGCAACTCTTCATATTCGAAGAACTTGAGAAGTTTGCCGGCCACCGGTTTGCCCATGGCCAGCAGAACGGCTGCTGCCTTTTCAGAGGGTGTCAGGACAGTACCGACTTCCGTACTCCCGGGACTGAACTCATTATAGTCTGTCATATCAACTGGACTTCTTCTGCGGTTCGCCAATAACTTCAATGATTTTTACGGCAAATTTGGTGTCGTCTGTTTCCAAAACAGTGATCTCGCCACGTCCGATCAGCTTGCCGTTGACCATGATCTCGACAGGTTCGCCGATTTTCCGGTCCAGCGCGATGGTCGCGCCTTCGGAAAGATTCATCAGCGATGACACCGCCATGCGGCTCGAGCCGAGGATGATCTGGACATCGATCGGAATGCCAAGCACCAGGTCCGCACGGCTGTTTGCGCCGCTGGCGCCAAGCTTGACGCCTGAGGATGCTGCCGGGTTGGCGCCAAAGTCTTCCACCATGGAGCCGCCAAACCCGCCGCCGCCCTGGGCGCCGCCGCCCTGGGCGCCGCTGTCGGGGCCGTCGAGGTCCGGTGCGCCGCTAAAGTCGCCGCCGAAATCCATGCCGTCCAGGCCGGGTGCGGCAAAGTCATCGGCGCCAGCATTTGGCGCATCGCCTATGTTGAACGGGTCGTCGGCTGCTGTGGACGCATCATCAGTCTCGAAGTCTGCGCCAAAATCGGAACCCAAGGCTGCTGCGCCACCCATACTATCCACGCTTTCTTCAGTGAGAACCGGCTCCTCGCCGGCATCTTTCTTCAATACGCCGCGAAGGTCACCGACGGCTCCGTCGATTGCGCCGTCTTCCTGCGCCACCGGATCTGTTTCGCCATCAAGTGCATTTTCGCCAGCCATGAACCCTTATCCCGTTTTAAGCTTGCCCGGAGCCTGCCATGCGGCTTGCGAGCTTATTCCTATTTGAAATCAGTTTTCCAGTTTTCATCAGGGCCTGCCTGACCTTCGATCTTGACCATGTAGCGCGAGCCTGCCCGGCCGAGTGCACAGGTGTAAAGCGGCTGGCCATTTGCGCTAAGGGTAACTTGAATGTCGCCATTGTGCGCAAATGCAATCAGATCGCCGGACTGCAACCTGCTGATCTCGCCCAGCGCCATCGGCTGCAGCGCGACGGACGCCTGCAGGCTGATCTGCGATTTCGAAACCCGATCACTCAGCCGCTCCGACCAGTCGCCTCCTGCCCCGTCCGCCTTTTTATCCAGCCTGGTGGGGTTGAGTTTGGTCTTGAGCAGGATTGCCTGGGGCAGAATAAGGGTCAATGGCGCTGTAACTGCGCCGAATTCGATATCAAGCGTCAATGCCACCGCATGGAAATTCGCAATAGGGTCATCCTCCTCATCCGGGTAATCCAGTTGAGGATTCCTGGCGCTCGCCTTGGTGTCTGGTTTGGCCGACACCAGCCCGCGCAGGCTGTCGTTGAGCTGTTCAAACACCACCAGCGACATATCAAGTTCGATACCTGATAACGGCCGGGCGGCGATGTCGAGTTGATCGGGATCGGAACCGCCGAGCAGGCATTCGACCATGCCGATAATCAGCTTGGTTCCGCACAGGCTGGAAATGTCCCTGGACCAGTTGGCGATGCTCGCTTCGCAGTACACTGTGTCGCCGCTCAATTCCTCCAGCAAGTCCCTTCGCCGTCCCTGGCGAATGGCGCCTGGCCGGGCATCCAGCGAGATCCCGGTTGCGGTGTGAAAAGCTGCCGAAAGCAGCGGACCGAGCGCAGCAAGCAGGGGCTGGCTTCTCGATTCGATATCCTGCCCGTAGCCCTTCGCGCCGATCATCCGGTCGAGAAGGTCCGGATCAAACCCGTTGGAGCCTGCGGTAAGCTGGTTTTCCGTTGCCAGGGTCATCAGATCAGGCCGCCTTCACTTCGCCGCCGCCGGGATTCATCATCTCCTGCTCGACGGCGTCAATCGATGGGCGCTCATAGGATGAAATGGTCTTGCGGCCATGCTCGAGCGCCACTTGCGGAACCGAGCCGTTCATGTAGGCCAACAGTGTCTGCTTGACGATTGTGTAGAGCCGGTTCTGCTTGGTCCGGACAATTTTGATGTTCGTGGCGATCGGGCTGAAGATGCAATAGGACAAAAAGATCCCGAGCATGGTTCCGACCAGCGCAGCGCCGATCAGTCCGCCCAGCACGGCTGGCGATTCATTGATCGCGCCCATCGCCTTGATCACGCCCAGCACCGCAGCGATAATGCCGATGGCCGGGCAGGCGTCCGACATTGTGCTCATCGCATGATAAGGTTTCAGGCGGTCCTGCGCGATGGTCTGGATTTCCTCGTCCATCAAAGCTTCGATCTCATGCGGGCGGGCGTTGCCGATGATGATCAGGCGGACGTAGTCGCAGATGAACGAGGTCAGATCCTTGTTTTTCAACACGGTCGGCGCAGACTGGAACAGCTCCGATTCCTCGGGATTGTCAATGTGGCTTTCAATCTCGTTGCGGCTTTTTGTCCGCAGGTCGCGCATCAGCGAGTAGAGAATGCTGAGCGTGTCGAGGTATTCCCGCTCTTTGGGAACCTTGCCCTTGAAGGCCTCGCCCAACGCCTTCATCGTTTCCTTGATGGTCTTGACCGGGTTGGCCATGATGAACCCGCCAACCGCAGCACCGCCAATGATCAGAAGTTCGAACGGTTGGTTGAGCACCTCGATGTGTCCGCCCATGGCCATGAAGCCGCCGAGCACACAACCGAGTGTAATGACAAAACCAACAATAATATTCATAACGCCCCGCCGCGGAAATTGACCTGCACTACAGTCACTACGGTTTGAGCCTTGTGTGAAGCTGAATCTGGCTGCGTGATGAACGGCTTCCGGCCAATCTTCAGCTTCGCACAAGCAAGCTGACCTATTTCGGGACAAGCTTGTGGGAACTGTGCGGGTTTTGTGATCGCGCATTTTGCCCTGGTGGAGATGGAAGGGTAATCCGGTGACAACAACTTACACCAGTTACAATCTTATTGCTCGGGACTTGCCAAAGTCGATTGAGCGGGTGGCGGAACAGCCCCAGATTGCGCGAGAAAGTGAGTATTATCTTTCTCGTATTTCCGAGATCAAATCCATCGACGAATTCATGGCAGACACGCGCGTGTTCAACTACGCGATGAAGGCGCATGGTCTTGAGGACATGAATTACGCCAAGGCATTCATGCGAAAGGTTCTGACCGAAGGTGTCGACAAGGACGACGCCTTTGCCAACAAGCTGACCGATTCCAGATACAAGGAATTCGCCGAAACCTACAATTTTGCGGCGCACGGCGAGACCGCGACGATTTTTACCAAGGCACAGCAAGGCACCGTCGACAAGTATCTCCGGCTTTCGCTTGAAGAAGAAGCTGGCGAAGACAACACCGGCGTGCGTCTTGCACTCTACTTCGAGCGGACCGCGCCGACCATCGATTCGGTCTACAGCATTCTCGCCGACACGGCTCTTTACGATGTCGTGCGGACCGCTCTGGGCATTCCGGTCGAGTTGGCGGCGTCCGACATCGACAAACAGGCGGAAATGATCAAGTCGCGCCTTGATATCGAAGACTTCAAGGATCCGGAAAAGCTCAACACGTTCATGCAGCGGTTTGCAGCGCTCTGGGAACTCGACAATCCATCCTACGGCTCGTACGATTCCAGCCTGCTGCTCGGGTCATCCAGCGGTTTCGGCATCACTCCGGAGCTCATGCTCTCCATCAACAATCTCAAACTCGGAGGTCGCTGATGCAGAGTTCGCTTTACGTCGCCCTGTCATCCCAGATTGCGCTCGAGCGCCGGCTGACGACTTTGGCCGACAATGTCGCCAATTCAAACACCACGGGCTTTCGGGCCACGGAAGTCAAATTCAACGAGGTTATGGCCAACACCGGTGCCACCGACGTCTCTTTCGTTGATCAGGGGCAGGACTTTCTCAGCACGGCCAATGGCGGCCTCAGAGCCACCGGCAGCCAATTTGATTTCGCGCTGCGTGGCGACGCCTGGTTCATGATCGAAACCCCGACCGGCAACATGCTGACCCGCGACGGCCGGTTTACACTCACCGACGCCGGCCAGCTGGTCAATATCAATGGTCATCCGGTTCTTGATCCCGGTGAAGCGCCGATTCAGCTCGACCCGGAAGCCGGCCCGCCCAAGGCCGGACGGGACGGTACACTGACCCAGAATGGCTTCCAGCTTGGCGCCATTGGATTGTTTGAGGCCGACCTGTCGCAGGGGTACCATCGCAAGGCGTCACTGGGCATTGTTCCGGTGGTGGCGCCCGTGCCTTTGCTTGATGCCGGTGGCGCAGGTCTTGTGCAGGGTTACGTGGAAAACTCCAACGTTAATCCGGTCGCGGAGATGAGCCGCCTGATCACGATCTCGCGCGCTTTTGAAAATGCCTCGGCGATGATGAAGGCGACCGAGGACACCTTCAAGGAAGCCATCCGAACGCTGGGCAGCGGCAGATGATCAGCAGGCCATCTGATTTGCCAACGGCGTGTGGCGCTGCCGCCGAGCGGGCGTCATGAGTGGACGCTCCGGTCTGGCCGCCCTGGCCCAGAGTGTTCGGACATTCTCCAGTCCGGAGAATGCCTGCGACATCTCAGGCACGGTGATCTCTGTTGCACCGGGCCGGTGCGTCATCTCGGGATTGTCGCGGCATGTCAGGATTGGCGATTTCCTGGCGTTCCGCCAGGCCGATGGCGACAAGCTGGCTGAAGTGGTCAGTCTGGGGCCCGATGAACTGATTGCCTGTCCGGTCGACACGGCATCCCAGGCCAATATCGGCGAACGGATCTGGCGCCGCGGCCCGTTTCGAATCGCGCCCGACAAGAGCTGGTGCGGACGCACCATCAATGCACTTGGCGAACCCGTTGATGGTCTGGGAGCTTTGCCGAGCGGTCCGGTGGCCCGCCCCGTGACCGGAGCACCTCCCGCCTCGATGCTGCGGCAACGGGTGGACAAGCCGCTCAGAACCGGAATTCGGGTCGTTGATGTCTTCACGCCCCTGTGTCAGGGGCAGCGGCTCGGCGTCTTCGCCGGATCCGGTGTTGGCAAATCAACGCTGCTGTCGATGTTTGCCAAGGCCGCGGATTTCGATCGCGCCGTGGTGGCTCTGGTTGGCGAACGTGGCCGCGAAGTTCGCGAGTTCATCGAGGACACGCTTGGCCCCAACATGAAGAAGACCGTGGCGGTTGTCGCCACCAGCGACGAAAGCCCGATGCAGCGCAAGCTCGCGCCCTTGACCGCCATGGCCATTGCCGAGCACTTCCGTGATGCCGGTGAAAACGTGCTGCTGATCGTCGACAGCCTGACGCGGTTTGCGCATGCATTGCGCGAGATCGGCATGGCGGCTGGCGAACCGCCGGTCGCGCGCGGTTATCCGGCGTCGGTTTTTACCGCGTTGCCAGGTTTGCTCGAGCGGGCCGGGCCGGGGCCTGAAGGCGCGGGCGCGATCACCGCCATCGTCTCGATTCTGGTGGATGGCGACAATCACAATGATCCGGTTGCCGACTCCGCCCGCGGCATTCTTGACGGACATCTCGTGCTTGATCGCGCGCTTGCCGACGAAGGCCGGTATCCGCCGGTAAACCCGCTGACCTCGATCTCGCGTCTTGCCCGCAAGGCCTGGCGTGGGGACGAGGAAAAGCTGGTGATGCGCCTGAAAGCCCTGATCCATCGGTATGAGGAAACCCGCGACCTGCGGTTGATTGGCGGGTATCGCGCCGGATCCGATGCCGAACTTGAAATGGCCATCAAGCAAGCTCCGGTTATCTACGAGATGCTGCGCCAGTCACCCGAACAACCGCCCAGCACAGATGCATTTGCCGAACTGGCGGACGCGATGAAGGTCGCAGCCGGGCTGCCGGCTTCATCTTCCGCCAAGGAAAGGACGAGACAGTGACAGATGTCAGCGAGCCCGCCGTCGACGCCATCGAGAGCGAAGAAGAGACCCACGCTCCGGCACGCTCTCCTGGTCGCAAGCGTATGGGAGATCGCCTGTTGGCCGTGGCCGGGTTCGCTCTGGCGACCGCGGCGGCGTTTTTTCCATGGTATGTCTTTTTCAACCAGGAGAGTTTCGGCATTGCCCCCATGGGATATACGGAAACCAGGGATTTGCCCGAAATTCGCGGACGCTCCGTTGTCCAGGTATCGCCCCTTGCCATCCCGGATGAAGACGATGGGTCGGCGGAACCTTCGGCATTCGATCCGATTATCACGGCAACGGTATCAAATCTGGGGGATGAGCTCGATGGTGCGCCGCCGGCCACTCCGGCCATTGCCAATCAGCCTTTCCCTGGAAAGCCCAATTACAAGCTTTTGCACGTGGCCAATGGGCGCGCGCTTATCGAGGACAGGTCAGGCATGTATATTGTCCGCATTGGCTCGGTCCTGCCCGACAATTCGCGTCTCGCCACGCTTGAGAAACGCGATGGCCAATGGGTGATCATCACCTCCAATGGCGAAGTGATTCAACGCTAGCTCCGGCGCTGCGGTAACGGGCAGTCTTGAATCGGTTTGGCGAGCCCGGACCTGGCGTTCCATGCCCGGCTTGGGCCCCCCTGGTCTCTGGCGTCAGATCGGTGCTGCGCGAAAGATCTCCACACCGGCATCAGCGCGCCGGGTTCGAGGAATGTCGGCTGCCTCGTAAGGCACGCACAAGATTACTTGCCTAGTCTCTGAACTTGTTAAGGACAGGGATATGCCATGCAGCCGATTCAGCTTTTCGAACTGACGTCCAAGCAATCACATTGGCTTTCGGTGCGCCAGACGGTCGTCGCCGGCAACATTGCGAATGCGAACACGCCCGGCTACGCGGCGCGGGAAGTGGCGCCTTTTGACGCGGTTCTCGAGCAGACCGGTGTGCGCATGGCCGCGACCCATCCACGCCATATTCAGGAAGACTCATTGCGTAGCGCTGTCCGCACCCAAAACAGTAGTGACGTGGAAGTTCTGCCATCCGGCAACTCCGTCAATCTGCCTGAGGAAATGAGCAAGACCGGAGAAATCAAGCGAATGTACGAACTCAACACAGGCATGGTGAAAGCGTTTCACCGGATGATGCTCATGACTGTGAGGCGCTGACCATGGTTGATCCACTTTCACTGGCCTCCCGCATCGCTTCCTCCGGGCTGAATGTCCAGGAGACCCGCATGCGCATCCTGTCCGAAAACCTGGCCAATGCGCAGTCAACAGGGGATACACCCGGTTCGGACGCTTATCGGCGCAAGACAATCAGTTTTTCATGGGAGCTCGATCGCTCGGTTGGCGCGTCGCGCGCCGAGGTTTCCAGGATTGATGTCGATCCAAGCGAGTTCACCATAGAGTATGATCCGGGGAATCCAGCCGCGGACGACAAGGGCATGGTCAAGCTTCCCAACGTTAATGTGCTGGTCGAGCTGGCCGACATGCGCGAAGCCAATCGCTCGTATGAAGCCAATCTGCAAACCGTCAAGCAGACCCGCGAGCTGATCTCCATGACGATCGATCTACTGAGGGCCGGCCAATGATTAACATGATGGGCGGAGTTTCCGCACTGTCCGGCCTGTCCGGCTCACGCAGCGCTGACCTGGCCAGTGCAGCTGCCATGCCGCAGCTGCCGGGTGCCTCCGGAATGCCGGTGACAGCGTCCTTTGCCGAAACCATGAAGACCATGGGCGAGGACGCGGTCAACAATCTGCGGGTCGCTGAAGGTCAGTCCCTTGCAGCGGTACGCGGCGAAGTGCCGACGCGCGACGTCGTCGATGCCATCATGTCCGCCGAACAGACGTTGCAGACCGCTGTCGCGATCCGCGACAAGCTGGTCACCGCCTATCTCGAAATCGCACGTATGCAAATCTGAGGAACTCGCCATGAAGGCTTTGGCCATCGCAGCAACCGGCATGAATGCACAGCAGCTCAATCTTGAAGTCATCGCCAACAACGTGGCGAACATCAACACCACCGGCTTCAAACGCGCCCGCGCTGAATTTTCCGACCTGCTCTATCAGGTCGAGCGCAACTCCGGCGTCCCCAATGCTTCCAATCAGGCAATCGTTCCTGAGGGCGCGCATGTCGGTCTCGGCGTGCAGACCTCCGCAGTCCGCAATCTGCATATTCAGGGAAGCCTAGTCGGGACATCCAACAAGCTGGATCTGGCCCTGGTGGGGCGCGGCTGGTTCCAAATCGAAACCCCCGATGGCGACACCCAGTACACCAGAGCTGGTGCCTTCAACACCAATGCCGAAGGCCAGCTGGTCACCATTGATGGCTATGTCGTGGTGCCCGGTGTCACGTTCCCCGATGAAACCAGCGAAGTCGTGATCTCGCGCACAGGCCAGGTTTTTGCCCGGATTGGGGACGAAGTCGAACTGCAAGATTTGGGTCAGCTCACGCTCGCCAATTTCGTCAATGAAGCCGGTCTTGAGCCTTTGGGCGACAACCTCTTCCGCCAGACTGTGGCGTCCGGGCCGGCAATCGTTGGCGTGCCGGCTGATCCCGGTTTTGCTCACATTCAGCAAGGCTATCTGGAAGCTTCCAACGTCGACCCGGTCAAGGAAATCACCGATCTGATTTCGGCACAGCGCGCCTATGAAATGAATTCGAAGATCATCCAGGCCGCTGATGAAATGGCTTCTGTCGTTTCCAAAAACCTTAGGTAACAAAGGGTAGGGCAGACATGATGTTTCGCCATAGATTGCCTTTGCAGGGCTTTTCCGGTGCAGCCTTCGCAGCAATTCTGCTGTTCTGCCCCCTTGCGGCGGCACAGGCCGGGTCGAACACGGCGGTGGTGCCAGAGCGCACGATTTATCCCGGCGAAGAGCTTCACGAGGAACTCGTACGCGAAGTTGTGGTCACCAATCCGAACCTGCGCGCAGGCTATGCCGCTGTGACCAGCGAAGTCGTGGGCATGGTCACCACACGGACCCTGCTTCCCGGCCGCACCATTCCAGTCGGCGCGTTGCGTGAGGCCTGGACGGTTGTGCGCGGAAAATCGGTTCCGTTGGTCTTTAACCGTGGTGGCTTGACGATTACCGCGGTCGGCACCCCGCTGGAAAACGCCTCCATCGGCGATTTCATCCGGGTCCGCAACATTGAGACCGGTGTGATCATATCCGGTACCGTGATGGATGACGGCAGAATACAGGTGGCAGCGAAATGATTCGCAAACTCGCCAAAATTGTCGGCATCTGGATGGCCATGATCTGCCTGACCGGGTCCGAGCCCGGCCCTGGCTTCCATGAGGATTCCCAATCCGGGTCGGGGACCAGTCTCGGTTTCCTCCGGCCCGCAGGCGCGGCTTCACGCATCAAGGACATTGCCTCGTTGCAGGCCGGGCGCGACAACCAGTTGATCGGCTACGGGCTTGTTGTCGGTCTGCAGGGGACAGGCGACGGCCTGCGCAACTCCCCGTTCACCGAACAGTCGCTCCGCGCCATGCTGCAAAATCTGGGAATTTCCACGGAAGGCGGCAAATCCCGGTCGGCCAATGTCGCCGCTGTCATAGTCACCGCCAATCTGCCACCCTTTGCCAGTCTTGGTTCGCGCATCGACGTCACCGTGTCTTCGCTCGGCGACGCCACGTCCTTGCGCGGAGGCACCCTGGTGATGACGTCGATGTCCGGAGCCGATGGCCAGATTTATGCGGTCGCCCAGGGTTCGGTGATCGTTTCTGCGCTCGCCGCCCAGGGTGATGCGGCCACACTTCAACAAGGGACCGCCACAGCGGGGCGCCTACCCGGCGGGGCCATCATTGAACGCGAAATTCCGGCCAGGTTCAAACAGGTCGACGGCCTTGTCTACCAGCTTCGCAATCCCGACTTCACCACGGCCGTGGGCATGGCCGACGTGATCAACGCCTATTCCGAGGCGCGTTACGGGACGGCGATTGCCGAGGCCAGCGATTCCACCACGGTTGCCGTCCGCAAGCCGGCGAAAGCTGATCTTGCCCGGCTGACCGCCGAGCTGGAAGGGCTGATCGTGGAAACCGATGCGCCGGCCCGTGTTGTCGTCAACGAAAGAACCGGCACGATTGTGATCGGCAATGACGTCCGTGTGTCCAAGGTTGCGGTCAGTCATGGAACACTGACAGTCCAGATCAACGAGACGCCCACCGTCGTGCAGCCTTTGCCATTCTCCGATGGGGTCACGGCTGTGGAGCCGCTCACCGACATCACGGCGGGCGTGGAGGGCGGGCAGGTCGCCATCATTGATGGGCCCGACCTCAGGTCGCTGGTTGCCGGCCTCAATTCGATTGGGGTCAAGCCTGACGGTATCATCGCCATTCTGCAGGGCATCAAGTCCGCAGGCGCGCTGCAAGCGGAACTGGTGCTGCAATGACCCTCACACCACAGCCGGGACTCAACAGATGGTGGCGCGGCGGAGCCGTAACCGCCGTCCTCATGCTGGGCATGATTGCACCCGGCGCGTTTGCACAGCAAGCCGAGCCGGTGTCGCTGGACGACGAGATCCGCGCGTTTTGCGGGAACATTGCCGACGCCGCACGCGATCAGCGCTACCTGCTGCAAAAGCAAGAGCTCGAGCAGCTCCAGTCGGAGGTCGACGAACGCATGCGGCTGCTTGACGAGAGGTCTGTTGAGTACCGCGAGTGGTTGAAGAAACGCGAGGACTTCATGCTCGTCGCCGATACGCAACTCGTCGAGATCTACAAGAACATGCGGGCCGATGCCGCAGCCGGGCAGTTGGAAATCGTCAAGCCGGGGGTCGCGGCAGCGATCATCATGAAGCTCAGCCCGCGGCTTGCAAGCCAGATTCTCAATGAGATGGACACCAAGAAGGCTGCCACGCTCACCGGCATTATCGCCAGTGCGGCGGCACCCGACCAACCCAAGGATCCGTCATGATCAGGGCCTTAGCCTTTACCTTTGTCGCCCTCTCCCTGAGCGCTTGCAATTCACAAACCATCCGGGAAATCGGCCAGGCGCCATCAATGAGCCCGGTCGGTTCGGGTCTCGCTTACGGTGAAACCCCGCAGATGGCGGCTTACCCGAAACAACCGCCGCAACGATCGCGGAATTTCTCCCTCTGGGACGACCGCAGTTCGAAGCTGTTTCAGGATGCGCGCGCGATGAGCATCGGCGACATTCTCACCGTTGATCTTGCCATCAATGACAAGGCCACCTTTGACAATGCCACGGACCGGAGCCGCAAGAATTCGAGCGGCATGAACGCCGGGATCAACATACCAACGGTGGGCGCGGTGGGCGCGGGCGATCTTGAATTCGGCTCGAACACATCGACCAAGGGCACGGGCACGACCGCCCGCTCCGAGCAGCTCAGGCTGCGCGTTGCGGCTGTCGTCACCGGCATTTTGCAGAATGGCAATCTGGTGATCAGCGGCAGCCAGGAAGTGCGGGTCAACCATGAGCTGCGCATCCTCAATGTCGCCGGCATTGTTCGTCCGCTCGACGTCGACCACAACAACACGGTGGCCTATGACAAGATCGCTGAAGCACGCGTTTCCTACGGTGGTCGCGGACGGCTCACCGAGGTGCAGCAGCCACCGGTCGGCCAGCAGCTTGTCGACATCATTTCACCGATCTGATGGCGTGACCCATGGCTGACCAGGAAACAGAAGAAGACGGCAAAGCACCGAAGACGGGCCTTCTCATCACCGTCGCAATCGTGCTGGGTCTCAGTCTGATCGCCGCCGGCGGCGGCTGGATGGTCGGCGGCGTCATAGCCCCGCAGATGGATCAATCGGAAAGCGCCGCCGCAAAATCAGCCGGCGGGGACACCAAAAAACAAGAAGATGCGCAAGATAAGCCACGGCAAAACCTTGTTGCGCTTGAGCCGATCACCACAAACCTGTCATACCCCTCCGACAACTGGATTCGAATCGAAATGTCGCTCCTGTTCGAGGACCAGCCGGACAATGCGCTTGCCGACCGGATCCACCAGGATACCCTTGCCTATCTGCGCACCGTTTCGTTGCAGCAGATTGAGGGTCCGCGCGGGTTCCAGTATTTGCGTGACGATTTGCGTGAGCGCGTCAAATTGCGGTCGGAAGGCCGCGTCAACGACATCCTTCTGAGGACATTTGTGATCGAATGATTCGATTTATTTCAGCCTTTGCTGCCATGATGGCTCTTGCAACGGCGGCCCACGGCCAGATTCTTGATCCGGAAACCTTGCAGGCCCCGGTCGACGGCTCTGTTGCCAGTTGGATCATCCGGACCTTTGGCCTGCTGACTGTTCTGTCGGTGGCGCCGGGCATCCTCATCATGGTGACCAGCTTCCCGCGGTTCATCATCGCCTTCGCCATTTTGCGTGCTGGCATGGGATTGGCGACGACCCCGGCAAACATGATTCTGGTCAGCCTGTCCCTGTTCATGACATTTTATGTCATGGCGCCGACGTTTGATCAGGCGTGGGAGAAAGGTGTCAGTCCGCTTCTGGAGAACCAGATCAGCGAGCAGGAGGCGATCGCGCTGGTCTCCGATCCATTTCGTGAGTTCATGCTGGTCAACACCCGGCCGAAGGATCTGACGCTGTTCATAGATATTGCCGAGGAACGCAACCAGGCCACTCAATCGGAAGGCAAGATCGACATGCGGGTGCTGGTTCCCGCCTTCATGATTTCCGAGATCAGGCGTGGGTTCGAGATCGGTTTTCTTGTGGTGCTGCCGTTCCTGGTCATTGACCTGGTGGTGGCCACAATCACCATGTCCATGGGCATGATGATGCTGCCCCCCACCGCCATTTCGCTGCCCTTCAAGATCTTGTTCTTCGTTCTCGTGGACGGCTGGAACCTGCTTGTCGGCAGTCTGATCAGGTCCTTTGTCTAGCCCGTTATACAACTGTTAACTATATTGATTTTAAACGAAAAATCGGCTTTCTGTTAATCAATTTGAAAGCCGGAAAACGGATCATGCTGTCAACATGACGGGAAGGAACACCTCTGCCAAGTCAGAGGCGACCGACAGGCATGACGCCGAACCGCATGACCGGTAAATCCATAAGCCCGGTATGTCCCTCACTTGTATCTCGTAATTTATAAGGGACAACCCTATGACTAGCATCATGACTAACTCTGCAGCCATGGCTGCACTGCAGACCCTCCGTTCGATCAACAACGACATGGAAACCACACAGGGCCGCATCTCGTCCGGCCTCCGCGTCCAAACCGCTTCCGACAACGCCGCATACTGGTCAATCGCAACCACCATGCGGTCCG
>NZ_JARGET010000022.1 GCF_029210485.1 Hoeflea sp. YIM 152468
TGAGGCCAGATTAGAAACCCAAGACTCTCCCGAAAACTGGAGGGAACTAGGGTCTCAGGTCAGAACACTTCGCGCGGATTACCGTTCATCAGTAACGCGCCAGCTGGAAATTCGGCGCTCTTCTCAACAAGCGAGCGCAGGTTCATCATGTCGTCGGTCATCGGTGGTGCCCTTCAGGTTGGTGGTAAATACGGAAGCGTCCCATCGTCGCCCGAAATTCAGCTTGCGACAAAACCAAGTTTGCAACAGAGCCCCGTCCATACCGTGCAAAATCGAAACCGTTTTCTGGAAGTTAGACATACAGAAAACTTACTTCTTCAGCTTGGCCTGTTCCAGGGACCAGTACTCCATGTCGAACAAGTGCCCAGGCGTCAGCGGTGTGAAGCGTCCGTAAGATTCGGCGGCAAGCATCACCCGCATCGACTGTGACGTCAGATCCGCGACGATCTTGGCTTCGCCGGCGGTTTTGCCGAACCCGACCATGCCGACATTCTCGATATGGGCCACCCTTGGCAGGCAATCAAGCATGGTCTTGGGTTCTTTCGCCTGTGCTTCCCCGGCCCGGAAATAAGCCTCGTAACGCGTGCCGTAGTTTTTCAATGCGCGGTCGATCGCCTCTGCGCTGTCTGTGCTCTTGAGCAACAGCGGGAATGGTTTGACGCGGATGACATGATCCGGCGTGACTGTGCCGCGGGTGGCAAGGTCAGCCAGATCCGGATGCTCGTGAAAGGTCCTGATCGTCGGCCCGGTGCGGGCGTCGATGGCAATTGCGTCTGCAAAAACCGGTCCGGCAGCCTGCAATCGCTCCTTGAGCAAATCGATAAATCGGTGTTCCTGTGGCCCCTCGTCAGTCGGCAGAATCGCTATGCCATGACTGGCCAGATGGCGCTCGGCCATATTGACGAATTCGATCATCCGGTCATAAGATTGTCGGGCGGTCTCGCCAAAGGTGAACAGGCCGTGATTGACCAGCCACAACCCCTCCGCCTCCGGATTGGCGTCGGCGATTTCCGCAGCGGCGATGGAAAGATCAAAACCCGGCATCACGTAGGGCACAACAGCCAGCCGATCACCATAAACGACACCGCAGATCTCGGCGGCGTCTGGCTGATTGACCAGAGCAAGAACCGCCGTGGCATGGGAATGGTCGACAAATTTCGCCGGCAGGAAACCGTGCAGCAGCGTTTCCAGCGATGGATTTGGCGATTGGGCATCCAACAAATTGGCCCGCAATAGCGCCACCATTTCCGGATCGCTGAGCGCACCGGCCCGGCCTCCACTGCGGATCGCGTCAAGATGCAACGCCGGAAGTCCCGGCGCCTCGATGGTTGCCAGATCCCAGCCACTGCCCTTGACGTGCATCACCTCGCCACTGGTGCCGCGCCTGGTCTTGACCGAGGTATTGCCGCCCCCGTGCAAAACCAGATCAGGATCCCCGCCGATCAGCCGTGACGTGTAGATACGTAGCGCCAGGTCACGGTCTGCCGGCTCCGCGCCGGCATCCCTTTCCCACCGTGCCGCGTCGTCGTCGTTCCAGCGGTTTTCGGTCAGGCTCACGCTCACGGGTTCAGTCTCATACATCGGTCAGATCAGACATCATCATGCGGTAGAAAACCTTCGACCGTGGCCCGGTCATGATGTCGTCGAGCAGCGCCACGGTCTTTGCATAATGCTCTGTATTGCGATGCGCATCGACCGCGGCTTCGTCGACAAACACCTCGTAAATAGAGAACCGGGTTTCGTCATCGGGGTCCTGAAGCACGTCGAAGCGCAGGTTTCCCGGCTCCTGCCTTGTACCGTCGTAATTGATCCGGAAGGCGTCGAGAAAATCCCCGACGCGACCCGGCTTCACCTGAATATGAACGAGTTGAACCAACATTTCCGCGTCACTCCACCCCGGTCTGGCCGTATTTGACGTTGAGTTCGTGACGTTCTGTCCAGCTTTCCGGCACATCGCCGCCAGTGTTGTCGAACCATTCACGGACAGGAATACCCGAAACCAGAGCCACATTGCCCCACGGCATCCAGGCGCCGGTGCGCACAATGAACTTGGCATTGCGATAGCCGTCCTCGTGGAACCATTCGTTCGGCTTCACACCGCCCTTGGCGTCCGGGAATACGTCGGCCACGCCATTCCAGGCGTTCGGGTTGTTGGCTTTGGCATCGTCGATCATGTGGTACGCCTCGACCCACATATCCTGCCGGATGGCGCGCAGGACCGTCAGAAGGTCCGGAACACCCGGACACAGCGCCAGATCGATCACCCGATCTTCGTAAGCCATCGGATATCCGGCATCGACCACCATCATGATGTCATCATGGCCCATCTCGGAGATCGCCTTGCCAAGCTTTACGTTGAGTACACCCTTGCGTCGCATGTTATTTCCCTTTTGATATTGATCGGTATTGGTTCAGGCGTGTCCCTGAACAATCAGTGAGATGATTTCGTCCTGGGTTGTCGTCGCCATGTCGCGCACTCCGGCAAGCGTGCCCAGATGCAGGATCGCCACGCGATCGCAGACCTTACGCACATGGCCCAGATCGTGACTGACCATGATGATCCCGATGCCGCTGTCGGCCAGATCGCGCACGATGGACAAAACCTCGTCGCGGGCACTGGGGCTAAGCGCCGATGTGGGTTCATCAAGAATGATGTAGCGGCTGCCGAAGGCAGTGGTGCGAGCCAGCGCGGAAACCTGCCGCTGTCCGCCAGAAAGGTGTCCGGATGGAGTGCGCACATCAAACGGCCGCACCGAAAATCCGTTGACAATTTCCTGCGCCCGTTTGCGCATTGCGCCGTAGCGCAGAAAACCAAGCGCGTTGGTCATTTCCCGCCCGAGAAAGATGTTGTGCACTACCGGCATGTCATCGAACAGGGCAAGATCCTGGTACAGCATCGCAATGCCGGCATCGCTCGCTTCGGATGAATTGCGGAACTCGTGCTTTTCGCCATCGACTTCGATGGTGCCCGCGTCGGGCGTAACCGCTCCGGCAAGCACCTTCATCAGCGTCGACTTCCCGGCACCATTGTCTCCGAGCAAACCGACAACTTCACCTGCCTCCACCGACAGGTCGATCCCCTCGATTGCGGTGACTGCACCGTAGTGTTTGGAAATTCCGCGAAGGACTACGCTCATGTCATGTCTTCCAGATTGCAGCTTGTATCTTGGGGTGCAGGGGCCGGCTCCGGCCCCTGCGTGTTCTCAGCTGTGACAAGGCTTAGCGGTCAAGCTTTCCGGAATAGCGGAAGGCGTAATCCGTCTCGGCGTCGATCTGTTCGGCGCTCATGGTGTAATCGATCGGCTTGATTGTCGCCGCGACCACCACCGGCACTTCTTCGCCCTCGGTGTGAGCGCGAATGGCCTCGGCAACAGACACACCCCAGTCGTCGTTCACACGAAACGCCGTCACCTTCAGGCCGCCGTCCTTGATCGACTTAAGCTCGTCGGCACCGCCGCCCCAGCCGTTGATGATGACATCATCCAGCTTGCCACGTTCGGCTGCGGCGGAAACAACGCCGAGCGCCACCGCCGTGTTGCCGGCGTGCAGCATAGTGATTTCGGGATGGCGGCTGAGCAGCGCCTGACCACCGGAGAATGCCAGTTCGCGGTCACCATTGGCCTCGAACTCATCGACCATCTTCATGTTGGAGTTGGCCGTGACGCATTCTGCAAAGTGATCGGAACGCTGGCTGTCGATCAGGCCGGGAATATAACGAACCAGCGCGAATGTGCCTTCGCCGCCGGTTTCACCGATAACCCACCTGCACAGGGCTTCAGCACCGATCGTGTGGTCGAACCCGACATGGGTGATAGGTTGGCTGTCCGTCCCCAGCGTGTCGACAAACGGGTTCACCACATTCATCACCAGCGTCGGCAATGCCTCTGCGAGGCGTGAAATGTTGGATTTCTGCACCTGGTATTCCGAGGGTCCGATGACAACGTAATCGAAGTCGCCGGCCAGTACCTGCTCGACCTGCACACCCTGACGGTCATGCTCGTCGGGACGGATCATGAATTCCGTCACCTCGAAGGGAATTCCCATTTCCTCCAGCCGCGCCCGGGTCGAAATGTTCAGGCGCGCCCAGGCGTCCGAAGTTTCGAGGCTTGGGAACATCATCGCGATCTTCAGCGGCTTATCATAGGTCTTCGTGCTCTTGACCGTGTCAGACTGCACCCGCTGCATGAAGGCTTCCATTTTGGTGCGCTCTTCAGGCATCATCTCGTGCAGTTCAGGCAGCAGGAAGTATCCGCGTTCCTGTGCACCCGCCGGCACCTCCTGTGCGGCCAGCGGCAGCGACATCGCAACAAGTGCAGCGCTTGTCATCATCATGCGTCTCATGGATATGGTCTTCATTTCAGTCTCCTCCCTTGGTAATTCGTTTGTCTATTCTTCAGTCCTCGTATTGCGGCGTGAGTAGAGACCGATGGTGATCAGGATGACGGCACCGGCTGCGACGTGCTGCCAGAAAGCTTCAAATCCGAGGATGACCACGGCATTGACGATGGTCGCCAGGAGCCATGCACCCAGCAGCGTCCCGACGATTGAGCCCCGGCCGCCAAACAGGTTGGTGCCGCCGACAATCACGGCCGCAATAGTATTGAGCAGGATCGTGACTGCCCCCGATGCGACCACCGCATCCAGGCGTCCGGTCAACATGATGCCGCCGAGTGCTGCAATCAGACCCATGAAGACGTAGACACCGATGCGGTAGCGAAGCACGCTGATCCCCAGCCGCTTGGCAGCCGTCGGGTTGCCGCCAACAGCATGAAGGCGGGCGCCGACCTTATGATAGGCAAAGACAAAATGAGCGATGATCACGACCGACAGTCCGAGCACCACCGGGACCGGTATGCCAAGCAGTCGTCCGCGCCCAAGCCACGTTATAGCTTCTGGGAAGGCGAAGAACACGCCGCCGCCGGCATAAACCAGAGCCAGCCCGCGAAAGATCAGTTCTGTCGACAGGGTGACGATGAAGTCGGGCATTTTCAGTTTGGTGATCAAGACACCGTTGATCAGGCCGCAAAGCCCCCCCGTGGCGAAACCGATCAGAACCGAAAACCATAGCGGCAGGCCGAAATCCTTCAGTGCCGCGGCAAAGGCGACACTCGACAGTGTCAGGATCGCCCCGATCGACAGATCGATCCCCCGCGCAGTGATCACAGCGGTCATTCCGACTGCCAGCAGCATGATCAGCGAAGCATCGATCGAGATGGCGCGCAGATTGCCGAGCGAAAAGAACGTTGGCGCGGCGAAAGCCATGACGACGCCAATAATGACCAACATCACCGCAGGCGCCGACAGTGGCACCCTTGTCGGCCCAAAGAGCGGTGGCAGGCTGTTTCGCCAATCTGCAACCTCAAGTTCGGCACGCAGCCGCTTGGCTGGGTCGTCACGATTTTCCTGTACCAAGCTCAAGCTTTTCTCCCGAAATCAAATGATCATATATTCTCGTTCCAAACATATGAACACATTGTTCAAATGATCTGTCAAGGCATTATTTGTTCAGGCAGTCGCACTTTCGGGCAACTTTCACCATGCCGTAACTCGGCATGGAGGGGCCGCCTTGAAATGCAAAGAACGGGCCGGCGAACCCCGGGCCGATCAACGCCACAGGAGATATCTTGAATGGCAGACAGGGACCGGGTGAAAGAATGGAATAACGCAGCGCTGGTGCACACCACGCAGGCCAGAGCGCCAAATCTAGCGCAAAAGGCCCGGCTACATGGAACAATTCTAGCTCATCAAAGCCTTGGCGCTCTCTTCGTCGGTGACGAAAATATCGATGAAATCGCCGCGCAGTGCCGCCCGAATGGCAGGTATCTTGTCTTGTCCGCCCGCGACCGCGATCATTTGAGGGTTCCCACGATAGCTCTTCAGCGGCAACCCTATAACCCGCTCATGCAGAGGAAAATCCAGCTCCTGGCCGTTCTCGTCGATAAAGCGGCACAACACATCGCCGACCGCCCCGCCGCGCCGCATGGCACGCACCTCAGCCGGGTGGACATAGCCGTGCCGTATGACACTGGCTTTTTCATCCACCGCGCCGATACCAACCAGAGCGTAATCCGCCCGCAATGCCATATCCAGCGTGCTTCGCACACCGGTATCTCGCAACATGGCTTGCGCAACTTGCGGATCCTCGACAACGAGGGGTGCTGACACGAGATACATCTTGCGGTCGTTGCCAGCCAGCCGGAGGCCGTCAACATAGGCCTGAACCCCGCCTGTCATGGCGACCAGATCGATGCTCCGGTCCTGAAACAGATGGCCCAACCGATTAATCGCAAAACCAACCGTTTCGCCCCACCCGACCGCGAGAAGCCCGCCTTCATCCAACTTGTGCATCAGGATCTGTGCCGCCGCCTGACCCAACCGGTCGTTGAGCGATTCCGCTTCCAGGTGCGGAATCACACGCACTTCCTTCAGTCGAAAGCGGTTCTGAATGCTCCTTTCGATCTCGAGGCAGCCCTGTAGCGCCGAGTTGATCCGGACCTCGATCATCCCGGTCCGCCGACCGTTTTCCAACAGCCGCGACACCTTGATCCTTGGCAGCCCAAGCATCTGACCGATCACCTGCTGGGTGAGCCCATCATGGTAATAGTACCAGGCCACTCGGGCCAAAAGCGCGTCGTCATCGGACAAGGTGGCGAAGTCTCGTTCTTTCATTGCTGCCCCTCATGGGCGCCAGAGAGCGGCCTTGGCGCCTGCGATTCCCGCTCATCAGTACCTCAACCGCTTCGGAAAGGTAAAACTCCCCTGCCCGACACAGCCGAATGTATCCGCGTTCTCCACCCGCCAAGTTTCCGTACGCTGGTACGGGGGGAGCTTGACGAGCAGATCACTGAGTGTTCATATGTTCATGATTTCAGCAAATGATCTCCGTGTAAAGTGAACAGCCGATCCTCATGAACCAATTTGTTTAACACCCACAGGAAGAAGAGCAATGGCAAACAGCGACCTGCGTACGCCAGCCCACGCCTTGAACATGCGGCTTATCGGACATTCCGACCAGGCTGGCCGATCCGACGGAACCCAGATCATGGTCCGCGACGGATACGCCTATGTCGCCCATATTTTCTCCAAGGGGTTCAGCGTCATTGACGTGCGTGATCCGGCCAATCCACGCACGGTCAACTTCATCGCTGCACCGGCCAATACCTGGTCGCTGCATCTTCAGGTTCACGACAACCTTTTGCTGGCGGTCCATGGCCAGGATCAGTTCAGCATTGCCGAAAGCGACGACGAGCGAAACTATTACAAGGCCGACACCCGTGATGTATCGAAGGCAATGAGCCGCGGCGAGCGCGACTATTCCGCAGGCATGGCCGTGTATGATCTGGGCGACCCGGCAAACCCGCGCCCGATCGGTTTCATGCCGGTCAATGGCCTCGGCCTTCACCGGATCTGGTATGTCGGCGGGCGCTGGGCCTACGCTTCGGCGCAGCTTGAGGGATTTTCCGATTTTATCCTCGTCACCATCGACATGTCGGACCCCACCAGGCCCGAAATCGTCGGAAAATTCTGGTTGCCCGGAATGAACATCGCCGCCGGCGAGACGCCGGACTGGCCGTTGAGCGAAGGCCGTTACAGCCTGCACCACCCGATTGTTGACGGCGACACCGCCTATTGCGGCTGGCGCGACGGCTGCCTGGTCGTGGTGGATGTGGCAGACCGTGCGGCACCCAGGATGTTGGCGCAGCGCAATTGGGCACCCCCCTTTGGCGGGGGCACCCACAACTGCATGCCGCTACCCGACCGGAATCTACTGATCGTCGTGGATGAAACCGTTCTCGACGATGAAGAGGATGGCGACAAGCCAATCTGGGTTTTCGACATTCGGGACAAAACCAACCCGATATCGATATCGACTTTCCCCAAGCCCTGCGATCGCGATTACAAGAATGTCGGCGGCCATTTTGGACCGCACAATATCCATGAAAACCGCCCCGGCAGCTTCGTCAGTTCATCGCTGATATTCTCGACATGGCAGAATGGCGGTTTGCGGATCCATGACATCTCGAATCCATATAGCCCCAGGGAAGTTGGCGCCGTCGTGCCGCAAGCGCCGCACAAACATGTCGACCATCGTCCCGGCAGACCCTTGGTCATCAACACCACGGATGTCTTCGTGGACAAATCCGGACTGGTCTATTTCACCGATTTCAGTGGTGGTGGATTGCATATCGCCGAGTTCGAAGGCTGAATTATCCGCACGCCTCAGGAGACCCCAGATGCCACAGTATTATCTCGCCATCGATGCCGGCACCGGAAGCGGCCGCGCCGTGGTGTTCGACCAGACCGGACGGCAGTGCGGCCTGGGACAACAGGAATGGACCCACGTCGAGGAAGCCAATGTGCCTGGATCGATGGCATTCGATACCGGGGCCAACTGGCCGCTATTGTGTCGCTGCGTGCGGCAGGCGCTCGAACAGGCTGATGTGCGCGCCGACGAGATCAGCGCCATCAGCACCACATCGATGCGCGAGGGCATCGTGCTTTACGATGCATCCGGATCTGAAATCTGGGGCTGTGCGAATGTCGACGGCAGGTCGACCACCGAGGTCGCCGCACTGAAAAAGCGCGATCCTGAGCTGGAGCGGGCATTTTATCGCGTCAGCGGTCAGACTTTCGCACTGGGGGCGTGGCCACGGCTTGAATGGCTGCGCAACAACCGACCGGAAATATTTGCCCGGGCTGCCCGTCTGTCGATGATCAACGACTGGATCGCAGCCCGGCTGAGCGGTGAGATTGCCGTCGAGCCATCCAATGCCGGCACGACAGGCTTGATGGATCCGACCACCAGGCAATGGTCGGACGAGCTGATCGCCAAGGCGGGCCTTCCACGCGACATGTTTCCCGATGTTGTCGAACCCGGCTCAATGATCGGACGTGTCACCCACAAGGCTGCGGAGGAGAGCGGATTGCTGCAAGGTACCCCCGTCATCTGCGGCGGCGGGGATGTTCAGATGGGTGCTCTCGGGCTGGGCGTGTCCGGTGACGGTGACGCGGCCATTCTCGGCGGCACCTTCTGGCAGCAGATCATCAACATTCCGGCGGGACGCACCGATCAGACAATGCGGGTGCGCATCAACCCTCACGTGATCGGCGGTCTCAATCAGGCCGAGTGCATTTCATTCTTTGTCGGCCTGACTATGCGATGGTTCCGCGACACCTTTTGCGACGCCGAAAAAGCTGTCGCCAAGGCGCGCGGTATCGACGTCTATACCTATCTGGAGGAATTGGCCGCCGAAGTGCCAGCCGGCAGCAACGGCATTATCCCGGTGTTTTCGGATGCCATGGATTTCGGCCAATGGTATCACGCCGCCCCGTCGTTTCTCAACATGTCGATTGAGCCGGGACACACCACACGGGCCAGCCTGTTCCGTGCGCTGGAGGAAAATGCCGCGATCGTATCCAGCATCAACCTCGAACGGGTCATCGAGTTCTCCGGCGTCAGCATCGACAAGCCGGTGGTCTTTGCCGGCGGCGCATCGAAAGGCGCGCTCTGGGGGCAGATCCTGGCGGATGTTCTGGGCCGCGAGGTCGCGCTGCCCAAGGTACGGGAAGCCACGGCGCTTGGATGCGCGGCCGTTGCCGCCTGCGGTGTCGGAGCCTATTCCACTTTGGCGGAAGCAGGCTCTGCCATGTCCGGTGTCGAGAAAATTCTGACACCCGATCCCGCCATTGCCGGTGTCTACCGCGAAACCCGCGCCCGCTGGGAAGCCGCCTATCCTGCGCAAAAACAGCTGGCCGACAACAACGTCACCACCTCTATGTGGCGCGCTCCCGGAATTTGATTGATTGCGGACAAAGTTCGGCAACAGAATCCTCCATTCTCCTCATAACCGAGTGAATCAAAGGATTTCCCGCGGCGCAACAAAAACGTTTTCAACAACATCCGCCCTTGTGAACCTTGGATTAGCCCGAAGCGTACGTCGGCTTTCGGGCATCTGACATTAACCGCGAATGGCGGAAATGCGACAGCCGACATCTCCGATGGCAGCGCAAACTTCGGCTTTAGCCCCAAAACAATCTCACTTCGCCATTTGCTCCAGCTTCTCCAGGTGCTCGTTGCAGGCCTGCTCAACGAGTTGGTACAGGATAGCAGTCCGTGCGGACATTCGTCGCATAGCTGATCAAGGATAGCTGAGCGAACAAACCTGGCGTTCACTGCATCTCAGCTTCGGAAACAAGGAAAAGGTAGTAAGGTTGCATCGGAAGCTCTGATTTGCGGAGTGAATACCCCGCAATGTCTGTTGCATTTACTTGCTTCTGAAAGTAGTTATCTGATTAACCCTACAGTGTTCAGTTGATAGAAATTGCCTCATGAGCAAATTGATTGTCATCGTGACCAGCTGCCTCAGTCTTGCCGCCTGTAACGTCGGTGAGGATGGTTCTCAAGAACCCGTCCGCGGCCTGAAAATCTTCGTCATTGCCGACACGGAACGGGTCAGCGTCAGACGTTTCCCGGGCGTTCTCGAACCGTCCAATCTGAACACGCTGTCCTTTGAGGTCGGCGGGTCGCTTTTGGACTTCGATCTCGCTGTTGGTCAACAGATCGCTGCCGGCGAGGTAGTCGCCCGCCTCGATCCGTCCTCGCTCGAACTCCAGGTGCGGTCGGCAGAGGCCGGGGTGATGCAGGCGGAAACCGTAGCCGAGAATGCCGCGGCTGCTCTTGCTCGCCAGGAAGCGCTTCTCAGTTCCGGCACAACCACCGTCGCCACTGTCGCTAACGCACGCACCGAGGCGCAGTCGGCCGCCGCCTCGCTGGTGCAGGCGCAGCAATCGCTTGCCACTGCCGAGGAAAACCTGGGCGATGCGACGCTCGTCGCGCCCTTCGACGGCATTGTGAATTCGGTCGATGTCTCACCGTTCCAGACAATCAGTTCCGGCACGCCTGTTGTTTCGCTCTACGATCCCTCGGCGTTCACCGTATCCTTTTCGGTAAGTTTCGACATCGCCGACCGGCTTGTGGTCGGCACACCGGCGAACGTCCGGCTAGCGGACCGACCGGAGATTACGCTCGATGCCCTTGTCAGCGAATTGGGCGCCCGGGCGGATGCGGTGTCGAGCTTCCCGGTCGTCGTCTCGCTGCAGGAAATCGATCCGCTCATGAAGGCAGGAATGGCCGTTGAGACGTCGATCTCATTTCCTCTTCCAGCCCAGGAAGGTTACTCCGTTCCGCTCTCGGTCATTATCCGGGACGGCAATGCTGACAGCGTTTCGGAGGGCGAGAGGGTCTCGGCGGCTGGCATCTATGTGTATGATCCGGCCACAAGCACTGTGATCCGCCGTCAGGTCGCCGTTGGCGGCATCCGGGACAACCGGATCATCCTGCTCGACGGTGTCGCGCCCGGCGAACGGATCGCATCAGCGGGTGTGCAGTTTCTGCGCGACGGCCAGAAGGTAAAACTCCTCGACGAGGACCGTTAGCCCATGGAGGCGCTGACACAATTCGGGATGCATCGATCCCGCTTCACGGTGCTCGCAATGATCGCTGTGCTGCTGATGGGCCTTTTTGCTTATGGGGCGTTGCCAAAGCGCGAGAACCCCTCGATCACGATCCGCACAGCGATCGTCAGCGCCCAGTTTCCGGGCATGTCGCCAGAGCGGGTGGAGGATTTGCTGGCGGCTCCCCTGGAACGCGCGGCGCGCGAAATAACCGAAGTCGAAGATATCTCAACACTGATCACAACAGGCACGGTGACGCTCTGGGTGGCGATGTACGATTCCGTGTCGGGCACTGACCTCGACACAGCCTTTCAGGACTTGCGCACCCGCATGGAAGAAGAGGCACTCACCTTGCCCGAGGGAACGCGCGGACCCTTCTTGAACACGAATTACGGGGATGTCGCCATCGCGACCATCGCCGTGACCGGCGACGGCTTTACCCTGCCCGAGATCGAGAACGCGGCGGCGGATCTGCAGCAGGGTCTCTATGACCTCGACGGCGTCACCAAGGTTACGCTGTCCGGCGAGCAGGACGAACGCATCTGGCTCGAAATCGACAGCCGTCGCCTGGCCGCAGTCGGCGTCCAGATCCCGCAGATACTTGCCGACCTTGCCGACCAGAACGTGATCCTGCCCGCCGGTGAAATCGATGCGGGCGGACAGTCAATCGTTCTGGAAGCCAATGGCAATCTGAAATCCATCGAAGAGATCGAAAATGTGCTCACCCGTGTTTCTGGTCTGGACGGGGCAGTGCGTTTACGTGACCTGATGAATGTGCGGCGCGGGATAGTCGACCCCCCGCAGGAGCCTGTCTATTTCGACGGGGAACCTGCGGTGCTGGTCAGCGTCGAAATGGCAGATGACCGCGACATACAGAAGCTTGGGCGGGAGCTGCGCCAAGCCATTGTCGATCTGGAACAGCAACAGCCCATCGGCGTCCGCTACAATATATCCACCTTCCAGGAAGCGAACGTCACGATTGCCGTCAATTCGGCCTTATCAAATGTCGGACAGACTTTCGTCGTTGTATTGATCGTCATGGTGATTTTCCTGGGGCTCCGTCCGGCGATCGTCATTGCGTGCATTGTTCCCTTCACCATTATGATCGCACTCCTGCTTATGAGCCGCTTCGGCATTGATCTGGAGCAGGTCTCTATTGCCGCCGTTATCATTTCGCTCGGTCTGCTCGTCGACAATGGCCTCGTCATTGTCGACGATATCCAGAGCCGGATTGATGGTGGCGCTGCGCCCCGAGAGGCCGCGATCGGTGCCGGCGGACAATTTTTTATGCCGCTCGCTGTTGCATCGGTCACCACGGTATCGGCCTTTATTCCGATGCTGATCCTTGAGGGTAGCACCGGCGAGTTCGCCTTCTCGCTTGGCGCAGTGGTTGCCATGATGCTTGCCGGATCGTGGCTTGCGGCACATTACTTTCTGCCATTTCTGGCGGCCACTCTGCTGAGGAAGAAGAACACCTCCGGCGAGGAAGGCCGCATGGTCAGGGTATATGGCGATTTCGTGCGAAGGTGCCTGCCGCTGGGTATCCCGGTTATCCTGGCCAGCTATGGACTTGTCGTTATCGGGGGGATGGCATTTGGACTGCTCAAGTCGGAGATGTTCCCTTTGAGCGAACGCGCGGAGTTCCTGATCTATCTCGATATGCCCAAGGGCACAGCAATCACGGCCACCCGGGACGAGGCACTCTCAATTGATACCTGGCTTCGCGACCAGGGCATTAATCCTGAAATCAAGAACACAACCACTTTCGTCGGTCACGGCGGCCCGCGCTTTTATCTGGCGCTATCACCGGCGAATACCGACCCCTCGAGTGCCTTCATCCTCGTCAACACAACCTCCTACCAGGGCGCGGTTGAAGCGGCAGAGCGCGCGCGGGGTTATCTTTTCGAGAGCCGCCCGGCGGCGCGTGCGCGGGTGACAAGATTGTCTATGGGCGGTGGTGAATCCGGCATTGTGGAGGTTCAGATCAAAGGACCCGACGCGAATGCCATGCTCGCCGCCGCGAAAAGTGTTGAGGCCGCTTATGCTGAAGTTCCTGGCATCGTTCTCAACGAGAACGACTGGGGTAACAAGGTTATCAAGGTGGTAGTCGACGTCGCCCAGGACAAAGCCCGCGAACTCGGGGTCACCTCGCGCGGGATATCCGATGTTCTCAACACCTATTTCAGCGGGACAACCTATTCGACTTTTCGGGACGGGCCGGACTCAATCCCCATCGTTCTCCGCGCAGAGCCGGGCTTTCGCGACAGCCTTGAGGACATTGCCAATCTTTCGATCCCGGTAGACGCAGGCCTCATCGCGCTTGACCAGATTGCGACCTTCCGTCCTCGGCTGGAATTCTCACAGCTCCGCCGCCAGAACCAGGTTCGGCAGATCGTCATTTCAGGCAAGAGTGCGATTCTGTCTGCGCGCGAGGTTGAGGAAGCGATCCAGCCAACGCTCGAGAGCCTCGACCTGGGGCCAGACTATCAGGTCGAGATTGGCGGGGAAACGGCAGATTCCGCCGAGACGAACGCCAAACTTGCCGCAGGCATGCCCCTTGCGCTGATCGTGATGATCGCGGCTCTTGTTTTTCAGTTCAACTCTGCGCGGCGGGTCATGCTCACCTTCATGACGATTCCGCTCATCATTATCGGCGCGCCCCTGGCGCTTTTCGTCACCGGCCAGCCATTGTCCTTTTTTGCGATCCTCGGCCTAATCTCGCTCATGGGCATCATCATCAACAATGCCATCGTCCTGATCGACCAGATCGATATCGAACGCCAGACGCTCGATCGGGACGCGGCGATTGTCGCGGCGGCACGAAAGCGCCTGCGCCCGGTACTGCTCACATCGCTCACGACGGTTCTTGGATTGCTGCCGATGGCGCTTTTTGGCGGCGCGCTTTTCGAGCCCATGGCGACGCTTATGATCGGTGGACTGCTCCTCGCATCACCTCTCACACTCCTTTTCGTGCCATGCGGATATCGGCTTATGTTCGCGCAGACGAGAAAGCGGGCTCTGCCCGAAATCCCACAAATAGGATGACTTTTTCTACGGAATAGGCGCCCAGGAAAGTGGACGAAGGGTTGGACGTGAGCGAGGTGATATGCCGTGAGCGATAACACTCTGAAACTATTGGAAAACAAGCTTAACGAAGCGCGTGTTGTGATGAGAGCTTATGACACCAGGGCGCAAATCGTCGGTGTCGGATATGTTTTGGCGCTGGGCATCCTCATCCCCTTTGAAAGACGGTTTCCGCGACCGGAAGACATCGCTTGGCCGGAAGTTCTCATCCTGTGGGGCGCCATCATAATACCGATAATTCTATTCGGTTATGTCGTCTATCCGCTCAGAAAATATCGACCCTTTTTGTATTCGCATTCATATGACAAAGAACCCGATTTTTTTTGCACGCCCGAGAATGTTACCTCCGTCAATTTGATGGTTCTGGATCAGGTCAGATCTGCAGATATAGAAGCCGAATTCGCTGCGGAATTGCGTCATATGGAAATGCTCAAGAGAACCAAGATGAAGCGGTTTATCCGGGCAATGAAAGGCGCGGGATTTTCTTTTTTGATGCTATTCGTGTTCCAGTTTTGGCGTTCGCTGGTTTAAAATCAACAGTCGCGCCTCAAAGGTGTTCAAAGCATAGGTCCGCTCAACAATGCTCTCCCAACCGCATTTCCAAGATAGTGAAGTCCGGCATAAAGCACGCACCACCCCGTATCGAGCGAGAATATCGGCGGCCAATCCATCGTGTTCGTTTTGTTTGCCTCTTCGACCTCGCGGGGCTTTAGCCGGGTGAAGAATTTGAGGTCTGGTTTGGAGAAATCTAACGTTCCAACTTCGTTGGGACAAAATGGCGGCTAAGGGCCGAAGGCACCATTTTGAAAGGCCGGATCGGAAGTCTCGGTGGGGCTTCGGTAGGTTGGCTTGGGTCAGACCATATGGAACGCGCGCCGTTGACCGCTTGGCGCCTTGATCAATTCACCTGGGTCAAATCGGATGCTGCGGCAGCAAGGGTGTGATCCATGCCATGTTGCAGCATCTCCGTGAGGAAGCCGGTGAGCTGATCCTGCCAGCTGTCATTGTCTGCAAGACTGGCGGGAAAAAGGCCAGGCAATTGGCTGAGCGCTGCGCAAATTCCTGCCGGTGACGAGGCGTTGCCAAGTGCCGTCTGGATTTCCGATTGTCTCGGATCGCGGAGCGGATAGTCGGTCCCGGCATCAGTCTTGCCGATGCAATAGCGCATCCACGCCGCCACCGCGAAGGCAAAGGGACGGGTGTCGCCGCCGCGTGAAAGAGTTTCGGCCGCAGGCGCACAGATGCGCTGGGGCAGCTTTTGCGTGCCGTCCATGGCGATTTGATAGGTGTCATGGGCGATCGCCGGATTGCAGAAGCGGCTGATCAGATCCCGGCGATAGCTGTCCAGATCCAATCCGGCAAGGTCGGGCAAGGTGCTGCCGGCCGCAGCAATATGTCTGTCGACAAGAGCCGCCAGATGGGGATGCGCCATCGCGTCGCGAACATGCTTGCAACCGGCGATGAAACCGCAATAGGCCAGCATCGAATGCGCTCCGTTCAGCATCCGCAACTTCATCATCTCGTAGGGTTTGACGTCCTTGACGAACAGCGCGCCGCCCGCCTCCCATGCGGGTCTGCCGTTGCAAAACCGGTCCTCGATCACCCATTGGGAAAACGGCTCGGTCTCGATCGCGGCGAGGTCGAGGCAGCCGGTGAGCCGGAGCGCCTCGTCCTGTGTCTGCGGCGTTGCCGCCGGCGTAATCCGGTCGACCATGCTCGACGGGAAACAAACTTCGGCTTCCATCCAGTCGGCCAGATCCGGATCGATGCGGCGGGCGAAATCCTGTACGCCCGCTCTCAGCAGGTGTCCGTTTTCCGGCAAATTGTCACAACACAAAACCGTAAACGGCGCGACGCCCCTATCCCGGCGCAGCCGCAGGCTTTCAACGAGCAGGCCGATGGCGCCGCGCGGATGCCGCGGGTCGGAAAGATCCGGGGCTATGGAAGGGTGGTCTGGATCAATTGCCATCGACGTGCGGTCGATGCCGTAGGCTTTTTCAGTGACAGTCAGGGTGACGATCCTGGTCTGTGGTGAAACCATCGCCCGCAGTGGTGCTGCAGGCTCGCGCGCGGCCGCAATCACCCTGTCGACGGACGCGATCACCCGTCCGCGCGATCCCGCCGCACCCCGCTCGATCAGGGTGTAAAGCCCGTTTTGAGGCTGCATCGCATCGGCAGTATCGGTGCCACGCAGGCTGACCCCGGTGATGCGCCAGTCTCCGCCCTCCGCCGTCAGGGCATCGTCGGTGTAAACCGCCTGGTGCGCCCTGTGAAAGGCGCCAGCGCCCAGATGGACGATTGCGCACCCATGCCGCGCCGGGTCATAGCCAGGCAGCCTCGCCTCGCCAGATATCTGGTCGAGCGAAGCCAGCCGTTTCGGTGCTGCGGTCACGGTGCAATTCCCGGAGCAATACGGTCAAGCATCGGATGCGAAAGAGCGGTCATTATTCCGCGCAACTCCGCAAGCCCCTTGAGACGGCCGATGGCTGGGTAGCCTGGCTGTGCATTGCGGGTGTGGTCGTCGAGGATATTCTGGCCATGGTCGGGCCGCATCGGAATCGACCAATCTGATCGGCCTGCAGCGCGGCGGCGTTTTTCTTCCCGGAGGGCCGCAGCCATGACCGCCACCATATCGGAATCCCCACCCAGATGCTCCGCCTCATAAAAGGAGCCACGGATGTCACCGGTATCGCGCTTGACGTTGCGCAAATGCATGAAATGAACCTTGTCGCCCAGCCGGTCCATCATGCCGGCAAGATCGTTGTCGGGACGCGCACCGAGTGAACCGGTGCAAAGTGTGATGCCGTTGGCCGGTGAATTCACCGCCTCGATGATTTGCCGGTAGTCCGACTCCGTCGACATGACGCGCGGCAGGCCCAAGAGGTCAAATGGCGGGTCATCGGGATGGCAGCACATGCGCAATCCCAGCCGTTCGGCGACCGGCACGACCTCACTGAGAAAGTCGATGAAATTCCGCCGCAGTTGCTCATGCGAAACCGACTCATACTCGGCCAAATGGTCGCGCACATCGGCCAGGCTCAGGTTTGTCGCCGCGCCAGGAAGGCCGAACACCACGTTTTTTGTCAACGCCTCGCGCTCAGCATCGTTCATCGCCGCATGGTGGGCGCGTGCCTGCTCGACGATCTCTTCGGGATAATCTTTTTCCGCCCCCCGCCGCTCAAGAATGAACAGGTCGAAGGCTGCAAAAACCGAATAGTCAAAGCGCATGCAGGTGGCGCCGGAGGTCACCCGCCATGCCAGATCGGTTCGGGTCCAGTCGAGCACCGGCATGAAGTTGTAGCAGATCGTTTCGATCCCCGCTTCGGCGAGGTGTTCGAGGCTCTTCTTGTAAGCGGCATAATGGGCGCGCCATTCGCCTTTCTGCTTCTTGATATCTTCCGAGACCGGGAGGCTTTCGACGACTTCCCACTTCAGGCCGGACGGCGAGCCATCCTTTCGCGTCGCGACTTCGGTTTGCCGCTGTGCGATTTCCGCCGGCTCCCAGACTGCACCGGTCGGCACGTGATGCAGCGCGGTCACGACGCCTTCGACGCCGGCCTGCACCATGTCATCGACCGACACAAGGTCCTTGGGACCAAACCAACGCCAAGTCTGCCGCATGTAAACATCTCCCGATCACATCCAAATCGCCAATGCTGAATTGATACGCAGCATTCCGCTTGGCTTCTAGCAGCATTTGTTGCCGTTGACTAGTATGGAAGTATGGTATAAAAGCCGGACAGGAGGTGGCCTCGAGTGACCATTCAGCAAAAAGCGCGGCAAGTGCTCGATCTGGGAATTGCGGTTGGACCGCAACTTTACCGGCTTTTGCGCGCGCGCATTATTCGCAACGAGATCGAGCCCGGCGTCAGGATTTCGGAATCCGAGATCGCAGCCCAATATTCGATCAGCCGCCAACCCGTTCGCGAGGCCTTCATCAAACTGGCGGAAGAAGGGCTCGTCGAAATTCGTCCGCAACGCGGCACATTCGTTCACCGGATCACCACGGCTGCGGTCATGGACGCACGCTTTGTACGCGAGGCGATCGAGGCCGACATCGCCGGATACCTGGCGACCCACGCAGACGAAGCCGTCATCAAGATGCTCCGGCAGGAGATCGAGAAGCAGAAACGCGCGCTCAACGATGTCAATGAGTTCATGGAACTCGACGACCGGTTTCACGCATTGCTGGCGGAAGCCGCGGGCAAGATCCGTGTCTGGAAAATGGTCGAAGGCCTGAAATCCCAGATGGACCGCGTGCGGCATCTGGCCATGCTGCGTTTTCCGGCCTCCAAGCTTGTGTCGCAACACAGTGCCATCGTGGAAGCGATCGCCAGCGCCGACCCCGAAGCAGCCATTGCGGCGATGCGTGGTCATCTCCGTGAAATTCTCAACGACCTGCCCGAAATAGCCGAAAGCAATCCCCAATTTTTCGAGGAGAAGCCGCAATGGCTTCTTCCGGAAGATACCAACCCAAGGAGGAATCTATGAAGATCTCGAATATCGGAAAAACACTGCTTGCCGTATGCGCCGCTGGCCTGATGGCCACGTCCGCCATGGCCGCGGAGATGACCCTGAAACTCGGTCACCTCGCCAACGAAGACAATCCCTGGCACAAGGCTTCAGTCAAATTCGGCGAGGAACTGAATTCCCTGACTGACGGCCGCATTGAGGTCCAGGTGTTTCCGAACGAATCGCTCGGCAAGGAAATCGACCTGATCAACGGCATGCAGCTCGGCACTGTCGACATGACCATCACCGGTGAAAGTCTGCAGAACTGGGCGCCGATGGCAGCACTGCTTGCCGTTCCCTATGCCTACAAGTCGATCGAGCACATGGATGAGGTCGCAGGCGGCGAGATCGGCGAACAGATCAAGGCACAGATCATTGAAAAGGTGCAGATCCGCCCGATTGCCTATTTCGCCCGCGGTCCACGTGACCTCACCTCCAACCGTCCGATCAAGTCACCCGATGATCTCAATGGTCTGAAAATGCGTGTGCCGAACGTGCCGCTTTTCGTTGATGTCTGGAAAGCTCTTGGCGCCAACCCCGGTCCGATGGCATTTTCCGAGGTCTTTACCTCGCTGCAGAACGGAACCATCGAAGCCCAGGAAAATCCGCTGGCGCTGATCCGCTCGGCAAGTTTCAATGAAGTTCAGAAATACGTTAACATGACCGACCACGTCCGGTCCTGGATCTATCTGACGATTGCAGAATCGACATGGAACAAGCTTTCCGAGGATGACCAGAAGGCGGTCATGCAGGCAGCCAAGGCGACGCAGGATTATGAGCGTGAGCTGTTCAATGCTTCGCTCAAGGACGATCGCGAGTTCCTGGAATCCAAAGGCATGACCTTCGTTGAAGTCGACGGATCGGCATTCCAGACGAAAGCCAAGGACGCGGTGTTGGCAAATGTGAATGACGAAATCAAACCGGTGGTCGAACAGCTGTTCGCCAAGTAACCGGACTGGAAACGGGGACGCCGGATCACAATCCGGCGTCTCACCAAAGCGCCTTGGCGGAGGGCACTCATGAAGCAACTGGTATCGACAATCGTTCTGATCAGCCGCGTCGCCACCGGAGCGGCGTTCTTGGTGTTGATGGGCGCGGTCCTCATTCAGGTCTACGCGCGTTCATTGCTCAGCAGTTCGCCGGTGTGGACCGAGGAACTCACCCGCTTCGCCCTGCTCTATCTTGCCGCGTTCGGCGCCGGACTGTCGTTTCGAAGCGGCGACCTCGTCAACGTCGATATCGTCAGCGAAAAGCTTCCCGGGCCGTGGCCAAAGCGCCTGCGGTTCGTTGGCGCAGCCGCAACCGCTATACTTTGCGGGTTTCTGGTCGAACCCGCCTGGAAATATACATCCATCGGCGCCATGCAGACCTCGCCGGCGCTGGGATGGCGTATGGACTTCATCCACGCCAGTTTGCTGGTGCTGATCCTGTCGTTGCTGGTCTTCTCGGCCGCCCGCGCGATATCCATTCTCACCGGCGCCTCCGATGGCTTGCCGCAGAACCGTTTCGAAGAGTTACCGCGATGAGCCTAGCCATTCTGATCACCGTATTCGTCGGCGGGCTGGCGCTCGGTATCCCGGTTGCGATCACGCTCGGCCTTTCATCGGCCGCCTATCTTGTTTCGGCGGGGATCCCGCTGGTTGTGATTCCGCAGAAAATGTATGCCGGAATGGACGTCTTCGTCCTGCTTTGCATTCCAGGTTTCATTCTCGCCGGCAATCTGATGAACAATGGCGGCATTACCGAACGCATCATCCGGTTTGCCAATGCGCTCGTCGGCTGGGCCCGTGGCGGCCTCGGTCTGACCAATGTCGCAGGCTCCATGCTGTTTGGCGGCATCTCCGGCACGGCGGTCGCCGACGCTGCCTCGATCGGCGGCATGATGATCCCCGGCATGAAGAAGGCGGGCTACCCCGCGGATTTCTCCGCCGCCGTGACCGCTGCCTCGTCCACTGTTGGCCCGATGATTCCCCCTTCAGTTCCGATGATCATCGTCGGCGCCCTATCGGGCATTTCGGTGGGGAAGATGTTTCTCGCAGGCGCGGTTCCCGGCATCCTGATGGGCCTTGCCATGATGGTGACCACCTACATCATCGCCATTCGAAAGGATTTTCCGCGCCAGCCCTGGCAGGGTCTGGGCGAACTGGGAAAATCCTTCATGGGTGCGTTCTGGGCCATCGCGATGACTGCACTGATCATTGGCGGCCTGATGACCGGCATCGCCACGCCGACCGAAACAGCCGTTGTCGCCAGCGTCTATGCCCTTCTCGTCGGCATGTTTATCTATCGCGAACTCAAATTCGCGGATGTGCCCATGATCATCATCGACAGTGCGGTCTCGTCCGCCGCCATCCTCGCGCTGGTCGGTTTCGCCAATGTCTTTGGCTGGATCCTCGTCTCCGAACGCATACCGCAGGTCATTGCCACAGCGGTGCTGTCGGTAACCGACAACAAATATGTGGTCATCCTGCTTATCAACATCCTGCTATTGTTTGTCGGCATGTTCATGGAGACCATTGCCGCGCTGATCATCCTGTTCGTCCCGCTGCTGGCGCTGGCCCAGAGCGTCGGCATTGACCCGCTGCACTTCGCAACCTTCGCGGTTCTCAATCTGATGATCGGGCTCACCACGCCGCCGGTCGGGGTCTGTCTGTTCGTCTGCGCCAACATCGCGCGGCTACCACTGACGCCGGTGATCAAGGCAATTGCGCCATTCCTGCTGACCAACATCCTGGTTCTTCTCCTGGTCTCCTATGTCCCGGCGATCGCCACCTGGCTTCCCTCTGTCCTGCTCGATTAGGAACAAAAAATGAAAACGCGCGTCTGCAGACTCTACGACAAGCACGACATCCGTGTGGAGATCGAAACCGTTGCTGAACCCGGTGCCGGCGAGGTGCTGGTGCAGATGGGTGCAGGCGGCATTTGCGGTTCGGATCTGCATTATTATCACGATGGCGGCTTCGGCCCGATCCGGGTGCGCGAGCCGATCATCCTCGGTCACGAAATCGCCGGCACCGTGCGGGCGATCGGGGACGGGGTTGACAGTCTGAGCATAGGCGACCGGGTCGCCGTCAATCCGAGCCACCCGTGCGGGCATTGCAAATACTGCGCGCAAGGCCATTTCCAGCATTGCCTGGAAATGCGGTTTCTTGGGTCAGCTTTGCGGTTTCCGCATGAACAGGGCGGCTTCCGCGAATTCATGCTGGTGGCTGAACCGCAATGCGTGGCGGTAGGCGCCGGCACGACACTGGGTGAAGCGGCTTGCTCGGAACCGCTTGCGGTGTGCGTTCATGCGGCAAACAGGGCCGGCGATCTCGCCGGGAAGAAAGTCCTGGTGACCGGCGCGGGCCCGATCGGAGCACTTTGCGCAGCGGTCGCCAGACACAGGGGCGCGTCCGAGATCGTCGTCACCGACCTGCAGGAGGCGACGCTGGCTGTCGCGGAGAAAATGGGCGCAACGCGCACCATCAACGTCGCAAGCGCCCCGGCGGCAATGGATGCCTATGCTGCCGACAAGGGCTATTTTGACGTGGTGTTCGAGTGTTCCGCCGCACAGGCTGCACTGCGCACAGCGATTGCCGCCATACGCCCCATGGGGAAAATCGTCCAGGTCGGCGTTGCCGGCGATGTTCCGATTCCGCTCAACTTTCTCGTCGGCAAGGAAATCGAGCTGATCGGCACCCATCGCTTCCATGCCGAGTTTGCTGAGGCGGTCGATTTGATCACCTCCACCGCCATCGATGTGAAGCCGATCATCACCGCGACCTTTCCACTTGATGACGCCCTGCAGGCATTCGCCGCTGCGGGCGACCGCTCACGCTCGGTGAAAGTGCAACTGGCATTCTGAAGCAGATCACTGCCAGGGAAGCAGGGCGCGGAAAAAGCGCGCGCTGTCGCCAGGTCTTCGCGAACCTGCGCCCCTTCACGATCGCTCGATATCTTCAGCGATGACGACGCTCAAAGGCCGCCATCGCGACCGATCGGTAGCCTTGTTGTGTCCAGGCTCGTGCTCGCTGGTAATCTCAGTCTGGCAGTTGCGGCCAGGGATGGTGCCGAAGCCAACGCGACAAAGAGGCCGAGATCGGGCGTTTCCAACGTTCATATCAGCCTATGGGATGCTGCATAATATGCTACCCCATCATCTGTCGCTGAGATACCAGATGACACAGAACAACTTTTGGGATCCAAATCGCCATGATTGCCTCTGCTCCGTGCCTGACCTCGCTACAGACGCCCGCCTTGATTCTTGATGAACGGAAAATGCAGCGGAATATCGGTCGTTTGGCAGACCATCTGTCGCCCAAGGGGGTGACGCTCCGGCCTCATCTGAAGACGGTGAAGTCGACCGAGATTGCACGCAGACTGCTCACCGGCGGCTTTGGCCCGGCCACGGTATCGACCTTGGCGGAGGCCGAAGTTTTTGCAGGAATGGGCGTGCGTGACATCACCTACGCCGTGGGGATCACGCCGCAAAAGCTGGATCGTGTGGCTGCGATCCGCGCTGGGGGATGCGATCTCACGGTCATTCTCGACAGCGTCGAGCAAGCAAGCGCAGTGGTCGAAGCCTGTCAACGGCTGGGGCAAACGATCCCGGCGCTGATCGAGCTGGATTGCGATGGTCATCGCAGCGGGGTTTGCGCTGGCGATCCGGTCTTGATCGAGATCGGCAACATTCTGCACAAAGGTGCCGAATTGCGCGGTGTGTTGACCCATGCCGGCGAAAGTTACGAAGTGTATGGCAAGCCGGCTCACACGAAATTCGCGGAACAAGAGCGATCGGCCGCGGTCAGGGCGGCAGAGATGTTGCGCTCCGCCGGCCTGCCCTGCCCTGTAGTCAGCATCGGCTCCACGCCCACCGCGCACGCGATTGAAAACACCGAGGGCATCACCGAGGTGCGTGCTGGAGTCTATGCCTTTTTCGACCTGGTGCAGGCCGGCATCGGGGTCTGCGACGTCGACGATATAGCCCTTTCGGTTTTGACAACCGTAATCGGGCATCAGCGCGAAAAGGGCTGGATCATCACCGATGCGGGCTGGATGGCCTTGTCACAGGATCGCGGCACAGCCAGCCAGAAGGTCGATCAGGGATATGGGGTGGTTTGTGACCAGGCTGGGAATGTTATGACTGATTTGATCGTGATCAAAACCAATCAGGAGCACGGCATCATCGCTTGCCGAACGGACAGCAAAGCGGCTTTACCCGACCTGCCTCTGGGCACGCTGCTGCGCATTTTGCCCAACCATGCCTGCGCCGTGGCCGCGCAATACAGTGCGTATCACGTCATCCCTTCCGAACCAGCGGCTCCTGTAAAAGTTTGGCCCCGATTTGGTGGTTGGTAGGCAATCGCCATGCTCGAACCCGGCTATCCACGACGTCGAACGGCTTGAGAAGACCGCCGGCAGCCAACAACCGTATCGCGCGAGCAAGAAGGATCGTTTGCACGCCAAAAGTGAATATGTCTGTCACAATGCTACACTTTGCCTTAGAGATTTTCTTGCAACCGAAACAGCAAGTCTTGACCTCATTCCAGCAGGACTCCATAAGCACTGTGCGGGGGCACTTCTAACTCCCCCGCGCACCAGGAGAATTGAGATCTGAAGGTCTAGGCTATTGAGACTTGATTTCGACTTGGTGACGCGTCTGGTAATTGTGCCGCAACCAAGACACAGGAATACGCTGTTCCTCAAGCGTGATTGATAATGCAGTCTCTCAGCCGGCCCAAATTTTCGATGAAAAAATTCTTTCTGATGCGGCGCCGAATGGATGGGCTGTTTTTTCTGCTTGCGGCCTTCATGCTGATGCTGCCAACCGACACAAGCACGGTTGTTTTCGGAACTTTCCTGGGTATCGGCATCTATCTTCTGGTGTTCAAGCCGAAGAAGTCACTGTCTCATGTGGACAAGACATATCTGGTTGTCACTCTCGGGTTTTCGGCGTCATCGCTGTTGATAAACCTTCTCAATGGAAGCTTGCCTGGCGATCTCCGGTGGAGCTCCTATCCATTGTACTATTCGCTCGTCATACCCATTGCCATCGGCGCGGTTCTGGTGCGCGATCCGTTGCGGCAATTCGTAATTGGCACACGCGCGGCTCTTGTGGTCCTCGCCCTCTGGGCGTTGTTCGAAACCATCACGGCACCGGGTCGGTTGGGCTTCGGGTCGAATCCGGCCAATGCCGCGTTTGCGATATCATTCCTGGCAGTGGTTTCGCGGCTGAACATCCGCTCCGCCCCCTGGCTGCTTGCCAACCGGTACCTCTTCTTTTACCTGGGCTTTATCACGGTTGTTGCATCCCAGACCCGAGCCGTGCTGCCTGTGTTCCTGCTCGCCATCGCACTTGATGGTTTCCAGCTCATGCTGCGCCACCGGGGTCCGGGCTCCTGGCTTGGCAATCGCCGCAATATCGTGATCTCAGGCGTGGTGCTCGCGCTCTGTCTGAGCAGCATATGGATCATCTATCCCAGTTATGCAGAACGCATTCAGTCTTCCATCAAGGAGATCAGCCTGGCGTTTCAACCGAAACCCTCAGATACAGTCGACGCTTTTGGCCATTTGGGCATGTCGATACGGTTCGCGCAATGGCGGGGCGCGTTGGAGCTGATCGCCGAGAACCCAGTGCTGGGGCGGGGTGGAACCGGCATCTCGGAAGCCATCATCACGCACACTTCGCAAGACACTAGTCCAGATTTGAGAGAATATACCTTCGTGCACAATTTCATCCTCGATGAGACGATCCAGCGCGGACTTGCCGGCCTGGCGCTGCTGATAGGATATTTCGGGTTTTGCTTCGGACGCATCTACCGCTACGGCGATTCAAGCATGAGAGAGAATGTGCTGCTGATCCTGGTGCTCACGTTCAGTTTTGGCCTGCTGCATTATCTTCTGGTGATTGACCGGCACGTCATCCTCTATGCGTTTTACTTCCTGCTTCTGACCACGGCCAACCACCAGGCCGGTCGAACAGGATCTTCCATCGCAGCGGCGGGCTAAGTCCGGCTCAGCCGGCTTGAACGCCAGCGGCTTTTACGGCCGGTGCGGGGTGCGGGGTACGGGCTGCACGCCACCGCGTGCCGGCCACACCCGGTCCGATCGGGACGATCTTGGACAAGGCGCCCGGTGCAAGTTTCAGCTTGGCAGGTACTCCTTGCTCCAGCTTTCGCTGATTTGTCCGGTTTTGAGCATGGTCTCGATGGCCTTTTCGGCATAACCGAGTTCACGCAGGATGGCACGCGTCGATGTGCCGAATTTCTCGGTCGAAGACAGCGCGAAGATGCGGCCTCTCTGGCTCCGCACCGCATAGGGATCGAGCTGGATCACCTCGTGGCCGCTGGGATGATCCCGGTAGACCGAAAATGAATAACTGCCGTTCTGCATGCCCGTCGTGCCGTCTGCTTCGTGGGTGTTTTGTGCCCGCAACGCGTCGATGTTGTCACAGATCGCACATCCGATATCCGCCGCCCGCAGCCGTTCCACCCATTCGCTCGCCGGTTGCGACTGGAAGGCATTGGCCAGAAAGCCGGCGCGATCCTCTTCGGCGATATCGGGCAGATCCTCGAGCCCTTCGGCATTGCGGAACCGCGGCAGATCGCTTTCATAGGCGCTGAGCAGGATATAGATGCCCGACGCTGTGCTGTAGAAACGGCTGAGCGGTCCATAGCCGTTGGCTTCGGGACCGGACGGTTCATCATACAGGCTGCGCCCGTCGTAATCGTAGCAGAACGGCACCTGCAGCAATCCGGAATTGGCGTTGAGTGAGGTCCGGCCCCGTCCGATCCGGCCGAAACGGTGCTTCTGATAGAGTGCGGTGGCAACCGCCAGCGCCCCGCCAAAGCCGCACATCACGTCGATCGTGCCGACATGGGCGTGTTCCTCCGGCCGGTCCATCGCGCCACCGAAGCGCAACATGATGCCGGTGGTGGCCTGCACCAGATCGTCATAGCCGATATAATCGGTCCGGGTTCCGCGGCGCACCCCGCTGAAGCAATCGAGCTTGCAGAACAATGCATCAGGATTGAGCTTGCGCAGGCTTTCCGCATCCAGTCCCATCCGCTTGATCTGGCTGTCGGGCGCATTCCAGACGATCACGTCCACCGTCTTGACCAGATCCTCAAACACCTTGCGGCCATGCTCCGACTTGAGATCCGCCAGGATCGAGCGCTTGCCGCGTCCCTGGCTCAGGCCGTAGACCACCGTGTTCCAGCTGTCATAGAGCGGTGTCGCCGGATCGAGCTTGATGATCTCGGCCCCGAACCGGGCCAGGTAACTCGCGGAATGCGGGCCCGCAATGACATTGCACAGATCAAGCACGCGAACCCCGGAGAGCCAGCCTTGCCCAGCCGCCTCTTGCGCCGCTTCTTCCGAAGGCTCGGGTATATCGGTGCGGATCTTGCGCAGGATCTTCAAGGCCTCGTCGACTTCGACCCATCGGCGCGGCGCGGGCTCGAGCGCCTCTTCGCCGCTCTCCTCCATCCAGACCACCGGGCCGGGCTGTGTCATCGGCCCGAACTCGGGATCAACCACATCGATCATCAAGCCAGACATCTCGGCATACTCGTCATTGACCCATTCCTGCAGCCAGCGCTGCGCAGCCCCGGGAATGCCGGCCCGGCCGAACATGCGTTTCCACTCATGCGAGGTGCGGGTCATGAACACCTCTTTCATCCGCGCGGCGATCTTGTCGGCCCAGTCCTTGGGCATCGGGTAGACCCCGAGCGATGTGCCCGATGACCACTCCGCCTGCGGCTTGTAGGTGTCGTCTTCCTCGGTCAGACCTTCCGCGACCATCTCCTCATAAAGACCCAGCACTTGCAGGCAGCGGCGGGCATGGTTCTTGTGACTGGGGCAGACGACGTAGAACATGCGCCCGTCCTTGCACATGTAGCTGCGGAAGAACGGATCGAGCAGTTCCTGCAGATCCTCGTAGGAGACATTCATCGGCAGGCCTTCGACCCGCCGGCGCTCGATCTCGATTTCGCGCTGAGTCAGATAGCGCGAGGGCATGTCGGAGACCTTGATCGAATTGTAGCAGAGCCCTTCCATCACGGCTGCGGCCAGCGGCACCTCGATCTGGTCGCCCAGTCCGGTGAGCTGCCGCGATTGCAGCGCCAGAACGGTTGATGATGCGGCGATTTGCGAGGCATAGGCCGACGACAGCGGCAAGGGCGAGAAGGACGGGCTCAACCCCATCAGGACCCGGTTCAGCCCCATATCGGTAAAGACACCGGAGCTTGCGGCGATCACGCTTTCAAAGGCGCGCAGCTCACGCCGTTCCTCGTCATTGGAGGCAAAGCCGGGCAGTGAAACCGTGATCAGGTCGGGCCGCTCCTGCCGCATCGCGGCAAAGTCGATGCCGAGTCTGGCAAGCTTTCCGGGTCGGAAATTCTCGATAATGATGTCCGCCTCGGCGCACAGCGCACGTGCTTTTTCCAGCCCGTCCTCGCTCTTCAGATCAAGATTGACGATCATCTTGTTGCGCATCAGCGTCGCATTGGCAGGGCTTTGCCACATCGGTCCGTCAGGTGGATCGATGTGAATCACGGTGGCGCCCAGATCACCCAGCAGCATCGCCACTGCCGGACCGGCGATGTACTGGCCGAAATCGACCACCTTGACCCCGGTCAGGGGCAGCTTGGAAAAGGAAGTGCGCATTGTTCCTCCAGGAAACGAAAACAGGTGTCGATTGGCTGCGCTATTGGCCCGACAGGATCCAGCGCGCCGCTTTTTCCGCAATCATCAGGGTCGGCGAGTTGGTGTTGCCGCTGGTGATTTCCGGCATGATGCTGGCATCGACCACGCGCAAACCCGCAACCCCCTTCAGCCGCAAATGCGGATCCAGCACCGCACTCGCATCCTCTGCGCGGCCCATCTTCACGGTCCCGGCCGGATGGAAGATCGTGCTGGCGATATCGCCTGCCAGCTTGGTCAGATCCGCATCGCTCTGGTACTGGATGCCGGGCTTGTACTCTTCCGGCTGATAGGCCTGCATGGCCGGCTGCGCCATGATCTGGCGCACCTGTTTCAGGCTGTCGGCGGCGATCTTCCGGTCTTCGTCCGTGGCGAGGTAATTGGGTGAAATCTTCGGCTGATCGCGAAAGTCGGCAGACCGGATCTGCACATGGCCGCGGCTGGTCGGATTGAGGTTGCATACACTCACCGTCATGGCCGGAAAATCGTGCAGATCCTCACCAAAGGCTTCAAGGCTTAACGGCTGAACATGGTACTCGAGATTGGCGTGCGGACGGTCCGGATCCGAGCGTGTGAAGGCGCCGAGCTGGCTCGGTGACATGCTCATCGGACCGGAGCGCTTGAGCAGATATTCCAGCCCGATCACTGCCTTGCCGAATAGGTTGCTGGCAAGCGTGTTGAGGGTGCGCGTGCCGTTGACCTTGAACACCGCGCGGATCTGAAGGTGGTCCTGCAGATTGTCTCCGACCGGAGCATCGACGAGCACCTCGATCCCAAGCGATTTCAGCAGGTGCGCGGGACCGATCCCCGACAATTGCAGGATCTGCGGCGAGTTGATCGCCCCGGCCGAAAGCACCACTTCACGGCGCGCCTTGACGTGGATTGTTTGTCCGCCGCGATGGACCAGGGCGCCGGTGCATTTCAATGCGCTGTTCAAGCCGCCGTCCGTCCCGGCTTCGACAACCAGCTTTTCGGCCTGGGCTTCGGTCCAGACCGTCAGGTTCGGCCGTGATTTTGCTGGCCGAAGAAACGCTTTCGAGGTGTTCCAGCGCCAGCCGGAGCGCTGGTTGACGTCGAAATAGCCCACGCCCGCATTGTCGCCGCTGTTGAAGTCGTCGGTCCTTGCGACCCCGGTCTCGACAGCCGCTTCGGCGAAACTCTCGAGCACATCCCAGCGCAACCGCTGCTTTTCGATGCGCCACTCGCCGCCATGGCCATGCATGTCGGAAAACCGGCTGTTGCTCCCGGTGACAGGATCAGCGCCGTCATCCAGCTTGTAATGATCCTCATGCGCCTTGAAATCATTAAGCGCATTTTCCCAGTTCCATTCCTCTTCACCGCTTTGCCGGGCCCAATTATCATAGTCTCTGGCCTGGCCGCGCATGTAGATCATGCCGTTGATGGAGGAGCAGCCGCCAAGCGTCTTGCCGCGCGGATACCGCAGGCTGCGACCGTTGAGCCCCTTGTCGGGTTCGGTGGTGTACATCCAGTCAGCACGCGGGTTGCCGATGCAATAGAGATAGCCGACGGGAATATGGATCCAGGGATAGGTATCGGCCTTTCCGGCCTCGAGCAGAAGCACCCGGTTTGCCGGATCGACGCTCAGGCGGTTGGCCAGCAGACAGCCGGCGGAGCCTCCCCCGATCACGATGAAGTCGAATGCTCTGTCCTTGTCTGACATGTTGCTCCTTCCCTTCACACTCCAACCCGGAGGCCGGCCGACAGGGAAAGACACAAGACCGCCCCCTGCCACTCTGGACCGCAGTCCCAACCGGCATCGGCAAGCCTCATCGCGCTCCTCCCAGTCCGCCAATGGCCATGACCCTAGAAATGCCGGCCGCAGAAATCCAATGACAAATCGCACATTTCGATATTAGAGTTTTTTATATGGACCGGCTTTCCAACATCAACACGCTTCTCGCCTTCGTCACCGTCGCCCGTAACGGCAGTGTTTCCAGGGCGGCAGAGATGCTGAATCTGACCCAGCCGGCGGTCAGCCACCAGATCAGGCGGCTGAGCGAGGAAACCGGGATCGTCCTGTTCCGGCGCACGGCCACCGGCCTTCAGATCACCCAGGACGGCGCTGCGATCCTGCAGAAGGCGCAGCAAGTGCTGGCGGCCATGAACGAGTTTCGCCGCAGCGCGCGTCAACAGGAAGGCCGGGTGGCCGGCCCGCTGAAGATCGGAACCATCGTTGATCCCGAGTTCATTCGGCTTGGCAGGCTGCTCAGCCAGCTCAGAGATGAATTTCCCGACATTGCGACAGAGCTGATCCATGGCGTCAGCGGCGACATTCTCCACCAGCTCAAACGCGGACGCGTCGATGCAGGGTTTTACCTCAGCGCGCCCGACGCGGTCGATCACGGTGATGAGGACGACCCCGTTCATGCGGTCAAGCTTGCGGAGTTCTCCTACCGCGTGATCGCACCGGTCGGGTGGGACAATTGGGTCGAGAATGCCGGCTGGCGGGAACTGGCGGCGCTGCCCTGGATCGGAACCCCCGACGTTTCAGTGCACAATCGCTTGCTGACCAGCATTTTCGCCGAGCAGGGCTGCACCCAGAATGTGGTGGCGCTGGTCGACCAGGAAGCATCGATGCTTGAGATGGTACGGTCCGGCGTCGGCTTGAGCCTGTGCCGGGAATCGATTGCGCTGCACCAGAGACAATCCTTCGGGCTGGCGATCTGCAACACGGTTTCGGTGCCGGCCTGCCTGAGCATCACCACGTTGGAACGGCGCAAGGACAATCCGGTGGTTGCGGCACTGTTCAGCCTGCTGCAAAGCACCTGGTGATCTGTGTGTTTGACTGTGCCGCCTGTATCGCCCGTCATGATGTCGACGCTGCCGGGAATGCCATGGTCAAGCATCTGGAACGGTCGCGCACGCTTGATGTGCAGCGGGCCGCATTCTGCCCGCTGACGCTCTGGTCAGGTACGGATGCTGACTTGAGATGCTCAGCGGTGCGATCAGCCTATGTGATGCGGCGGATACTGGCGGCGATTTCGTCGGGTTCGAAGACGCGCTTCCAGTCATCGCGCATCAGCACAGGCTTGCCGAATTCAATGGCCTTGTTGCAGGCGTCGGAAAATACTCCTTCGGTCTGGCCGAAAATCACCGCACCAAGCACATTCATGTGGCCGAGCAGGAAATCCGTTGCCGCCTGGCGGTCAACACCGCGCTCGACCACCTCGTCGATGGATTCCTTCATCACCATGAGAAGGGATGCGCAGACTGTTTCCGACAGTCCCGGCTCCAGCAGGGCCATGTGCTCGACCGACACGCGATGCGACCTCATCACCGGCGCCCAGATCACCTGCGCGATCTCCTCGCCCTTGGCATAATCGGATTCGGGGCCCTGCATCAGGGCGCTGACGATATGTTGCCTGGCCTTGACGCCGCCGAAATAGTCGCGCTTGGCGTCCAGGTCGGTTTCGTCGTTGAAGATCGGCGGGTGACAGGGGTGGGTGATGAAGTATGTCAGGTCGGGCCGCTCCGGCAGATGGCCGGCAAACGGCGCCGCTGCATCAAGCGCGATAACCATTGTCCCCGGCTTGATCTTGCTTTCGATGCCGGCCATCACCTTGCCGATATGGGTATCGGGCACGGCCAGAATGATGGTCTCCGCGTCTTCAAGCGCCTGATCCGGCGACACCGTATCGATGTTCAGCCCGGCCTTGAGACGTTCGCAACCGGCTTCGCTGATTTCCACATGGGCAATCGTGTAGCGGGAACCGCGAAAGTTGGTCGACAGACGGTAACCCATCTTGCCCCCGGCTCCAAACAGCGCAATTTTTGTCATGTTGTTTTACTCCTGTTTTGGTGTTTGCCACTGCCGCTCCGGGTCGAGTAGCGCGGCTTGAATTTCGGCGGCCCGTCTGTTTTTCGACCTTTGTGCGGACGCTGTCGGCAAACTGCCGGGTTTGCGGGGTGCAAAGTCAGCTCAATGGTTTGACCTCTGGCTCGGCGACATCTTCGTCCTTTGCTGGGTCCGGCGAGGCGCGCTGGCCGAGAATTGGCGCGCCGCTGGCAAGGAAGAGAACCGCGAGGACAAGAAAGCCTTTCAGCACGTTCTGGCCGGCGTAGCTCCATCCGATCAGGTTCAGCAAACCGTCCAGCAGGATGAAGAACAGGGCGCCACCCCACACACCTGCCGGGACCGCGCGGCCGCCGGTCATCAGCGTGCCGCCGATCACCACCACGGCGATGGAATCAAGCAGATAATCATTGCCCAGCTCCACATTCGGCGCCGAAAAAGAGGCGCGCAAGGCGCCAGCCAGCGCCGCAAGAACGCCGCAGGTCAAATAGACGAACACCATTGTTTTTTTGGCGTTTACCCCTGCATATTCTGCTGCGCGCCGCGCCTGACCGACAGCCAGCATCTGGGATCCCCAGATGGTGCGTTTCAGGAACACGGAGACAAGAAGGGTAAAGAGCAGCACCATGATGGCGAATGCCGGAATGCCGAGTGGTGCCCAGTTCAGGAACCCTTTCAGCATCGGGTCGGGCGAACCTTGGAATCCCTTGGCCAGGGTGAGCGAGATCGCCGAAGCGATAAGGCTGGTGGCAAGTGTCGCGACAATGGGTGGAATGCGTACATAGAGGATGGCGATGACGCTGATCGAGGCCATGGCGAAGCCCGCTCCGACCGCTGCACCCAGGCCCAGAATCCACGAACCTGTGACATCACCCACGGCGATCGCAATCAGGCCGCCCAGTGAGAACACCTTGGCGACCGACACGTCGATATTGCCCGGTCCGGCGCTCATCACCAACATTTGCCCCAATCCAACCAGGACCAGATAGGGGGCAACGGTGAACGCAAGCGTGATTGTTTGCGAGCCCCCGCGGCCGGAGACGATGTAGGTCAGAACGAGCACGACGACGGCAGCCAGGAATGACCAGGTCCAGGGCGGGATGGCGTGATTTCGCACCTTGATCATCGGGTCATCCGCTCCACAACAAGCCGCCCGGCCAGAACAGCGATGACAATGAAGCCCTGAACCGCCGGCTGCAGGTTCGGCGACAGGCTGAGAAGGGTGAGCAGCACGGTGAGAAGGCCGAGCGTGATCGCGCCGGCCAGGGTTCCCCAGGCCACAGCGCGGCCCCCGGTGAACATGCCGCCGCCCAATATCACGGCAGCCACAGTTGTCAGCGTGTATCCGGGCACGGCGTTGACATCGCCACCACCGATTTCAGCGGTCAGCGTGATCCCGGCCAGCACGCCGAGTACGCCGACAACCGCATAGGCGAGCATCCGCGTGATGACGAGCGAACCTCCGGACCGGACCAGTGCGACAGGGTTGCTGCCCAGACTGCGGAACCGGACACCGAGCCCGGTGCGGCGGGTCACGAACCACGTCACCGCCGTGGCCACCACCATTGTGACCAGCGGAGCCGGGATCGACAGGGGTGGCTTCCAGAACGCGTATTTGAACAGCCAGTCCGGCGCCATCCCCCCCGGGACCGGCAAGACAAACAGGCCCATACCCAGCCAGACGAATGACGCGCCCAGCGTTGCAATGAGAGAGGGCACCGAGCGAAGCTGAACGAGGGCACCCAGAAGCGCGTAGGCCAGCACAGAACCAGCCAGAGCCAACAGGCCCAGAATCGGGGTGTCCCGGAGCAGCGTGGCGACGATCGTTGTGATCATACCAACGAAAAATCCGATACCAAGATCAATGTCGCCGATGCTCATCATCACCATTTGCGCCATCGAGGCAATGGCCAGAGCCACGATCGGGGACATGATGAGAGTGAGCCCGTTCTGCGACCAGATTCGCGGCTGGATCGTGCCGCACACCAGCAGGATCAGCATCATGGCAATGAGGGTAAGAAAACCCGGCAGCACGCGGCGGGCAAGACCCTTCGGCAGGCTAAGACGGGTTTGATCAAGGGTGGCAGTACTCACGACCAGTTCTCCCTGGCTTCCGCGAACGACAGCGAAATGATCCGCTCGTCGGTGATCTGACTGCCGCGAAGTTCGCCGGCAATGCGATCGGCGCGCAATACGTAAGCACGATCGCAATGCCGCATCTCGGAGTTCTCGCTCGAGTACCAGAGGATCGTCCGCCCCTTCCGGGCTTCCGATTTGATCAGTTGGTAGAGCTCGGCCTTGGTATGCACATCAACACCGCGGAACGGATCATCGAGCAGGATCGTGTCGGCGTCTGACGCGAATGCGCGTGCGACGATGACCTTTTGCTGGTTTCCGCCCGAGAGGCCTGTGATGGCCGCACTGGCGCCGCCACGGATCTTCAGCCGGTCAACCCATTCAGCGACGAGTGAAGCCTCCTTGTCCGCCTAGCGCATACCGTTACGCCCCAGGCTTGGGAGCGCAGTGATGGTCAGATTTCGGGCCACATTCCATATCGGCAGAATGCCGGAGCGTTGCCTGTCACCAGGCACATAGGCGAGCGCCGGGCTGACCTGCACATCTGATTTGCGACGCCAAAGGCGGTCAAGAACCCGTTCCTGTCCCTGGCCTGCAATTCCAGCCAGTCCGATCACTTCACCCTTGTAGGCCACAATCTGCGTCGGCGCGCCGTCGACCGTGGCCATCGGCACGTTCACCGCAACCGGCCGCGCACCCGCAACGGAGGCATGGCCGGCCCCGTGTTCCGGCTTTTCGATGGCCACCTCGCCACCCATGGCCAGAAACAGGTCCTGTTCAGTCACACTGCCTGCGGAGTGTATTGAGACAACGGCGCCGTCCTTCATCACCGCAACCCTGTCGCAAACCGAAAGGATTTCCCGGAGACGATGGGACACGAGAATGATGGCATGGCCGCTCGCACGCAATTTGCGCACATAATCATACAAGTGATCGACAGCACTGCCGCTTAGGGATTCGGTTGGCTCATCAAGGATCAGCAGGCGCAGATCATCAGCTATCGTTGCGCGTGAAATCTCCACCATCTGGCGGTCGGCAAGCGTGAGATCATCGACATAGTCTGCCGGCCTGACTCCGTGACCGGGAAAGATCTCATCCAGTCGCCCGGCTGCGCGCCGGGATGCAGGCGCGTGCCATTTGCGGTCCGGAATCCAGCTTTTGCTGGAGAGATAAACGTTCTCATAAACGGTAAGTTCGAGTGCCAGAGAGCCCTCCTGATAGGCCATCCGAACACCGGGAAACCCCTTGCCGGCCGGGCTGGTCAGCCCACCGATCCGCACCGATCCGGAGTCGATTGCATCAAGACCGCTCAGAACCCGCATGAGCGTGCTCTTGCCCGCGCCATTGTGGCCGACAACACCAAAGATCTCGCCCGCATGCACATCAAGTGTGACACCGGAAAGCGCCCTGGTTGGTCCGTATGTCTTGACTGCGTGTCTGACCTGAACCAGGGGGTCTCGATCGGCAGTGTGTGTGTATTTTGTTGTCGTTGGATGTGTCAGCACGGCAGCTATTGCACCAATTTGGAAAAAAGGCGTCCGCGCCGCCAAGCTGGCGCGGACCCCGACCTGATTACCTGACAGGAACCGGAGGAAGCGCTGCGTCAGCCACCGTTCCGTCAATGTTGGCTTTCAGCTGCGCGTCGACAAGCTCCTGGGTCCACTGCCAGGATGCGATCTCGTCGTCGCCGACTGCGGCAATCCACTGATCACGCGCTTCGTCGCTCACCACCACCGGCGGGAAGATCGTAATCCGGGGAACGTCCTGACCGTTGTGAATGTTGATGGCGGTGAAGAGTGCGGCAACACCCTGGCCTGGATCGGACATGACCGCGACCGACCCCGGCGCGCCATTGCCTTCGCCCCAGAATTTCAGTGCACGTCCGCTTGGCGCGAAGGCAACGACCGGGACATCGCGTCCTGCCGTCTGAAACGCCTGGACCGCGCCCAGCCCTTCACCGCACCCAATCACCCCGTCGACCTCGGGCAGGCTGGCGATGGTGCCAAGCAAGGCTTCCTGCGCCTTGGCGCTGTCACAGAATGTGAAGAACTCGCCGACGACTTTGACATCCGGATTTGCCTTCAGCAATTCGGTTTGCACACCGTACATCTCGATTTCGGGAGGCGAACCCTGCACTCCGCGGGCGATGATGACATTGCCCTTGCCGCCGATGCCGTCGATGACGGCCTGCGTCGACAAGCGTGCCCAATCGCCGAAGCTGTTGGTGACAATATGAACGCACTCGAGATCAGTCGAGCTGTCAAAGACTGCAACCACAATTCCCATGTCACAGGCCTGCTGCAGTGTCGGATTGAGCGCCGTCGGAGACGCCGGATTGACCAGCAGAATGTCCGGCTCATCCAGCAGCAGCGCCTTGAGCTGCGCGATCTGTTCGGTAGCCGAGTTCTCGCCGGGTGCATTGGAGACCTGGAACGAGGCGATCAGGCCATCGGCCTCGGCCTTGGTCGCAGCCTCTTCAAAAGCCGTAATCATGGAACGGCGCCAGGCATTGCCCAGAAAGGCATTGCTCAAGGCGACGGTCGGCTTTTCTGCAGCGATTACCGGTGCAGACACAAGGGCCGTGGTGGCCGTCGCAACAGCAATGAGTGTTGCAGCGAATAGATTTTTCAAGTCTCTTCCTCCCAGAATGTTGAATGACGAACCCATCCCCCGATGGACGTCATCTTATTAACAGGTTATACCAGTTTCATCTGGATGCAAGAGCGAGTCTGCGTTTTTGAGAGGCGGACAGGCACATCTGGCGCAAAAGGGAGGATACGGATGGTAAAGGATCAACTGGACGGCGCAGGCTTTGACGTGTTTGATCCGCGCTTTTCCGCCCTGTTTGCTCCGCATATCCACGTCGAACGATTGTGGACCGGCGCGCGATGGTGCGAAGGCCCTGCCTGGTTTGCCGCCGGTCGTTATCTGCTGTGGTCGGACATCCCCAACAACCGGATGATGCGATGGGACGAAACCGACGGCTCGACATCGGTGTTTCGCGCCCCGTCGAACAATTCCAACGGCAACACCGTCGACAGGCAAGGCCGGCTTGTCACCTGCGAGCACCTGACACGACGGGTGACGCGCACCGAACATGATGGCTCGATCACCGTTCTCGCAGACAGGTTTGACCGCAAGCGGCTCAACTCACCCAATGATGTGGTGGTGCATTCGGACGGATCCATCTGGTTCTCCGATCCGACCTACGGCATCCTTACCGACTATGAAGGCGACATCAGCGCGCCGGAACAGACCGGCAATCATGTCTACCGGATCGATCCCACCGACGGCTCGGTGAGCAAGATGACGGACGATTTCGTCCAGCCCAACGGGTTGGCCTTCGCGCCGGATGAAAAACAGCTCTATATCGCCGACACCGGCGCTACTCACCTTCCCGGCGGTCCCGCCCATATTCGCCGCTTCGACGTCCGCGGCGATGGGACGCTGGGTGGCGGCGATGTCTTTGCCACCTGCACCGCGGGTTTCTTTGACGGGTTTCGCCTCGACCGCGAGGGCCGCATATGGACCAGCGCGTTTGACGGTGTGCATTGCTACCATCCCGACGGCACGCTGATCGGCAGGATCCGGATTCCCGAAATCGTCGCCAACCTGACCTTCGGCGGCCCCAAGCGGAACCGCTTGTTCATCTGCGGCACGACTTCGCTTTACGGGGTCTATGTGTTCACCAATGGCGTCACCATGGGATGATACCGGCCGTGACCGATGGAAGGCGAAGATGGAGGAACGACAGTTTGGACGCCGCAACCAGACAGATTTTTGAAACCGGAACGACCCAGACCCGCACTGCGCCACAATCGGTGAGAGCGGGCGACCTGTCAGCCGTCATCGACCAAGGCGCCCTGCGACGGATTGCTCTGGGTCCGGTTGAGGTGGTGCGCCAGATCGATTTTCCCGTGCGCGACGAAAATTGGGCGACACTTCAGCCAGAGGTCATTTCGCAGACACTGAACCACACCCCGGACGGATTCCGCTACGAACGCCATTTCGAGGTGGCCGATGGTGCGCTCGCCTGCCATGTCGTTTTCCAGGCCCATGCCGATGGCACCATTGTCGCCACGGGCGAAGCCGAAGCAAAGCGGGATTTCATCACCAACCGCACCGGCTTCTCGATGTTGCACCCGATCTCCGGGGTCGCAGGCCGGCCGGTCACGGTCGCAACCTCAGACGGTACCTCTCTGAGGGACACGATGCCGGAGGCCATATCCCCGGCACAACCGATCAGGAACATTGCCGGCCTCGCGTTTGACATTCACGGGATGGCGCTCGACATCTCCTTTCAGGGCGATGTTTTCGAGATGGAAGACCAGCGCAACTGGTCGGACGCGTCCTACAAGACCTATTCCCGACCCTTGATCGAGCCCTTCGCCTATGAAATCAGCGCCGGAACATGCGTCCGGCAGCAAATCCGGCTCCGTGTTTCCGGATCAGCGGTTGCGACAAAACCCGCCGAAGCGCCAGCAATCAAGATCGGGCCACCGCTTTCGGAGACGCTGCCGGACATGCTTCTTGCGGCACAAGGCGACTGGTTGCCGACGCAGGCTGAGACAACAATTCTTAGGTCCGGCCAGCTTGGATCCCTGCTGTTGCGGACCACGCCGGACGCGGCCGGCCCGGACATCGAAACCGCCGCACAGATGCTGGCTGCGACGGGAGGATCGCTTGATCTCGAAATCGAGCTGGATGGCGAGAAGCCTGCCGGGCCACAACTGGATCGCGTTGTGTCAGCCTGCCGAATCCACGGCGTGAAACCGCGCAATGTCATCGCCCTGCCCTCGTCCTACCTGGCAAGCTACCAGCCTAGCGGCCGTTGGCCTGGCGGGCTTTCTCCGCTTGAGGTCCGCGAAGCCGCGCGCAAAACCTTTCCCGACGCCAGGATTGGTTGTGGCATGCTGACCAATTTCACCGAATTGAACCGCTGCCGCCCCGGGGACGCAAAAGCCCACTTCATCACCCACGGAAACTCGGCCACCGTCCACGCCGCAGACGACTGGAGTGTAATGCAGACACTCGAGACGCTTCCCGATATTTTCGCCAGCGCGCGCGGGATTGGTGGAGAACTCGGCTACCGGCTCGGACTGACAGCCATCGGCATGCGCTCAAACCCTTATGGCAATGCGGTTTCGCCGAACCCTGATCAGCTCAGGTTGACCATGGCGACCTGGGATCCCCGCGCACGCGCCTTGTTCGGGGCAGCCTGGGCGATCGGCGCCCTGGCAAAGACCGAAGGCTTCGGCATCGAGGCAATCGCCCTTGCGGCTCCTGCCGGGCCATTTGGCGTCATCTCCCGGCGGGGAAGCGTTGCCTGCCCCTGGTACGACGATCACCCGGAGGCCGTGGTCTACCCGATGTTTCATGCGCTGAATTTTGTTGCCGGCGGCGGCCAGCGTTTCCGCGTGTTCGGAGGCTCTGCCGAGCTGGGCGCCGTTGCCTTCGCCAGCGGCACGGCAACACGTCTGGTGATTGCCAATCTGAGTCCGGAGCAGCAACCTGTCCGTCTTGGAGAATCCGGCCGGGCGGCAATCCTTGATACCAGCAGTTTTGAAGCGGCCGTGACTGATCCGCAGTGGTTCGCGCATGCCTGTGCGCCGCTGGCGTCAAATTCCCTATATCTCGACCCGTGGGCGATGCTGTTTGTCGAGACAGACACCGCCGAGACACCAGCAAAGTGAGTGCAGATGCCTGACCCAGTTCGCATAGAAGCCGATTACCTCATTGAAACAGCCTTCGACCCGGCTGAAGCAGCCGCAATCATGGCCGGCGAACAATCGTCGGGGACCTTTGTTGCGGTGCCAGGCGAAACGCCGGAACTGAAGGCCCGCTCAGCCGCCAGGGTCGAGGCATTGCAACTCATCGATGAAACCCCTGCTCCGTCGCTTCCGGGGGCAGGCGTTCCGTCCGGGGCAAAGCCGGTCTACCGGCGTGCTTTCGTGACCCTGTCCTGGCCGATCGAGAACATTGGCCCATCGCTGACGAATCTGGTTGCCACAATTGCCGGCAATCTGTTTGAGCTGAAAGCCTTTTCCGGCCTGCGGCTGCTGGATGTCAGGCTGCCATCGGCATTTGCCGACAAATATGCAGGGCCGAAATTCGGGATGGAAGGCACCCGCAAGCTCTCGGGCGTTCATGGCCGCCCGATGATCGGAACCATCATCAAGCCCAGCGTCGGCTTGTCAGCCGAGGCCACCGGCGATCTGGTCGGCGTGCTCGCCGATGCAGGCATCGATTTCATCAAGGATGATGAACTGCAGGCCGATGGTCCGGCGTGCCCGTTCGAAGACAGGGTCCTGGCCGTGATGAAAGCCGTGAACCGGGCCGCCGACAAGACCGGCAAGAAGACCATGGTGGCCTTCAACCTCACCGGGGAAATCGACGAGATGAAGCGCCGCCATGATTTCGTTCTGAGCCACGGCGGAACCTGTGTCATGGCCAGTCTGATCTCGGTCGGCTATGCCGGCATCGTGGAGCTTGCGCGCCACACCGAATTGCCGCTGCATGCGCATCGCAACGGCTGGGGAGCGCTCACCCGTGCGCCGAGCCTTGGATGGTCGTTCACCGCCTGGTCGAAGCTGTGGCGGCTTGCCGGCTGCGACCATCTGCATGTCAACGGCCTTGCCAACAAGTTCTCCGAACCCGATGACAGCGTGGTCGTTTCCGCCCGCTCATTACGGGATCCGCTTTTTGAAGAAGCACCGATGATCGCGGTGCCGGTGTTCTCGTCGGGCCAGACCATAAGGCAGGCAGCCGGCACCTGGGCGGCGCTGAAATCGCCAGACCTGATCTTCACCGCCGGCGGCGGCGTGGTGGCGCATCCAATGGGGGTTGCCGCAGGTGTTGAAGCGATGATTGAAGCCTGGAATGCGGCAATGTCAGACGTTGCAATCGAAACCCAGGCTGAAAACAGCCCGGCACTCGCAGCCGCCCTTGAGGCTTATCCGGCGTGAAGGGTAACACCGTGGCAGATCCCATCCTGGCCTTTTACGGCGATGACTTCACCGGCTCCTCTGCGGTCATGGAGGTTTTGTCGTTTGCCGGTATTCCTACCGTGATGTTCCTCGCACCGCCAAACGCTGAGGAACTGGCTGCCTTTCCGGGGCTTGCGGCGATGGGAATCGCCGGAGTGGCAAGATCGCGCGATCCGAGCTGGATGGAGGACAATCTGCCGGAGGCGTTTTCCGCCCTGGCTGATTTCGGCGCGCCAATCGTGCACTACAAGGTTTGCTCCACCTTCGATTCATCACCCAGCTGCGGCTCCATCGGCAAGGCCATCGACATCGGCGCGCCGATTTTGGGGGGCGCCTGGCACCCGTTGATCGTCGGCGCGCCGGCAATTCGCCGCTATCAGGCCTTTGGCAACCTGTTTGCCGGCACCGATGACGGTGTCTACCGGCTTGATCGGCATCCTGTGATGAGCCGGCATCCGGCAACCCCGATGGATGAAGCCGATCTTCGACTGCATCTGTCGCGCCAGACCGACCGAAGAATCGGCCTGGTCGATGTTGCGGGCATCAAATCCGGCCAAGCCGACCAGATGCTCTCCAAGCAGATCAAGGCCGGCGCGGAGATTGTTGCGATTGATGTTGTTGACGAACAAACACTGGCCGAGGCCGGCCGCTTGCTTTGGAACGAGGGGCGCGGTCCGGTTTTTGCGATCGGGTCTCAGGGAGTCGAATATGCACTGGTTGCGCATTTGCGTACGCTTGGGCGCATAGCTTCGACCTTCAAGCCGCCGCGGCTCTCGGCGGTGAACCAGGTTTTTTGTGTGTCGGGCTCCTGCTCCCCGATCAACAGCGCACAGATCGATGCAGCAGAGTCCCAGGGGTTCAGGATCATCGACCTTGATGCAACCCGCGCCGTTGACGGAGCCGAATGGGACCGGGCCCTGGATCAGGCGCTTCAGGCATCGCTGGCAGAGCTGTCGGACGGGCGCGACGTGATTGTCGCCACCGCACGCGGATCGGAAGCTGCGTCCAGCCGCCTCAAGGAGGCCGTCATCCGCTCGGGGAGGTCCATGGCGGCGGTCAATGATCGGATCGGTGCAGGTCTGGGGAAGCTGGTCGCCGATGTCCGGCGCAAGACACGGTTGCCGCGGGCGGTTGTCGCGGGCGGGGACACGTCGGGGCATGCGATGACCGCGCTTGGCGTAAGAGCGTTGTCGGCACTGGCTCCGATTGCGCCGGGAGCACCGCTGTGCCGCGTTCATTCGCGCAACGAGACAGTCGATGGTCTGGAAGTGACGCTCAAGGGTGGCCAGATGGGTGCCCGGCAGTTTTTCATCACAGCGAAAACAGGGCTTTAGCCAGCCCTCTCGGGAAGTATTCCCCCCCGGCAGTTCGGTGTGCTCACTGCAATCAACGGTGCAGAGCTCACTCGGCGATCAGTATCTCCACGCCGCGGCGCTCGAATTCCTTGGCGTCGGCGTCCGAGATTCCGTCATCGGTAATGAAGGAATGCACCAGTTCCAGCGCGCCCAGACGGGTGAACGACGTGCGGTTGATCTTGGTTGAATCCGCCACCAGATAGACATGGCTTGCCGCCTTGATCATGGCTTCCTTCAGTTGCAGATCGGCAAAGCTCGGATAGGTCAGGCCCGCATCAAGCGCCACGCCAGCTGTGGCGAGGAACAGTTTTCCGGCAAAAATACTGCGGAAATACTCAACTGATTTGTCACCGGATAACGACAGCGTCGGTGGTTTAAACTGTCCGCCGGGCATATGCACGGCAAAGCCTGGAATGGTCCCGAGGATGACCGCAATGTTGAGCGCGTTGGTGATGACGGTGAGATTCTTGCGTCCGCCAAGGCGTGTCGCGATTTCGGTCGTTGTTGTACCGGCATCAAGAATGAGAGTTTCACCATCCGCAACGAGATTGGCACCATAGGCGCCGATCTTGCGTTTCCTGTCCATATTGACCTGATGGTGAAGGGCAAGGCCGGGAACCTGTCCGCGCATGGCATTGAGAAACGCGCCGCCATGTTCGCGGGTTATGTGCCCTTCCTTTTCCAGACGCTCGAGATCCTGACGTATGGTCGCTTCCGAGACCTGAAAAGCAGCAGACAGATCACGGACGCGGGCTGACCCCTCCTCCTCAATCCACTCAAGGATACGGCGACGGCGTGGCTCGGACAGCAGTCCGGCCATGGCTCCATTGCGTTCTGTATCCGGTTGTTCCTGCAAACTGCAACTCCTCGAGAGCGGGCCGTGAGTACCGCACAACCGTGATGACCACCTCACTTAGTTTCAAACCCGGGCGAGAGCAACAACTCAGCCCAACTTCGTACAATCCAGGCCCTATTTGCTCAAAGCCACTTCCTGGGCCAGCGCCACCCGCGCCTGTAGTCGGCTTTGCGCCTGATCGATGACCACCGCCGCAATAATGACCAAGCCTTTGACCACCATCTGCCAGAATGACGATACCCCCATCATGACCAGACCGTCCGACAAGATACCGATCACGAAGGCGCCGATGATCGTGCCCACAATCCGGCCACGCCCGCCTGACATCGACGTTCCGCCGAGAACCGCGGCGGCGATGGCATTGAGCTCGAAAAACTCACCCGTGGCCGGATGAGCGGCGCGAAGCTGGGACGCAATGATCAGGCCGACGATCGCGGCCATCAGACCGGCAAACATGTAGACAAACATCTTCACCCGGTTCACCCGGACGCCGGAAAGGGCCGCACCCCGCTCATTGCCGCCTGTGGCATAGATCTGCCGCCCGAGCGGTGTTCTGCTTGCAATGTAGGATGCCCCCAGTGCGACCGCGATCAGCATCCAGATCATCACCGGCAGGCCGAGAAAATTGCCCGTGCCGATCAGCGGGAATGTGTGCGAGCCATATTCGGGGTTGCCGTTGAGATTGGGAAAGGTGCGCCCGCCTGAAAACAGGAGTGCTGCACCACGGGCGACGTACAGCATGCCGAGTGTGGCTATGAAGGGCGCAACATTAAACCTGGTTATCAAGATGCCGTTGATCCAGCCGACAAATATGCCGGCCAGACAGACAAGCGCGGCAATCTCGAAAGTGTTGAACTGGATCGACCACCCAAGCCCGACATCAATGCCATTGAGCACCAGCCAGCCGGCGACCATGCTGGTCAGCCCGACCACCGAGCCGACAGAGAGATCGATTCCGCCGGTGATAATGACAAAGGTCATGCCGATCGCCAGAAACGCGTTAATCGCCACATGCTTGGAAACGAGGATGGCGTTCGCCGTGCTCAGAAAATTGGGCGCCATCACGGAGAAAAACGCAAGCACCAGCAACAGTGCGACGAAGGTGCGCGCCTTGAGCAACAGCAAGAGCCAATTGGTGTTGGATCGGGGTGTCGCCATAGCGCTCTCACTCATCAAACTCATGATACCAAGTCCTTGTTCCTGCTTCTGGCATTGGCCGGAGTGGCGGCAGCGATCACATCGGCAGCCTTTGCGTTTTTGCCGAATTCACCGCTGATGCGGCCATCAGCCATGACGATAATCCGGTCGGAGAGCGCCAGGACCTCCTCGAGGTCGGAGGTTACAAAAATGATTCCGATGCCTTCGGCTGCCAGATCCCGCATCTTGTGGTAGATTTCGGCCTTCGCCCCAACATCGATCCCGCGCGAGGGCTCATCCATCAACAACACCTTGGGTCCGGTCATCAGCGCCTTGCCGATGACCACCTTCTGCTGATTGCCGCCCGACAGCGATGAAATCGGGTTGCCGGGGCTGGCAACCTTCACCGTCATCCGCTTGATGAATTCGGCAGCCCGGGCCACCTCCTTCCGCAAATTCAGATGAAACACGGTGGTGAATTGGGAGAGCGATGACAGGGTTATGTTTTCGCGAACCGACATGATCTGGACCAGGCCGTCTCGCTTGCGGTCCTCCGGCACGAGGGCGATGCCACGGGCAATGCGGCCGGAGACGTGTTTCTCGCGCAATTCCGCGTCATCGACAAAGAACCGGCCTTTGGCCTCGGGGTGCTGCGCCATGATGCATTCGAGGAACTCGGAGCGCCCGGCGCCCATCAGCCCATAAAGGCCGAGAATCTCTCCCGCGCGCACGGTCAACGACACGTGATCGACCATGAAACCGCCACCCATCTTGGGCAGTGCAATGTCTTCGGCGCGGAAAACTTCCTTGCCAAATTCATGAGCTATGAATTGCGAAAAATCTTTCGATTTTCCACCGATCATCGCCTGCACGATCCAGGGGATATCGACACCCTCCATCGAGCGCGAACCGGTAATCTCACCATCACGCAGAACCGTGATGTAATCGCCGACGCGGATCAGTTCCTCAAGCCGGTGCGATATGTAAACGATGCCGACGCCTTGGGCTTTGAGTTCATCGATGATGCGGAACAGCACCTCGACTTCGGCCGCGGAAAGCGCCGAGGTCGGCTCGTCGAGAATCAGGATCTTTGCATCCTGCGCCAGCGCCTTTGCAATCTCGACAACCTGCTGCTGCCCGATCCGGAGATGGCCAAGCGTGGTATCGGGATCAATGTCCTGCTCCAGCCGCTGCATCAGTTCGCGGGTGCGCTCTTCAACCAGAGCCTGGTCGATATCGATGCCGAAACGCAGCGGCTCGCGAGCCATGAACACGTTCTCGCTGACACTCATATCCGGGAACAGATCGAGCTCCTGAAATACAATGCCGATGCCGTTGGTCACGGCATCATCCTTGGTCCGGAAGGTTACCGGGCGACCATTGATGTTGATCTCGCCGCTGGTCAGGGTCTCGACGCCGGCAATGACCTTCATCAGGGTGGATTTGCCAGCGCCATTTTCTCCGACAAGCACATTGACCGCACCCATGCGGATATCGAAGTCGACATCCTTGAGCGCTACCGTGCCGGGATAGACCTTGGTGGCGCCACGGATGGTCAATCCGATCGGATGGGCTTCGCCGTTCTTCCGCGCCAATGTCATGGCATGATTTCCACGCTCACCGGGGTGACGAGAATTGCATCATCGACCTTTTTCAGCGGCACCACTCCTGTGAAAGTGACGGTGCGGCCGATCAGGTCGCCATCGGGCAGCACAACTTCGCTGGAAACTCGATCATTGAGTGCTCGACCGAGCTTGGCAAACTCGATCTGGTCACGAAAATCATCGAAATTGTAGAATGGAGCGATATCGCGCAGCGCGTTGCCGCGGATCACCGGGCCAAGCTGGATGGTCAAGTCCGCTGTTCCGTCACCGTCCACATCCAGATCTGCAACCCGTGCGCGGGTGTCGAGCTTGGCCGTGACGATCACGCCGGTGTCGGACACTGCAAAATTCCAGGCCGCCCCCTGTCCGGAGCCGCGATTTCCGTGCTCTTTTCCAGCAGCATCCAATCCTCCCGCCGCAAGTGCCGTCTGGAAGGCCGCGTAGTTCAGCGCCTTGTCACGGATAAAGGGCCGGAGTTGTGATTCGAAGGTCTCGGCGATGCGCTGCTCGGTGCGGACGTTATCGCCGCTGGCGCCGGCAGAGATTGCCTTTTCGTCCTCGGGCAGGTTCTTGACCAGCTTGCAACCGGAAAGGCTGAATATGGTGACGGCACAAATGGCCAGGATCGTTTTGCGGGTCATGATGCTCTCTGGCGTAAAGATTTGAAATGCAGCACAGGGCACGGCGGGCCGGCTCGATGCCATTTCATATCCGGCCCCGACGGCCGGCAGTCGCATAAACCACAACCGGAGCGCGGATGCCCGCGCCCCGATTGGATTGTGCAGCGCCTTAGTTGGACAGAGCAAATGTCTCAAGCTTGGACGCGTTGTCGCCGTTGATCAGCACGCAATCCATCAGCTGCTTTTCGTCGAGACCGGTCGAACCGGTCTTGATGTACTGGTCCGCCTGTGTGACAGCCAGCTGCGCCTGCTGATAGGCGGGCTGCAACACGGTTGCCTTGATGCCACCGGCCAGGATTGAATCACGCACATCGTTGGAGCCGTCGAAGCCGACAACGATGACATCGTTCTTGCCGGCAGCCTCAAGGGCTGCGCGCGCACCCATGGCCATGGTGTCGTTGCCCGAAAGCACGCCCTTGATGCCGGGATTGGCCTGAAGCATGGATTCCATCACGGTGTAAGCTTCGGTCTGGGACCAGTTGGCCGTCTGACGGGCGACCATCTTCAGATCGGGATACTGGTCGACGACGTCGTGGTAGCCCTGGCTGCGGATGCCGGCATTGGTGTCGGATTCCTTGCCAACGAGTTCGGCATATTCGCCCTCTTCACCCATCAGCTTGACGAACTCTTCTGCGCCAAGCTGCGCACCCTGATAATTGTTTGACACGATTTGCGAAACGGCAACGCCGGTGGCGGTGATTTCGCGGTCGATCAGGAAGGATGGAATGCCGGCGTCCTTGGCTTTCTGGACAGCTGCCACGGAAGCATCAGCGCCCGCGTTGTCGAGGATGATGGCCGAAACCCCGGCCGCAATGACCGTGTCGAACAGCTCGGACTGCTTGTTGGCGTCATCATCGTGCACCAGCACCATGGTGTCGTAGCCCAGTTCCTTGGCCTTGGCCGCCGCACCGTCGGCCTCGGCCTTGAAGAACGGATTGTCATGGCTCGGAGTAATGATGGCGATGGTGGCAGCCGATGCGGCCATACCGGTTGTGGCCCCGAAAACTCCCAGTGCCATGGCGGTGATAAGCAAACGTCTCTTGATATGCATGATATAATCTCCCTTGAAAATCACGCCCCCTCCGGGCGCAACCTCTAGACGGGAATTCGGCATTAATTTTTGGTTATTGTCAATATCTATTTCGATTGATGCGCTTTTTGCCCGAAAAACGAGACCATTCGAAGGCGACCAAATTCAAATCCTCTCCTTTTATGACCATGATATCAATCTGTTAGATAAAAATCGGCTTCAATTATCCACAAAAGAACCGAGGGAAAGAATTTGCCGACAAGATCGTCGCTTGCTTCAAAACGCACTATTCGCTACCATTCGCAAGTATACGAAAGGCGTCGGCATCAACTCCGGTCACTTTCGCGGGCATGATGGTATCGGGAGAACCAGATGACACGGACTGTAAACCGCAAAATTTCGCTTGGCGTCGTGATCGGAAGCCGCGCCTTCTTCAGTCCGGCCCCCTGCATCGACGCGCGCGCGCAAATTCTCGCGCAACTGGAAAAGCTGGGTATCAATGCCGTCATCCTGCCGGTCGAGGCCACCGCCAACGGCGCCGTTCAATCGATCCCGGACGCCAAGCTTTATGCCGAGCACTTCAAGAAGCACCGTGACAGCATTGACGGCCTGGTGATCTGCCTGCCCAATTTCGGCGACGAGATTGCAATCGCGGAGCTGATCAACCGCACAAAACTCAATGTGCCGATCCTGCTTCAGGCCTCCAATGACGAGTTGGACAAGGTGGATGTGCATTCCCGCCGGGACGCGTTTTGCGGCAAACTCTCGGTGGCCAACAATTTCTGGCAATATGGCGTTGCGTTCACGGAGACGACCAACCACACCTGCGACATCGATGGCGATGAATTCCTCAGTGATCTGGATCGGTTCTCCCGCGTTTGCCGCACCGTTTATGGCTTGAGGAATGCCCGCGTCGGCGCGATTGGCGCGCGGACCGCGCCGTTCCAGACCATGCGGTTTTCAGAAAAACTGCTGCAGCAATCGGGCATCACCGTGATAACGGCAGATCTGTCCGAACTCATCGGGGCGGCGGAGGCGATCAAGGACAGCGACACTGACCTGGTCTCCGGCCTAGAGCGGATTCGCAATTATGGTCGAATTCCGGCCCATATCCGCGAAGCCCAGGTCCTCAAGCAGGCAAAATGGACACTGGCCGTCAACCGCTGGATCGATGAGAACGAATGCGATGCGTCGGCGATCCAGTGCTGGCGCTCGCTTCAGGACAATTTCGGCTGTGCCACCTGCCTGACCATGTCGATGATGGGCGAGGATCTGGCGCCCTCCGCCTGTGAAGTCGATGTGATGGGTGCGGTGTCGATGTATGCGCTGACGCTGGCCTCCAGCGCACCTGCTGCCATCCTGGACTGGAACAACAACTACGCCGACCATGTCGACAAGTGTGTCTACACCCATTGCGGCAACTTCCCCAAGAGTTTCCTGGGCACGACACCGGAAATCGGCGAGTTGGATGTGCTCGGTGAGGTCATTGGCCGCGAGAAGTGTTTTGGTGCCGTCAAGGGCAAGGTGCAGGCGGGCAACATGACCTATTTCCGGCTCTCATCCGATGACCGCAACGGTATGCTCAAGGCGTATCTGGGCGAAGGCGAATTTACCGACGATCCCTTCGGCATGGACGGTGGCATTGCCGTCACCAAGGTTGACCGGCTGCGCGAGTTGATGCGGTTTGTCAGCCAGAATGGCTTCGAGCACCATGTTGCGATGGTACGCGGACACTATGCTGACGTCGTCAATGAAGCCGTCACCCGCTATCTCGGCTGGCCCACCTATCATCACAATGGCACGCCCGAGCCTGAACTTTTCTTCCCGAACCGCAAGTGAGACAGGCGTATGACCCACGCACTGAAAACCGACAATTCTGATGCCCTGATCCGTGACAAGGCGCTGTGGATGCGGCAGCAAGCCATGAAGATGGTCTATGCCAAGCAGCTTGGTCACCTGGGCGGCGATTTTTCCGCCATCGACGTACTGGCGACGCTGTATTTCGGCGTGCTGCGCTATGATACGGCACGGCCGGAGTGGGCTGAGCGAGACCGCTTCGTGATGTCCAAGGGCCATGCAACCGGGGCGCTTTACACGGCTTTGTGCGCAGCAGGATATTTCCCCGAGGACTGGCTCGACACCTATATGGGCCATCACTCCAAACTCAACGGTCACCCGAACCGTCAATATCTGCCGGGCGTCGAGACCAATACCGGGCCGCTCGGTCACGGCTTTCCGGTCGCGTTGGGGATTGCCATTTCCGGCCAGATTACCGGAGCGGATTACCGCACCTATGTGCTCACCGGGGACGGAGAACAGCAGGAAGGCTCGAACTGGGAAGCGGCAATGACCGCCGGCAGCCGCAAGGTCAAGAACCTGACGCTGATCATCGACCGCAACCGCCTGCAGCAAGGCGCACGCACCGAAGACACCAATGGGCTCGATCCGCTCGATGACAAGTATCGCGCCTTTGGCTGGCATGTCGTCGAGATTGACGGCCATGACTATGCCCAGCTTCTCGACACGCTCGGCGCACCGGTGGCAGACCGCGAAAAGCCACTCTGCGTGATTGCCAATACGGTCAAGGGAAAGGGTGTCTCATTCATGGAAGATCAGGCGAAATGGCATCACGGCGTGCCCAACGCCGAACAATTCGCGCAAGCAATGAAGGAACTGGTTTAATGGCTGTCGCTGCTGCAACCACCGCCCCGATGTTCGATTGCCGCAAGGCCTGGGCCGAGACACTTGAACAGCTTGCCGCTTCCGATGAGCGCATTGTTGTCGTGGTCAATGACTCGGTCGGCTCGTCCAATCTCGGCGGCTTTCAGACAAGATTTCCCGACCGCACGATCAATGTCGGCATTGCCGAGCAGAACATGGTTGGCGTCGCGGCAGGGCTTGCCAACGGGGGACGCATTCCGTTCGTGTCGGCCGCATCGTGTTTTTTGACTGCGCGGGCCATGGAGCAAATCAAGGCGGATGTCGCCTATGCGGGTTTCAACGTCAAACTGGTCGGTCAGTCTTCCGGCATCGCCTATGGCGAACTTGGCGCCACGCACCATTCGATCGAGGATTTCGCATGGTTGCGGACGCTCGGTCCAATCACCGTGATCGCCCCCTGCGATGCCTGGGAGACCGCAGAGGCAGTCAAATGGGCCGCCGTCCATGAGGGGCCTGTCTATCTGCGTCTATCGCGGATGAAGGTCCCGACCCTCGATCTGCCGGGCCGCACTTTCACGCCGGGCAAGGCGGAGGTGCATAGATCAGGCACCGATGTGACCATCATTGCCAACGGCACCACGGTCCATCTTGCGATCGAAGCTGCCGAGACTTTGGCCGCGGAAGGCGTTTCCGCCCGTGTTCTCAACATGCACACGATTTCGCCGCTCGACACCGACGCGGTTACGGCGGCGGCAAAGGAAACCGGCGCGATTGTGACCGTGGAGGAAGCGCTTGATCGAGGCGGGCTCGGCGGAGCCGTTGCAGAATGCACCTCGGCGACCCATCCTGTCCCGCTCCAGCGCGTCGGCTTCCCCGGCTTCATGCCGACCGGATCGATTGCCAGTCTGTTTGAAGAGTTCGGTCTGAGCCGGGAGGGCATTGCCAGTGCGGCCCGCATCGCCATTCGCCGCAAGGGAGCCTGATCCATGCTTGTCCTGGCGATCGATCAGGGAACCACAAACACCAAGGCCCTGATCGTTGACGAGGCCGGACATATCCATACGCGCGCCTCGTCGCCGTCGAGCACTCACTATCCGCAGCCAGGATGGGCGGAACAGTCCGCCACGGCAATATGGGATGATACGCGTTCAGTGATCGACGCGGTTGTGGCGCAGATGAATGGCCGCAGCATCGATGCCATTGCCATATCGAACCAACGCGAAACCCTCGTGGCGTGGGATGCGGAAACCGGCAAGCCGGTCGGGCCCGCGATCTTGTGGCAATGCCGGCGTACTGCGCCCGAATGTGCAGCGCTGATATCGGCAGGGCACAACGAGACCGTGGAAGCTGCGACCGGGCTCGGCATCAATCCGCTGTTTCCAGCATCCAAACTGGCCTGGATTCTCAAAAGCCGGCCCGAAGCCCTCGGCTTGCTTGACCAGGGGCGCCTGCGGGCCGGCACTGTCGATAGCTGGCTGCTATGGAATCTGACGGGTGGAACGGTGTTTGCCACCGACCACTCAAACGCTTCGCGAACCCAATTGTTCGACACCGAGCTATTGCAGTGGAGTGCTGAGCTGGCGGAGATTTTCGAGACGCCAACATCCTGCCTGCCTGAGCCCCGGCCTTCCGACAGCCGGTTCGGCGAGACTGCCGCCGGGGTAACCAGCCTTCCACCAGGCATCCCGATCATGGCGATGCTGGGCGACAGCCACGCAGCCCTTTACGGCCACGGCGTTCGCCGTCTTGGCACCGTCAAGGCCACCTATGGCACCGGCTCGTCGCTGATGACGCTGACACCTCAGCGCGTGGCATCAAGCCACGGATTGTCAGGCACCATCGCCTGGACAGACAGATCCGGAACAACCTATGCCCTTGAGGGCAACATTCTGGTGTCCGCACAAGCAGCCGCCTTTATTGCAGGCTTGCTGGGCATAGGTGATGCGGGCGCGCTTTCCGACCTGGCGCAAACCGTAGACACGGCAGACGGCGTCAGCTTCGTGCCGGCCCTGTCCGGGCTCGGCGCGCCGCATTGGAATGATCACGCGACGGGCACAGTGGCCGGCATGACCCATGGAACAACGCCCGCGCATGTCGCCAGGGCGACATTCGAGGCGATTGCCCTCCAGATTGCCGATGTCTTCGAAGCAATGCAATCCGATATAAACATGCAGCTTGTTGGCCTCAGGACAGATGGCGGAGCTTCGTCAAACGCGTTTTTGATGCAACTGCAATCGGACCTGCTGCAATGTCCCGTTGAAAGCGCCGTGGTTGAGGAAATCAGTGCGCTTGGCGCCGCCGCAATGGCTTTCCGCTCGCTCGGGCAAGAATGGCTGCCCGATACACGCAGCAATCGGTTTGAGCCGCGGATGACGCCTGCAACTGCAGAAACCATTCGAGCCAAGTGGAAAGAAGCCATTCGGCGCGCTTGCATCTAAGGCATGACGCTGTCGACTGGCTTCGATCGAGCGCTCTCACCTATAGCATGATGATTCTAAATGGTTCAGCGCCGCCCCTCCGATCGCAGGGGCGGCGCTGTAGGCTGTGTCGGCGGGCTCAACCAGGATAAGGCTGGCTTCAAACGCAAGGAAGCAAACCAGATCTCGTTTCGCCTTGCCGCAGCATAGGCGATCCGTTTTCATCGCGTCATCGTTGACGGTCTGCTCGATGCGTCCTCAGCCGGTGCAGGGAGTTTTCTTGCTCAATCTGCACCACGCGCCATGTCGCGCGGCCGTATGTAACCTTTCTGATAGGCATAGACAGCGATACCGACAGCCACGCCAACAAGATCGGTCAGCCAGCCCACATCGATCATGGTCAGCCCTCCGGCAAGCAGGATGATCCGGACCACCGAGTGGGCGCGGCCAAAAAACCAGCCCTGAACAGCCGCGGACAAGAGATAGACACCCACAACCGCGGTGGCTGCGACGTGGATGGAATCGAGCCAGCTGCCCTGCAGCAGCATCTCGTCGGACAGGTAGAACATGTAGGGCACGATGAACGCCGCCAGTCCGAACTTGAAGCTCTCGACGCTGGTTTTGAGCGGATCGGACCCGGCCAGCGCTGCCCCGGCGTAAGCTGCAAGCGCCACCGGCGGTGTGATGGCGGAAATCACCGCGAAGTAGAAGATGAAGAAATGTGCCGTCAGCGGCTCGATTCCGAGATTGATCAGGCCCGGCGCCATGACACTTGCGGCGACGACATAGGCGGCGGTCGTTGGCATACCCATGCCAAGCACGATCGAGACAAGCATCGCAAAAACCAGCGCCAGGAACTGGCTGTGTTCGGCGAGCCCCAAAAGCACCGCGGAGAACCGCGATCCGATGCCGGTGATTGCGATGACGCCAACGATGATACCCGCCGTCGCACAGACCGCGACCAGTTGCAGCGACATACGCGCGCCCAGTTCCAGCGCTTTGAACAATTGTTTCGGGCCCATGCGGTGCGGCGTCAGCCAGGACACCACCGCCGCCGATGCCATCGCCAGCGTACCGCAGCGGATGACTGAATAGCCCATCAGCAGAGAGCCGATCAGCACGAAGATCGGGGTGAACAGATAGACCTGTTTCAGCAACTTGCCGAATTTGGGCAGCTCGGCCCGCGGCAATCCGACCATACCGTATTTCTGCGCTGCCAGATCGACCATGAAGAAGATCGAGAGGAAGTAGATGATCGCCGGAATGATCCCGGCATAGACGATGTTGATATAGGGGATGCCGGTGATTTCGGCCATGATGAAGGCGCCAGCGCCCATGATCGGCGGCATGATCTGGCCACCGGTCGAGGCAGCCGCCTCGACTGCTGCCGCTGTTTGCGGCTTGTAGCCGACCTTTCTCATCATCGGGATGGTCAGGCTGCCGGTGGCAACCACATTGCCGGCGGAGGTTCCGTTGATCATCCCCATAAGGCCGGAAGCGAACACCGCCACCTTGGCCGGACCGCCGCGCTTGTGGCCGGCCGCGGCGAAGGCAAAATTGACGAAATACTCTCCAACACGGGTGGCCTGCAAGAAGGCCGCGAAAATCACGAACAGGATAATGTAGGTCGAGGAGATGGCAATCGGAGCGCTCAGGATACCGTTATCAGTAATGATGTAGGTGAAGAACCGTTTTGCGTCATAGCCGCGGTGGTACAGGATACCCGGCAGCCATGGCCCGAGAAAGGCATAGCCGACAAACACGCTGGCAATGATGACCAGCGCCATGCCGGCCAGCCGCCGTGTCAGTTCGACCACCAGCAGCACGCAGGTGACGGCAGCCCACATGTCCGCCGGCAGCGCCATCGGGATGCCGCCGCGCAACTGCAATTGCCGGGAGAACAAGATCAGGTAGGCGATCGCGCTGAATGTCGCGACGATGAGCAACACATCCGCCAGCGAAATCCGGTTGTTTGGCCGTTCGATGAAGAACCAGCCATGCGCCACCGCCAGGCAGCTGCCCGCGAATAGGGGAACACCGTAGTAGCGCAATGCCCATGGCTGCCCCACCGGCACGCCGGTCTCGACAACATTGTACCAGATGGCCAACAGCATTGTGAAACCGGTGAGGATCCCGACCGCTGCGATGGCAAGAATGGCGTTGGCAACCATGTTTCGCTGACTGACCGCGTCAGCCTTGGTGGCGCTCGCCGAATAGATCATGAACCCCAGCGCCAGCCCGCCCCCGATATGCGACAGCCGGTAGGCCCAGGTCTCCAGCGGATAGATGTTCATCACATAGAGATGGAAACTGGAGTAAACCACGCAGGCGATTGCAACCACCCACACCAGCGATCCCGTAAAGACGCGCTGGTTGAAGACGATTGGCTCTTCGTCCACATGAGACACAGCCTCCTCGAAGGACACCTCGTCCTGAACGTGGTCTTCTTTGGCTGGTTTCATTTTTGCGTCTGACATGGCGTGTGCTCCCACAGGCATTGTTATTTGCGTCCCGGATCAACAAAAAGGGCGGAATTGTGCAATCCCGCCCTGCGTTTGATCTCGGAAGACCGGAAACCCGGAATCTTAGCTCAAGGCCTTATTTCAGGTTGTCGGCGATCTTGTAGCCGTTTTCCTCGAACCATTTTGCAGCGCCAGGGTGGAACGGCATAAAGGTGTTCTTGTCGAAATGCTCCGGCAGGGTTTCGGCTGCAGCCTTGTGGCCCTGAAGCATGCGCTCATGCTCTTCCATCGCCAGCTTGGTGATCTCGTAGACGAGGCTGTCGGGCATGCTTTCATGGGCAATCGCGAAGTTCCAGAGAGACACAGTCTCGACTGCTTCGGGCTGGTCCTCGTAGGTGTTTGCCGGAATGGTGAAGGCCGACATGGCCGGCTCGGCTTTCAGGAACATGTTGCGCTCGTCCTCGGTCATGCTGATGAAGACGACGTCGTTTTCGACAGCAAGCTGAGTGTAGGCGCCGTTCGGAATACCCGCGGCGTAGACGAATGCGTCGATGAGCCCGTCCTTCAGCTGACTGGCGGTATCATTGGCGCCTGCATAGGAGATGTTGATCTCCATACCCGCAGTCTTGAAATAGCGCGGCCAGTAGGCAGCCGAGGTGCCGCTGGCCGGGCCAACGCCGACACGCTTGCCTTCCATGTCCTTGAAGGACTTGATGCCGGAGCTGGCCAGAACCGCAGCATGCAGCGGGGTCTGGTACATCGGGAACATCGCCCGCACCGCGGTGTGTTCAACACCCGGCATGACTTCGCTCTTGCCGACCCATGCATCGTAGGCCGGACCCATGGTGACATAGCCCATGTTTAGATCATTGGTCTGCACCAGGGTGACGTTCTGTCCGGGGCCACCGGTGATTTCGACGCTGGAATTGACACCGAGCCTTTCGCTGATCAGGCCGGCAAAGCCGCTGCCATAGGCGAAGTAGGTGCCGCCCTGGCTCCCGGTGCCGAAAGTCAACGTCTCGGGCCAGCCGGTTTTGTCCTGGGCCACCGCCGCGGCGGCAAAGCTTCCCGCGACAGCAAGCGCAAGAACAGTTTTTGTGATCAATTTCATGGTTCATTTCCTCCCGTAAATGCACCCTAAGGTGCCATTACCAAGACGCTACAGCCTGACGAAGCCGGCACTCAAGAAGCCAATATTATATAAATATCTTGACTAATCGCTAAGCCGTTGCGGCGATTGGATCAATGTTGTCCAGCAACAGTTCCATGAAGGCCTCCCGAGCCGGATCCTTGGTATCGCGCATCCAGCAGGCTGCAAGCGCCAGTTTGTTGCGTATCGGCGTCTGGGACATTTTGAGAGGCACGAACCTGACACCGTCAACTCCCAGGCGGGACGCCCAGCGCGGCACAATGGCGATGCCCATGCCCCGGCTCACCAGATTGACAATTGTCTGCTTTTCCTCGGCAATCTGGACAACACGTGCCGACAACCCTGCTTCGATGAAAAGCTGCATGCTCAAATCATGGCTGTGCGGTCTGGACGCGCGGTCCGGCACGATCAACGGCTGGTCGGCCAACTGGTAAACGTCCACCTCCTCGCACTCTGCCAACTCATGTCCCTCCGGGCATGCCACAACCGCCGTCTCGTGGAAAAGCGGCCGAAACTCCAGCCCTCTGTCAGGGGTTTCCGGCGGCCGCACGATGGCGATATCGAGATGTCCGGACAGGATCTTCGGCAACAGTCTGATTGTTTTCTGCTCAATGAGCCGAACAATGATTTCCGGGTGATGGTCACGGAACTGCGGCAGCAGTTGCGGCAACAATCCGGCTGCCGCACTGTCGATCGCGCCGATACGCAGGGCAACAGCTTTCTCGTTCTTGTGATCCCGCAGTCTCGCTTCGAGCCGTTCGACGCGGGAAATGATCTCGATGGCTTCCGGAAGCAGAATACTCCCCGCCTCCGTCAGCGCCACATTACGTGTGGTCCGCGACAGCACGCGAACCCCAAGCCGGTCTTCCATCAGGCGGATCTGGCGACCGAGCGATGCCGGCAGCATTTCGAGCTGTTGTGCGGCTTTTCCGAAATGCAGCTTTTCGGCGACGGTCACGAAACAGCGCAGTTGAACAAACTCCATGATTTCGTTGCCTTCAATTATTTCATTTATTTATATGATCTATGCGGCATTGCTGCAACAAGCGCAACTTGCAAGATTGACGCGGCTGACGAGAACCGACCCAAACGGTGCTTGCCGCTGTTCTAAAGAGTGAAAACGGGGAATGCTATGAAGACGTATAATATTGCTGCAATACCGGCAGACGGAATTGGACCGGAAGTCATAGCAGCCGGGCTTCAGGCCATCGAAACCCTGGCCAAGCGCGACGGCAGCTTTTCCCTCAACGTGACCGAATTCGACTGGGGGTCAGACCGCTACAAGAAAACCGGCGCGCTGATGCCCGAGGACGGCACCGAGCAACTGAAGAAATTCGACGCCATATTCTTTGGCTCCGTCGGCGCTCCAGACGTACCGGATCACGTCACACTTTGGGGATTGCGCTTGCCGATCTGCCAGGGCTTCGACCAATATGCCAACGTTCGTCCGACGCGGATTCTGCCTGGTATCAGTTCCCCGCTCGCCGGCGTGGGTCCCGGTGACCTGGATTGGGTCATCGTTCGCGAAAACTCGGAGGGCGAATATTCCGGCCATGGCGGACGTGCCCACAAGGGCATGCCGGAAGAAGTCGGCACCGAGGTCGCGATTTTCACCCGCGTCGGCGTCACCCGCATCATGCGCTACGCCTTCAAGCTGGCGCAATCGCGCCCCCGCAAGTTCCTCACGGTCGTGACCAAATCCAATGCCCAGCGGTTCGGCATGGTGATGTGGGACGAGATTGCCGCAGAGGTGTCCAAGGAATTCCCGGACGTCAAGTGGGACAAGATGCTTGTCGACGCCATGACCGTGCGCATGGTGAAAGATCCCAAGAGCCTCGACACCATCGTTGCCACGAACCTTCATGCCGACATCCTGTCCGATCTTGCCGGTGCGCTTGCGGGCAGCCTCGGCGTCGCTCCGACCGCCAACATAGATCCCGAGCGGCGCTATCCGTCGATGTTCGAACCGATCCACGGCTCCGCCTTCGATATTACCGGCAAGGGCATCGCCAACCCGGTGGCAACCTTCTGGACTGCGGCGCAAATGCTCGAACATCTGGGTGAGAATGCCGCGGCTGCACGGCTGATGCGCGCAGTGGAAAAGGTCTGCGAGGACGGCATCATGACCCCTGACGTGGGCGGCACCGCTAATACACAGCAAGTCACCGACGCGGTGTGCGACGCCATTCGCGGCTCCAACATCTGAACGAGCGTATCCCGCCTGTTTTCAAACGATCACGCGGGAGAGCCGGCATGACACCACAATGCCCCGAGGCTTTCCTGCGGTCGCTGTTTGACCGCGCAGTCGAGGTCGCCGATCCGATGCGCAGCCTGGCTGAGCATCTGCCCGACCGGCCCGCCGGACGTCTGATCGTGGTCGGTGCCGGCAAGGCCAGCGCCCGGATGGCAGAAGCCGTCGAAGCCGCCTGGGGAATTCCCCAGGGGCTGGTCATCACCCGGTATGGTTATGCGCGTCCCTGTCAGGGTATCGAAATTATCGAGGCCGCACATCCGGTCCCGGATGCTGCGGGTGTTGCCGCGACCCGGAGAATGCTCGACCTGCTTGGCGGCCTTGGCCCCGATGACCTGGTGCTGGCTCTCATCTCCGGCGGCGCCTCTGCACTGCTGACCGCACCGAGTGAAGGCGTCGGCTTGACCGAAAAACAGGCGGTAAACTCGGCCTTGCTGGCTTCGGGAGCGCCGATCGGCGCCATGAATGTGGTTCGCAAGCATCTTAGTCGGGTCAAGGGCGGACAAATATCCGCCGCAGCATTTCCTGCGCAGGTTCATGCGCTGATGATCTCCGATATTCCCGGAGATGACCCGGCCTGTATCGGCTCCGGTCCGACGGTCGGAGATGCCTCGACACCCGACGACGCGCTTGCCGTTCTGAGGAAGTGGAATGTTGAGGTTCCCGATTCGGTGATCACGGCGCTGCGCAAAGGCAGCGGCGTGATTGCTCCGGGCGACGAGCGTCTGAGCACGACCAGGAACCTCATCTATGCCGCACCTGCCCAATCCCTAGCCGCTGCTGGCGAACTGGCTCAGGCCGCGGGCTGCGATGTCCGCCTGCTTGGTGACGCACTTGAGGGCGAAGCAAGCGAAGTCGCGCGGGTGCACGCCGAACTGGCTCTGGCAACCGCCAGGCAACGCAAGCCGGGAGACCTGCCGGTGCTGTTGCTTTCAGGCGGCGAGCTCACCGTGACACGGCGCGGCGGCGGCATTGGCGGACCGAACGCGGAGTATTGTCTGGCGTTGGCCATTGCGCTCAACGGCACAGCCGGGATTCACGCCATTGCCTGTGACACCGATGGCGTGGATGGGGCCGCTGACATTGCAGGCGCGATGATCGGCCCCGAAACGGTGGCGCAGGCCGGAAAACTGGAAATCGATCCAGAAGCTGCACTTGCAGCCAACGATGCGCACAGCTTCTTTGCCAGCATCGGCGGTCAGGTTGTAACCGGCCCTACCCTGACAAATGTAAATGATTTCAGAGCTATCCTGATCGCATAAGACCCGTCAGCTTGCGCTCTGAAGCGAGCCACGGCAAAGATCCGGATCTGCCCTGTCGACCTTATCTTTTGGCCTAGGCCGGCGGGGCAAATCCATAAAGACGCGCCGGATTGTCCCACATGATGTTGCTGATCAGCGTCGAACATCCGAGCGCAGCGACAAAACTCTCTACCAGGGCCGCGTAAGACAGCGGACGCCATGGGGCAACCGTGTCCGGTCCCAGATGCCTGTCATGTGGCGGTGGATGCGGCCAGTCGCTGCCCCAAACGCAACGGTCCGGACAGACATCCAGAAACCCGCTCAGCCATTCGCTGTCGGGGTTTACATTGAGCGGTCTGTCAGGATGCCGATAGGGCGAGGAGAGTTTGATCCAGAGATGATCCTGCGCCATTAACCGCAGCAGCACTTTGCCGCTTTCGTCTCCCGGGCGGACTCTTCCAAAGAGACCGTAATGATCGATCACGCACGGCACACCCAGCGCGGCGATGACATCAGCCCGTGCGGCCAGGACGGACAGCGGAGCAATGATCTCCACGTGAAATCCGTGATCCGCGGCCAGTCTTCCAACCGCCTCGAGATCATCCGTGCCTTCACCGACATTCTGTGCGGCCGGACTGTAAAGATTGACGCGCAGTCCCGAGACACCCCGGGACCGCCATTTGCGAAGTTCTGCGGCGTCCATCTCCGGCGCCGCCGTTGCCACCCCGCTGCCACGTCCATTCAGCTCATCCAGCGCCTTCAACAACACGCTGTTGTCTGTCCCGTAGAAACTGGGCTGGGTGATCACGAAATGATCGATGCCATGCGGCCTGCCCTTCTCGATCAGGGTCGCAAGCGGCGCCGGTTCCGCCAGGAATGTCCGTCCGGAGGTCTGCGAACACTCTGACTCCGGCGCCACCACATGGACGTGACTGTCACACCACATGAAACTGTCTCCCGACGCTTTCGGCCAAACTTACTGGGACGATATTTCGGCAAGCCGCTTCATGACGTTGTCACCGACCAGCTCGCTGCCAAACTCGACCCAAACCGGCCGCATTTTTTCTTTCCACTGCGCAAGCTGCTCAGGTGTCAGCTTGTGGATCGTTTTGCCGGAGTCGCGGATCTTGGCATAGGCAGCCTCGTTTTCCTTCTCTGCGTTTTCCCAGTTGTAGGCGTTTGCAATCTCAAGCGCCTCCTCGACCGCGCTGCGGTCGGTATCTGACAGACCGTCCCACCAGGTCCTGTTGGCACCCAGAATATAGAAGGCGTACTGGTAGCCGATCTGCGTCATGTGATCGATGACCTCAACCATGCCGGCGGAATCAAGAGACATCGGTGTCGGCTCGACAGCATCGATGACCCCTTGCTGCAACGCCGAGGCGACTTCACCCCAGGCCATGCTGATGACATTGGCCCCAACCGCCTTGAAAGCCGCGATGTCGGAAGGCACCGACTGCACCCGGATCTTCACGCCGCTCATGTCCTCTGGCAGCAGGATCGGCTTGCTGCCGCGGTAGCTCAGCTCGCGCTGACCCGACAGCCAGATGGCAACCGGCTCGATGTTCTTCTTGCGCAGTTCGGGCACGAATGCCTCGCGCACAACCGGGTCGTTCCAGGCGGTGGCAACCATGTCCCTGGAGGTCAGAAGAAATGGCAACGTCAGGGCATTCAGGCCCTTGGCCAGAGGCGAGTAGATGCCGGACGTCGGCGCCACAAACGTTGCCGCGCCAAGCTGAAGCCCCTGGATCTGGGTTTTCTGGTCAAGAAGCGCGCCTGAATGGTGCACTTCCACGCCAACATCGTCACCAAGGCGCGCCTTCAGTTCCTTCGCCAGAACCTCAAAGGTCTGCCCTTTCAGGTTCAGCGCGCTGGTATCGTTGGACAGGACGATCTTATCCGCCGCCACCGCGGTGTGTGCGCCGATCAGCATCGTTGCACCGCAAATCATGGATAATAGCGTTTTTTTCATCATCTCTTCCTCCTCAGGATTGGTTGTTATTCTCCGAACGCCAGGTCCGGCAGATAAAGCGACAGCTCGGGCACAAACGTCACCAGGAACAGAACCAGCACCGTTACAGCCATCCACGGCAATGCGCCTTTGAACACTTCGAGGACCGGCTTTCCGGAAACGCCCGAAGCAACGAACAGATTGAGTCCGACCGGCGGCGTCACCAGCCCGAGCTCGATGTTGACGATGACGATGATGCCGAAATGAACCGGGTTGACGCCCATCGCCACCGCGGTGGGAAACAGCACCGGCACGAACATCAGGATCGTTGGCACACCTTCGAGAAAGAAACCGACGACCAGGAACATGACATTGACCAGAAGCAGAAACTGCCACTGTTCCAGCCCCGCATCGATGATGAATTTGGTCACCGCCGCAGGAACGCCGATCTTGGTGATGAAGAAAGCGAAAAGCAGGGCGTTGGTGGTGATGAAGAAGATCATCCCCACCGACGGGGCGGTTTCGGAAATGGTCCGGAAAAGCTCGCGAATGCTGAGTTCCCGATAGACGAACATGCCGATCACGATCGCCAGCAGCATCGCCATCACGGCGGCTTCGGTGGAGGTGAAGATTGCACCGCCCTCTATGGCGATGGGACCGAGATCGAATGCGGGGAAGCCGTAGATACCGACAAAAATCATCACCGGCAGCATCAGCGCCGGCAGCGCACTGCGGGTTACCCGGGCCCGTTCGCGCCATGGCATCGCCTTGTGACGGGGCGCATCATAGCGCTTGGCCAGAAAGGCCGCCATGATCACCATGCCCAGCGCATAGATGAGACCGGGAACAACACCGGCCAGGAAAAGCCGGGTCACGGAAGTTTCTGTGACAAAGCCGTAGATGATCAAGGGAATCGACGGTGGAATCAGGATGCCGATGGAGCCGGCGGTCGACAGCGCGCCCAGGGCATAACGGCTCGGATATCCATCCCTGGTCAGGGCCGGATACATGATCCTGCCGATACCCGCCACCGTGGCGGGGCTTGATCCGGAAATTGCCGCAAAGAACACGCAGCTGAGGACGGTGGTGATTCCGAGGCCGCCGGTAAAGTGGCCGACAAAGGCATTGGCGAAGGCAATCAGCCGACGCACCAGCCCCCCGGTGTCCATCAAGGCGCTGGCAAAGAAAAAGAACGGCACCGCCATCAGCGAAAAATGGTCGAGATTGGCGAACGCCTTCTGGCCAATGATCGGCAGCGGGATCGGATCCAGCAACAGCGATGTGAGCATGACGGATCCGCCAAGCGCCACGGCAACGGGCGCACCAATGGCAATAAGCGCAAAGAATGCGATGACAAGCAGAAGAATGGTCACGATGCACCGTGCTCATGGGTAGGCTTGCTTTGCACGCCGATGATCAGCCGGATGATGTAGCGCAGGGCAAAAAGGCTCATCATGGTGGGCATGATCGAATAGACAATCCAGTCCTGTACGCCGGTCTCCGGCGACGCGGTGTCCATCATCTTGGCGAAACCGACATAGAGCCACCCGCACCAGGCCAGGAACACGCACAGGCCAAGCGACGCCAGAACGGCAGCCAGTTTCATGCCAGCAGCAACCGAAGCCGGGACGATGGAGGGAAGGACATCCACACTGATATGCCGGTCTTCCCGCACGGCCCGGACCCCTGCCATCAGCATGGCGGTCACGGTCACGAGGACGAATAAGGCTTCATTCCACTCATAACCAGTGTTGAAGACGTAGCGAAGCGTCACCTGCATAACCCCGAGAGCCAGTGCGACAAGCGACAAAGTGACGATCAACCCGTCCTCGACATGAGACAACGCCACATCCAGATATTTTGCCGCCGCTACCAGACTCATTCCATGCTCCCAGGTGAAGATGACCAACCGTAGAGCGCCGCATACCGCAACGCCACACCGTGCCGATTATACAGTTTTTTTATGCAATAACCTTGCAGACAACCGGCATCTGCCAGCCGACACTGTCCAGAACCTGCCAGAAGCACGGAATGGGCGCTCGCCATTTCAGGCGGTGCTGGCCACACAAGAAACAAAGGCGTCTTATACCTCTTCCAGACCCGACCCTCGTTCAGTCGAGACAGATTTCACCGGATCGAGACCCGTTTGCCGACCGCCGGGCCAGGAGCTTTCAAGGCCCAATCAACGCACTGACGCCCGGACGCGACAGCTTGAAAAGATGCCGCGGTCAAATCGAACAATTTCGCGCCGAGGCCGGGTCACGCAAACGCCAAAAACGCCCTTCAGGGCGTTGATTTGCTGCAGGAAGTCTTGGATCTGGTTGCGGGGGCAGGATTTGAACCTGCGACCTTCAGCTTATGGTCCGCAG
>NZ_JARGET010000023.1 GCF_029210485.1 Hoeflea sp. YIM 152468
AACGGACATGCACACACATAACCCTCATTTCCGTAAGGCAAAGCCCGCGTGCGGCCCTCCGGAATGCCAGTCTCACCTCACCCCCCGGCGATCGTGTCGCGCGGGATCGTTTCCCCTTGCGCGGAGCACTGCTGCCCGCAGCCGCATCCTCGTTGCCGGGCCGTGCTCTGCCTTGCCGCACACTTGAAAATCTGAGACACTTCCAGGCCGAGGCGCCTGCTGTCCCAAAGCCTGCGGCGAAGGCCAGGGCAAATCTGGGAGAGACAACTGTCCTGCGCCCGGGGAGGATCAGGCCATGCCGATGCGATCAGCAATTCCGATGTCTCTTGCCGCCGTCGCCGCCGGTCTGGCGCTTGCCGGTCCGGCCCGGGCCACGGTGTCGATTTCCTGCACCGACATGAAATTTGAGTCCAGTCTCGACATTGTGCTCGGCGCCGGACCTGTGCCCAATGTGTTTTCGGTGTCGCTGTCGGTCGGCGGCCGCGACTTCACCACCGCCGAAGGCCTGCCCGGAGAAAAACTTGACATCGCCCAGGCCTATGATGACGGCGAGATCTTCCGCATCGATCTGGTCGACCCGCAGGTGACCAGGCGTGTGGCGGCGATCCGGCTCATTCGCGGCGAGCACGATGAGGCGCCGTTGCAGATCGGCCTTGTCCAGATCGAGGATGAACCGCCGGTCGGCATTTCCTGCACCGGGCCCTGACCGGTTCAGGCTTGCCGATCGCGCAGAGGCGTCGTCTTCGCGCCAGTGATGGCGCCAAAGCCTTGCGACAGGCTATTTCGCGCGATTGACATAGGCCGACATCAGCGCCGCCATGCGGGCATTGCGGATCGCCGACGTGTTTTCGCCCATCACCACACCGACCACCGACTTGCCGCCACGTCGCACCGAAGTGGCCAGATTGAAGCCCGACGCGCGGGTGTAGCCGGTCTTCAGCCCGTCAGCGCCGGGAATCATGTCCATCGCCTTGTTGTGGCCCTTGATCGTGCGTCCGGCCACGGTCACTTCGCGCTGGTTGAAGTAGCTGTAATAATGCGGGAAGGTCCGCCGCAGCGCGATCGACAGCCGCGCCATGTCGGTGGCTGTCGTCACCTGGCCCGAATCGGGCAGGCCCGAGGCGTTCTTGAACACGGTGCGGGTCATGCCGAGGCTGCGCGCCTTCGCCGTCATCTTTGCGGCAAATTGCGCTTCCGAGCCGTTGCCGAGAAATTCGGCCACGGCGGTGGCCACATCATTGGCCGACTTGACCACCAGCACCCGGATCGCGGTGTCGACCGGAATCGACTGGCCCGGCTTCAGCCCGAGCTTTGACGGCGGCCGCGCAGCCGCATGGCGCGAAATCGGGATCAGGTCGGAGCGGCTGACGCGCCCCTCATCCATCGCCTCGAACATCAGATACAAGGTCATCATCTTGGTCAGCGACGCCGGGTAGCGCAGCTCGTTGACATTGGCGCCATAGAGCATCTTGCCTGACTTCGCATCGACCACGATGGCGGCATATTTCTCCGTCGTCGGCGCCACCGGCGCCACCACGTTCTCGATCGATCCGCCCGACGAGGCGCAGCCCGAAACCGCTGCCAGCAGCGCAATCATGGTCAGGGATTTTCGGCAATGGCGCAGTGCGCCTGCAATCAGCCCGGTCAAAACTTGCTCCCGTTTGCAACCCGTATCTGATTACCGTCTGTCCGCGATTGACGCAAGGCTTTGCAAGGCCGCAAACGCCGGCCAAGCTGGCGCGGGCAACCGGTGGCCTTGGTGTTGCACCGGCTTGGGCCTTGCTGGTAAGGGGAGGGCGAAATGGAGTAACGCCTCAAATGTCCTCACCGCGATCCCCACGTCCTCTCGATCACCTTGTGCTGCCGGTCGAGGATCTCGACACTGCGCGCGCGCGGCATTCAGCGCTTGGTTTCACCGTCGCCGCCGACGCGCTGCATCCCTTCGGCACCGAGAACGCCTGTGTGTTTTTCGCCGACGGCACCTATCTCGAACCGCTGGCCATCGCCTCGCGCGAGGACTGCGAGGCGGCCGCGCGGCAAGGCAATGTCTTCGTCGCCCGTGACCAGGCCTTCCGCTTCCGCCAGGGCGACACCGGATTTTCCGCGCTGGTGGTCGGCTCGAAGCAAGCCGAAGCCGATCATGCCCGCTTTGTTGCGCTCGGCATGTCCGGTGGCGCGATGCTGGCCTTCTCCCGGCCGATGCAATCGACCGACGGCTCCGAGCAGACGGCGAGCTTCCGGCTTGCGTTTGCGTCCGATCTGCGCAGCCCCGATTTCTTCGGTTTCGCAGTCGAGCGCATCAATGTGCCCGCCGCCGACCGTTCGCAACTGACGACGCACAGGAACGGCGTCACCGGCATCTCCGAAATCATCCTGTCGGAACCCAATCCGACCGATTTCCAGTATTTCATCCAGGAGCTTGCCTGCAACCGCGAGGTCGACGCCAATTCCTTCGGCATGTCGATCAAGCTCGACGGCGCCGCCATCACCGTCCTGAACAAGGCCGGCATGGGGGTTCATCTGGGTCTGCCCGACACCTCGCGCGATCGCGGCCTGATCGGCCGCGCCGTGGTCTACAAGGTCGATGACCTGGCGGCGACCGCGGCGCTGTTGCTGGAAAATGGCCTGGCCGCCCGTCAGGTCGCGGGCCGGCTGATTGTCGACCCGGCGCCGGGGCAGGGCGCCTGTTACTGTTTTGAGGAAACCCGATGACCGCCACGCCCAATTCCACCGTCACCGCCGGCACAGTTGCCTTCGGCAATCATCTGCCGCTGACACTGATCGCCGGCCCCTGCCAGATGCAGAGCCGCGCGCACGCCTTCGAGATTGCCGGCAGGCTGAAGGAAATCTGCGGCAAGCTCGGCATCGGGCTGGTCTACAAATCCTCCTTCGACAAGGCCAACCGCACCTCGCTCACGGGCACGCGCGGTCTCGGCCTCGACAAGGCGCTCACGGTCTTTGCCGACATCCGGGCCGAACTCGGCCTGCCGGTGATCACCGATGTTCACACCGAGGCGCAATGCGCCACCGTTGCCGCGGCTGTCGACATCTTGCAGATCCCGGCCTTTCTGTGCCGTCAGACCGATCTCCTGATCGCCGCCGCCGCCACCGGCCGCGTCATCAACGTCAAGAAAGGTCAGTTCCTGGCGCCCTGGGACATGAAGAACGTGCTCGCCAAGGTCACCGAAAGCGGCAATGCCAATGTGCTCTTGACCGAGCGCGGCGCCTCCTTCGGCTACAACACGCTTGTCTCCGACTTCCGCGCCTTGCCGATCATGGCCGCCATGGGCGCGCCGGTGGTGTTTGACGCCACCCATTCGGTGCAGCAGCCCGGCGGGCAGGGCGGCTCCTCCGGCGGCCAGCGCGAATTCGTCGAGACCCTGGCCCGCGCCGCCGTCGCCGTTGGTGTTGCAGCCCTGTTCATCGAGACCCACGAGGATCCCGACAACGCTCCGTCGGATGGCCCCAACATGGTGCCGCTTGACGCCATGCCGCGATTGCTCGAAACCCTGATGGCTTTCGACGCCGTGGCCAAACACCAGGCCGGCTGAAGATGGTCTGCGATTGCATGCCGCGATCGGCCGGGTAAGAAAAACAAGGCGCCGGTTTGTCCCCGGCGGCCTTGTGGGGTGTAGAGTGTAGATTGGATCCGGATCAGCCGGCGCTGCCTCTGAGCTTCGATGTTGGGATAAGTCCACCGCGGCGCGACCGGCAATTGATTTTTCGCCGCTGTGCGCTAAGACGGCACACAGCCGCCTTGGCCCAAGCCACTTATATGAAGGAACCACACCATGACCGCCATTATCCATATTGTCGGACGGGAAGTCCTCGACAGCCGCGGAAACCCGACGGTTGAGGTCGATGTCCATCTTGAAGACGGCTCCATGGGCCGCGCCATGGTTCCCTCCGGCGCCTCCACTGGCGCCCATGAAGCCGTTGAACTGCGTGACGGCGGCAGCCGCTATCTGGGCAAGGGGGTGGAAAATGCCGTCGCCGCCGTCAACGGCGCGCTGCGCGACCACATTTGCGGCATGGATGCCGAAGGCCAGATTGCCCTCGACAAGGAAATGATCGCCCTCGACGGGACTGCCAACAAGAGCAAGCTCGGCGCCAACGCCATTCTCGGCGTCTCGCTCGCCGCCGCCCGTGCCGCAGCCCAGTCGAGCGGTCTGCCGCTGTACCGCTATGTCGGCGGCGCCAATGCGCGTCTGCTGCCGGTTCCGATGATGAACATCATCAATGGCGGCGCCCACGCCGACAATCCGATCGATTTCCAGGAGTTCATGATCATGCCGGTTGGCGCGGAAAGCTTCCGCGACGCCGTGCGCATGGGCTCGGAAGTGTTTCATACCTTGAAAAAGGAGCTCTCGGCCGGCGGTTACAACACCAATGTCGGCGACGAAGGTGGCTTTGCGCCTGACCTCAAGAGCGCGCCCGATGCGCTCGATTTCATCATGAAGTCGATCGAGAAGGCCGGCTACCGTCCGGGTGAGGATATTCATCTGGCGCTTGACTGTGCCGCCACCGAGTTCTTCCGGGACGGCAAATATCAGCTTGACGGCGAAGGCCGGGCGCTCGAGCCCGAAGCCATGGCCGACTATCTGGCCGAACTGCAGGCCAAGTACCCGATCATTTCGATCGAGGACGGCATGGGAGAGGATGACTGGGACGGTTGGAAGTCCCTCACCGGCAAGATCGGTGACCGGTGCCAGCTGGTCGGCGACGATCTGTTCGTCACCAGCTCCGCCCGGTTGCGCGACGGCATCAAGATGGGCGTTGCCAACTCGATCCTGATCAAGGTCAACCAGATCGGCACCTTGTCGGAAACGCTCGATGCGGTCGAAACCGCGCACAAGGCGCGCTACACTGCTGTGATGAGCCACCGGTCCGGCGAGACCGAGGATTCGACCATCGCCGATCTGGCGGTTGCCACCAATTGCGGTCAGATCAAGACCGGATCGCTGTCGCGCTCCGACCGGCTGGCGAAATACAACCAGCTCATTCGCATCGAGGAAGAACTCGACGTCGAAGCCGCCTACGCCGGAACGTCCGTCCTGCGCACCTGACCGGGCCTGCGCACCTGACCGGGCGGGTGAACCCTTCACCGTCGGCCGTGAGGAAAAACTGATCAGGGCCCGCGCCGCTTGCGCGGGCCTTTCTGTTCGGTTTCGCTGATTGAGCTAACGCTATTTTAAGCATGAGGATGCGATCCTTGCCCACTCGCACGGGTAAGGCGTTTTTCGAATGCGGACACAATTCAAGAAAAAGCGGTTCTGGGGCCGGTGGGTCATTCCGGTTCTCTCGGTGGCTTGCTTTTCCTATTTTGGCTATCACTCCTGGCACGGTGCTTACGGGCTGGATTCAGCCGAAGCGCTGGAGATTCGACGTGTCGAATTGACGGAACGGCTTGCAAGCCTGGAAGAACGCAGGCAACATCTGGAACGCAAGGTGATGTTGTTGAGCGACGGCGCGGTGGAAGCTGATATGCTCGACGAACGGGCGCGGGCGCTGCTCAATGTCGCCCGTGCGGACGAGGTCGTCTATTTCAACTGATTTAACTGAGTTAACCTGAATTCAGTTAATCGAATGATTGTCTAGTTAAATCAATGGATTAGTTGGAATATCAGCTATGCGTTTATACGCTTGCTGATCATCTGCAATTTCCCTATGGTCAAGATTAGATGACCTTTGGGAGGATGATATGGCACCCCGTAAAACCGCCACAGCCGCATCCCGCAAGAAGCCTGCCGAAAAAAGCGGGCTGAACGGCGGGATTACCGATTTCGACAAGGCCGCCGAGATCAAGGCCTATAGCGAGATGCTGATGATCCGCCGGTTCGAAGAGAAGGCCGGCCAGCTTTACGGCATGGGCTTCATCGGCGGATTCTGTCACCTCTACATCGGTCAGGAAGCTGTCGTTGTCGGCATGCAGATGGCGCTCAAGGACGGCGATCAGGTCATTACCGGCTACCGTGATCACGGTCATATGCTGGTTTGCGGCATGGAGCCGCGCGGCGTCATGGCCGAGCTGACCGGACGCCGCGATGGCTACTCGCGTGGCAAGGGTGGCTCCATGCACATGTTCTCCAAGGAAAAGGATTTCTACGGCGGCCATGGCATCGTTGGCGGGCAGGTGTCGCTGGGCACCGGGCTGGGCTTTGCCAACCGCTATCGTGGCAACGACAATGTTTCTCTCACCTATTTCGGTGACGGCGCGGCCAACCAGGGTCAGGTCTATGAGAGTTTCAACATGGCGGCCTTGTGGAAGCTGCCGGTTGTCTACATCATCGAGAACAATCGCTACGCCATGGGCACCTCGACGGAGCGCTCCACCGCCCAGTCGAATTTCTCGTTGCGGGGCGCGTCCTTCGGCATTCCGGGGCATCAGGTTGATGGCATGGATGTGCGCGCGGTACACGCCGCCGCCATCGAGGCGGTCGCCCATTGCCGCGCAGGCAAGGGTCCGATCATTCTCGAAATGCTGACCTACCGCTATCGCGGCCATTCGATGTCCGACCCGGCGAAGTACCGCACCAAGGACGAGGTGCAGAAGATGCGCTCCGAGCACGATCCGATCGAGCAGGTCAAGGCGCGCATTCTCAAGCTCAAACATGCCGGCGAAGATGACCTCAAGGCCATCGACAAGCAGGTGCGTGAAGTGGTCGCCGACGCGGCGGATTTCGCCCAGAACAATCCGGAGCCGGATGCCTCCGAGCTCTACACCGATATTCTGCTGTAAGGGGAGGGAACCACCATGACGATAGATATCCTGATGCCCGCGCTTTCCCCGACAATGGAAGAAGGCACGTTGTCCAAATGGCTGAAAAACGAGGGCGACACGATCGCCTCCGGCGATGTGCTGGCCGAAATTGAAACCGACAAGGCCACCATGGAGGTCGAAGCCGTCGACGAGGGTGTGCTCGGCAAGATCGTCGTTCCTGCCGGCAGCGAAAACGTCAAGGTCAACGCTGTTATCGGCGTGATTCTGGAAGAGGGCGAGAGCGCTTCCGACATCGGCGCGCCGAAGGCTGCCGAAGCTGCACCGTCCGCCGCGCCCAAGGCAGCCGAGGCCGACGCAAAATCCGATGCAGCCGCGCCTGTGCCGGCCGCGCCGAAGGCGCCGGTTGCCAACACCGCGGTTTCCGATCCGTCAATCCCCGAAGGCACCGAGATGGTTCCGACCACCGTGCGCGAGGCGCTTCGCGATGCCATGGCCGAGGAAATGCGCGCCGACGACGACGTCTTCGTCATGGGCGAGGAAGTGGCCGAGTACCAGGGGGCCTACAAGATCACGCAAGGGTTGCTTGCGGAATTCGGCGACAGGCGCGTTGTCGACACGCCGATTACCGAACACGGCTTTGCCGGTCTCGGCGTTGGCGCCTCCATGGCCGGGCTGAAGCCGATCGTCGAGTTCATGACCTTCAACTTCGCCATGCAGGCAATTGACCAGATCGTCAATTCGGCTGCCAAGACGCTGTATATGTCGGGCGGTCAGATGGGCGCACCGATTGTCTTCCGCGGCCCCAACGGCGCGGCGGCCCGCGTCGGCGCCCAGCATTCGCAGTGCTATGCGGCCTGGTACAGCCATATTCCCGGCCTCAAGGTGGTCATGCCCTATTCGGCGGCTGACGCGAAAGGCCTGCTCAAAGCCGCCATCCGCGATCCCAACCCGATCATTTTCCTCGAAAACGAGATCCTTTACGGCCAGACATTCGATGTGCCGAAAATCGATGATTTCGTCCTGCCGATTGGCAAGGCCCGCATCCACAAGGCCGGCGCCGACGTCACCATCGTCTCCTTTGGTATCGGCATGACCTATGCCCTCAAGGCGATCGAGGAGCTCTCCAAGCTCGGCATTGATGTCGAATTGATCGACCTTCGGACCATCCGTCCGATGGACCTGCCGACCGTGATTGAAAGTGTGAAGAAGACCGGTCGCCTGGTCACCGTCGAGGAAGGCTTTCCGCAATCCTCCGTCGGCACCGAAATCGCCACGCGTGTGCAGCAACAGGCGTTCGATTATCTCGACGCGCCGATCATCACCATCGCGGGCAAGGATGTTCCCATGCCCTACGCCGCCAATCTCGAAAAGCTCGCACTGCCGAACGTCGCCGAGATCATCGAGGCCGTCAAAGCCGTCACCTATACGGCGTAAGGGGAGGTCCGGAAGATGCCTATCAACATCACAATGCCCGCCCTGTCGCCAACCATGGAAGAGGGAAACCTGTCCAAATGGCTGGTCAAGGAAGGCGACACGGTCAGCGCCGGCGATGTCATCGCCGAGATCGAGACCGACAAGGCGACGATGGAAGTCGAAGCCGTCGATGAAGGCACCGTGGCCAAGCTCGTCGTTGCCGCCGGTACCGAAGGCGTCAAGGTCAATGCGGTGATCGCCATTCTCGCCGCGGAAGGCGAAAGTGTCGAGGACGCCGCAAAGAGCGGCGGCGATGCCGCTCCAGCCCCTGCGCCAAAACCCGCCGAGGCTGCGAAGGCTGACACAGCCGCAACACAAGCCGCTCCTTCCACGGACAGCAAGCCGATCCGCGACGCCAATCCGGCTGCGCCTGCTGCCCCTCCTGCGCCGGTAGAAGACGGCGAGCGCGTGTTCTCGTCGCCCCTGGCGCGCCGCATTGCCAGGGACGCGGGCGTCAACGTGGCGCAGATCACAGGCTCCGGCCCGCATGGCCGCGTGGTCAAGAAGGATGTCGAGGCGGCAATCGCTTCGGGCACCGGTAAGGCTCCGGCAGCCGCAGCCGCTGCACCTGCCGCCGCGGCTCCAAAGGGCATGTCCGATGATGCCGTTCTGAAGAATTTCACCGAAGGCTCCTACGAGCTGGTCAAGCATGACGGCATGCGCAAGACCATTGCCCGCCGGCTGCAGGAATCCAAGCAGACCATCCCGCATTTCTACGTCACCGTCGATTGCGAGCTGGATGCGCTGCTGGCGCTGCGGGCCCAGCTCAACAAGGCGGCCCCGGTCAAGGACGGCAAGCCCGCCTACAAGCTCTCGGTCAACGACATGGTGATCAAGGCGCTGGCGCTGGCGCTGCGCGATGTGCCGGACGCCAATGTTTCCTGGACGGACGAGAATATGGTCATGCACAAGCATTCCGATGTCGGCGTCGCCGTCTCGATTCCGGGCGGGCTGATCACCCCGATCGTGCGCTCGGCTGAACTCAAGACGCTGTCAGCGATCTCGGGCGAGATGAAGGATCTGGGCAAGCGGGCCAAGGAGCGCAAGCTCAAGCCAGAAGAATACCAGGGCGGCACCACTGCCGTGTCCAACATGGGCATGATGGGGGTCAAGGACTTTGCCGCCGTCATCAACCCGCCGCATGCCACCATTCTGGCCGTCGGCGCCGGCGAACAGCGCGCCGTTGTCAAGGATGGTGCCTTGGCGATAGCCACGGTGATGAGCGTCACGTTGTCAACCGATCACCGCGCCGTTGACGGTGCGCTCGGCGCCGAATTGCTGGCGGCCTTCAAGGGCTACATCGAAAGCCCGATGGGAATGCTGGTCTGAGCGACTTGACGATCAACACTGGAGGACGCGGTTATGGCTGATCATGGTGTGGACGAGCGTTTCAGCAAGACCTGGACCTGGATGGCCGTGCTGGCGGTGATCTGCATTGTCGGCGGTTTTCTGGCGCTGCTCAATCCGTTCGGTGCGACCATTCTCGCCGTTGTTCTGGCCGGTTGGATCTTTCTCATCCAGGGTGTCGTCCAGGTGGTCCATGCCTTCAGAATTCGGGACTGGCCCGGCTTCATCTGGTCGCTCGGCATCGGTGCGCTGTCGCTTATCGTCGGCTTCGTGCTGGTTGCCGATCCGCTCGCGGGATCGGTGTCGCTGACCTTGCTGGTGGCGGTGCTCTTCCTGGTGATCGGCGTTGCCAAGATTATGTTCGCTCTGGCGCTCAAGCCCGCGTCCGGCTGGGTCTGGGTGTTGGTCTCGGGCCTTGTCTCGGCTGTGCTCGGCGTGATGATCCTTGCCGGTCTGCCGTCGACGGCGACGACTGTTCTGGGTCTGCTGCTCGGCATCGAACTGATCTCCAACGGCGTGCTGTTCCTGTTCGTGGCGCTGGGCCTGCGCAAGCTGGGTCACGTCTGAGACAGGCGGGTGACTTTGCCTGCCGCGCGCATCATATTGAAGCCGTAGCTTGAGGGAGTAGGAGGATATCATGACCGAATCGACAGACATGATTGGCCCGACGCTCAAGCAAATGCGCGCTGCAAATGGCGTTGTGAAACCATGAAAACAGTCCTCTGCTATGGCGACTCTCTCACCTGGGGCTATGACCCCAAGACCCGGGCCCGGCATGGGCTCGCGGACCGCTGGCCCTCGGTGCTGGCGTCAGCGCTGGGCGAGGGCGTGCATGTGACCGCCGACGGGCTCAATGGCCGGACCACGGCATTTGATGATCACACCGGTGATTGCGACCGCAACGGCGCGCGCACGCTGCCGACTGCGCTGCATGCCCACGCGCCGCTCGATCTGGTCATCTTCATGCTTGGATCGAACGACATGAAGCCGGTCATCGCTGGCACCGCCCATGCGGCATCGAAAGGCATCCGGCGGCTGCTGGACCTGGTCCGGTTGCACGCCTGGCCGGTGGAGCAGGAGGCGCCGCAGATCCTGGTGGTCTCACCGCCACCGCTGGTTCAAACCGCTGATCCCGACTTCGCCGCGATGTTTGAAGGCGGGGTCGCCCAGTCGGTGATGCTGGCGTCGTTCTATGCCGATCTGGCCGATGACACCGGTGCCGGATTTTTCGACGCGGGATCGGTGGCGCGGTGTTCGCCGATCGACGGCGTCCATCTGGATGCGGAGAACACCCGCGCCATCGGGCGGGGCCTGGCGCCGGTAACAAGGTTGTTGCTGGGGCATTGATGAACGCAGCGCCAGGCGGTCAACACCGCAAGGTGCTGCAGCACATGGAAGTGGCGTATGCGCCTTTGATCGCATCGCATGCGATTTGAGCGGTTGTGCGCGAAGCAGTTGACCAGGGTCAAGGAGAACACGGACCGGGCGGATAGAGTGCAGTCATCACCAGACAACGAGGAGATGATTGATGTCACATACGCCCAACGAACTGCCGGAGGAATTTCCCGAGCATGTTGAGAAAATGCATGAGATGAAGCAGGACGATGACCATTTCGCCAAGCTCTCCGATGCCTATCACGACCTCAACCGGGCCATCCACCGCGCTGAAACCAATGTCGAGCCGACAGATGATTTCACTATGGAATCGATGCGCAAGCAGCGCCTGAAGCTCAAGGACGAAATCTACGGGATGCTGACGGGATAGGACCCGACAGGCCCGTACAGATGGCAGGGCGGATGCCGATCCGTCCGCCCTGACTCAAAGGAGACGAGGCGTGTCAAACAGTTACGACGTGATCATCATCGGCGCCGGCCCCGGCGGCTACATCGCGGCCATCCGCGCCGCCCAGCTTGGTCTGAAGGCCGCCGTGGTCGAGCGCGAACATCTGGCCGGCATTTGCTCCAACTGGGGCTGCATTCCGACCAAGGCTCTGCTGCGCTCGGCCGAAGTGCTGCATCTTGCCGAGCACGCCAAGAACTACGGCCTCAAGCTCGAAGGCTCGGTCACTCCCGATCTTGACGCCATCATCAAGCGCTCGCGCGGCATTGCCGAACGGATGAATGGCGGCGTCGGCTTCCTGATGAAGAAGAACAAGGTCGATGTCATCTGGGGCGAAGCCAAGCTGACCAAACCGGGCGAGATCGCGGTTTCAAAAACCACCAAGAAGATCGTCGAGCCGCAGGGGCCGATCCCCAAGACCACGCTGGGCGAGGGCACCTACACCGCCAAGCACATCATCGTCGCCACCGGCGCGCGGCCGCGGGCACTGCCCGGCATCGAGCCCGACGGCAAGCTGATCTGGACCTATTTCGAGGCGATGAAGCCCGACAAGATGCCTAAGTCGCTGCTGGTCATGGGCTCCGGCGCCATCGGTATCGAATTCGCCTCCTTCTACCGCACCATGGGTGTGGATGTGACCGTGGTCGAGGTGATGAAGGCTGTGATGCCGGTCGAAGATGCCGAAATCTCGGCTTTCGCAAAGAAGCAGTTCGACAAGCAGGGCATGAAGATTCTGCTCGAAGCCAAGGTCACAAAGGTCGACAAGGCCGCCGATTCGGTCACCGCCCATGTCGAGCTCAAGGACGGCAAGATCGAAAAGATCACCGCTGACCGGATGATCTCGGCTGTCGGTGTCCAGGGCAACATCGAAAATCTCGGGCTCGAGGCGCTTGGTGTGAAGACCGATCGCGGCTGCATTGTCATCGATGGCTACGGCAGGACCAATGTCCCCGGACTCTATGCCATCGGCGATGTTGCCGGTCCGCCGATGCTGGCGCACAAGGCCGAGCACGAAGCCGTCATTTGCGTCGAGAAGATCGCCGGCCTGCCCAATGTCCACCCGATGGACAAGCTCAAGATCCCCGGCTGCACCTATTGCAACCCGCAGGTCGCTTCCGTCGGCCTCACCGAAGCCAGGGCCAGGGAACTGGGCCGTGATATTCGCGTCGGACGTTTCCCGTTCGTTGCCAACGGCAAGGCCATCGCACTGGGCGAGGACCAGGGCATGGTCAAGACCATTTTCGACAAGAAGACCGGCGAATTGCTCGGCGCGCATTTGGTTGGCGCCGAAGTCACCGAGCTGATCCAGGGCTTTGTCGTGGCGATGAATCTGGAAACCACCGAGGAAGAGCTGATGCACACCGTCTTCCCGCATCCGACGATTTCGGAAACGCTCAAGGAAAGCGTGCTCGACGCCTACGGACGGGCGCTCAACGCGTGAGCGGGTCTCGCCGCCTGCCAAGGGCCGTGCTGCTGCCGGTGATCGGCGGCGCAGGCTTGGGCGCGGTGGCGGGGCTGGCCGCCATTCGCGGCCGCGGTGCGGTCGAGTTCGGGTCTGTCCGGCTTGAGGGTTTGGCGGGGATCGTCTCGTTATCCGCCATCCTGGCATTGATGGGACTGATGCTCGGTCTTACATTCTGGTTGATCATGCGGGCGCTCGGCGCGGCGGCACAAGGAGACAAACGGCGATGATGGAGGTGCAGATGGGGTTTTTGGCGATGCCGGGGCTCGGCTTCTTCGGCCTGCTGCTGGTTGGTCTGATTGCCGGATATGTCGCCGAACGCGCCATGAACCGGGAGCACGGCTTGCTGACCAACATGCTGGTCGGCATTGCCGGCTCCTTCGTCGGCGGCGCGCTCGCGGGCGTGCTCAACATCAATTACTACGGATTTGCCGGAAATCTGGTGGTCGCCATTGTGGGCGCGATCCTGATTCTCTGGGTTTTCGGCCGCTCGAAGCGCGGCTGAACCACAACGCACATAAAGGGCCTTGTCATGGTCACCATTCTCGACGTCACCAATCGTGAAGCCGCAAAACCTGAAGTCCGGCGTATCCGGCATCCGGAAAAGCAGAATCGGCCTGATACCGAGGTCAAGCGCAAGCCGGAATGGATCAGGGTCAAGGCGCCGACCTCGAAGGGCTATCAGGAAACCCGCTCGATCGTGAAGCAGAACAATCTCGTCACCGTCTGCGAGGAGGCCGGCTGTCCCAATATCGGCGAATGCTGGGACAAGAAGCACGCCACTTTCATGATCATGGGCGAGATCTGCACCCGCGCCTGCGCCTTCTGCAATGTCATCACCGGCAAGCCCAATGCGCTGGATGTGAACGAGCCGGAGAACGTCGCCAAGGCGGTCAAGCAGATGGGGCTGATGCATGTCGTCGTTACCTCCGTCGATCGCGATGATCTCGATGATGGCGGCGCCGAGCATTTCGAGAAGGTGATCTTTGCCATCCGTGCCGCGTCGCCCGAGACGACGATCGAAATCCTGACACCGGATTTCCTGCGCAAGCCCGGCGCACTCGAGCGCGTGGTCGCAGCCAGGCCCGACGTCTTCAACCACAATCTTGAAACCGTGCCCGGCAATTACCTCACCGTCCGTCCCGGCGCACGCTATTTCCACTCGCTCAGGCTTTTGCAGCGGGTCAAGGAACTCGATCCGGCCATGTTCACCAAATCCGGCATCATGGTGGGGCTGGGTGAGGAGCGCAACGAAGTGCTGCAGCTGATGGACGATCTGCGTTCGGCCGATGTCGATTTCATGACCATCGGGCAATATCTGCAGCCGACCCGCAAGCACCACGAGGTGATGAGCTACGTGACCCCCGACGAGTTCAAGAGCTACGAGAAGATCGCCTACACCAAGGGGTTTCTGATGGTCTCGTCGAGCCCGCTGACCCGCTCGTCACACCACGCCGGCGATGATTTCGCCCGTCTCAAAGCCAACCGGGAGGCCAGAATGGCGGGCGCGCTCGTCGCCAGTTGAACCGATGCCAACCTACACCACCACACGTTCCATACCGCACTCGCCGCGCCAGATGTTCGATCTGGTCGCCGATGTCGAGCGCTATCCCGAGTTCTTGCCGTTGTGCGAGGCGCTGAGCGTGCGCTCGCGCAAGGAGCGCGATACCAGGACATTGCTGATCGCCGACATGACGGTGGGCTACAAGAAGATCCGCGAAACCTTCACCAGCCAGGTTTTGCTCGATCCGGATGAACGGGAGATCAACGTCAAATACCTCGACGGGCCGTTCAGATATCTCGACAACAAGTGGACCTTCGAGCCGCGCGATGATGGCGGATGCGAGGTGCGGTTCTTTATCGACTACGAATTCAAGAGCAGAATGCTCGGCGTGCTGATGGGCGCCATGTTCGACCGGGCCTTCCGCATGTTTGCCGAGGCGTTTGAAAAACGCGCCCGGGAGATTTACGGCGAGCCCGGCGTTTCCTGACCTCGCGTCGGCTGCGCCAGGCGGCCGATCAGCGCTTCGAGTGCAGCGCGGACTGTGGCAGCCCGGATCAGCGCGCGGCTCCAGGCCGGGTCCCAGCGCAGCTCGATCACACTGGTCAGGTCTCCCGGCCCCGAAAGCCCCATCCACACCAGCCCGACCGGTTTGATGGCCGAGCCGCCGCCTGGACCGGCGACGCCTGTCACCGAAACCGCGAAACTGGCCCCCGACCGGCGGCGTGCCCCGAGCACCATTTCGGTGGCGACCTGCGCCGACACCGCACCATAGCTATCGAGTGTGGTGTCGCGCACGCCGAGCATGTCCTGCTTGGCCGGGTTGGAATAGGTCACAAATCCGCGCTCAAACACCGCTGACGAACCGGGCACGTCCGTGATGGCTGCGGCGATCAGGCCGCCGGTGCAGGATTCGGCCGTCGCCACCCGCGCGCCGGCGACGGAGAACGAGTCAACCAGCTCCTGTGCCAGCCTGTGGCAGTCGGCGCCGATCTCGTCGAGCAATGCCGTTTGCCGCGCGGCCCCGTCCTTCATCTCCCCATCACTCATGACCGATGGCCATACACGACAGAGGCAGTGGCGATGGCCGCAATGCCCTCGCGGCGGCCGATGCTGCCGATGGTCTCATGGGTGGTGGCCTTGACCGAACAGCGCTCGACCGAAATGCCGAGAATGCCGGCAAGGGCGGAGCGCATGGCCAGCCGGTGCGGCCCGATCTTCGGCTCTTCGGCGATCAGCGTGACATCGACATTCAGGATCACGCCGCCGGCGTCGCGCACGATCGCGGCTGCGTGGCTGAGAAAGATGTGCGAGGCGGCGCCATGCCATTGCGGATCAGACGGCGGAAAATGATCGCCAATATCGCCCGCAGCGCATGTCGCCAGCAGCGCATCGGTCAGCGCGTGCAGGCCGACATCGGCGTCGGAATGGCCGTCAAGCCGCTGATCATGCGGGATCTCGACGCCGCAAAGAGTAACATGGGTGCCATCCACCAGCCGATGGACATCATAGCCGTTGCCGGTCCGGACATCCGGCAGCGGGTGGGGGGACGGGTCTTCATGCGCCATGGCGATTTCCTCGAAATTAGCGGTTCTTGTGGGCGAGTTCACCACATCCTGTCTCTAAGGCTTGCGCCGGGGGGAAAAAAGCCCTTTTGCATTTTTATCGTCCGCCGACCGAATTCGACTTGGCAAGCCCGAATGGTTTGTCTAAAAAAAGGGCAATCAGAAAAGTTGCACGATACGCATGCAGAATATTAAAGCCAGTCTCAGTCAACCGCTTCAGATCGGGCCGGTAACCGCGCGAAACCGGGTGTTTCTGGCGCCCTTGTCGGGCATCTCTGATCTGCCGTTCCGGCAACTGGCCTGGCAGCATGGGGCAGGGCTGGTGTTCACCGAAATGGTCGCGAGCCGCGAGCTGGTCACCGACAGCCGCGAATCGCTGGTGCGGTTGCGGGGGGACGGCATTGATCCGCATGTGGTGCAGCTTGCCGGCCGCGAGGCCGGATGGATGGGTGAGGCAGCCCGGATTGCAGAGGCCGCGGGCGCTGCCATGATCGACATCAACATGGGCTGTCCGGCCAAGAAGGTGACCGGCGGCTATTCGGGGTCAGCGCTCATGCGCGATCCCGACCATGCGCTTGAATTGATCGCGGCGACCGTCAAGGCGGTTTCGGTTCCGGTAACGCTGAAAATGCGTCTCGGCTGGGATGATGACAGCCACAATGCGCCGTTGATTGCAGCCCGCGCCGAAGCCGCCGGCGTGCAGATGATCACCATTCATGGCCGCACCCGCATGCAGTTTTACGACGGTGTTGCCAATTGGGATGCCATCGCCCGGGTTCGCGACGCGGTCAGCGTTCCGTTGATCGCCAATGGTGATGTCACCTCGCCCGCCGATATTGCCGAGTGCCTGCGCCGCTCGGGCGCCGACGCGGTGATGGTCGGGCGCGCCGCGCGCGGCCAGCCCTGGATTTGCGGCGAACTGGCCGGATCGGACGAGGTTCCGGCCGGGGCTGCCGCCCGCCAGGCCGTGGCGCTTGCCCATTACCGGATGATGATCTCGCATTACGGTGAAGACGTCGGCGTGCGCCATGCGCGCAAGCACATCGGCTGGTATCTCGAGACGCTGGCGCCGGAAACCCCGGCTGCGGTCAAAACCGCCCTGATGACGGCGCGCCGGGCCGATGAAGTTTTCGATATGTTTGCTCAGGCGCTGGCGGCGAGCTTGCAGGCGTCGGTGCTGGAGAGTGCGGCGTGAGCGCAAAAGGTGGCGAACAGGCGAGCGTCATCGACGCCGGCACCACCACCATGGTGCTCAACGCCATCCAGCATCCGGTGATCATGGTCAACGCCGGCAGTGTCGTCTGCTTTGCCAATTGGGAAGCGGAAAACTTCTTCGGCGCCAGTGCGGCCCATCTCGGCAGGCACAGGATCGACGACTTCATTCCGTTCGGCAGCCCGCTTCTCGAACTCATTGGGCAGGTGCGCGAACGCAGCGCGGCCGTCAATGAGTACCGGGTCGATCTCAGCTCGCCACGGCTGGGCAGCGACAAGCTCGTTGATCTCTATGTCGCGCCGGTGGCAGGGATGCCCGGTAACGTCGTGGTGGTGTTCCAGGAGCGCTCGATGGCCGACAAGATCGACCGTCAGCTTACCCACCGTGCCGCCGCGCGTTCGGTCAGCGGACTGGCATCGATGCTGGCACATGAAATCAAGAACCCGCTGTCGGGCATCCGCGGCGCGGCGCAATTGCTGGAAATGTCGGTTGGCGAGGAAGACCGCTCGCTGGCACGGCTGATCCGCGATGAGACCGACCGCATCGTCTCGCTGGTGGACCGCATGGAAATCTTCTCCGACGAGCGTCCGGTGGACCGCACCACCGTCAACATCCATTCGGTGCTCGACCACGTCAAGGCGGTGGCCAAGGCCGGGTTCGCCCGCCATATCAAGTTCGTCGAACTCTATGATCCGTCGCTTCCCTCGGTCTATGCCAACCGCGACCAGCTGGTGCAGGTGTTCCTCAATCTGGTCAAGAACGCCGCCGAATCGATCGGCGATGATCCCAATGGCGAAATCGTTCTGACCACGGCCTACCGGCCCGGCATCAAGCTGTCGGTCGCCGGCACACGCGACAAGATCTCGCTGCCGCTTGAATTCTGTGTGCAGGACAATGGTCCCGGCGTTCCACACGAGCTGGTCTCGCACCTGTTCGATCCCTTCATCACCACCAAGACCAACGGCTCGGGCCTCGGTCTGGCGCTGGTTGCCAAGATCGTCGGCGGTCATGGCGGTATCGTTGAATGTGACAGCCAGAGCCGCGAGACCGTTTTCCGGGTGCTAATGCCGGTTTCGCCCGACGGACGGCCGATCAAGCCGCTGCCGTCCCACACGGGCCATGCCTCCGGCCAAGAGGACTGAATTGATGGGCAAAGCCACGATACTTGTTGCTGACGATGACGCCGCGATCCGCACCGTGCTCAACCAGGCCCTGACCCGGGCCGGCTATGATGTGCGCGTTACGTCCAATGCAGCGACTCTGTGGCGCTGGGTATCGGCTGGCGATGGCGATCTGGTGGTCACTGATGTGATCATGCCGGACGAGAACGCCTTCGACATGCTGCCACGCATCCGCAGGGCGCGCCCGGACCTTCCGGTGCTGGTGATGAGCGCGCAAAACACCTTCATGACCGCAATCAAGGCATCGGAGGGCGGGGCTTACGACTATCTTCCCAAACCTTTCGATCTGAGCGAGTTGATCGGCACCATCGGCCGGGCGCTGTCCGAACCGCGCAAGCTTGCCGCCCAGCCCGAAGAATCCGCTGAAGGCATGCCGCTGGTTGGGCGTTCTGCTGCCATGCAGGAAATCTACCGCGTCCTGGCGCGGCTGATGCAGACCGATCTGACCTTGATGATTACCGGGGAATCGGGAACCGGCAAGGAGCTGGTGGCGCGGGCGCTGCATGACTACGGCAAGCGGCGCAAGGGTCCGCTGGTTGCCATCAATATGGCCGCCATCCCGCGTGATCTGATCGAATCCGAACTGTTCGGGCATGAAAAAGGCGCCTTTACCGGCGCCCAGACCAAATCCGTCGGCCGCTTCGAACAGGCCGAGGGCGGGACGTTGTTTCTTGACGAGATCGGCGACATGCCGATGGAGGCCCAGACCCGGCTGTTGAGAGTGCTGCAGCAGGGTGAATACACCACCGTGGGTGGCCGCACCCCGATCAAGACCGATGTGAGGATTGTCGCCGCCACCAACAAGGACCTCAAGATCCTGATCAATCAGGGCCTGTTCCGCGAGGATCTGTATTACCGGCTCAATGTCGTGCCGCTGCGGTTGCCCTCACTGCGGGACCGGGCCGAGGATGTGCCGGATCTGGTCCGCCATTTTGTCCGCTTCGCAGCCGGCGAGGGGCTCGATGCCAAGCGCTTTGACGGCGAGGCGCTGGAGCTGCTCAAGGCCTATCCCTGGCCGGGCAATGTGCGGGAGCTCGAAAACGTCGTCCGCCGCGTCATGGCGCTCTATCCGCAGGATGTCATCACCCGCGAGATCATCGAAAACGAACTCCGCAACGAATCCCCCGAACCGGTCTCCCCGCAAGGTTCGGCATCCATGGGACCCGCGACCATCGCCCAGTCGGTGGAGGAAAACATGCGCCGCTATTTTTCCGGATTCGGAGACGAGCTGCCGCCCACGGGCCTGTATCAACGGGTGCTGGAAGAGGTCGAATACCCCCTCATTATGGCAGCCCTGACTGCCACCCGCGGCAATCAGATCAAGGCCGCCGAACTGCTCGGCCTGAACCGCAACACCTTGCGCAAGAAGATCCGCGAACTCGGGGTCAGTGTCTACCGTTCGCCACGCCCGGCCTGATCCGCGGCAGTGCGGCAAGGATGGCTTGACAGGCCGTGCCGGGAAGTTGCATTTTCGCCACAATCTGTTGCTTGTTCGCAACGATATGACCCAACCAAGTGTGGAGTGGCGAGGAACAGATGGTGGTTGAGACGGCCCCTGGTTTGACGAATACCGAACCGGCCCGGCCCGCAGCCATCGGCGGCGGGCGGCAATCGGCTGGACATCAGGCTGACGGGCAAGACGCCGGCCGGCGCCGCAACCTGTTTAGCCTTCCGGGCCTTGCGCTGGTCATCACTGCCTTCCTGAGCGCCTTGATTTCATTTGCGATTCTTCTTGGGCTGACCCCGATCGAGCCGGTCGATCAGGTGGTTCTCGGCGCTGTCGTGGTCAACCTGGTCCTGGTCATTGGCCTGGTGACACTGGTGTATCTGGAAATCCGGATGCTGCTGAGGGCGCGGCGGCGGGGCAAAGCGGCGGCGAAGCTGCACATCCGCATTGTTGCGCTGTTTTCCATCGTGGCGATTCTTCCCGCCATTCTCGTAGCCATCGTCGCATCGATCACGCTGGATGTCGGGCTTGACCGCTGGTTTTCGATGCGGACCAAGTCGATCGTCAATTCGTCGCTGTCGGTGGCGCAGGCATATGTGCTGGAAAACGCGCGTTTTCTGCAGGGCCAGACGGTCTCCATGGCCAATGATCTCGACAATGCACGCTCGCTATACACGCTGGATCGCATCGGCTTCAGCCAATTCATCACCCGCCAGGCGATCGGCCGCGGCCTGCTGGGCGCCTTTCTGTTGCGCGAAGATGGCAGCGTCATCCTGCAGGCCGACATCGAGACCGAGAGACCATTGCCGGCCGTGCCCGAACAGGCGCTGACAGATGCCGTCAAAGGCCAGCCAACCCTGATTCCGCCGGGCGTCACCAATCTGGTCGGCGCGCTGATGCCGCTACAGCAGATCAATGACACATTGCTCTATACCGTCCGGGTGGTCGATCCGGAGGTCATGCGATCAATGCGATTGATGGAGGAGGCGACCCAGGAGTATCAGACGCTGGAGAAGGGGCGGGCATCGCTGCAACTCGCCTTCGGCATTCTGTATCTGGGGTTTGCGCTTATTGTTCTGCTGGCGGCGATCTGGACAGCCATCGCCGTCGCCGACAGGCTGGTCCGGCCGATCCGCATACTCATCGGCGCATCCGACGACGTGGCCAGCGGCAATCTCGATGTGGTGGTTCCGGTGCACGCCTCGGATGGCGACGTCGGCTCGCTGGCGCAGACGTTCAACAACATGATCGTGCAGATCCGAAGCCAGCGTGATGAAATCCTCTCCGCCAAAGACCAGATCGACGATCGCCGCCGGTTCACCGAAGCGGTGCTATCGGGCGTGTCTGCAGGCGTTGTTGGCGTCGATCACAGGGGTGCGGTGACGATTGCCAACCGCTCGGCACGGCAAACCCTGGGCGACGGCCAGACCGAGGTGAAGGGGCAGCAATTTACCGTGCTGGCACCGGAATTTGCGACGATTATGGCCGAAGCCGCCATGCATCCACGCTCCGCCGCGACCGGCCAGGTGACGTTGCATCGCGGAGGCAAGGAGCGCACGCTCAACGTCAAGGTGTCGCGTGAGGAAAGCCATGACGGTCTGGTGTCCTTTGTCGTCACGCTTGACGACATCACCGACCTGCTGATCGCGCAGAGATCGACCGCCTGGGCCGATGTTGCCCGCCGTATCGCCCACGAGATCAAGAACCCGTTGACGCCGATCCAGTTGTCCGCCGATCGCATCCGCCGCCGTTATGGCCGTCAGATTCCGGAAGACGATCGCACGATTTTCGATCAGTGTACCAACACCATCATCCGCCAGGTTGAGGATATCGGACGGATGGTCGATGAGTTCTCCTCCTTCGCGCGGATGCCGAAACCGTCAAAGGCGCGCAGCGATCTGCGTGACATTCTCAAGGACGCCACTTTTTTGCGGGAAGTCAGCCGGAATGATATTGAGTTCGTGACGGAATTTCCCGAGACGCCACTTGAAGGAGAGTTTGATCCGCGGATGCTGGGCCAGGCGTTCGGCAATCTGATCAAGAACGCCACCGAGGCGATCGATGCGGTTCCGGACGGTGATGAGCGTTCGGGCAAGACCATCATTGTCCGGGCAGGGCGGTCAACTGACGGCAGCGAATACAGTGTCGACATCATCGACAACGGTCGCGGGTTTCCGGGTGAAAACCGGCACCGTCTGCTCGAACCTTATACCACCATGCGCGACAAGGGCACGGGGCTCGGGCTCGCCATCGTCAAGAAAATCATAGATGACCACGGTGGCACGATCCAGTTGCGGGATGCGCCGGCTGAAGTCGATGGGGGCAAAGGCGCCATGATTACGGTCCGCCTTCCCGTGGATGCTCCGGCGCCGGCCCCCGAACAAGAAGAAAACGCAAAGGAACCGGCAGATGGCATCTGACATTCTGGTCGTTGATGACGAAGCGGATATTCGCGAAATTGTGTCCGGCATTCTCGACGATGAAGGCCACGAAACCCGGACTGCGGCGGACAGTGATTCCGCACTTGCGGCCATCAACGACCGGGTGCCGCGCCTGATCTTCCTCGATATCTGGCTGCAGGGAAGCCGGCTCGATGGACTGGCGCTGCTTGATGAGATCAAGGCACGCTATCCCGATCTGCCCGTGGTGATGATATCCGGACACGGCAACATCGAGACCGCCGTCTCGGCGATCCAGCGTGGCGCCTATGATTTCATCGAGAAACCCTTCAAGGCCGACAGGTTGATTCTGGCTGCTGACCGGGCGCTCGAAACCTCCAAGCTCAAGCGTGAGGTTTCCGAACTCAAGAAGCGTTCGGGCGATTCGATCGAGTTGATCGGCACGTCAGTCGCCGTTTCGCAGCTCAAGCAGGCCATCGACAAGATTGCGCCGACCAACAGCCGGGTGATGATTCTGGGACCGTCGGGATCGGGAAAGGAACTGGTTGCCCGCCTGATTCATCGCAAGTCCGCCCGTGCTGGCGGCCCGTTTGTCGCACTCAATGCTGCCACCATCACCCCCGAGCGGATGGAAGTGGCGTTGTTTGGCACCGAAAGTGCCGCCAGTCATGAACGCAAGATTGGCGCGCTGGAGGAAGCGCATGGCGGCATTCTCTATCTCGATGAAGTGGCCGATATGCCGCGCGGCACCCAGAACAAGATCCTGCGCGTGCTGGTTGATCAGCAGTTCGAGCGGGTTGGCGGCACCAAGCGGGTGAAGGTGGATGTGCGTATCATTTCCTCGACGGCGCGCAATCTTGAGGAGCTGATTGCCACAGGGGAGTTCCGCGAAGACCTCTATCACCGGCTTGCGGTCGTTCCTGTGCAAGTCCCATCGCTTACCGAGCGACGCGAGGATATTCCGTTTCTGGTCGACAGCTTCATGCGCGTCGTCTCCGAGCAGGCAGGGATCAAGAACCGCCGCATCGGCGAGGATGCGCTGGCGGTGATCCAGGCCCACACCTGGCCAGGCAATATCAGGCAATTGCGCAACTATATGGAGCGGTTGATGATTCTGGCCCGTTCGGATGGGCCGGAAACCGTGATCAGCGCCGACATGTTGCCCGATGACGTCTCCGACATGCTGCCCAAGGCCTCGGCGTCGGGATCCAACCACGTCATGACGCTGCCGCTGCGCGAGGCGCGCGAACTGTTCGAGCGCGACTATCTGATCGCCCAGATCAACCGGTTCGGCGGCAACATTTCCAGGACCGCGGAATTTGTCGGCATGGAGCGCTCCGCCCTGCATCGCAAATTGAAATCGCTTGGCGTATAAGCGGCACAAGGCGGCCGTGGCCGCAACAACTGGTGGGCGCTTGAGGGGTCGGCAATGAAGGTCATCATTTGCGGTGCGGGACGTGTCGGCTACGGCATCGCTGAACGCTTGGCGGCCGAGGACAACGATGTGTCGGTCATCGACACTTCCGCCACCCTTGTGCAGGGCATTCGCGACACGCTGGATGTGCGCAGCTATGTCGGTCATGGCGCCCATCCCGACGTCCTGGCGCAGGCGGGCGCCGATCAGGCGGACATGATCATCGCGGTTACGCTCTATGACGAGATCAACATGGTGGCCTGCCAGGTGGCGCACTCGATCTTCAATGTGCCGACCAAGATTGCCCGGATCCGGGCTCAGTCCTATCTGAAATCCCACTGGGCCGATTTGTTTTCCCGCGATCATATGCCGATCGACGTCATCATCTCGCCGGAGGTTGAAGTCGGTCAGATGGTGTTGCGCCGCATCGCACTGCCGGGGGCGACCGATGTCGTCCGCTTCGCCGATGATCAGGTGGCGATGGTTGCCATCGAGTGCCTTGAAGATTGTCCCGTGGTCAACACGCCGCTGGCACAGTTGAGCGAGCTGTTTCCGGATCTGCTTGCCACGGTGGTTGGTGTCTGGCGTCACGACAAGCTGTTCGTACCCCATTCCTCCGACCAGCTGGAAACCGGTGACCTCGCCTACGTCGTGTGTGACAAGGATCATGTCCGCCGCACGCTCGGCCTGTTTGGGCATGAGGAGCAGGAAGCCGGCCGAATCGTTATCTCCGGCGGCGGCAATATCGGCTATTATGTTGCAGCGGCGATTGAGGAACGGCAGCCGAAGACCAAAGTGAAAATCATCGAGACCGACCGTGCCCGTGCCGTCACCATCGCGGATTCGCTGTCACGCACCATTGTCCTCAACGGCTCGTCGCTGGACCACAACATACTGGTTGAGGCCGATATCCAGAATGCCGATCTGATGGTTGCCCTGACCAATGATGATCAGGTCAACATCTTGTCCTCGGTGATGGCCAAACGGCTTGGCTGCAAGGCCAATCTGGTGTTGATCAACAATCCCTCCTATCAGGATTTCACCAGGACACTGGGAATTGATGCCCACATCAATCCGCGTGCGGTGACCATCTCCCGCATTCTCCAGCACGTCCGCCGCGGCCGCATTCGCGCGGTCTATGCGGTGCAGAAGGGGGCCGCTGAAGTGATCGAGGCGGAAGCGCTCGAGACTTCGCCGCTGGTCGGCAAGCCATTGCGCAGCCTCGATCTTCCCGACGGTGTCCGCGTCGGCGCAATCTACCGCGACAAAAAGGTGTTGCGCCCGGACGGATCGTTGAAAATCAAGGCCAAGGACCGGGTGGTGATGTTCGCCGCAGTCGAATCGGTGCGGCATGTGGAACAGATGTTCCGCGTCAGCCTCGAGTTTTTCTGATCCCATGCTTGGCGTTCTGCACGTTCTGGCGGTTGCGGTTGCGGTGATGTTCGCGCTGATTGCACCGTCTGTGCTGTTTGCGATTGCCGACGGAATGCAGGAGCTTGCCCTGTCGATGCTGCTGGTTGGCGCACTGGGCGTGTTCTCGGCGCTGATGGTGCTGGGTTCGATTGCCGGCTTCAAGCGCCCGCTGGGGCGTGCTTCGGGCTATCTGGCGCTGGTCGCGATGTGGGTTCTGGTGCCGGTCGTGGCCGCGGTGTCGTTCAAGACCCTGGCCGGGTTGAGCTGGGTCGATGCCTGGTTCGAGGCGGTGGCCGCTCTGACCACGTCGGGGGTTACCCAATTGCCGCGCGAAACCGCGCCCCAGGCGATCCTGTTCTGGCGCGCCACGGTTGAGTGGTACGGCGGGTTTCTGATGCTGTTGTCGATCATTCATGTGCTGGCGCCGGGCGGATTTGGTGGTTTGCCCGCCGGTGACCGCCGCGTTCTCACCGGTCAGGCCAGCGACATGACGATCGATCTTGGCGAGTTCCGCCAGGTGATGACCCATTACATGCTTCTGACTTTCCTGGTTTTTGTCGGATTGATGCTGGCCGGGGTCAACGGACCTTATGCCGCCATGATGTCGATGATCGCCATTGCCACCGGCGGCTTCCTTCCCTTTGAAGGGGCGCTTGAAAACCATGCCGGTCCGATGGCGCAACTGGTGCTGGCGGCCGGGCTTGCGCTCGGGACCGTCAGCGTGTTTTGGCGCCGGCGCATGCTGCGCTCGCCGCGGATGTTTTTCGCCAACAATCCGGAAATGGTGGTGATCGGCCTGGTGATCCTTGTGGTTGCGTTCTTTTTCGCCGCCCGCCTGTCGTCGGTGTCAGGCGGCAATGATCTGGGACCGATATTTGCCGAAAGCCTGTTGGTGGCGACGTCGCTGGTCGGCACCAGCGGGATTGAGAGCCGGCCAGGTGTCATCGCGTTGTGGCCTGATCTCACCGTCCTGGTGATCGTGTTGATCGGGGGCGGCATCTACTCGACGACCGGCGGCTTCAAGGTCTACCGGATTGTCGCCATGGCAGTGCATTCCGCCCGTGAACTCAACCAGTTGATCTATCCCAGCGGGGTGACGAACCTGCGCTTTGGACAGCAGGTCATCGACGACACCAGCATGCGGGCGATCTGGACCTATTTCGCGCTGTCCTTGTTGATCATTGCCTTTGCGGCGATGGCGCTGACGCTCGGCGCCACCGATTTCGAAGGCGGAATCACCATGGCGATCGCGTTCTTTTCCAATGCCGGCCCGGTCTATGAGGCGCTGGTGCCCGTCGCCTATGCAACCGAACCGGTAAACCAGGACTGGCCGCAATTTGCCACCATGCCCGCGTCTGCCAAGCTCACCGGCATTGTGGTCATGACCCTGGGGCGGCTTGAGGTCATGATTGTTTTCGCGGTTTTGAACATTCGCTACTGGATGAGCCATTAAACCCGGTTCCTGACCGAAGCGGTTGAAGTCCGCAAAATCAAGTGTTTACAAAACCCCGCAACAGTGGTCTTCTGTGCGGTGTTCGGACCAGCATTTTTTCTGTCAGCAGCGTTTTTTTTGGTGTTCTGTTTGTCAGGGATAAGAATGGGAATGTTCGGGGCTTGAGGCAACGCAAGGCTGTTGCCTTTCATGCGCTTTTCATGGTTGAAGAATGCGGATGTCATCAAGGCCGGAACGAGTGCGGTAATGACCTGCGGAAATGCGGGCAAGAAAAAGACGGATGAAAAATCGCAAATGGCGGAGCGTTCACAAAACCTGCAGGATCTTTTTCTCAACACAGTTCGGAAGCAGAAGATCTCCCTGACGATCTTTTTGATCAATGGGGTGAAACTGACCGGTGTGGTGACGTCATTTGATAACTTTTGCGTGCTGTTGAGACGTGATGGCCATTCGCAGCTTGTCTACAAGCATGCGATTTCCACGATCATGCCAAGCCAGCCGGTGCAGATGTTTGAAAATGAGGACGCCACACCCGGCGCCTGACAGGAAAACGCAAATCGAAACTGTAGACAGCTCCGGAAATTTCTTCGACGCGGACAGCAAGTCCGGCGTCATGCGCGCAATTGTGCTGGTTCCGACCCTGCGCAGCCGCAACGCCGCACCCGGCAGTGGTGAGGCCGACAAGCGGCCTGATGCCAACCGCATGGCAGAGGCAGTCGGTCTGGCCGGCGCCATCGATCTCGAAGTGGCCGAGGCGCTGCTGGTGCCGGTATCCGCGCCGCGGCCTTCGACCTTGTTCGGCAAGGGCAAAATGCTCGAGATCCAGGCTCTGATCGATGCGACCGACTCGCATCTGGTCATCGTCGATCATCCGCTAACACCGGTGCAGCAGCGCAATATGGAGACGGAATGGGGGGTCAAGGTGATTGACCGCACCGGACTGATCCTGGAAATTTTCGGGCGCCGCGCTTCCACCAAGGAAGGTGTGTTGCAGGTCGAGCTGGCACACCTCAATTATCAGAGGGGCCGGCTGGTGCGCAGCTGGACCCACCTTGAACGCCAGCGCGGCGGTGGCGGCTTCATGGGCGGTCCCGGCGAGACCCAGATCGAGTCCGACAGGCGGCTGCTGCAGGAGCGGATCGTCAAGCTGGAGCGTGAACTCGAGCAGGTGCGCCGCACCCGGCAACTGCACCGCGCCAAACGCAAGAAAGTGCCGCACCCGATTGTGGCGCTGGTCGGCTACACCAATGCCGGCAAATCCACCCTGTTCAACCGTATCACCGGCGCCGATGTGCTGGCCGAAGACATGCTTTTTGCCACGCTTGACCCGACGCTGAGGCGGATGAAACTGCCGCATGGCAGCACGGTGATCCTGTCTGATACGGTTGGTTTCATTTCCAATTTGCCGACCCATCTGGTCGCCGCCTTCCGGGCGACGCTGGAAGAGGTGGTGGAGGCTGATCTTATCCTCCATGTGCGCGACATGTCCGATCCCGACCGCAGTTCCCAGGCCGCCGATGTGGAAGCGATTCTCAACAGTCTGGGTGTCGGCGAGATCGAACCGCGGCGAATGCTCGAGGTGTGGAACAAGGTGGACCTGCTTGACGCCGAAGCCGCCGAATCCCTGCGCGTCCGGGCTCAATCCGGCGAAGCCATCGTTGTGTCGGCGCTGAAAGGCGAGGGCATTGATTCCCTGCTGACGGCGGTTGAAGCCCGCATTTCCGGCAAGCTCTCCACCCGCACGACAGTGCTGACCTCGCAGCAATTGCCGGTGATGTCCTGGATCTATGAGCGCGGCCGGGTCAAGAGCCGCATCGATCACGAAGACGGCTCGGTTGAGCTGACGGCCGAATTCACCGAATCCGACAGCCAGGATCTCGACCGGCAGCTCGGTCTGGGGCCGAAGCCGGAAGCTGACTTCTAGCCACGGATTTCGCCAGGCGCCTGGTGGTCAGAGCAGAAGCTTCCCCGCTCAAGATTTCGGTTTCATGCGCCAAGCAAGTACCGGATCGTCTTGTTGCTCGCGAGGCTGATAGCATGCACGACGGCAGATGGCATTGTCCGGATCCGGACCCCGAACCTTTTTCCGGCCCATGGCACCGTCGAGCCGGTCATCTGGTAATTCGTCGAACAAACCCCACATTGGCAACAGCGATGGTTTTCGTGCAATGTGGGGCGCAATCGGGTTTTGACAGCAAGCCATTTCCCTTCTACCGCACCGGCATTGAGAGGCCCCGTGGTGTGGCGAGGGCGATGGCGGCAGGCCGTGACAACAAAGGCTGGTGGGTTTGACATGGTTGAGTGCAGCGAATCAGGCGAGAAGAATACCGCTTCCATCAGCGTCGCCACCTACAATGTGCGCAAGGCAATCGGGGGCGACTACCGGCGTGATCCCGAACGCGTTCTGGAAGCTGTGGCAAATCTGGGCGTCGATATCGTCGCCCTGCAGGAGGCGGATTATCGCTTCAAGCAGCGCAAGCCGATTTTCAGCTCCTCTCAGGTTCGCCACCACACCCAACTGCACACTGTCTCGCTCAATCACAATCAGAACGGGCTTGGCTGGCATGGCAATATTCTGCTCGTCAATCCGGACCTGCGCATACTCGACGCCCGGACGATAGAACTGAAGGGCCTGGAGCCGCGGGGCGGTTTGCTGGTTGATCTCGCCCATGGCGACACTGAAATTCGGGTGATCTGCGCCCATCTGGGACTTCTCGCCGCCTACCGGCGCCGTCAGGCCGAGACCCTGGTGGAAGCCGCAGACCCGGGCTCGGGCCGGGTGACGTTGATGATGGGAGATTTCAATTGCTGGGGCAAGGGGCGCTGGAGCCTGAAGCCGTTTCGTGACTGCATGCAGGAAGCGGAATGTGGCAAGACCTTTCCCGCCGGTTTTCCTGTCGCGGCCCTGGATCAGATTTTCTACGCGGGCCCGTTGCAGCTCAAATCCGCCGGCCGGATTCAAACGGGCCTGACCCGCATGGCATCGGACCATCTGCCGGTCCGGGCCCAGTTCGACATCGGCGCCGCGGCTGCACCAGATGCCGGACGGCCTCAGGCGCAGCCTGCCCTTGCATGAGCCGTCCGGCGGCATCCAACCGGGTGCGCCAGGGCCGCAGCAACGGCTCTGATCCCGTGGCTCACAGATGCATCCGTTTGAGCGACACTACACCGGAACCTGGTAGACCTCGCGGGCGCAATCGTGAAAAATCGAGTGTTTCTCGGTGTCCGAAAGCCCGGCCACGATCCCGCTGAACACCGCGAGCCATTCCTCAAACGAGATATGCAGTGCGGATACCGGGTAGTCGCTGGCAAACATGCAGCGGCCCGGCGTGAAGCAATCGATGCAGTGGTTTATGATCCCGGCAAGGCTGCCGACCGTCCACTGGGGGTCGTAGGCAACCGGGTCGGACAGTTTGAGCACAACATTGTCGGCCGCTGCCAGCGCGCGGACGCCCCGGCGCCAGCGGTCAAGTCCTTCGGCGTCACGGTCCATCGGGCTGCCGCAGTGATTGACGACAAACCGCATGTCCGGGTGATCGCTGGCCAGGCCGAGCGCATCGTCAAGTTGCCAGGGAGAGATCAGCAAATCAAAGCTCAGGCCGTGGCGCTGAAGGGCAGCAAGCCCCGTCCGCCATGCAGGGCTGTGGATGATCCCGGCATCGGCCGTTCGGGTTTTCGCCGGGTCAGGATGCCAGCTCAGGATCTCCCGGATGCCAGCGACACGCCTGTGCTCTGCAAGTTGCGCCAGTGTGCTTTCGATGTCGGGATCGGCCAGCGCAGCGTAAGCCACATAGCGCGCAGCGATACGCTCTGGCCGCGCCAGGCGGTCGAGCCATTCCACTTCACCGAAAGGATCCGTGGTGTCCCAGTTGGCCTCTGCGTGAACCGTGGCAACGATGTTGGCGCATGCCGCCTGGTGCCGATAGTCATCAGCCAGAAATGTGCGCCGCAGCGGCGCCAGGCCATCACCGCGCCCCGTGGCGGCCAACCAGGGATGGCGATCCAGGCTGAGGTCCCAGAGGTGGTGGTGGGCATCGATGATCGGCCCCTGATAGATTGTGCTGGGCATGACAGGTCCTTAACCGGGAATGCCTTCGGTTCCGGCGCCGCAGACAAGCGCACAAACCGTCTCGGTCGCGGTCAATGCAACATGCCCGCCACGCAAGGCAGCCACCGCAGCAGCACCGCTGAGATCGGCGGCCAGTCCGAGCTCGGTCCAGAGCCAGCGCGCGGCCTCCTCCATGGCGCGGTCCTCAAGAAGGATGATGTCATCGATCAGGTGACGCGACAGTTCAAACACATCAGGGTCGGTCCGGGCGCAAGCCATTGTCGCCACGCGGGTGCTGACCTTTGGAAGGGTGATGACCTGGCCGGCGGCCAGGGAGGCATGAAACGTCGGGCAGCCAACGGGTTCGATGCCGATGATGCGGATCGAGGGTTTGAGTGTCTTCAATGCCACAGCCATGCCTGTCAGCAAGCCGCCGCCGCCAATGGCGATGAGAATTGCATCGAGGTCGGGCAGCTCGTCCAGTATCTCCAGCGCCACGGTACCCTGACCCGCCATGACGGCCGGATCGGCGAAGGGATGAAAATAGGCCGCACCGGTCTTTGTCGCGAAGGCCAGTGCATGCTCATTGGTTTCATTCCAGACGGAGCCGACCACATGGACGGTGGCGCCCATGGCGCGCAATCGCTCCAGCTTGTAGGCGGCGACGTTTTCGGGAACGAAAATCGTGGCTTTCACGCCGGCAGAGCTTGCCGCACGCACGGTGGCCAGCGCGTGGTTGCCACCCGACGCGGTCACGACCCCCTGGGCGAGCGCGTCCCGCGGCGTGGACAGCAGCTTGTTGGTTGCCCCGCGCGCCTTGAAGGAACCGCTTGCCTGCAGGCATTCGAGCTTGAGCCAGAGCCGTGCGTCGGTGATCGGTGCGCTGAGCGCGGCAGCTGCCATCAGCGGGGTCTTGCGAATGTGCGGCGCAATGCGCGCCCGCGCGCTGATGATGTCGTTAAGCTCAAGTTGCATCATGCCGGGCACCGGGAAGCCACAACCATGCAGCAGTTGCCAGCGCGCACCCGGCCCGGGTGACGCAGGCCGTAGAGGATGCCATCTGTCGCAAAGTTGAGCTGTTTGGGCGCGCGCCGCGGGTCGGACAGGAAGTGGACCCGTCCGGCGGCTTGTCCTGCGCGTACCTCCGCACCCAGATTGTGCAGCGGTTCGAACACACCATCATCCTCTGACAGGTGGTGCGCTCGGGCAGTCAGCTCGTAGACGGACTCGGGGAAACGGCTGTCGGTCCGTGTCGGGCTGCCCTCCATCAGGCCAAAATGGCGCAAGAGGTTATGGACGCCTTTCCGGCAGATCCTGACCGCGTCGGGTGACACGGTGCCGGCGCCGCCAAGTTCGGTGCCCACGGTGACCAGGCCCGCCCGCACCGCACTGGCAGTCGACGTGCGCGGGTCGCCGCGATTGGAGATGATGACGGTCATCGGGGCGTCAAACGCCGCTGCCGCGTTCTCAAACTTGCCATTCAGCGCCGGGTCATCAGAGGGGTCGATAATGGCGCTTGGGATGATGGAAAGCGATGACCCGCCCGAATGCAGATCGACGAAAGCGTGAGCCATGGGGAACAGGAAGTCGTTGACCAGTGAGGACAGCTGCATCGTCGGCGATCCCAGCGGATCACCGGGGAATGTCCGGTTGAAGTTGAGGCCGTCGATCGGCGAAACCCGCTGGCCTGCATTGACTGCCGGAAGGTTGATGGCCGGAACGATGATCAGCCTGCCGCTGATGCTGCCGGGATCGAGATCGCGAACAATCTCGCCGAGAATGATCGGTCCCTCGTATTCGTCACCGTGATTGCCACCCTGAAGAATAACCGTCGGACCCTGGCCGTTGCTGATCACCGCAATCGGAACCGGCACAACACCCCAGGCGTCGTCATGCCCGGAATAGGGCAGGCGGATGAAGCCGGTCTGCTTTCCGCCCTTGTCAAAGTCGATATCTGTTTGCCACGCCTGCTTTGTCACGGTTGCTCCAGATCATGCTCAAAGGATCAAACCTGAAGCCCTGACGGAATGGATGCAAGGCCGGAGCCGATCATTTGCCCTTCTTCATGAAAACAAAAATCTATCCGTGATGCCGACGCCTGTCCATGAAGCGTTTCGGGCCTGTCCGCCGGTCAAGCGCCAGGGCATTCCACGCACCCCGGGCGGGATGACAGAGCCGTGCGGCCGATTGCGCGCGCAAGCAGACGCCCAGCCGTGTTCATGGTCGGCCGGTTGAGAAATACGCAGCCTCTACCATGTTGCGAACGCCTCCATCGCCACCGGCCCATTGGCACTGGCGGTCCAGAGTTTCAATCCACCGTCACCCTCTGAGGCGTTCACGGTGAAATCGGCAGTGTCAAAGATCGGCGAAAGGCTGCGAAAGCGAAAGCTTTTCGGCGTGGCGCCCTTGAGGTCGGCTGCAGCCTGGCACAGCAATGTCGCCTGCATGGGCCCATGGACCACCAGGCCGGGGTAACCCTCGGCTTCGCCCGCATAGGGCGCATCGTAATGAATACGGTGGCTGTTGAACGTGAGCGCGGAATAACGGAAAAGCTGTGCGGACGAGGGCGTGATCTCGCGGCAAAATGAACCCCTTGGCGCCGCGGGCTGCGCGCGATTGGCGGCAGGCTTGTGCGGCGGCGTCGCGCCGCGATAGACAATATCCTGCCGCTCGGTCAGGACCGCACGGTCGTCGCTGGTCAGTTCATGCTCGACCGTGACAAACCACAGCGGGCCGGAGCGGCCTTCCTTCAACACCACATCCTTGATGGTCGACAGCCGGGACACCGTCTCGCCGATGCGGATGTCGCTGTAAAATGTCAGGGCGCCTCCCGCCCACATCCGGCGGGGAAGCGGGATCGGCGGCAGGAACCCACCGCGGGCCGGATGGCCGTCCGGGCCCAGCTCGGCTGTGGCCGCAATCGGCTGAGCGAGACAGAAATGGATCATGAGCGCCGCACGATCTCCCGGCTGCGTGCCGGAGGTGCGGTCGAATGTGGCGTTGAACCTCCGCGCAAGGGAGGCGGTGAGAAGCTCGCACTCGCTCTGGGTCCGGCCGATCCAGGTTCTCAGATGCTCGATATCCGTGTCCACATTCAGTCCTGCTGCGGGTTGAGCCCGGGAATCGGGCCATAGCGCCGTTGCTCGCCGGCAAAGACGGCGCCGGGGGCGGGGACCGACACCGGCCCGTTGGGGGAGTCGACCGTAATGCGGCGCAAATGCGGGTGAGCCGACAGCCCGGCCATATCATTGACCGAGGCCAGCGCAATGTCAGCCCTGGTGAGCATGTCAATCGCAGTGGCGGCATCGACCTTGCCGAAAGCGGCGGCGACCAGCGCGTCAGTTTCGGTGCGATTGCTCACGCGTGCCACATTGGTGGCAAAGCGGGGGTCTGTGGCAAGGGCAGGGTCGCCGATGAACAAGGAACAGAGTTTGGCCCATTCGCGGTCACTCTGGATCGAGATCAGGATCGGTGCACCGCTCTTTGGCGTGAACACGCCGTAGGGCGCGATCGAGGGATGTGCCAGTCCCACCCGTTTCGGGCTCTTGCCGCCTTCGTGGTTGAGCAAGGGCACGGTCAGCCAGTCGGCCATGACATCAAACATCGAGACCGAGATGTCGCTCCCCTTGCCGGTGATGCCGCGGCGGATCAGCGCCTCGAGGATCGCGGCATAGGCGGTCGCCCCCGTTGCAACATCGACGATGGAGATGCCGACGCGGGCCGGTTCGTCCGGTCCGCCGGTGATCGAGCAAAGGCCGGATTCCGCCTGAATAAGCAGGTCATAGGCCTTTCGGCCGGCCATCGGCCCCGCGTCGCCATAGCCGCTGATCGAGCAGGTGACGAGGCGCGGATAGTCGGTGCGCAGGCGGGCAGGGGCAAACCCCAGACGCGCGAGTGCTCCGGGCTTGAGATTCTGCACCAGCACGTCCGCACTTGCGAGCAGCGTTTCCAGGGCGTCCTTGCCCTTGCTGGAAGCCAGGTTGAGCGTGACTGAGCTTTTGCCCCGGTTGAGCCAGACAAAATAGCTCGATTGACCGGCCGCCACATCGTCATAACCGCGTGCAAAATCGCCCTCGGGGCGCTCGATCTTGGTCACATGCGCACCCGCATCAGCCAGCCGAGACGAGGCAAAGGGTGCCGCAACGGCCTGTTCGATGGCAACGACCTTGAGGCCTTCCAGCGGCAACATCAGAACGACCTCGGCATGCCAAGCACATGCTCTGCGATGTAGGACAGGATCAGATTGGTGGAGATCGGCGCGACCTGGTAAAGCCGCGTCTCGCGAAACTTGCGCTCCACATCATATTCATTGGCAAAGCCAAAACCGCCATGGAATTGAAGGCAGGCATTGGCTGCTTCCCACGATGCTTTGGCCGCCAGATATTTGGCCATGTTGGCCTCGGCGCCGCAGGGCTTGCCGGCGTCGTAAAGATGGCAGGCCTTGTAGCGCATCAGGTTTGCGGCTTCGACTTCGATGAATGCCTCCGCAATCGGGAACTGCACCCCCTGGTTTTGACCGATGGGCCGGCCGAAGACCTCGCGTTCGCTGACATATTTGGTCACGGTGTCGGTGAACCAGAATCCGTCGCCGATACACTCTGCAGCGATCAGCGCACGTTCGGCATTCAGTCCGGTCAGGATGTATCTGAAGCCCTTGCCCTCTTCGCCGATCAGGCAGTCTTCAGGAATCTCCAGATTCTCGAAGAACAACTCGTTGGTCTCGTGATTGACCATGTTGGCGATGGGCTTGACCACCATTCCGCTTTTCATCGCCTGCTTGATGTCGACGAGGAAGATCGACAGGCCTTCGGATTTCTTTTCCACCTCTGCCAGCGGCGTGGTGCGCGCCAGCAGGATCATGAAATCCGAGTGCTGCACGCGCGAAATCCAGACTTTCTGACCGTTGATCACATAGCGATCACCCTTCTTGACGGCATTGGTCTTGATCTTGGTGGTGTCCGTCCCGGTACTCGGTTCGGTCACGGCCATGGACTGGATGCGTAACTCTCCAGCCGCGATCCTGGGCAGGAATTTCTGGCGTTGTGTCTCCGAACCGTGCCGCACCAGCGTGTTCATATTGTACATCTGGCCGTGGCAGGCACCGGAATTGCCGCCGGTGCGATTGATCTCCTCCATGATGACCGAGGCTTCGGTCAAGCCAAGACCCGAGCCGCCATACTCTTCGGGAATGAGCGCTGCCATCCAGCCTTCGCGTGTCAGTGCCGCGACGAATTCTTCCGGGTAGGCGCGTTCCTGGTCGATTTTACGGTGGTAGGCCGCGGGAAACTGGGCGCACAGTGCGCGAACTCCGTCGCGAATGTCGTGATAGCGCTCGTCGAGAAAATCCATAGCAACCCTCGGTCTGACCTGTGAATTCAGCCTTTATAATCTCACCCGTTCATATTGCGCAAATATATGTTTATGATGCCGGATATACGATAATGTTATGGGCGCAGCGCGCAGGTGAAAAATGGATATCAGGCAACTGCAGTATTTCATTGAGATCGTCGAGCAGGGCTCGTTCACCCGCGCCTCGCGAAGCCTGAACATTGCCCAGCCTGCGCTTTCCCTTCATCTGAGAAACATGGAAAATGCGCTCGGCACCCGCCTTCTGGTTCGCAGTCATGCGGGCGTCGTGCCGACGGAAGCGGGCGCACTCCTGGCACGAAGGGCGCGGTCGATTCTTGATGACCTTGCCCGGACCGAGGACGATATCCGAACCCTGGACGGCAACCCTCAGGGCGTTGTCAGGGTGGGGCTGCCCGGCACCATCAGTGCCATACTCGGACTGCCCCTGATAACCGCGGCGCGTGAACGGTATCCCGGGATTGTCCTCAACATTTCGGAAGCCATGAGCGGGTTTATCGCCGACTGGATGTCTGAAGGCCGGATCGACATCGCAGTGCTCTATTCTGCCTCGCAAGAAAGAGGAAATGTCTCTCAACGGCTGCTTGAGGAAGAGCTTGCGGTGATATGGCAGGGCGACAGCGACTGCCCGTCAGAAATGAGTCTGGAAGGATTGCGCGACACGCCCATGGTCTTGCCGAGTTCGGCGCACGGATTGCGCATACAGTTGAACGAGGCGATGCGCCCATTGGGGATAAGCCCCAATGTGGCGGTGGAAATTGATTCCTATGCAAACATCAAAAGTCTTGTCGCCGCAGGATTCGGGGCCTCGATCCTGCCTTACCATGCAGTGCAACAGGAGGTGTCGAAGGGAACATTGGCGGTCAGCCGGATTGCAGATCCTGGTCTGTGGCGCGGCGTACATTTGACCTATCCCGCCAATCGTCCGGTCGCGCGCGCCCAGCAGGTCGTGCTCGGCCTCTTGCGTGAGGTCATATTCGAGCTTCACGCAAGCGGCGACTGGGCCGCAGTTCGGCTACCCAAGACGGATGACTAAAACGGGGATGACGAAAACATGCTGGGGTGTTGCCGAGGCAGACGTGGTCCCGCCATCATCGGGGCGCTGAAATGCCGCCCATTCAAAGCAGTTTTCCAGGGTTCAGAATCCCGTCAGGATCGAGTGCCAGCTTGATCAAGCGCATCAGGGTGATTTCTTCCGGTGTTCGCGAATAGGAAAGATAGTCGCGCTTGAGCGTGCCGATGCCGTGCTCAGCCGAGATGGAGCCCCCGGCATCGCGGACCAGATCATAGACGATCCGGTAAACCTCATCGGTCGGATCGTCCTGACCGGGCTTGGGCTGGTCGGCTGCAATGTGCAGATTTCCATCGCCCGCATGGCCAAAGAAAAGCACCCTGATGTCTGGAAACCGCTGATGCAAGGCGTTGCGGCAGGCATCGACACATGCCCCCATCCTGCCGATGTCGAGGCTGATATCGAGGTTGATCAGATGCGGCATGATCTGTTCCAGCCTGTGGCCCTCGCGCACGGCCCAGAAGGCATTGGCCTCTTTTGTCGATTGTGCGATCAGCGCATCGGTCAGGATGCCCGCTTCCAGCGCGCCGGCCAGAAAGGCTTCGAAGTCCGCCGTCTGGTCCGAACCATTGGTGCTTTCGGTTTCAATGATCACTGAAAGCGGGGGAACAGGTGAAAACAGCTGCACGCCTTCTGCCTGCTGCATCAAGGCAAAATAGTCCTGCCACATGACCTCCAGCGCCGACAGCCCGGGAAGCTGGGTGCGGGCAAGCTTGAGCAAGCTTGGGACAGCGTCAAAGTCTGACAGGGCGCAAAGTGCTGTGCAGCGGCCGGTGGGCAGCGGGCGCAATCGCAGCACGGCACGGGTTATGATGCCAAGCGTGCCTTCCGACCCGGTAAAAAGCTGCGGCAGATTATAACCGGTGTTGTTTTTGACCAGCTTGCCAAGATCAGAGATGACGCTGCCATCGGCCAGCACCACCTCCAGTCCGAGAAGATTGTCGCGGGCCATGCCGTGTCGGATCACGCGCAACCCGCCGGCATTGTTGGCCAGTATCCCGCCGATCTGGCAGCTGCCGCGTGATCCGAGATCGATCGGGAGCAGGAACCCTGCCGCCGCCGCGGCGTCCTGCGCCACCTGCAACACCGTGCCCGCGCGCAGCGTGATGCTGGCGGCCTCGGCGTCGATGTCCTCGATTCCGGCGAACCGCTCCAAGGACAGAGCGACATCGCCGGGAGCTGGGTTTGCTCCCCCGGAAAGACCGGTCATTCCACCTTGCGGCACCAGGGTTTGTTGATGATGCGCGCAGATCGCAACGGCTGCCGAGATTTCCGCCGTGGTGGTGGGGCGCAGGACCGCCAGTGGCTTGTGCCGGCCGGTTTCGCTTGCGTCCGACATGCTGCGAACCGGAAGATCGTCACCAGTCAAGACCGCGCCCGGTCCCAGCGCCGCCGTCAATTCAGCCAACAAGGTCATTCCGCCTCCCGGTCGAGCGATTGTGCCATGCCGTGAATTTTGCCCCCGGTCATGCAAAAGGTTGAGCGGTCAATGGCGCCACCGGAAAACCGCGCACAGGCAACTGGCCGATCAGCGAACTTTCCGCTGTTGGCACATCCGGTCGCGGCGCGAGGCCATCACATCACAGACATGCGCCACGGTGTCGTGAAAGGACACATCGATCATCTCGCGGCCCTGGCGCGCAACCTGTTTACGACAACCGGCTCGGTGCAATCAAGGCAGAGCGCGATCAAATCGGGCCGGTGCAGTGCCAGTTTCAAGAAACCACTGGGGGACCCGGGTTTTCATGGCCAGATCCCCCGTTGTGTGGGCGGCGACTGAGCTCCCCAACGGTCCGCGCATCCATGTGGATGCGCTCCCGCCGATGGCTGTCTTCAGATCAATGCATCAGGCACCCAGATGCCTGGCGTGGAACCGCAGATGGTCATCGATGAAGCTGGCGATGAAGTAATAGCTGTGATCATAGCCTTCACGCCGGTTCAACTCCAACGGATAACCGCTCGCCTTTGCCGCCGCTTCCAATGTTTGCGGCTTCAACTGCTCTTCGAGAAAATTGTCGGCTTCGCCCTGATCGACCAGCGCGGGCACAGCGCCTGTCGCCTTGCGCATCAGCAGGCTTGCATCATAGTCGGCCCAGGTGGCGCTGTCCTTGCCCAGATAGGCGGTGAAGGCTTTCTGACCCCAGGGGCTATTGACCGGGTTGCCAATGGGGCTGAAGGCGGAAACGGACTTGAAGCGATCGGGATTGCGCAGCGCCAGCACCAGCGCGCCATGACCGCCCATCGAATGGCCAAAGACCGACCGTTTGTCGCTGACCGGAAACGTGGCTTCGATCAGTTCGGGCAGCTCCTTGAGCACATAATCATACATCTGATAATGGCGGTTCCACGGGGCCTGTGTCGCATTGACATAAAACCCGGCGCCCTGACCAAGGTCATAGCCTTCGTCATTGGCCACATCGGCGCCACGCGGGCTGGTGTCCGGGGCGACAAGGGCGACGCCAAGCTCGGCGGCGATACGTTGCGCGCCGGCCTTCTGGATGAAGTTCTCGTCGGTGCAGGTGAGCCCCGACAGCCAGTAGACGACGGGTACCTTCTGTCCGTTCGCGGTCTGCGGCGGCAGGTAGATCGCAAACCGCATCTCGCAGCTCAATGTGCTCGACTGGTGGGTGTAGTGTTTGGTCCAGCCACCAAAGCTCTTGTTAACGCTCTTGTTTTCCAGTGACATGTTGCACCTTTCGCTTGAATGGGACGGCCGCGCCGCCCAGGGCGTGCGCGGCCGTGATAGGGTCTACTTGTCGAAGTGAATGACCGAACGAATGCTCTTGCCTTCATGCATCAGGTCGAATGCCTGGTTGATGTCTTCAAGGCCCATCGTGTGGGTGATGAAGTCGCTCAGGTTGAATTCGCCCTGCAGATAGCGCTCGACATAATCGGGGAGTTCGGAGCGGCCCTTGACGCCGCCGAATGCGGTCCCGCGCCAGACCCGTCCGGTGACGAGCTGGAACGGGCGGGTGGAGATTTCCTGTCCGGCGCCGGCAACGCCGATGATCACCGATTCACCCCAGCCCTTGTGGCAGCATTCCAGCGCCGAACGCATCACGTCGACATTGCCGATGCATTCAAACGAGTAATCGACACCGCCATCGGTCAGTTCGACGATGACGTCCTGAATTGGCTTGTCATGCTTCTTGGGATTGATGAAGTCCGTGGCGCCGAGCTTGCGGGCGAGGTCGAATTTGCTCTCGTTGATGTCGATCACGATGATGCGGCTGGCCTTGGCCATGGTCGCGCCGATCACCGCCGAAAGACCAATTCCGCCCATGCCAAAGATGGCGACCGTCGCGCCTTCTTCGACCTTGGCGGTGTTCATCACGGCGCCCATGCCGGTGGTGACACCGCATCCCAGCAGACAGACCTCCTCCAGTGGTGCTTCGGGGTTGACCTTGGCCAGCGAGATTTCAGGCATCACGGTGTATTCCGAAAACGTCGAGCAGCCCATGTAATGCAGGATCGGCTTGCCGTCCTTGGAAAACCGGCTGGTGCCATCCGGCATCAGGCCCTTGCCCTGGGTTTCACGGATCTTCTGGCACAGGTTGGTCTTGCCCGATGTGCAGAATTTGCACTCGCCACATTCGGGTGTGTAAAGCGGAATCACATGGTCGCCCACGGCCACGCTGGTCACGCCTTCGCCGATGGATTCGACAATGCCGCCGCCTTCATGGCCCAGGACAACGGGGAACAGCCCCTCGGGGTCTGCGCCCGAAAGCGTGAAGGCGTCGGTGTGACACACGCCGGTCGCGATGATGCGGACGCGCACTTCGCCCTTTTGCGGAGGCATGACGTCGATCTCTTCGATCGAAAGCGGCTGGTTGGGCCCCCAGGCGACGGCGGCCCTGGATTTGATTGTGTCGGTCATCAGGTCTCACTTTGCTGTTGAACTGTCGACTTCTGTGGTTGCGTCGACCGATGACAAAGGTTTACATCATTCCTGATGGTCGATAAATGTCCGGTTTGTGAAATCACTATTACCAGAGTGCAACAATAGCGAGGTGCTTCGGGCCACCTGAAAGGAGCCGGCGATGTTCAGTTGCGAGGGGGTCACCGAGTTTGTCGCGGTCGCGGAAAACAGAAGCTTTACCGGCGCCGCCAGACAGTTGGGAATCTCGACAGCCCAGGTCAGCCGGCAGATCAGCGCGCTGGAAACCCGGCTGGCCGTCAAGCTGTTCTACCGGACCACCCGCAAGGTCACCATCACCGAAACCGGGCGGATCTACTACACCCACTGCCGGCAGGTCCTTGATGGCCTGGCAGAAGCCGAGCGCGCCATCACCGACCTGCACCAGACGCCGAAAGGCAGGCTCAACCTGACGGCGCCGGTGACCTATGGCGAGAACAGGATCGCGCCGCTGGTCAACGACTTCATCGTCCGCTACCCGGAGTTGGAGGTCAATGTGACGCTGACCAATCAGATGCTCGATCTGGTTGCCGACGGCTATGATCTGGCGATTCGGCTTGGCCACCTTGAAGACAGCACGATGATTGCCCGAAGGCTGGCGTCGCGCAGCCATTATGTGTGCGCCTCTCCGGACTACCTTGCGGCGCATGGCGTGCCGCACACGCTGTCCGAACTGAGCCAGCACAATTGTCTGCAGGGCATGTCGGACTACTGGCGTTTTCAGGATATGGGCAAGTCGCGCCACATCCGGATCAAGGGAAACATGCGCTGCAACAGCGGCTGGTCGCTTGTCGATGCGGCACTGAAAGGCGTCGGCATCATTCAGCTGCCGGATTACTATGTCGAGGCCGACCTTCAGGCCGGCCGTCTGGTGCCCATGCTCGATACGTATCGCGCACCTGACGATGGAATATGGGCCGTGTATCCGCACAACCGCCATCTGTCGTCCAAGGTGCGGTTGCTGCTCGAATGTCTGGTCCAGGGCTTGAGCTGACCTTGCAGCTTTTGAAATGAATCTTGAAGAGGAAATGAAATGATTGTCCGGGACCATCCGTCCTCACTGAAGCTGTTCTTTGTCATGCAGGGATCTGTGGTTCCGAAAATCTGGAGCAAGATCATCGGCATCGCCATTTTGACGGTCCTGGTTCTGCTGACCGACGAATATGCATTGACCTTGCCGCGAATCTCGATTGCAGCGATGGGGATATTTGGCGTTGCATTGTCGCTGTTTCTGGGGTTTCGCAACAATGCCGCCTATGACCGCTGGTGGGAAGCCCGCAATCTGTGGGGCGCGATGATCGCCGATGTGCGCAATCTGGGACGGCACATGGGTGTCTTCGTCGGCAAGGGCGAAGCGCGGGACCATCTGTTGTCCTATGCGGTGGCGTTTGCCCATCTCCACCGCGGATTTCTGCGGGATGTGCCGGTGCGGGCCGAGATTGTCGACTGGATTGGTGAGGCTGAGGCCGATAGGCTGATAGAATGCAGGAATCCGGCCGACGCTGCCTTGCGCACGATGGCGGAACGAATGCGCGAACTGGGCCAGCAAGACGTCATCAGCGGCTTTGGCCTGATGACGATCTCCAAGACCATGTCGTCCCTGGCCCTGGCGCAGGCTGGTTGCGAGCGGATCGTGACGACGCCCCTGCCGTTTGTCTATTCCCTCCTGGTGCGCCGGACCACCTATCTCTATTGCTTCCTGCTGCCTTTCGCGCTGATCGAATCCGCCGGCTGGTTTGCGCCGGTGTTTGCCGCCGTCGTGGCCTATGTCTTCTTCGGGCTGCAAGCGGTGACCAATGAGCTGGAACTGCCGTTCCGGAATGTTCAGAACGGGCTTCCGCTCGACGCGATGTGCCGCGTCATCGAAATCTCGGTCTCGGAAGCCCTGGACCGGCCGGCTCCGGAAATTCTGGTGGCGACAAACCACGTCTTGTCCTGAATGAAGTGGAACCGCCGGACCCGAATGCGCGTCCTGATGATATCAGGCTGTCGTGATCGGATCTTGTCGACGCGGCCTGGGACAGGCGGCCGCAAGCGATGGCTCCGCACCGGCAGGAACGCGCGTCATGCCGGTTCCTTGCGCCGCTGACCCAAACCCCGAACTCAGGAATGCAAAGCTGCTGACCACCGAAGCTTATTCACGTGAGAAAGAGAATGTCTGTTTCTAGTGGTGAGCGCGTCGGGGTTCGAACCCGAGACCTACTGATTAAAAGTCAGTTGCTCTACCAGCTGAGCTACGCGCTCCCATACCCTGATCGACGCAGTTGCGTGTCAGGTCCGAGTGGCGCGGAACATAGGCAGGCATCTGCCCATGGTCAACAGCAAAAGCCATCCCGCCACGGTCTTTTTTGCGACGTCGCCGGCATCGGCGCGCCAACCCTGCCACCCGGCCAATTGGTCACGGTTTGGCGTCCAAACCGGAAACGTCAAAAGAAGGCCAGCATCACGCCGTATACTCCATAACGTGACTGGCGGACCGGCAAGCGGACCCTTAGATAGGGTGGAGCCGCCCGGAGCGGTTTTTTCCACGCCAGACGCAAACGGATCCGGATTTCGTGACAATCGCAGACATTCCCCTTTTCACCGTGCTGCTCGCTGGAGCGCTGTCCTTCCTGTCGCCCTGTGTGCTGCCGCTTGTGCCGCCCTATCTGTGCTACATGGCGGGTGTCTCGGTCGAGGATTTCCGGGGCGCCGCCGCAGACAAGACAACCCGGGACACACGGCGTGCCGTTTTCGGCGCGTCAGTGGTCTTCACGCTCGGATTTGCCACCGTCTTCGTCGCGCTCGGCGCCGGCGCTTCGAGCATTGGCGGCGCTCTTCGCCAGCATATCGACCTGCTCGCCAAGGTCGGCGGTATCGTCATCATTCTGATGGGGCTGCATTTTCTCGGCGCCTTCCGGATCGGCCTGCTCGCACGCGAGGCCCGATTCGCAGGCAGCGGCAAACCGGCCACCCTGTCGGGCGCCTATCTGATGGGGCTTGCCTTTGCCTTTGGCTGGACGCCCTGCATCGGGCCGGTGCTGGGCGCGGTTCTCGGTGTGGCCGCAGGGCGCGAGACGGTCGGCGATGGTGCGGTGCTGCTGGCTGCCTATTCGCTTGGCCTGGCCGTGCCGTTCTGGATCGCGGCACTGTTTTCCGAGCGATTCATGCGGTTTACGCAGACGTTCCGCCATCATCTCGGCACAGTGGAAAAGATCACCGGGGCACTGCTGGTGCTGACCGGCCTCCTGTTTCTGACCGGAGGCATGGCCACCATGGCCTACTGGCTGCTCGAGACCTTTCCGGCACTGGGCGCGATCGGCTGAGCCGGGGGAAGGGCAGGGTCACTGGCCGAAACCGGCACCCGCGGCTTGGTGCCCAGCCCTGGTGCGGTGGCAAGCACCAGCCCGCTCAGCACGGTCAGAATGCCGATCGCATGGTAGCTTTCGAACGGTTCGCCCAGCACCAGCACGGCAAGGCCGACACCATAGGGCGGCAACAGATACATGAACACGCTGGCCGTCGAGGCGCCAAGCCGGGCGACGCCAAACTGGTAACCGGAAAACGCCAGCAGCGACGCGAACACCACGATGCCGGCGATACCGCCCCAGGCAGTCCAGGTCTGCGGCATCGACGCGCCGGAGAGATATTCCCACAGTGCAAACGGCGCCAGCAGCAAAGCCCCCGACAGGGTAACGGCGGCAAACAGCGCCGAGACCGGCAGGCTTGCGGTCCGGGGGCCCTTGAGCAGCACCGAGTACCCGGCCCACGACAGGGCCGCGCCGATGAACATCAGATCGCCGCGGTTGAAGGCCGAGTCTGCCAGACCGGCGAAATTGCCCTTCAGCACAATGATCGAAACCCCGAAAAACCCGACGGCAATACCTCCAATCTCCCTGAGACTGGTGGCACGGCCGAAAAACAGCCGTTCCAGGAGAATCACCAGCAACGGCGAGGTGGTGTAGATCAGCGTGCCATTGGTGGCGGTGGTGAATTGCAGCGCGTAGTAGACGCCGCCGCCGCAGATCCACATGCCCAGGAACCCCAGCGCCAGCCAGTGCACCGTATGGTTTGCCAGATAGAGGCGTACCTGCGTGCGGGCCCGCCACAGGAACGGCGACAGAACGACCGCTGCCGCCGTCCAGCGCAAGCAGGCCAGCGTGAATGGCGCGACTTCTGCAATCGTCGAGCGCCCGAAGATCAGATTGGAGGAAAAGAACAACGGCGTCAGCAGCATGACAGTCAGCGGGAGGAAGCGCGCCGCAGAAAGCTTCGCGGCGGGCAGGTCGGCAGGGGGCATGAGGCTTTCTTATCCGGACAATATTTGCTTGAAAGAGAATAGTTACGGATCGGGTGCTATAGGGTCCGGGACTTGGAAACAAGCGATTCGGCAAAAAGGTGATTGAATGACGCGCACAAGTCTTGCAGTCGTGCTTGCAGCAGGCGAGGCGACTCGCATGAAGTCTTCCAGATCCAAGGTCTTGCACAGCGTCGGCAATTTGCCGCTGATCGCCCACGTGACCCGTGCGGCAGCCAGCGCGGGGGTCAGCAAGGTGGCGCTGGTGATTGGCCGGGATGGCGAAGCTGTCACCGAAGCCGCAAGATCAGGGCACAATGTGGTGGTGACGCCGGTCGAGCAGACCGAGCGCAAGGGCACCGGCCATGCCGTTCTGGCGGCCCGCGACATCATCGCCGAAGGCTTTGACGATATTGTCGTGCTCTATGGTGATGCGCCGCTGATCGACCCGGCAAGCCTGAGTGCCGCCGCCGCCGAACGCGTCAGGGGCGCCGATGTCGTTGTTCTCGGTTTTCAGGCCGCGGACCCGACCGGGTACGGCCGTCTGATCGAGCAGGATGGCGAACTGGTGGCTATTCGCGAACACAAGGAAGCCTCGGCGGAAGAGCTGGCGATCGATTTCTGCAATGGCGGCATCATCACCTTCTCCGGGGCTCAGGCGATCAGTCTGCTCGAGGCCATCGGCAATGACAACCTCAAGGGCGAATACTACCTGACCGACATTGTCGAGATCGCCCGGGCGCGCGGCCTCAGGTGTGTTGCCGTCAAGGCCCCCGAAGAAGACATGATGGGCTGCAACACCAGGGCCGAACTGGCCGAGATCGAACAGGTCTGGCAGGCCCGCGCCCGCCATGCGGCCATGGTCTCCGGGGTCAGCATGGTTGATCCGTCGAGTGTGTTTCTGTCGCATGATACCGAGCTTGGCCATGATGTCATGATCGAGCCGAATGTCTGGTTCGGTCCGGGGGTCCGGGTCGGGCCCGGCGCCGTCATTCATGGGTTCAGCCATATCGAAGGCGCGGAGATTGGCGCCGGCGCCCAGATCGGCCCGTTTGCCAGGCTGCGTCCAGGTACGGATCTTGCGGAGAAATCCAAGGTCGGCAATTTTTGCGAGATCAAGCAGGCCAAGGTCGGCGCCGGCGCCAAGATCAATCATCTCAGCTACGTCGGTGATGCCATTGTCGGGCCCGGCTCGAATATCGGGGCAGGCACCATCACCTGCAATTATGACGGTCAGAACAAGCATTTGACCGAAATCGGCGCCAACGCGTTCATCGGTTCCAATTCCTCGCTGGTGGCGCCGGTCAGGGTTGGTGACGGTGCGTATGTCGGCTCCGGCAGCGTCGTGACCGCCGATGTTCCCGACGACGCCCTGGCAATCGCGCGGGCGCCGCAGCAGACAAAGCCCGGTCGCGCGCACCGGCTGCGAGAGAAGATCGCGGCCATCAAGGCACTCAGGAAAAGCGGCCCTGGTGAATCCGGTCAGTAACTTGGTTACGCGGAGTCATGAAAATTGAGCGGGCGCAATACTTTCGTCCTCTGGTTTCAACAAGAATTGCTCGGTAAGAGCATGACCAACACATTAGCCAGGAGAACCCCATGTGCGGCATTGTCGGGATAGTTGGTAAGCGCGAAGTGGCGCCGCTGCTGGTGGATGCTCTCAAGCGGCTTGAGTATCGCGGTTATGATTCCGCCGGTGTCGCCACCATCCATGAGGGACATCTCGATCGCCGCCGGGCCGAGGGCAAGCTTGTCAATCTCGACCAGAAGCTCGGCCAGTATCCGCTGGCCGGCCGTATCGGCATAGGGCATACCCGCTGGGCGACCCATGGCGCGCCGACGGAAAACAATGCACACCCGCATTTTTGCAGCGGCATCGCTGTCGTGCACAACGGCATTATCGAAAATTTCGCGCCCCTGCGCGCGGAACTTATCGCCGACGGCGCTGAATTCCACAGCCAGACCGACACCGAAGTCGTGGCGCAGCTGCTGGCGGCCTATCGCAAGCAGGGCCTGGCGCCGCGTGATGCGATGCAGAAGGCCTTGTCGCGGCTGGAAGGCGCCTATGCGCTGGCGGTGCTGTTTGAGGATCAGCCCGACATGATCATTGGCGCACGGTCCGGCCCGCCGCTGGCCGTGGGGCATGGGTCTGGCGAGATGTTTCTCGGCTCCGATGCAATCGCGCTGGCGCCCTTTACCGACGAAATCACCTATCTCAATGACGGCGACTGGGTGGTCATCACCTGTGATCGGCTTGAGATTTACGATCAGGCTGGTCAGCCAGTGGAGCGGCCAAGCCAGATTTCGCGCGGCGCTGCCTATGTTGTCGACAAGGGCAATCACCGGCATTTCATGGAAAAGGAAATCTATGAGCAGCCCGAAGTGGTCGCCCATACGCTCAGCCATTACATTGATTTTGCCGAAGGCCGGGTAAGGCTGGATACCGGGCGGATCGATTTTGCCAATCTCGACAGGCTGGCAATGTCGGCCTGCGGAACGGCCTACTATGCCGGCTTGATCGGCAAATACTGGTTTGAGCGCTTCGCCCGGTTGCCGGTGGAGATCGACGTCGCCTCGGAATTCCGGTACCGCGAAATGCCGCTGCCTGGCAAAATGGCAGCGCTGTTCATCTCGCAATCGGGTGAAACCGCCGACACGCTGGCCTCGCTGCGCTATTGCAAGGACAACGCCTTGACCATCGGCGCGGTGGTTAATGTTCAGGAATCGACCATTGCGCGCGAATCCGACGTTGTGTTTCCAACACTTGCGGGTCCGGAAATCGGTGTGGCGTCGACCAAGGCGTTTACCTGCCAGCTATCGGTTCTGGCGGCACTGGCGATGATTGCTGGTCGCGCCCGCGGCACGCTTTCGATCGAGGACGAAACCCGAATGGTACAGGCGCTGGTTGAAGCGCCGCGGCTGTTCAATGAGGTGCTCAACGCGATCCAGCCGCAGGTTGAAACCCTGTCGCGCGAACTCTCCCGCTTCAAGGATGTGCTTTATCTCGGCCGTGGCACCAGCTTTCCGCTGGCGCTCGAAGGGGCTCTCAAACTCAAGGAAATTTCCTACATCCATGCGGAAGGCTACGCCGCGGGAGAACTCAAGCATGGCCCGATTGCGCTGATCGACGAAAACATGCCGGTGATCGTGATCGCTCCGCATGACCGTCACTTCGAAAAAACCGTCTCGAACATGCAGGAAGTTGCCGCGCGCGGCGGCCAGATCATCCTGATCACCGACGAGAAGGGGGCTGCGGCGACCACGCTTGAAACCATGGCGACCATCGTGCTTCCCCAGGTCGACGACATTGTTGCACCGATTCTCTACGCCCTGCCGGTGCAACTGATCGCCTATCACACAGCCGTGTTCATGGGCACTGATGTCGACCAGCCGCGCAACCTCGCCAAATCGGTCACTGTCGAATAGGCCAGGCGCACGCTGACACTTGTCTGACAGGGCGCGCGCTCCCTATATAAGACGGATTGCGTGGCGAGGTGCGTCTGCACGTCGCAAAACAGGGTGTACCATGAGCGAAAAACCGAAACGGCAGGGTGCCGGCCGCAGGCTGCGCAACTATTTTCTGACCGGCCTGATCATCGTCGCGCCGCTCGCCATCACCGCCTATCTGACCTGGACCTTCATCGGCTGGGTCGACAGCTGGGTCAAACCCTACATCCCCTCCATCTACAATCCGGACTATTATCTGCCATTTGCGGTTCCCGGGTTCGGATTGCTGACCGCTCTGGTCCTGATCACCATGATCGGGTTTCTGACGGCCAATCTGGTCGGGCGTTCGATTATCGCATTCGGCGAATCGCTGCTCGACCGGATGCCACTGGTGCGCAGCCTCTACAAGGGCCTCAAGCAGATTTTCCAGACCGTGCTTGCCGAGCAGAGCAGTTCGTTCAAGCAAGCCGGACTGATCGAGTACCCGCGCCGTGGATTGTGGTCGATTGTCTTTATCGCTACCGACACCAAGGGCGAGGTTGATCATCGGTTGCCCGAGCACGAATCGATTTCGGTGTTTTTGCCCACCACGCCCAACCCGACATCGGGTTTCCTGCTGTTCGTGCCGCGCAAGGACATTCTCATCCTTGATATGAGCGTCGAAGAGGCGGCCAAGATGGTGATTTCTGCCGGTCTGGTGGCGCCGGATTTCCCCAAGAAAGAGCCGCTTCAACCGGCAACCAAAGTCAAGCTCAAGCAACCTCAACCGAAATAGCTGTCTAGAGCATTTCCGGCGAAACCGAGTCGCCTAAGCGCGCCGCATCAAACCGGTTCCCACTTGTGCTGGAATTGCTCTAGCCGGCTCTGAGGAACCGGATCGCCTCGTCGCGGCGCATCAGATAGAGCAAGACTCTGAGCGCCGCACCGCGCGGGCCTGACAGGGCGGGATCGGAGTGCAGCACATTGCGGGCGTCGGTGCGGGCTATTTCCAGCAGATCTCCGTGGGCCGCGAGATTGGCCAGCCGGAAACCGGGCAGGCCGGATTGGCGCGTGCCAAGCACTTCGCCTTCACCGCGCAATTTGAGATCTTCCTCGGCGATCCGGAAGCCGTCTTCGGTTTCGCGCAACACCGCAAGCCGCGCCCCGGCGGTCTCGCCCAGGGGGCCATGGTAGAGCAGAATGCAGCTTGACGCGGAATCACCGCGGCCAACCCGGCCGCGCAACTGGTGCAATTGCGCCAGCCCGAAGCGCTCGGCATGTTCGATCACCATGATGGTGGCGTCGGGCACATCAACCCCAACTTCGATCACGGTGGTTGCGACCAGCAACCGGGTCTGGCCCGATTTGAAGGCGTTCATTGCCTGGTCTTTTTCCTCCGACGACATGCGCCCGTGGACGAGTCCGACCATTGGCGCCAGCTCCTTGCCAAAAGCCTTTGTCAGACTGGCGTGGCGGCTTTCCACCGACATCAGTTCGCTCTGGTCGGAATCTTCGACCAAAGGGCAGATCCAGTAGGCCTTCTTGCCCTCGAGCACTGCGCTCTTGAGCCTTTCGACAATGTCGCCCAGACGTTCGTCGGGAATGGTAACCGTAGTGATCGGTTGGCGTCCGGCCGGTTTTTCGGTGAGCTTTGACACATCCATGTCGCCGAAGGCCGCCAGCACCAGGGTCCGCGGAATCGGAGTTGCGGTCATCACCAGCATGTGCGGCGCGGTGCCCTTGGCGGTCAGCCGCAGCCGCTGGTGGACACCGAAACGGTGCTGCTCGTCGACCACAGCCAGGGTCAGATTGGCATAGACAACCGATTCCTGAAACAGGGCGTGGGTGCCGATCACAATCTGCGCGGCGCCGGATTCGATGCGCGCGAGCAGCTCCGCGCGGTCCCGGCCCTTGGCCCGCGCGGTCAGCACCACAACCTCGATGCCCGCGGCTTGGGCCATCTTGCTGATGGTGGCGTAATGTTGCCGGGCCAGAATCTCGGTCGGCGCCATCAGCACCGCCTGACCGCCGGCCTCCACCGCATCGGCCATGGCGAGCATGGCCACCGCTGTCTTGCCGGAGCCGACATCTCCCTGCAACAGCCGCAACATCCGGTCTGAGCCGGCCATATCGGTGAGAATTTCGCCGACTGCAGTCTGCTGGCTTCCGGTGAGCGAAAAAGGCAGCGCTTGAAGAATGGCCTGACGCAGTTTGCCTTCGGCCTGGACCGGCTGACCGGGCAGCTTGCGCAGGGTCTGGCGCACCAGGGCGAGTGACAATTGACCGGCCAGCAGTTCGTCGTAAGCGAGCCGGCGCCGCGCCGGGGTTTGCGGTTCGATGTCGATGACGGTTTTGGGATGATGCAATTGCTGCAAGGCATCGGCGAAATCCGGAAGACTGTGTCTGCGAACCAGATGCGGGTCGGCCCATTCCGGCAGCACCGGAACCAGCTCCAGCGCCGATTCGATCGACCGGCGCAGCACCTTTGGCGACAGACCGGCAGTCAGCGGGTAGACCGGCTCGATCCGCGGAAAACTGTCGGCTTCGGCCTCAGCCACGATATGATCGGGATGAACCATCGACGGCCTGCCATTGAACCATTCGACCTTGCCGCTGACCAGCACGGTTTCGCCCACCGGAAGAAGCTTCTCGAGCCAGGCTTGCTTGGCATGGAAAAACGTCAGCGCCAATTCACCCGTGTCATCATGGACAAACACCCGGTAGGGTGCGGATCTGCGGCCCGGCGGCGAGGGTTGATGCCGGTCAACCCGCACCTTCAAGGTGGCAATCACGCCTTCCGGTGCTTCGGTGATGCCCGATTGCAAGGTGCGGTCGATCAGTCCATGCGGCGGCAGCAGCACAAGGTCGAGCGCCCGGGTCTCGTCGGCTGAATCGCGGCCCGTCACCCGGGCGAGCGCTTCGGCCAGCTTGGGGCCAATTCCAGCCAGGCTGTCTACGGGTTTGAACAGGGGATCGAGTTCGAGCGGTCGCATGGCTTGAGAAGAACGGCAAATTTACCCCAAAGGCAAGGCTGACAATCGCGCACCGACAGGATATGCAAGCCATCCAACCTGAAAAGGCACATCATGACTGGTACTACACGCTCAAGCGCCGACCTTGATCCGCGCCGCCGCCGCATCCTCGTTCGCGCCTGGCGACGTGGCATTCGCGAAATGGATCTGGTCATTGGAGGATTTGCCGATGCCGAGATCGCGGACCTCAATGACACCGAGCTTGATCAGCTTGAATTGCTGATGGCGGAAGAGGATGCGGATATTCTAAGTTGGGTTACCGGCGAAGCGGAGATCCCGGAGCGGTTTCGCAGCCCGCTGTTTGAGCGGATGCGGCGTTATGAGCCGGATTTTGAACCGCTCCAGTCCGGGCCGAAAGCGCGGGCATCGGAATAATGAAGCCCGTGATTCCCGTCGCCAGCATCACCGGAGCCAGAACCCCGGTCACATTGGCCGGCGTGCCGCAGGGTCTGGAAGCCCTGGCGCTGGCCGAACTGGTGCGGTCGGCGGGACCGTTGGCGCACATCATCTCCGATGGGCACCGGATGGCGGATCTGGAGCAGAACCTCGCCTTTTTCGCGCCGGACATTCCGGTGCTGACCTTGCCTGGCTGGGATTGCCTTCCGTATGACCGGGTGTCTCCGGGCGCCGAAGTGTCGGCCCGCCGGCTTGCGGCGCTGGCGGCGCTGGCACGGTTCTGCGATAATCCGCACCCGGCCATTGTGCTGGTCACCGTCAACGCCTTGCTGCAACGGGTTCCGTCACAATCGATTGTCGCCGAACTCGGATTTTCCGCCCGCGTCGGCAATCGGCTGAAAATGGAAGACCTGGCGGCTCGCTTGTCCAAGAACGGCTTCGACCGCGTCGACACGGTCCGGGAAGTGGGCGAATTCGCGGTGCGCGGTGGCATTCTTGATGCCTTCATTCCCGGCGCGGACGAGCCGGTGCGGCTGGATTTCTTCGGCGATACGCTTGAGAGTGTCCGCAATTTCGATCCGGCCTCGCAGCGCACGACGGCCCAGGTCAAGGAACTCACGCTCAACGCCATGAGCGAGGTGACGCTTGACCCCGAGACCATCAGCCGGTTTCGCAGCAACTATCTTGCCATGTTTGGCGCCGCCACCCGAGACGATGCGCTGTATGTCGCCATCAGCGAAGGCCGCCGCTATCCCGGCATGGAGCACTGGCTGCCATTGTTTCATGACGAGATGCAGACCGTGTTCGATTATCTCGACGGGTTCCAGATTTCCAATGACCACATGCTCGCCGAAGCCGCAAGCGAACGCCGGGCCCAGATCGACGATCACTACGAGGCGCGCCAGTCGGCCCAATCCATAGAAAAGGTCCGCGGTGTCCAGGCGACGCCCTACAAGGCCATTCACCCTGACCTTCTGTATCTCGACGCGCCGGATCTGGAGGCCCGCATCGAGGCCTTGAATGGCATCCGGCTGACACCGTTTCACGAGCCCGAAAACTCGGCCCGCCGGGTGATTGATCTTCCGACCAGAACCGGACCACGCTGGGCAGCGGACGCCGAAGCCGACAAGACGGAGGAGGGCGGACGCGCCAACCTGTTTGAGAAGCTGGCGGCCCATGTCGGCGCAAAGCGCGCCGAGGGCCGCAAGGTGTTGATCACGGCCTGGACCGAAGGGTCGCTGGACCGCTTGCTGCAGGTGACCGATGAGCACGGCCTCAAGCGGGTGGTCCGCATCAACAGCCACGCCGAACTCGACAGGCTCAAGCCGGGCGAAGCCGCCGCTGCGGTGCTGGCCATCGAGGGCGGTTACGAGATCGACGACCTTGTCGTCATCGGCGAGCAGGATGTGCTGGGCGACCGGCTCGTGCGGCGGGCCAAGCGCAAGCGCCGCGGCGCCGACTACATTTCCGAGGTTTCAGGTCTCGACGAGGGCAATTATGTGGTTCATGCCGAACACGGCATCGGCCAGTTCATCGGGTTGAGGACAATCGAGGCAGCCGGCGCGCCCCATGCCTGCCTGGAATTGCAATATGCCGGCGACGCCAAGCTGTTCCTGCCGGTCGAGAACATCGAACTGCTGACCCGCTACGGCTCCGACAGTGCCGAGGTCCAGCTCGACCGGTTGGGTGGGGTCGCCTGGCAGTCGCGCAAGGCCAAGCTGAAGAAGCGGCTTCTCCACATGGCCGAAGGGCTGATCCGCATCGCCGCGGAGCGGCACATGCGCTCGGCGCCGGCCCTGGCGGCACCCGAGGGTCTCTACGACGAATTCTCCGCCCGCTTCCCCTATGACGAGACCGAAGACCAGATGGCGGCGATCGAGCGCGTGCGCGATGATCTGGCTGCCGGTCAGCCGATGGACCGGCTGATCTGCGGCGATGTCGGATTCGGCAAGACCGAGGTGGCGCTTCGAGCGGCCTTCATCGCCGCCATGAACGGGGTGCAGGTGGCTGTCGTGGTGCCGACCACCTTGCTGGCGCGTCAGCATTTCAAGACCTTCACCGACCGGCTGCGCGGCTACCCGGTGCGCATCGCCCAGGCCTCACGGCTGGTTGGCGCCAAGGAACTGGCTCTGACCAAGGCGGAACTCGCCTCGGGCAGGACCGACATCGTTGTCGGCACCCATGCGCTGCTTGGCTCAACCGTTCAGTTTGCCAATCTGGGGCTGTTGATCATCGATGAGGAACAGCATTTCGGGGTCAAGCACAAGGAACGGCTGAAGGAACTGAAAAGCGATGTGCATGTGCTGACGCTCTCGGCCACTCCGATCCCGCGCACCTTGCAACTGGCCATGACCGGGGTGCGCGAACTGTCGCTGATCACCACGCCGCCGGTCGACCGGATGGCGGTCAGGACGTTCATCTCGCCGTTCGATCCGGTCACCGTGCGCGAGACATTGATGCGCGAGCATTACCGTGGCGGTCAGAGCTTTTATGTCTGTCCGCGGCTTGCCGATCTCGACGATGTCGCCGCCTTCCTCAGGTCCGATGTGCCGGAACTGAAGTTTGCCGTCGCGCACGGACAGATGGCGGCCGGTGAGCTCGATGACATCATGAATGCGTTTTACGACGGCCAGTATGATGTTCTGCTGTCGACGACAATCGTCGAATCGGGACTTGATGTACCGACAGCCAACACCCTGATCGTGCACCGCGCCGACATGTTCGGCCTGGCCCAGCTCTATCAGCTGCGTGGCCGTGTCGGCCGCTCCAAGGTACGCGCCTTTGCGCTGTTTACCCTGCCGGTCAACAAGATGCTGACTGCAACAGCCGACAAACGGCTCAAGGTGTTGCAATCACTCGACACGCTCGGTGCCGGCTTCCAGCTTGCCAGCCACGATCTCGACATCCGCGGTGCGGGAAATCTTCTGGGCGAGGAGCAATCCGGTCACATCAAGGAGGTCGGTTTTGAACTCTACCAGCACATGCTGGAGGAGGCCGTGGCCGAAGTCCGCGGCGAGGATGAAGTGGTCGATACCGGCTGGTCGCCGCAAATCACCGTCGGCACGCCGGTGATGATCCCGGAAAATTATGTGCCGGACCTGCATTTGCGGCTGGGGCTTTACCGCAGGCTGGGCGAGATCACCGATGTCGGCGACATTGACGGTTTCGGCGCCGAGATGATCGACCGCTTCGGGCCGTTGCCGATCGAAGTCCAGCATCTGCTCAAGATCGTGTTCATCAAGGCTTTGTGCCGCAAGGCCAATGTCGAGAAACTCGATGCCGGGCCGAAGGGTGTGGTTGTGATGTTCCGCAACAAGGAGTTCCCCAATCCCGGCGCACTTGTGGGGCATATTTCGAAACAGGGATCGCTGGCCAAGATCAGGCCGGATCAGAGCGTGGTGTTCATCCGCGACCTGCCAACCGCGGAAAAGCGCCTGACCGGGGCTGCCGTGGTGATGACCCAGCTTGCCGAACTGGCAGGGTAACGAGCCGGAAGCTTCGTTGCGGATGGGTCAGTCCTGCCCGGACTGGGCCTCGGCATCGGTCTGTTTCATCTTTTCCTGCACCACCTTGCGCATGGCATCGGCCAGGGCTGCGGCGGGCTGGGCGCCGACGACGGCATATTTGGTGTCGATGATGAAGCAGGGAACCCCGGTCACTCCCATTTGCCGCGCCTGGTCAATTTCGGCGCTGACGGCGGCGCGATCGGCATCGCCAGCCAGCAGCCGTTCCACCACTGGCCTTTCGAGACCGGCCTGTTCGGCAGCCTCGATCAGCACCGCGTCGTCGCCGATGTTCTTGCCGTCCTCGAAATAGGCCTTGAACAGCCGTTCCACCACCTCGTCCTGGACAGCAGGCCCGAGCGCGCCGGCCCAGCGGATCAGCCGGTGGGCGTCCAGTGTGTTGGCCGACACCGGAATCTTGTCGAAGGCGAAAGCGATGGCTTCATCGGCGCCTGCAGCGCGCACGGCGGCATAGGCCTGATCCGCGCCCTCCGGACCACCAAACTTGTCCTCAAGATACTGCTGCCGGTCCTTGCCCTGCTTCGGCAGCGTCGGGTCGAGTTGATAGGGGCGCCAGCGCAGGTCGACGTGCATCTCCGCGCTGACCTCATCAAGCGCCGCTTCAAGCCGGCGCTTGCCGATGTAACACCATGGGCACATCACGTCGGAGACGATATCAATGGTCAGAGAGGGTGTTGTCATGAAAGCGCCTTCCGGATGTCTGGCATGTGTGTTTGAAACCTTACGGCTTGGCGCTGGTGTCCCACCAGGCCGGGAGATAGTACCCATACAGCGGCGGGTCACCGTCCGGCACTCCGATACGGCTGCGGTGGGCGACCCAGGATTTGCCCAGATGAAAGGCCGGAATGACATAATGCCCCGCCAGCAATACCCGGTCAAACGCCCGCACGGATGCGCGAAAGGCCTCCGCCGAACGGGCATTGAGCATGGCGTCGATCGCCGCATCGATTGCCGGGCTTGCGGCGCCGGCGAAATTGAACGAGCCCTGCTGGTCACGCGATGCGGAACCCCAGCGGTTGAGCTGCTCGGCGCCTGGCGACAGCGATGAGGTGAACGCCTTCATGATCATGTCGTAGTCGAAGGTTTGCGAGCGCTGCTGATATTGCGCGTCATCAACCGTCCGGATCGACATGGCGATGCCGAGCGCCGACAGGGATCGCTGAAACGCCACCGCGAGCTTTTCCTGGCCTTCGTTCTGGGTCATCAGGTCAAAGGCAAACTGGGTGCCGTTGGCATCGACCAGCTTGCCGCCGTCGATCCGGTAGCCTGCTTCCTGCAGAAGTGTCAGCGCCGCGCGCTGCAGCTTGCGATCTCGGCCCGAGCCGTCCGACACCGGCACCTGCCAGCGGCCCTCGAGGATATCGGCGGACACCGCATCGGGGAACGGCGCCAGAATGTCCCGCTCCCGCTCGTCTGCCGGCTTGCCGTAGCTCGACAGGTCCGAGCCGTCCCAGAAGGAGCGGGTGCGCGTGTAGGCATTGTCGTAGAGACTTCGGTTCGCCCACTCAAAGTCGAACATCAGCGCCAGCGCCTGCCGGACGCGGACATCCTCGAAGATCTGCCTGCGGGTGTTGAAAACAAAGCCATACATGCCCGACGGAGTGCGGCTCTGATACTCCTTGCGAACCACGTCACCGGCAGCCACAGCGGGGAAATCATAGCCGCGGGACCAGTTGGTGGCGCTGCCGTCCGGGTAGATGTCGAAAACGCCCTTCTTGAAGGCTTCGAACTGCGCGGTTTCGGAGAGGAAATACTCGACCGCAATCTCATCATAATTGTCGATGCCGCGTTTGATCGGCAGATCCCTGGCCCAGTAATCGTCACGCCGTGTGAAGGTAATGCGCTCGCCGGGCTTGATCTCGCTGATCAGATAGGGGCCGGAGCCGATGCCGGGTTCGAGCGTCGACTGGTCGAAGGTTTCCACATCGGTCGCATGTTTGGGCAGAACCGGAGAAAGCGACAGGATCAGCGGAAACTCGCGATTTGACTTGTCATTGAAGGTGAATCGGACCGACAGATCGCTGATCTTCTCCATGCTGGCGACACGGTCGAGCCGCGAGCTGTAGGGCGGCCGCCCCTTGTCCTTGAGAAGGTTCATGGTGAAGATCACGTCGTCGGCGGTCACCGGCATTCCATCGGACCATCGCGCCGCGGGGTTGATATTGTACTGGATAAAGCTCCGGTCCTCGTCCCACTCGACTGTTTTTGCGAGCAATCCGTACAGCGTGAACGGTTCATCCTGGGAGCGCTGCATCAGCGTCTCGTAGATCAGATTGCCAAACTGCGGGTCGACAACTCCGCGAGCCGTGGTACGCATGCTTCTGACGATGAACGGCCGGACGCTGTCGAAGGTGCCGACCACGCCATAGGTCACCTTGCCGCCCTTGGGAGCGTCCGGGTTGACATAGGGCAGGTGGCTGAAATCGGCCGGCAGCGCAGGATCGCCGTGCATGGCGATCGCATGGACCGGTTCGGCGGATGCCTGGACCATTGCGCTGCACTGGGCTCCAGCTATCAGGGCAAGCATTGCCAGCAATCGTTTCATTGGTGATCCTTCCGGGCTGATATCCGGTCAACAAGGTTTCCCAGGCCGCCGATTCCCGGCCAGACGATATACGCGCCCCGCCTGTCGGACCACCTTGGAAGCACAAAATGAAGGTTTTTTTGGGCTCACCCCGGCCCTCGGGCTGGATATTGGCGCCTTACCGCGCTAACAGGAAGCCGAGAAAGCCTTGCTGTCGCCGCATTTTCGATTGAGAAGGCGCGATAGAAATATGAGGGCGCGGAATCCGCGCAAACTGCACGCTGCCCCGGGGCCGCATTTCAGGAGTATCGAAAGCAAATGAACGCCACAACAAAGACCGTTATCGCGGCTATCATGTCAGCCGGCGTCGCCACCGCATTTGCGCCTGCAACAGCGCTGGCCCAGGGCGCCAATCAGGGTTGGTACAAGACCTGCACCAAGCAGGAAGACAATGATGTGTGTGTTGTGCAGAACATCGTCACCGCGCCGACAGGCCAGCTTCTGACGGCGGTCGGGTTGATCAAGGTCAGCGGCAAGGTCAACCGGCAGATCCTGCAGGTCACGGTTCCGACAGCCCGCTTGATCCAGCCCGGCGTCGGGCTGCAGGTGGATGGCGGCAAGACCGAGCGGGTGGAGTATGCCATCTGCATGCCCGAAACCTGCGTGGCCGAAATCCTTCTCACAGATGCCATGGTCGCCTCTTACAAAAAGGGCGGCGAACTGGTTCTGACCTCGGTCAATTACCAGCGCACTCCGAACCCGCTGAAGATTTCCCTGGAAGGTTTCACCCAGGCCTGGGATGGCGATCCGATTGCCCAGTCCGAACTTCAGGAGCGTCAGCGCCTGCTGCAGGAAGAAATGTCCAAGAAGGCCGAAGAAGCCCGCAAGAAGCTTGAAGAAGCCCAGGCGGCTGCCAAAAAGAACTGATTGCTGCAAAGCGTCGATCACAAGGCCCGGGTGCATTGCTGCATCCGGGCCTTTTTTGGATTCTGCCGGCTCGTTCATGCCTGTCGCGTTCAAACGGATTCATTTGGACGATAACGGACATGCCTTGATTCAAGGAGAAACAGCGTCCTCTTTGCGCGTCCAACGGGATGCGCGGCGCTGGTGCGAGGCCCGGCTCACTGCGGGGTCAATGACTGATACGGTGCTTGATGCTGTAGACGCCGTCCATCTGCGGGCCGAAGAGTTCGGCGACCTGTGCGTGGCGCATCGGACGATCGCTGTCGTCGGTGAGCAAATTCTGTTCGGACACATAAGCCACGTATTCGGTGTCGTCGTTTTCCGCCAGAAGGTGATAGAACGGCTGATCCTTGAGGGGACGGATATGCTCGGGGATGGCGTTCCACCATTCCTCGGTGTTGGCAAAGACCGGATCGACATCGTAAATCACACCCCGGAACGGAAATATCCGGTGTTTGACGATCTGCCCGATCTGAAATTTTGCGTGTTTGAGCGTCATGTCTTTCTTCCTTTGACCTTCAAGATGGGAAGTTTGACGGGAAGTTCAACTGTTTGGTCTTGACGCCGTAGCGCGGGGAACCTACCCCCTGCACAGGCTGACGCATGATCTTCCCAGCTCTCGCAGGTGTCAAGAATGGCTCAAATAACTGGTCTGGTGCTGCCGTTTTTTGGTCTGATCCTGCTCGGTTACATTGCTGCCCGCATCACAAAACAGCCCCATGAGGCGATGGGATGGCTGAACACCTTCATCATCTATGTTTCTCTGCCGGCACTGTTTTTCAAATTGCTGTCGCGCACACCGATCGAGCAACTGGCGCGCTGGGATTATGTGCTGACCAGCATGGGGGTGACCTATACGGTGTTTGCGCTGGTCTTTGCCGCAAGCATTCTGCTGCGGCGCGCCCTGATCGCCGAGGCCACGGTGCAGGGACTTGCCGGCGCCTATGGCAATATCGGCTATATGGGGCCGGGCATTGCCATTCTGGCATTTGGCGAGCCCGCGGCGGTTCCGGTTGCGCTGATCTTCTGCTTTGAGAACATCATGCATTTCACCATCGCGCCGATGATGATGGCGCTGGCCGGTGACGATCATCGCAGCCCCGCCGACCTGGCGCTCGGGGTGATGCGCAAGATCGCCTTTCACCCGTTCATTCTCGCAACCGCTGTGGGGGTTGCGGCAGCATGGCTACAATTCGTGCCGCCGGTGCCGGTGGCGCGGCTGATCGATTATCTGGCGCAGGCGGCTGCGCCCTGTGCATTGTTTGCGATGGGGGTGACGCTGGCGCTCAGACCGCTCAAGCGGGTGCCGGTGGAGCTGGGCTTCATCGTCCCGATGAAGCTGATTGCCCATCCGGTGCTGATGTATGTCGGGCTGAGCGCAGTCGGAGATTTCGAACCGGTCTGGGTCTATACCGCGGTTTTGCTTGCCTCGCTGCCGACAGCCACCAATGTGTTTGTCATCGCCCAGCAATATTCAACCTGGGTCGAGCGTGCATCGGCCACCGTGCTTGTGACGACCGTCTCCAGCGTGGCCACAGTGTCGACACTGCTGTGGCTGATTACCAGCGGCACGTTACCGCCCGATCTGTTTCCCGGCTGATCCGCATACCTGTCGGTTGACGATCTTGCGCCAGCCGGGCGTCATGCCTTCGCGCATTGCCAGCAGCTTGAGCGGCGGCACCGCCGACAATGCGGCAAGCCCGCCGGCGCGCAGTGCCTGCATGGGAAGCGAAGAACTCAGAAGCGCCCGGTTGAGCAGGTCCACCCCCGCCGTGCGGGTGGTGACATCAAGCCGGCGCTGGCGGTTGAAATCGCGCACGGCCTCTGGCGCCTGCTGCGGCCCTCCCGCATCGCGGATCGATCCGATTGCCTGCATGATATCGCGCAGTCCGAGATTGAGGCCTTGCGCCCCGATGGGGGGGAAGGCGTGGCCGGTTTCGCCCACCAGCAGTGTCCGGCCCCTGCCAAAGCTCTCGGCAATCAGGCTTGACAGCGGCCAGGCTTGCACGGCGCCTTCAACCTCGACAGCGCCGAGAATCGAGTGCATGCGGGTTTCAACCGCGGCGTTAAGCGCCTCGCGGGACAGGGCTAGGATGGCATCGACGTCTTCGGGTTTGACGGACCAGATAAGACTGGAGCGGTTGCCCGGCAGCGGCACCTGCGTGAACGGCCCCTGTTCGGTGTGAAATTCCGTCGAGGTACCGGCATGGCCGAGCCGGTGGCTGAAATTCATCACCAGAGCGGATTGCGGGTAGGACCATGTCTTGATGGTGATGCCGATGGCATCGCGCAATTTCGAGCCGCGGCCATCGGCAGCCAGCGCCGCGAGCGCCGTGACTTGGGGGCCGTCGGCAAGTCTCAGATTGACCCGCTCTGCGGTCTGATCCGCATCCACCAAAGGGCTTCCGAAACGATCAATCCGGGCGGATTGACTGATCTCGGCCTGCAGCACATCGAACAGAGGCTGGTTCGGAATGTTGTAGCCAAAGGCATCAAGGTCGATTTCGCTGGAATGAAACGACACCGGGGGCGCGCGCAGCAGCCGCTTGGTGCCGTCGAGAATACGCATCGTGCGCAACGGCGCCGAAGCTGGCTTGACGGCCTCCCAGACACCCAAATGCGCCAGCAGATCGATGGATTCGGACAGCAATGCCGTGGTCCGGCCATCCTGACGCGGCGGCGGCGGCGCGATGAAGGCCACACTCCAGCCTTCGGAAGCTGCAGAAAGGGCTGCCACCGAACCGGCGAGACCGCCACCCACGACGGCGATGTCATAGTGATCATGCATGTGCTCAGGCTTTCCCCGCTTGGCAGTTGGCTCTTTGCGAAGTCCTCCCATACATCGCCTGACCGGCGAATTCCATGGGATCATTTGGCGCATCGTCGCACTGCGCAAACACCGGCCCGCTCGACGAAGGGGGATCAACTGCACCGCTGGGCGCAGATGAGCACAAAACCTGGTCCCTCGGAACCTTTGTGGCAGGCGCCGGGGATGGGGCGGCTCATCTCGGACGGTGCCGGGTGGTTCTCATCCCGATGACCGGGTCGATGGCCCGGAAAAACGGCCCGCATGGCAAGCCGGGGTGTCGTGGGAGTCTCGGCGTGAGTTCCGGTTCGCGGTCGGGCAGGGGATCGGGAACCTGGACTGCGGCTGGGGAGTAATGTCGATCGGGCTTGCGGTCGACAGCGGTAATGTGGTCTGGATGGCGGCGCTGATCCTGTTAACATTCATGGAGAAAACCGGTGTGGGGCGGGTGACAATGAAGCCCGGCGGGGCAATAGTGAGGCTCTTGATGGGCAGCGCTGCTTCGGTGCACGCAGACACAAGGGGAGGTTCCAGGAGATGACGGTCATGGCAGGTGCGGAGCGGGCATTAAGATGCGAAACGGTGGTGCCCTGCGCCTGCACTGCGGTCTGCTCTTGCCACATCTCGCGCGGCCCGAATCCGTGGGCTGCCGGCAAGTGCCGGCCCTGGGCGGACTTCCCCGTCGACTGCGGCTCTGACGGCGCCATTGCGATGGCCGATCGGCAGCGCCGGATCGCACCGGGCATCATCGTCGCCGGAGCGGCACGGTCGAGGCTGCGCGCCGCAGGCCGGAGCCGGAATTTTGCCAGCCCTGCGGCTGAGACCTGCATCCGCAACCTGGGCGGTCCGAACTGAGCAAGCGCTGGGAGGCGTCGGCAGCATGAAACTTCCTTTTAATTACCGCCGCGTGCCCTACGCGGAGATACGGGCTTTTTCCGTCCATATCCTCACCGCCAGCGGCTCCTTCATGGCGTTTCTGGCACTGGTGGCGGCGGCGGAGAGCCGGTTCGTTGATCTGTGGTGGTGGCTGGCCGTGGCCATGCTGATCGACGGCATTGACGGGCCGATCGCCCGCAAGCTCAAGGTCAAGGAGGTGCTGCCGAACTGGTCCGGCGTGATGCTCGACAATGTGATCGACTATGTCACCTATGTGCTGATTCCGGCCTTTGCGCTGTATCAGAGCGGCATGATCGGCGAGCCCTTGTCATTCGTCGCAGCGGGACTGATCGTGGTGTCGAGCGCGATCTATTATGCCGACATGGGAATGAAGACCGACGAGAACTTCTTCTCCGGTTTTCCCGTGGCCTGGAACATGCTCGTGTTTACGCTGTTCGTGACCGATCCATCCGAGACGGTCGCCTTCCTGATCGTGCTGGCAGCGGTCATCATGACATTCCTGCCGATCAATTTCCTCCACCCGGTCCGTGTCGAGCGGCTTCGGCCACTCAATCTGACGATTTTCAGCATATGGTCTGTGCTGTCTGGCTATGCGCTGCTGCTGCATTTCCAAAGTCCGGACTGGCTGATGTGGTCGGTGATGCTGACCGGCGGCTATCTGTTCGTGATCGGCGGGATCATGCAACTGTTCCCCCGTCTGGGGGCACGAAGGTCCGTCTAGCGATCTGGCCGATACAACCGCTTTTCGAAGCCGTTCTTACTGGAGATTACCATGACGAAAGCAATTCTCGTGTCCAAGCACGGCGGCCCCGAGGTTCTCGAATGGCACGATCATACAGTCGGCTCACCGGGACAGGGAGAAGTGCGCATCCGCCACGAAGCGGTCGGTCTGAATTTCATCGATGTCTATTTCCGCACCGGACTTTATCCCGCGCCCCATGGATTGCCGCTGGTGCCGGGCAATGAAGCCGCCGGCATCGTCACCCAGGTCGGCGAGGGTGTGACGCTGTTTCAAGAAGGTGATCGTGTCGCCTATGCCGGCCCGATCGGCGCCTATGCGCAGGAGCGGCTGATCGCGGCGGAGAAAATCGTCAAGGTGCCCGATGGCATCGCACTTGATACGGCTGCCGGCATGATGCTCAAGGGCATGACCGCCGAATATCTGCTCCGCCGCACCTATGCGGTAAAGCCCGGCGACACAATTCTCTACCATGCGGCGGCAGGTGGGGTGGGGCTGATCATCGGTCAATGGGCCAAGGCCCTTGGGGCCACCCTCATCGGGACGGTCGGGTCGGAAGAAAAGGCCACGCTCGCCAAAGCCCACGGCTATGACCACGTCATCAACTACCGGACAGAGGATTTCGTCGCGCAGGTCAAGGAGATCACCGGCGGCAAAGGAGCCGATGTGGTCTATGATTCCGTCGGCAAGGACACGTTTCCGGGCTCGCTTGATTGCCTCAAGCCACGCGGGATGTGGGCAAGCTTCGGCCAGTCATCGGGACCGATCGAAGCGTTCAACATCGGCTTGCTGGCGCAGAAGGGGTCGTTGTTTGCGACGCGACCGACATTGTTCACCTATATCGCCAGCCGCGCCGATCTGGAGGCGTCGGCCGGAGCCCTGTTCGAGGTGGTCGCCAGCGGCAAGGTGAAAATTGAAATCAACCAGCGCTATCCGCTCGCCGAAGCGGCGCGCGCGCATGCCGATCTGGAGGGCCGCAAGACCACAGGCACGACGGTGTTGCAGCCGTAACGGTCACCGGCATGACCGGCTGGCCCATTTCTGCCCTCGCATTCCGAATGCAGTCTCAAGTTTATTTTGAGAAAGCACCTCGCTCTTCGTCATTCCGCGAGAAATTCATGGCACAGACGCTGAAATTGTTTGTTATTTTCAAACGTGGACCACTTGTGCAGCGCACGCTTATTGCGTTTGGTGTGCGTGGCAACGGCAGATTCGGTTTACCCCGGGCCTCTTGAGTTTCGGAGCCAAATGGTAAAGCTTGTTGGGTGTGCTCTGTATAAGAATGCCTGACAATCAGAAGGCACGAGAGTCATGAGTTCAGGGGGTGACGTGAAAGACCAGGAAACCAAAACACCGCTTTTGGAAACAAGAGGGCTGACGAAGATTTTCGGAAGCCTGCGGGCTTGCGACGGCATCGACCTCGCCATAGCGCCCGGCGAGGTTCATGCGCTGCTTGGCGAAAACGGAGCTGGAAAGTCCACGCTGGTCAAGATGCTGTTCGGGGTGCTCGATCCCAGCGGCGGTCAGATCCTCTGGAAGGGAAAACCGGTCAGCATCGGCAGTCCGGGTCAGGCGCGGGCCACCGGAATTGGCATGGTATTCCAGCACTTTTCGCTGTTTGAGGCGCTGACGGTTGCGGAAAACATCGCGCTGGCGCTGGATGGCAATGTTCCGATCGACCGGATCTCGGAGGAGGCGCGGCGGCTGTCGCTCGAATACGGCCTGCCGCTTGATCCTTCCGCCCATGTTGCGGACCTGTCGGTCGGCGAACGGCAGCGCATCGAGATCGTGCGTGCCTTGCTGCAGAATCCGGAACTGATCATCCTGGACGAGCCCACCTCCGTGCTGACGCCTCAGGAAGCCGACAAGCTGTTCGAGACCCTGGCCAAGTTGAAGGCGGAAGGGCGTTCTGTGCTCTATATCAGCCACCGGCTGGAGGAGGTCCAGCGGATTTGCGACCGGGCCACGGTCCTGCGTCACGGCAAGGTCACCGGCGCCTGCGACCCGCGGCAGGAAACGCCCTCGTCGCTGGCGCGCATGATGGTCGGCGGCGAAGTGGCTCAAATCTCCGGCGCCGGTCTTGGCAAGCCGGGCAAGCTGCTGATTGAGGTCAAGGATCTGAGCGCGCCGGCGCGGTCGCCCTTTGCGGTGACGTTGAGCGGGATCAACCTGTCCGTCCAGGCGGGCGAAGTGGTTGCCATTGCGGGCGTTGCCGGCAACGGCCAGAGCGAATTGTTCGACGTTCTCTCGGGCGAGGACCTGGTCAGTGATGCCGAGGCGATCCGGATCAGCGGCCAGGCGGTCGGGCGCAAGGGCATCACCGAACGGCGGCTGATGGGATGCGGCTTCGTGCCGGAAGAGCGCCACGGCCATGCTGCTGTCACCGAAATGCCGCTGACGGCCAATCTTGTGCTCTCACGCCACACCTCCGATCGCTCGGCCTTTCTGTCGGGCGGCCCTATGGGTCTGATCAACACCGAGGCGGTGGCCATGGCCGCCAAACGCATTTGCGGGGTGATGGATGTCCGCAAGTCCGGCGATGACCCGGCGGCAGGCTCCTTGTCCGGGGGCAATCTGCAAAAATTCATTGTCGGGCGCGAACTGGATCGTCAGCCGATCGTGCTGGTGGTCAATCAACCGACCTGGGGTGTTGACGCCGGCGCTGCAAGCCGCATCCGGCAGGCTCTGATCGATCTGGCAAAAAGCGGCTCGGCGGTGGTTGTGATCAGCCAGGATCTCGATGAAGTCTTTGAAATTGCGAGCCGCATTGCCGTCATCAATGAAGGACGGCTGTCTGCTCCTCAACCTGCGGCGTCGATGACCCGCGAACGGATAGGTCTGCTGATGGGTGGCTTCCACGATGGAACCGGCGAAGCTGATGCGGAGGCTCTCCATGCGCATTGAACTGAAAAAGCGCGACAGCCTGTCCTCGCTGTTTTCGATTCTGTCTCCCTTTATCGCGCTGGGATTGACCCTGATTGCAGGCGTCATCCTGTTTCTGTTTCTGGGCAAGGATCCGGTGAAGGCGCTTTACAGCTTCTTCATCGAGCCTCTGACTGAAGTCTGGTCGCTGCATGAACTGGCGATCAAGGCGGCACCGCTGATCCTGATCGCTGTCGGCCTTTCGGTCTGCTACCGCTCCAACAACTGGAACATCGGCGCCGAAGGCCAATTCATCATCGGCGCCCTGGTTGGTTCTGTTCTGCCGGTGGTATTTCATGGCTGGGAATCGCCGCTGGTGCTGCCGCTGATGCTGATCTTTGCCATGATCGGCGGGGCAGCCTATGCGGCAATCCCCGCTTTTCTCAAGGCGAGACTGAACACAAACGAGATCCTGACCAGCCTGATGCTGGTCTATGTGGCGCAATTGCTGCTCGACTGGACCGTTCGCGGGCCGTGGCGCAATCCGGAAGGCTTCAACTTTCCCGAAACCCGCAATTTCGGCGACTACGCCGTGCTGCCGCGGATCATCGAGACCGGCAAGGCCCATTGGGGGTTTGGTTTTGCGCTGATCGCGGCGCTGGTGCTGTGGTTCGTCATGCGCCGCACACTCAAGGGATTTGAAATAACCGTGCTGGGTCAGTCGGCGCGGGCAGGGCGGTTTGCCGGCTTCTCCGACAAGAAGATGGTGTATTTCGCGTTTCTGCTGTCAGGCGCACTGGCAGGGCTTGCGGGCATCTCGGAAGTGTCCGGGGCCATTGGCCAATTGCGACCGGTGATTTCGCCCGGCTACGGCTTCACTGCCATCATCGTGGCGTTTCTCGGCCGGCTCAATCCGCTCGGCATCGTCGCCGCGGGCCTGATCCTGGCGCTGACCTATCTCGGCGGCGAGGCGGCACAGATCTCGATCGGCATCACCGACAAGGTGACGCGCCTGTTCCAGGGCCTGCTGTTGTTCTTCGTACTGGGCTGCGACACGCTGATCCACTACCGTATCCGGCTGGTGCTCGGAACCGCGCATAAAGGGAGTGCCGCCTGATGGACATGACCCAGGCAATCATCCTGACGATCATGACCGCCGCAACCCCGCTGCTGCTGGCAGCAATCGGGGAACTGGTGGTGGAACGGTCCGGCGTGCTCAATCTCGGGGTCGAAGGCATGATGGTGATGGGCGCCGTCACAGCCTTCGCGGTGGCCCAGTTGACGGGATCAGCGGGACTGGGCGCCATTGCCGGTCTGCTCGCGGGCATGGTGTTTTCCGTCCTGTTCGGATTCCTGACCTTGACACTGGTCGCCAATCAGGTGGCCACCGGGCTCGCACTGACGATCCTCGGGCTCGGATTGTCAGGCATGATCGGTGAATCCTTCATCGGGCTTCCCGGGCTGAAGCTCGCCACGATCGAGATTCCGCTGCTGTCTGACATCCCGTTCTTTGGCCGGCTGCTGTTCGACCAGGATCCGATTTTCTACACCTCGATTGTCGCGGTTGTCGGGGTCAACTGGTTCCTGTTCAAGAGCCGCGCCGGACTTCGCCTGCGCGCCATCGGGGACAGTCATTCCTCGGCGCATGCATTGGGCGTCAAGGTCGTGCGTGCGCGCTATCTCGCAGTCATGTTCGGCGGCGCCTGTGCTGGTCTGGCCGGCGCGCATCTGTCGATCGTCTACACCCCGCAATGGGTTGAGAACATGACCGCCGGCCGCGGCTGGATCGCGCTGGCTCTTGTGGTGTTTGCCTCCTGGCGGCCGAGCAGGGCGCTGGCCGGCGCCTACCTGTTCGGCGCAGTCTCGATCGGACAGTTGCACGCGCAGGCATTGGGGCTTGGAATTTCGTCCCAGTTCCTGTCAGCTCTTCCCTACCTCGCCACCATTGCGGTACTGGTAATCATATCGTTGAATCGCAGGATGACGCTCATCAACACGCCGGCTTCGCTCGGCAAATCCTTTGTGCCGGAAAGGTAGGCAAATTTCCCCGGCATAATGTCAACAACCAACCAGACAGGGTGAACCCAATGAAAAAGACTTTTTTCCTCCTTGCCGCGGCCACAGCGCTCGCTGGCATCGCCGTTCCGGCCAGTGCCCAGGGCATGGACAAGGTCAAGGCCTGCTTTATCTATGTCGGCCCGGTCGGCGATTTCGGCTGGTCCTATCAGCACGATCAGGGCCGCCAGTATGTGGTTGAGCAGCTCGGCGACAAGATCGAGACAGCCTATCTCGAGAGCGTGCCGGAAGGTGCAGACGCCGAACGTGCCATCGAGCGCTTCGCCCGCTCAGGCTGCAACATCATCTTCACCACCTCCTTCGGTTACATGGATCAGACCAACAAGGTCGCCAAGGACTTTCCGGATGTGAAGTTTGAACACGCCACCGGCTACAAGCGTGAGCACCCGAATGTCGCCACCTATGATTCCCGCTTTTACGAAGGCCGTTATGTCCTCGGCCAGATCGCGGCAAAAATGTCCAAGGTCGGCACCGCGGGCTACATCGGCTCCTTCCCGATCCCGGAAGTGATCCAGGGCATCAACTCGTTCATGCTCGGCGCGCAGTCGATCGATCCGGATTTCAAGGTCAAGGTGATCTGGTCCAACACCTGGTTCGATCCAGGCAAGGAAGCCGACGCAGCCAAGGCCCTGCTGGACCAGGGTGCGGATATCCTCACCCAGCACACCGATTCCACAGCGCCGATGCAGGTTGCCGCCGAGCGGGGCGCCCTGGCTTTCGGCCAGGCCTCCAACATGTACAATTTCGGCAAGGAAACCCAGCTGACGGCCATCGTCGATGAATGGGGCCCTTACTATCTCGAGCGGATTTCCGCAGTGCTTGATGGAACCTGGGAGCAGAGCGCGACCTGGGGCGGCATGGCAGATGGTCACGTTGTCATGGCCGACTACACCAACATGCCCGATGACGTCAAAGCGATGGCTGAGGAAACCGAAGCCAGCATCACGTCGGGTGAGTTCCACCCGTTCACGGGTCCGATCACCAAGCAGGACGGCAGCGAATGGCTGGCCGAGGGCGAAGTCGCCGATGATGGCGCGCTTTCCGGCATGAACTTCTACGTCAAGGGCATCGACGACCAGCTTCAGCAATAGGCCGGATCTTTCCGAAGTCCTGAATCAAAGGCGGGGGCGGCTACATGGGCCGCCCCTTCTTGTTGCCCCCCAACCGCCTTATTCGGCCGGCGCGGGATGACGCGACAGGGTTCGCGGCAGAAAGCGCGCGGCCGGCGTCAACAGGATTCCAATCAGCGCGCGCCCGACGGGCTCGACCCTGGTGTAGATCCACCAGGCCACCCCAAGCGACAGGATCACAGCCAGCGCCAAGGCGCTCCATTTTCCGATTGTCGGTGCCGTGGCGTTGATCAGGATGTAGCCGGCGTTCTGATGGACCAGATAGAGCGGGTAGCTGATGCCGCCGAGCGCCAGAATCCAGCTTCCGGCCCTGATATGGCGACCGAACACGGCGGCCAGCAGAAACAGAGCCACGATGGCAGCATTTGCCAACGCCACCATTTCCACGCTGGAGGCTTCGCCAAGCCTGGCTATGACATCAAGCCGCTGCACTTCCGCGGCATGGAAGGTCATGATCAGCGCACATCCGGCGACACACAGCCGTAGTCTGCTCGGCCCCAGTGACGAGATCCGCCAAACCATCGCGCCCAGGGCGAAATAGCTGCCATATTCGGTCAGCAACAGGAGCTCGACCGGCCGCGAGCCGACGACCAGATTATTGACGAAGACGAGCCCCATCCAGATCGCAGCCACAGTATCGGTGTGGCGCGGGAGAACGCCGGAAAACAAACCGATCGCAACCCAGCCATAAAAGATCAATTCAAGCACGATCGACCAATAGGCACCGTCCATGAACGATGCGCCGAACATCGGCGCCAGCATGGTCAGATTTGCAACCCACTGGAACAGGTCGGTGGCAAAAGGCGGCTGGGCCCACCAGGCCATGGTCAGGAACGTGATCGTCATGGCGACGAGATGCGCCGGATAAAGCCGCGCCAGACGGCTGATCGAGAACCCGTACCAGTCGCGCCCGGTTGCCGACCAGATGATCACGAAGCCGGAAATCATGAAAAACAGATTGACCCCGAGATAGCCCATCGAAACGGCATTGCCCGCTGCGCCAAATCCCTGTTCCAGATACCCGCCCTCCCGGGCGCCGCGGTACAGGAAATGATAGATGACCAGCATCAGGGCAGCGGAAAACCGCAGCAAATCAAGCAACCCGTTGCGGTGACGGCTTTGCTGTGACCGGTGTGCCGATAGCGTGTTGCGCATCTTGATCTCCTTTGCAGGTGCAGGGAGGTTAGCGCAAATTGGGAAACCGGGGCTGATAACCCGGTGTTAAGCTTAAGCGTAAAGGTTAAATCCGGTCGGCAACCGGGTCAGGCCAGCCGCTGCCTGCGGATATCCTCCCACGCGTCATCGAGCGTTTTTCTGGCGGTGGCCACGAGGTGATCGACCTCCTCTTCGGTGATGCTCAGCGGCGGCGAAATGATCAGCGAATCGCGCACCGCGCGCATCACCAGTCCGTTGCGCAAGGAATGATCCCGCGTGATGATGCCGGCATTGCCGACATTGTCGAACCGTTTCATCAGCTTGTTTTCGTCAGGAACCAGTTCCAGCGCTCCGAACAGGCCGATCATCCGGGCTTCGCCCACAAGCGGATGATCCTCCAGCGCCTTCCAGCGCTTCTGAAAGTAGGGTCCGATATGGTCGCGGACGCGCGCGATCAGGCCTTCGCGCTTGATGATGGCGAGATTTGTCAGGGCAGCGGCGCAGCAGGCCGGATGGCCGGAATAGGTGTAGCCGTGGAAGAATTCGACGCCCTTGCGGTGCAGGACTTCAGCAATTTCATCAGATACCAGCACGCCGCCCATGGGCAGATAGCCCGACGTCAGGCCCTTGGCGATCGTCATCAGATCGGGCTTCAGGTCGTAGTAACCCGAGCCGAACCATTCGCCTGTGCGGCCGAAACCGCAGATCACTTCGTCGGAAATGAACAGGATGTCGCGGCGTTCGAGGATGCGCTTGACCTCCGGCCAGTAGGTGGAGGGCGGAACAATGACGCCGCCCGCACCCTGGATCGGCTCGGCGATGAAGGCGGCGACATTTTCCTCGCCGATTGTCTCGATGGCGCGGTCGAGCTCGCGGGCTGCCCAAAGCCCGAACTCGTCCTCGCTCATGCCGGTCATCATGCCCTCGCCGAACCAGTAGGGCTGGTCGATGTGATGGATGTCCGGGATCGGCAGTCCGCCCTGGCTGTGCATGGGGCCCATGCCGCCGAGCGAGGCGCCGGCCAGGGTGGAGCCGTGATAGGCATTCTTGCGGCTGATCACCACTTTCTTGGCCGGCTGACCCTGTAGCGCCCAGTAGGTGCGCACGAGGCGCAGGATGGTGTCGTTGGCTTCCGAGCCCGAGCCCGCATACATGACCATGTTGATGTTGTCAGGCGCCAGATCTGCCAGCACGCTCGACAGTTCGATCACCGGCGGATGCGTGGTCTTGAAAAACGTGTTGTAATAGGACAACTCGCTCATCTGGGCACGGACAGCCTCGACAATCTCCTGGCGGCCATGACCGACATTGACACACCAGAGTCCCGCCATGCCATCGAGCATGCGGTTGCCGTCGGTGTCCCACAGCCAGACCCCGTCGGCGCGCGTAATCACCCGTCTTTCGTCAATCTCCAGAGCGCCATGATCGGTGAAGGGGTGAAGATGGTGCTTGTGATCGGAAACCTTGAGATCATGGGAAGACACGTTGGCGCGCATTGCATTGTTCCTGGCTGGTTTTCACGGGGGCCAAGACGAATTCGATTTGACCTTCATCGGAGTGTGTGCACAAATTTTTCCGGCAAACAACCGCCGCAAAGGCCGACTGATGCAGCCCGCGCTCACGGCGACCAGCCCGAGTGACAACGTGCATCTTTCGGCTCAACGGCCTATAACGTCCGTTCTGCATTCGGTGAATGCGGCACTGACTTGTGGCAACTTGAAGTCCTGAAGGGACATGGTGACATCATGCGCGAGAGCGCCAGTTCGGAAACACACGACGAGATCCTTCCCACCAATGACGAAGCAGAGCGGTTCCTGGCCGATAATCCGGACATTGAATCGGTCGATTTTCTCATTCCCGACATCAATGGCGTGATGCGCGGCAAATGGGGCCCGACCGAGGCCCTGGGCAAGGCCGGCTACCCCGGCATCAACATGCCGCTGTCGATCTTCGGACTCGACATCTGGGGCCGGGAAGTGGAAGCCACCGGCATTCATATCGAGACCGGCGACACGGACGGCTATTGCCGTGCCATACCGGGCCGCATCAACCGGGCGCCATGGGCGCCCCGCCCATCCGCCCAGGTTCTGATGTCGATGTACACGGAAACCGGCGAACCGTGCGAATACGATCCGCGCAATGTGCTTCAGCGCCTGCTGGATCGGTTCACCGCCAAGGGCTTGCGCCCGGTGACGGCGTTCGAACTGGAGTTCTACCTCGTCGATCCGGCGGTCTTCCAGCGTTCGGGACGCATGGGCAAGGACCTTGGACCCGGTCCGGATCAACAGCAGATGTACTCGCTGTCGGAATTGCGCGGACAAAGCGATCTGTTCGCCGAGATTCGGGCGGCGGCGGTGGCTCAGGGATTGCCGATCGACACCATCATCAAGGAGGCAGCCCCCGGTCAGTTCGAGGTCAACCTCAAGCATCGTGACGACGCCATGGCCGCAGCCGACGATACGGTGCTGTTGCGCCGGCTGATTTCGGAAACCGCGCACAAGCATGGGCTTCGCGCGACATTCATGGCAAAGCCGTTTCTGGAATGGCCGGGCAACGGCATGCATGTTCACGCCAGCATTCTTGATTCGGAGGGAAACAACATCTTTTCCGGAGAAGAGGGCGATCTGCGGCTTCAGCATGCCGCCGCCGGCATGTTGCAGACACTTAAGGACACCTTGCTGCTCTATATTCCGGGCTTCAACGGCTACCGGCGCCTGCAGCCTGGTTCCTATGCCCCAACCCGCATCGCCTGGGGTCGCAACAACCGCTCGGTCGTGGTCCGGGTGCCGGCATCGGATGACAAGGCGCGCCGGCTGGAGCACCGCATGTCGGGTGCCGACGCCAACCCCTATTTTGTTCTCGCCGGTGTCTTGGGCGGCATGCTCGAGGGACTTGAACACGGCAAGTTGCCGCCGCCGCCGGTTGAGGGCAATGCCTACAAGGTTTCGCTGCCGCAACTGTCGGATGATATGGACGATGCCATCGAGGACTTCGAGAAATCGGACTTTATCGGCCGTCTGTTCGGGGCGGACTTGCAGCGGATTTTCGCGGAAATCAAGCGCGAGGAGCTGATGGCATTCGACAACGAGATTACGCCGTTGGAAAGGTCGACCTATCTGTAAAGCCTGACTTGCGATCATGTGCGTCCGGCCTTTTTCCTTGCGGAATTGCCGGGCGCGCAATTTGACACAGGACAAGGCGCCGCATGGCGCGACTGTGCGACCATTTGACTGCCTCCCGGAGTTCGGTTTCTGGGTTGACGACAGCCTTGATGTTTCGCATGTTGGAAGGGACACATAGGACTAATACCATGGATTTTGAAGCGTTTTTTGAGGAAAAGCTCGGCGGTCTGCACGAGGCGGGAAACTACCGGGTATTTGCCGAAATCGAGCGCCATGCCGGCGGGTTTCCGCGGGCAACACGGCATCGCGCCGATGGCTCGACGCAGGACGTAACTGTTTGGTGTTCCAACGATTATCTTGGCATGGGGCAGAATCCCATCGTCACGGAAGCGATGAACGAAGCAATCGAACGCTGCGGCGCGGGAGCTGGCGGAACGCGCAACATTTCTGGCACAACGCATTATCATGTGCGGCTGGAGAGCGAACTCGCTGACCTGCATGGCAAGGAAGACGCTCTGATCTTCACCTCGGGTTATGTCTCCAACTGGGCATCTCTGGGGACGCTGGCTGGCAAGATTCCGGGCATGATCGTCTATTCCGACGCGCTCAATCACGCCTCGATGATTGAGGGAATTCGCCATGCGCGCTGCGAGAAGCGCATTTTCAAGCACAATGACCCGGAAGATCTGCGCCGCCTGATGGCGCTCGATGATCCGGCTGCGCCGAAGATGGTGGCGTTTGAAAGCGTCTATTCGATGGATGGCGACGTGGCGCCGATCGCTAAGCTTTGCGATGTGGCCGACGAATTCGGCGCGATGACCTATCTTGATGAAGTTCATGCCGTTGGCATGTACGGACCTCGCGGCGGCGGCATTGCCGAGCGCGAGGGCATCATGCACCGGCTAAGCGTGATCGAAGGCACGCTTGGCAAGGCCTTCGGAGTCATGGGTGGCTACATCACCGGAACCCGCGCGCTGTGCGATTTTGTCCGCAGCTTTGCCTCCGGTTTCATTTTCACTACGGCTTTGCCGCCGGCGCTTGCTGCGGGCGCCGCCGCCTCGATCCGCCATCTCAAGGCCAGCCAGCTGGAACGCCGCCGGCATCAGGATGCCGTCGCCAAGGTGCGCCGGGCGCTGGATTCGCATGGGATTCCGCACATGCCCAATCCGAGCCACATTGTTCCGGTGCTGGTCGGCAACGCGTCAAAGTGCAAATGGATTTCTGACGTGCTGATGGACAACCACGGCATCTATGTCCAGCCGATCAACTACCCGACTGTGCCGGTGAAGACCGAACGGCTGCGGATCACGCCGACGCCGATGCACACCGATGCGGACATCGAACATCTTGCGGGCGCTTTGAGCGAGCTGTGGTCACAATGCGCACTGGCGCGGGCCGTCGCATAGGGCGTTCCCTCTGTCACAGCAGACACTATGAGCAATCAGACATCAACCCGATCAGGCCAACCTGGTCGGGTTGATGTCTTTTCGGGATGGAATTGCGCGCAAATCCCGGTCAGTCCGGAACCATTTGATCGGCAGCATCGGCCTGTTCGCGCACCGGCGCGCAAAACAACGAGTAAAGCGTGCCGATCACCGACGAGACTTCCTGATTGAGGATCGAGTAGTAGATCATCCGGCCTTCGCGCCGGGTGTCGACAAGGCCATCGAGACGCAGCCGGGCCAGTTGCTGCGACACGGCAGCCTGGGGCATGGCCAGGATTTCCTCCAGTTCGGACACCGATTTCTCGCCTTCCGAAAGAATGCACAGAATCACCAGCCGCGTTTCATGGCTCAGCGACTTGAGCAAGTCACTTGCCTTGCGCGCCTGAACCAGCAGCAGGTTCATCTCCTCCGGGTTCATGTCAGCTTTGATCTGGGGCAATGTCATTGTAATCGATGCTCGATGCAGTGTTATCAATATAAGAGACGAAACCGTACACAGCGGGCCGGATCTCGACAGCCGGTCCAAAAGTCGCCCGCCCGGACGCAAGCCCTTCTGTCAGAGCGATGCCGCACAACCCGGATGCTTTTCCTACCTGATGAGAGCGGTGTTTTGCAATAATGTCATCGACATTACTGCCGGTGTCACCTCAATTCGCCTTTCTAAGCTGAAAACTCCTTGCTCGCAACCACTGCCCGGCTCTACTCTTGGGTTGAAATTCTGAAGCCCGAGAGCGTGCATGCGCATCCGCCGGCGTTCCCGAGGCATAGATTTTTGTTTTGCCCATTTCGGAAAGGGCGCGGGAGGTTCCATGTCTGCACTCAATCGGGTTGTGTCGTTCATCTGCATTCTGATTCTTGCGGTGCCAGCGTTGGCTCAGGACGGCAGCCGCCGCATCGAAACGACGGACAATGCGGACTACTTCGGCTTCGATCTTCGAACCGTTCAGAACCTCGGGCTTGACGAGTGCAAGGCCGAGTGTCTCGGGGACAGGCAATGCCGTGCCTTCACCTACAATGTCAAAGCCGGATGGTGCTTTCTCAAGTCGGATTACAATGCGATCAACCCTTTTCAGGGCGCTGTGGCGGGCAGGGTGGTCGTCGGCGGAGAACCTGATCTCGGCGCCGCACCAGACCTTGCCTTCGTACCCGCGTCTCTGCTCGATGAAGCCCGTAACTATCGCGAGCGGCTGCTTGGACGCACGTCTGCCGAAAACAGTTTCGGTGTAAACACGCTTGTGCGTCTGGCAGAAGCCTCGATGGCCGTGGGCGACATGGAAGCCGCGATCCGCAATTTTGGCGCCGCTGCCGCGGCCGCGCCGGATCAAAGTTCTGTCTGGGCCGAGCTGTCGCGCGCGGCACGCGCCTTCACGCCGGCCGATACCACTTCGCAGCGAAGCTTTCGCTCGGTCGCGGTTTCCGCCGCCATCATCGCCCATCAGACCTCGCGAACCCAGGTCACGCGCGCGGACGCTCTGGCCGTGCTGGCCGAAGCGCTGCAGGGTGTCCAGAACTGGCGGCCGGCGCTGTCAGCCTACCGGGCAAGCCTTGCCCTGCGCGAGGTTCCGGCGCTGCGCATGGCCTATGACGCTTTGCGCGACACCCATGGCTTTCGCGTGGTGGACAATTCCATCGACGCCGACAGCGAGACGCCGCGGGTGTGCGTCCAGTTTTCAGAGGAACTGGTCAAGGGCCTGGATTATTCCGGCTTTGTCTCCATTGACGGCGCCACTGACATTGCCATCGAAACCGATGACCGCCAGATCTGTGTCAACGGGCTCAACCATGGCCAGCGCTACCGCCTGGTGTTGCGCCAGGGTCTGCCGTCATCGGTCGACGAGGTGCTGGAGGCGCCGGTGCAGTTGTCGCTCTACGTGCGCGACCGGACGCCTGCGGCCCGATTCAGCGGCTCCAGTTTCGTCCTTCCGGCCAAATCCCGCCTCGGTCTTCCGCTGATCACCATCAATACACCCTCGGCTGACCTGAAACTCTACCGTGTCGGTGATCGGGCGTTGTCCCAGATCATCACCCGCTCGGATTTTCTCCGGCAACTCGACAGCTACTCGCTTGATCAACTCTCGCAGGATGTTGGCGAAGCCGTGTGGGAAGGCGCCATCGATGTGGTCAACGAGCCCAACCGCGAAGTGACCACCAGCATTCCCATCGACACCGTGCTGCCGCACCGAGAGCCCGGCGTGTATGTGATGACTGCGCGACCGCTTGGCGACAAGGCCGAGAACTGGGAGGCGCAGGCGACGCAATGGTTCGTCATTTCCGACATCGGGCTGAGCACCTTCGCCGGCGAGGACGGCTTGTCGGTGTTCCTGCGATCGCTCGAGTCCGCCCAGCCGTTGGGTTCGGTCTCGCTGACGCTGCTTGCCCGCAACAATGAGATTCTCGGCCAGTCAGTCACGGATGCCGATGGCCGTGCGACGTTCCAGCCGGGCCTCATTCGCGGGCAGGCGGGGCTTGCGCCCGCCGCCCTTCTGGCCACCGGGCCCGATGGCGATTTTGTCTTCCTCGACCTGACCCGCGGCGGCTTTGACCTGTCGGATCGGGGTGTTGCCGGCAGGCCGTCATCCGGCGGTGTCGATGTCATGGCCTGGACCGAGCGCGGCATCTACCGCGCCGGTGAAACCGTGCACCTGTCGGCGCTGGCCCGTGACGGCAAGGCCGCGGCCCTGACCGATCTGCCGCTGACCCTGATCCTGCAGCGGCCCGATGGGGTCGAGGACCGGCGCATCGTCTCCGATGGCGCGGCGCTGGGCGGGCATGCTTTGGCGCTGGCGCTTCCCGACAATGCCATGCACGGGGCCTGGCGCGCGGCGCTGCACACAGATCCGAAGCGGCCGTCGATCGCGGAAGTGTCCTTCCTGGTCGAGGACTTTCAGCCCGACCGCATGGAAATCGAGCTTGATGCGGGAAATGCGACCGTAAGTCCGGACGCACCGGCCGAGATTGAAGTCACCGGGCGCTATCTCTATGGCGCACCAGCCGGCGGGCTGGTCACCGAAGGGGAAATCCTGCTCAGCCGCACACGGGCGCTGGCAGCGTTTCCCGGCTATGAGTTCGGCCTGGCCGACGAAGAGTTCGAGAATGCGCGCATTGCGCTTGAGGATCTTGAGCCGCTTGATGCCGCCGGCAAGGCAATCGTCACGGTCGATGTGGGCGCCTTGCCCGAAACCACGCAGTTTGTGTCGGCTCATGTGACCATCCGTGCTGCCGAAGGCGGCGGCCGGGCGGTGGAGCGGTCCGTGGATCTCAAGGTGGCGACACAGGGTCCGCGCATCGGCGTCAATCCGCAGTTTGAAGACGGCCAGGTGGCGGAAAGCAGCGAGGCCGGTTTCCGGGTCATCGCCATCGATGCAGAGGGCCAGCGCATCGCCATGCCCGCTGCCTCATGGTCGCTGGTCAAGGTCGAACGCAATTACCAGTGGTACCGCCAGGGAAATTCCTGGAACTATGAAGTGGTTGATTTCACCACCGAAGTTGCAGACGGACGGATCGATATCGGCTCTGATACGCCCGCCAGCATCGCCGCAAATGTCGAGTGGGGGCGCTACCGCCTCGACATCATTGGCGACGATGGCGCCGAAACCAGCGTGCTGTTTGACGCCGGCTGGCATGTCGAAGCCAAGTCGATCGAGACGCCGGACGGTCTGGAGATCGCGTTCGACAAGGACCGCTACAAGGTGGGCGAGATCGCACGGCTGCGGATTTCTCCGCGCTTTGCCGGTCAGGCCCTGATCACGGTCGGCTCGGAACGGCTGATCGAAACCCTAACGGCACCTGTCGGCGAAGCTGGCGCCACGCTGGAGCTGCCGGTGACCGAGGACTGGGGCGCGGGGGCCTATGTGACGGCGACGCTCTACCGGCCCGGCGACGCGCAGTCGCGCATGCCGATGCGGGCGATTGGGGTCAAATGGCTCGCGGTTAATCCGCAGGCCCGGCAGATCTCCGTCTCGCTCGATCTGCCTGATCAGGCCCGGCCGCGCACCGCCTTCACGGTCCCGGTCCGCCTTGCCGGTTTGAGCGCAGGCGATACGGCTTATCTCACCGTGTCGGCGGTCGATGTCGGCATTCTCAACCTGACCCGCCACACCGTGGCAGATCCGGAAGCCTGGTATTTCGGCCAGCGGGCACTGGGTCTTGAAATCCGCGATATCTACGGCCGGCTGATCGACGGATCGGCTGGCGTGAGCGGGCGCATCCGTTCGGGCGGCGATGGCGCCATGATGCGGTCGGAAGGCAGCCCGCCACGCGAACAACTGGTGGCGTTTTTCGAAGGTCCGGTCGAGGTCTCGGCGGACGGCACGGCAAGCGTCACATTCGACATGCCGCAGTTCAACGGCACGGTGCGGGTCAATGTGGTGGCCTGGAGTGGCGGCGCGCTGGGCCATGCCAGCAAGGACGTGATCATTCGCGATCCGGTTGTCATCACCGCCAGTCTGCCGCAGTTTCTGGCTCCGGGGGACCGGTCGCAGATCCTGATTGACCTGGCCAATACCGACGGCCCCGCCGGAGACTATGCGGTTGAGGTGTTCACAGCGTCGGGCCGCGTCAACAGCGGCAACGGCTTGCGCCAGACGGTCAATCTGCAGGCCGGCGCCCGAAGCAGTCTGGTGCTGCCACTTGAAGGGCTCAGAAACGGCGCAGACACCCTCACGGTGGCGCTCACCGGTCCCGATGGCTTGGCACTGGACCGTGAAGAGATCCTCACCGTGCGGCCGGCGGCCATGCCGGTGACGACCAGGCGCATCATCAGCCTGGCCGGCAACGGAGGCACCTTGCGGATCGATGGCGAGTTGCTGGCCGACAGCCTGCTCGACGGCGCCTCGGTCACCGTCGGTGTTACCCGCCATGCAGCCTTCGATGTGGCCTCACTGCTGATGGCGCTCGACCGCTACCCCTATGGATGCGCCGAGCAGACGACGAGCCGGGCGCTGCCGCTTCTGTATCTGAGCGAGCTTGGCGAGTCCGGCAGCGGCGAAGACGCGACCACGGTGCGCAAGCGGATTGACGACGCCATCACCCGTCTTGTGGCCTATCAATCGGCATCGGGCAGTTTCGGACTGTGGGGCCCGGGTTCAGGCGACCTCTGGCTCGACGCCTATGTCACCGATTTTCTGACCCGTGCCGCCGAGAAGGGGTTTTCGGTTCCGCCGGTGGCGAGCCGCCTGGCCCTCGACAATCTGCAGAACACCCTGGCCTACACCACCGATGTGAGCGCCGAGGGCAGCGGCATTGCCTATGCGCTCTACGTGCTGGCACGCAACCGCAAGGCCGCGGCAACAGACCTGCGATACTATTCCGACAGTCAGATCAACGCGTTCGCCCAACCGCTGGCGCGCGCGCAGATCGGCGCGGCGCTTTCGCTCTATGGCGATCCGCAGCGGGCAGCGCAGAGTTTCCGGTCCGCCTATGAACACGCCCTGTCGACGGCAAGCCTGATCGGCGGGCGGGAAGACTACGGCTCGGCGCTGCGCGATGGCGCGGCGATGCTGGCGCTTGCGGCTGAATCAACACCGACGCCAGGCATCGTGCCGGAGTTGATCCGGTTCGTCAGTTCGGCCAAGACCGCACGGCAATCCACCAGCACCCAGGAAGACGCATGGATGGTGCTCGCCGCTCGGGCCATCACGGCCGGCAATCGCTCGATATCGGTCAATGTCAACGGCCGGAGCTTCGCCGGCGCCTATGATGCACGTCTGAGCGGCGAGGAGATTGCCGCCAATCCGCTGACCATCGTCAATCAGGGGGATGATCCCGTGGACGCGGTGGTGACAACGATTGCCGCGCCGGTACAGCCGCTCAGTGCCGGCGGGGCAGGGTTCTCTATCACCCGCAGCTACTACACGCTTGAGGGGGAACCGGCGTCGATCTCTACGGTCCGGCAGAACGAACGCTATCTCGTGGTGTTGCAGATGCGCGAGGCCAATGCCTGGACGTCGCGGGTGGTTGTCACAGATCTGTTGCCGGCAGGTTTCGTCATCGACAATCCACAGCTTGTCGGCAGCGCCGAACTCGGCAATTTCGCCTGGCTGGGCGAGGTTTCGGCCAGCCATGCCGAATTCCGCTCCGACCGGTTCATGGCAGCGTTCGAGCGTGGCGGCACATCGAACCGGGATTTCGTGGCCGCCTATGTGGTGCGCGCCGTCACGCCGGGGGTCTACGCCCACCCGGCAGCGGTGGTTGAAGACATGTACCGCCCTGAACTGGCGGCTCGCACGGCGACGGGTGTTCTGGAGGTTCTGGGCGCCCCATGAGCGCGCCGCGCCGCATCCGCGCCTTGTCTCTGGCGGCTGGCGGTCTGGTTGCCCTTGTGGGCTTGGCCGGACTGGCACTGTTTGCGCTGGATCGCGCCGACCGTGCTTTTCCACCGCCGCTGGCGGCGGCTTCGGAGCTGTCGCGCGAGGTGGTGGACCGCAATGGGGAGCTGTTGCGCGCCTACACCACACACACCGGTGTCTGGCGGTTGCCGGTCAGGCTGGAAGCGGTTGATCCGGATTACATCCGCATGCTGGTTGCCTATGAGGACCGCCGGTTCCGCTCCCACTGGGGGGTGGATCCCTGGGCGCTGGCGCGGGCTGCCGTGCAATTGCTGCGCAATGGCGGACGCATTGTCTCCGGCGGCTCGACCATCACCATGCAGGTCGCGCGGCTGATCGAGCCGCGGAGCCAACGCTCTGTCACAGCCAAGTTGCGGCAAATGGCGCGGGCGCTGCAAATCGAGCGACGGCTGGGCAAGGACGAGATCCTGACGCTCTACCTGACATTGGCGCCTTATGGCGGAAACCTCGAAGGGGTGCGGGCGGCAAGCCTTGCCTGGTTCGGCAAGGAGCCGAAAAAGCTCACGCTTTCGCAATCAGCCTTGCTGGTGGCGCTGCCGCAATCGCCCGAAAGCCGGCGCCCGGACCGGCAGCATGCGCAGGCGCGCGCAGCCCGCAACCGGGTGCTTGCCCGCATGGGCGAGGCCGAGCTGATCCCGGCAAGCGAGATCGATCGCGCCTCGGCGGCACCGGTTCCCCATCATCGGCTGGCCTTGCCCGATCTGGCAGCGCACACGGCAGATGCCGCGGTTTCGGACGATTCCGGTCCGCAAATGATTGCGCTGACACTGGACGGCGGCATCCAGCAGCGGCTGGAATCGTTGGCCACGGAAACTGCGGCGCGGCTTGGCCCGCGGCAGTCCTTGGCCATGGTGCTGGCGGATGGCAGAACCGGTGATATTCTCGCCAGTGTCGGCTCGACCGGTCACCTCGATGCCGCGCGCGCCGGCGCCATCGACATGACCCGTGCGGTGCGCTCGCCCGGCTCGGCTCTCAAGCCGTTCATCTATGGCCTGGCCTTCGAAGACGCCATCATCGCGCCCGAAACCCTGATCGATGACACGCCTGCGGATTTTGCCGGCTACCGGCCACGCAATTTCGACCGCGGCTACATGGGTGAGGTAAGTGTCCGCCTGGCGCTGCAGTATTCGCTCAACGTCCCGGCAGTGCGGCTGCTCGAGGCGGTCGGGCCGCAGCGGCTGCTGGCGCGTCTGCGGCGGGGCGGGGCTGAACTGCAACTGCCGCCCGGTGGCGCACCCGGCCTGGCCATTGGTCTCGGCGGGGCCGGGTTAAGCCTGCGTGACCTGGTTCAGCTCTACACGGCCTTTGCCGGCCGCGGCACCGCACAGCGGTTGCGCGACGGGTCGGACCGGAGCGAAGCAAGACCGCTGGAGCACCCGGTGATGACAGCAGAGGCCGGCTGGCGCGTGACCGACATCCTGTCCGGCGTGGCAGCCCCGCAGGGCGCGCCGCGCATGGCCATCGCCTACAAGACCGGCACGTCCTACGGCTACCGCGATGCCTGGGCGATTGGCTTTGACGGCCGTCATGTGCTCGGCGTCTGGGTCGGGCGTCCCGATGCAGCCCCGGTTCCGGGCCTGTCGGGACTCGAGACCGCCGCGCCGCTGCTGTTTGAGGCCTTTGCCCGCTCGGGGCTGGACCGGGTCGAATTTGCCCCGCCGCCAGCAGGTCTGATGCAGCGGCCGCAGGGTGGATTGCCCTATGCCTTGCGCAAATACAGAAGCCGCGATGAGGCCCCCAGCATGGTTGCAGCCGATGGATCGATGCCGCCGCAAATTGTCTACCCGCCGCAAGGGGCGCGTGTGGCGCTCGGCGCGCGCGGCGCAGGCCCGCTGATGCCGCTGGTGATCAAGCTTCAGGGCGGGTCGGCCCCCTACCGGCTGATCGCCAATGGCCAAGCCCTGCCCAAGCCGGTCCGCAGGCGGGTCTTGAACTGGATTCCGGACAGCGCCGGTGCATCAACCCTGACGGTCATGGATTCGGCCGGACGGGCAGCGAGCGTCAGCGTGTTCATCGACGGCAATTGAACCCGTGCCGATCATTTTTGCAGGCCATTGAACTGGCAATTTTTGACCGATTGCGCCCGTCGCCAACGCCCGGCTGACGGGAGAATGCATCAGCGTCAAACCGATTATCTCGTCAGCAGTGTGGACTTCGCGCGGCAAAAATGGTTTTTCAAAGAGGGCGGAGGTACCCTCAGCGGTTTCATTCGTCATTCATTCAAGCCGATGTCAAAGCGCGCCTGACGTCGCCATAGGCGGCTCGCCAGTGACCTCGATGCCATCGCCTGGAATGGGTCAAACAGACAGGCTCCTGGCTTGTTGGAACTTCAGATAGCAAAATGGGATGCCAGACATGATGACCGGAAAGCACCTGATCGCAGGCGAGTGGATTGCTGGAGCCAGCACATTTACATCCGAACCAGCGCATGGCCCTGCAAGCGATTATGCGCAAGGCAGCAGAACCCACGTAGATGCCGCCGCGGAAAAGGCAGAGCAGGCATTCTGGAGCTATGGCTATTCCAGTGCCGAAACACGGGCTGGTTTTCTCACCGCAATCGCCGACGAGATCGAAGCGCGAGGCGCGGCGTTGACCGACATTGGCTGCCGCGAAACCGGCCTGCCCGAAGCACGCCTGAATGGCGAGCGCGGGCGCACGACCGGTCAGCTTCGCCTGTTTGCCAGCCACATTCTCGATGGCGCCTATCTCGACCGTCGTCATGATGTTGCCCTTCCCGATCGTTCCCCGATGCCGCGTCCCGACATCAAGATGGTGGCACGTCCGGTCGGTCCGGTTGCCGTTTTCGGCGCATCCAACTTTCCCCTGGCATTCTCGACCGCCGGTGGCGATACCGCGTCAGCATTGGCGGCAGGGTGCCCGGTGGTGGTCAAGGGCCATCCGGCTCACCCCGGCACCGCCGAGATCGTGGCCCAGGCAATTGAGGCGGCAATCAAGAGCTGCGGTGTCCACCCGGGTGTGTTTTCGCTGATCCAGTCCAACAGCCGCGATGCCGGTGAGGCGCTGGTGACCCATCCGCTGATCCAGGCCGTCGGTTTTACCGGCTCGCTGGGCGCGGGCAGGGCGCTGTTCAACCTGTGCGCCGCCCGCCCCACACCGATCCCGTTTTACGGCGAGCTTGGCTCCATCAACCCGGTGTTTCTGCTGCCACATGCGCTGAGCGCGCGCGGCTCGCAGATCGCCCAGGGCTGGGCGGCGTCGCTGACCATGGGGGCTGGCCAGTTCTGCACCAATCCCGGTGTTGTCGTGGCCTTGAAGGGCGATGATGCCGAAGGCTTTGCAAAGGTTGCCAGCGAAGCCTTGGCGGGTGTCGCTGCACAGACCATGCTGACAGACGGCATTGCGGCCTCCTACCGGTCGGGCAGGGAAGCCGTCGCCGCATCCGCCGGGGTAGACGAACTCCTGGCCGCATCGTGTGAAGGCCGCAATGCCGCGCCCTATCTCTACAGGGTTTCTGCCAAGGACTGGCTCGACAGCCGGGTGCTTGCCGAAGAGGTGTTCGGCCCGCTGGGCATCATCGTCGAGGCTCAGGATTTTGACGAGATGAAAGCCGTGGCGCTCAATCTCCATGGTCAGTTGACCTGCACCCTGCAGATGGAAGACGCCGATCTCGCGCAGGCCACGCAACTGATGCCGATCCTTGAGCGAAAGGCCGGCCGAATCCTCGCCAACGGCTTCCCCACCGGAGTCGAAGTCAGCGAAGCGATGGTGCATGGCGGACCCTATCCGGCTTCGACCAATTTCGGCGCAACCTCGGTCGGCACCTTGGCGATTCGCAGGTTCCTCCGCCCGGTGTCTTACCAGAACATGCCCGACGCGCTGCTGCCGCTCGAACTGCGCTAGGCAAGGCGCATAAAGCATCGCGCGCTGCTGGACCAGCGCGCGATGCCGGGCTTGCCGGGGCCGGGGGCCTGGGCCTGGGGCATGACTCTTCAAGCCATTTGAAAACCGGTCCCGGTTTGATACAAGCTACGGCTGATGACACCTGTTCTTTATTCCTTCCGCCGCTGCCCCTACGCCATGCGCGCCCGTCTGGCGATCCTGTCTGCCGGTCTGACGGTGGAGCTGCGCGAGGTGGTGCTGCGCGACAAGCCTGCGGCCTTCCTGCAGGCCTCTCCCAGTGCAACGGTTCCATGTCTGGTCACCTCCGACGCGGTGATCGACGAAAGCCTCGATGTGATGATCTGGGCCTTGCGGCAGCGCGATCGCGAAGGCTGGCTGACAATGCCTGATGCAGGCTTTGACTGGATTGCCCAGGCCGACGGGCCGTTCAAGCATGCGCTCGACCGCACCAAATATGCCAACCGCTATCCAGACTCCGAGGCAAGCGGGCAGCGCCAGATCGCGGCCGATTTCCTTGCCGCACTCGACGGCCAGATCGAGACCTGGATTTTCGACCGGCCGAGCCTGGCGGATTTCGCCATTTTGCCATTCGTGCGCCAGTTCGCCTTCATCGACAAGGACTGGTTTGACGCCCAACCCTGGCCGAAGCTGCAGGCCTGGCTGTGCCGATTTCTGGAATCGGAGCGGTTTGCCGATATCATGGCGAAATACCCGCAATGGCATGACGGTGATGCACCAACGCTGTTTCCCTGAGCGTTGACATTGACTGAGCGGCCTCCTTCCCTGGCGAACCGAAGCATCGTCGTGTGTTCACCGGCGACATGATCAAGACCGCAAGAGCCGCCAATTCAGGGTAAGAATGGCGGGCCGCAGTCCTTTCACATCTATAGGCTTGTTCCGACAGCGCCGGCATGATGGACGCGGGCTGCACCGGCAGGGGCAACAAGGCATGGTAAAACTACCCTGACCAACTGGCGCCTTTGTTAGAACACCTCATTCATATTCGAGTTGTTGAATTCAGTATTTCATCTTCACACCGCTAATCTCATCTCCAACAGGGAGATGAGCCGGAGATGAACCAAGCGAAGAAGTGAGGCACCGTTCATGATGGTACACGCGCCCGTACAGGCCACAGCCCGGTACATTGATAACTTTCAGATGCAACGCGATATTGAGGCGCAGAGACAAGCCGAACTCGGATCGAACCAGGGCCCGAGCTTTTTTCTTGCACACGGTCTGGAACGGCCTCGCAGCAGGCCGGATGGCGCGGCAAACAGGACGCCGCTGGTTGTGCCGAAGCTGGAGGTTGCGCGCCGGTCGGAGCAAAAGCTGTCGGCGGCGGCGGGCAGGGCGGCGGAGACCATTGCCAAGGTGTTGATACCGCACGGTCTCCAGGTCTACCGCGGCGACAGGGCCGTTACCCGAGCAATTGCACAGAACAATCTTGTCCATTTGTGCGAAACGACGGTCTGCTACATCCCCTATATCACCTCGACGGGCAATGGACGCCTCGTGGTCAAGATGACCAACTTCGCAAGCGGCATTGCCGTGGCAACCAGGGATGGCATTCATTATCGCGACGTGATGCCGATGCTGAACACGGCCATGGAGCGCAACATGTTTCGGATTCTCGGTGTTCACACCGACAGCGACGGTAGAGTTGTCGGCATCGATCCAAAATTTACCGCCAATGGCATCGCCTGGAGCGTCGAAAATCTGAAAGCCTTAACCGACGCCTGCAAGCGGAAGGTCGCATGTTAGAAACCGGCCCGAACGAAAGGCCGCTCGGATCTGCTTTCGGCCAATAGGGGAGGGAGCCAGCGGCCCTTGCAACACTCCCGGGTGCTTCCGGCACATCGTGAGGGGTGGATCATTGGGTTTCCCGCCGGTCAACCTGTGTCCCAACCAGCTTTGCGACCAGGTGGACGAGATTTCTCGCCCCAAAACGGGTTTTCATCCTGTCGATACGATGTTCGATCGTCCTCGGAGACAGATCGAGCATGTCTGCGATTTCTTTCGCCGTCTGGCCTTCGATCAAGAGCTGAATGATACTCTCATCCGTCAGATCAGATGCCATCTCCTGATGGGAAGGAATCGCAAAGCGGCCCTCCGCGAGGCTGACACACCACTGTGGCGTGCCTTCAGTCTTCTGCGGGAGAATTAGGCGTTCATAGCCGACGCGAACACCGACGAAGCGGATTTTCACCATGTCAATGGTGGGGCGCTTGGAGTGGAGAGCGCGCTGCATGCCGGGAATAATCGCCTGATCGACAAACGCGCGGTCCAGGTCGCGCAGAACCGCGTTCGGCAATTCGGCAAGCATCGTCTCCAGGATCTTGCTCTTGTAGCCGAAATTCTTGATGCGCAAAAAATACCAGTCATACGGGTCGTTTTTGTTGGTCTCCACAACCGACAATGCCATTTTGACGCTAAGGCTTCCGATAATCTGGTCGTACAACTCATCCGGCGTTGCCAAGGCGTCGGCCTTTACCCAATGATCGATGAGCTGGTGACAGAGTGAATTGAACAAAGCCATGGCTGACTCACAAAATAATAATGATAACAGCACATCAGTAGCGAGCAGCAAGTTAACTATTGATGCATTTTCCAGGCGACTGTTCAGAAAATATACATTTTGCAACACTATCAGGTGGCATCCGGCACCCGTCCCAGCGTTCGATCCGGTGGTGCATCGGTCAGGCGATAGTCTTGTATGACGCAGCTTATGCGGGTATTTCTGAGCAGGTCTGCAGATGAACCTTATGGTGCCAAAGCTGTACGCTGCGATCCTGCCGTTTGTTCTGCCGGTGAGAGGTGAGTGCAGGGTCTCATCCTGCCGTGCTAGGCGCGCTCCTGGTCCTGACCCCCATGATGGTGATGAACCGCGAGTTCACACGCGCGCGCGGGACGGTTCAGACCACCTTTTCTGACCCACGCAATGGTGCCGCGATAGGCCCGCTCGATCAGCGCGCGCGACGCGGTGAAATCATAGGGGGAGACTGCAAGCGGGCAGAGTGTCGGCGCCAGGTAGACGCTCACGTCGGGTGGCATCGTCTCGATCTCGTGCATCAGTTGCCGGGCCACCAGCAGCGTCACCGCATGCAACATGCTGGCAATGGCGCCTTGCGGCGGTTTTTGCAGCGCACAGGCATAGCCGGTGGGCAGAACGACGATCCGGCGCGCGCCCAGCCCGGCCGCCACTCGCAAAGGCGTATTCGCCGCAATGGCGCCATCGATGAGCGGACGCCCGGCAATGACAACAGGAGGAAAGATACCGGGCACCGCCGAACTTGCGAGGATCGCCTCGACGACCGGTCCCTGCGAAAGCCTGACGCCAAAACCCTGGTGATCGGTTGACATGATATGCAGGGGCAGGCGGGCCTGTTCGATCCGATCAAAGGCAAGGTGAGCCTCGATCAGATGCCGAAGATTGGAAGGATCGACGATGCCGTTCGATCGCCCCAGCCCACCAATCAGCGTCGACAGCGAGAAGGGAAAAATGTCCGCCCGGCGCAGGCCGCACCAGATGTCAGCCAGTCGCCGCACGCCGGCGATATCGGGATCCCCGGCAAAATAGGCGGCATTGAGCGCCCCGACCGACGAGCCGATGACGAAGCTCGTGTCCAATCCGGCCTCGACCAGGGCCAGCAGCATCCCGACCTGGACGGCGCCGAGGCTGCCGCCACCGGCCAGCACCAGGGCGGTAGGTGCTTGAGGCGCCGCCCTCATGCCGGCCCGGCGCGTCTCTGCGCCTCCTTCTGCGCCGCAAGTCCGGGTTCAATGGCGGCGACCCCGGGATCTTCGCCGGCGATCAGCGCGCGAAGCACGGTGGACCGGCTTCTCTGCCCGCGCAGCATCCGCCCACACCCGGAGCCAGGGAGCGCACTCACCCTGTCGGGATCGGCCGCCTTGTCGCGGGCGAGCGGTATGGCCATGGCCTTTCTCCTCATGCCCTGTTCCGTGAGGGAGTGGACATGTTCACTCTCATGCGCCGTTATGCCTGCGTGCACAGACCTTCCGCCCGGGCGCGCGCCATGACCCCCTCGACAATGCGATCGCAGCGCTCGCCCGCAAAGCTGAAGGCCTCGCCGAGGGCAAAATCCACCTCCTGCGCCAGGCCTTCGCGCAAGAGGGCCCGGGCCCGAAAATACCGCGTCCGCACGGTGGCTGCGGGAATGTCCAGGATGTCCGCCACTTCATCGACGCTCAACTCCTCGACCGCGCGCAGGATGAAGACACTGCGGAATATATCGGGCAGCCGGTCGATGCGCGCCTCGATGAGGGCGCGAACCTGCAACCGTTCGACGGATTGCTCCGGACCGCGATCCGACGGTTCGGTGAGCGCCGTCAGCGTGTGGTCATCGGATGACATCATGGCGGCCTCCAGGGGAATGATCTGGGCTTTCTTTCGACGCAGCCGACCCAGCGCCACGTTCACGGCGATCCGGACCAGCCAGGTCGACAGCTTGCTCTGGGCGCGAAAACTCGAGAGCGCGCGCCAGGCCTGCATCCAGGCTTCTTGAGCCACGTCTTCGGCTTCCTCGTCGCTGCGGACGATGCCTCGCGCCGTGCGAAACAGCAGCTGGTTGTGCCGGCGCATGATCGTCTCGAAAGCAACCCCGTCGCCTTGCGCAGCACGCTGCGCCAATTCCGCACCCGGGACATCTGCCGCGTAGAGTTCCGGAGCCTTGTAGTTGACATTCTGCATTTATACCTCCTGTCGTTCGAGCCGTGCGATCGGCGCCGGCGCCGGCGCTGGCGTCTTGCCTCCAACAGCCGGATCCTCGGCTGTGAAATGCGCAAGCGGGCTGTCAAGGCCGCTGCTTGATCCCTCTGCCGCATCATGGATGCCCTCGAGTGCGCAATTCAAGAAATTCACGTCGCAAGGAAGCGGTCTCCTGGAAGGCCCCGCGCATGATCGAGCTGGTCATCACCGGCTGGTCGTCCTTGATGCCGCGCCAATGCATGCAGGAATGATCCGCCTCCATCACCACCGCCAGCCCATCGGGCCGGATTCGGCGTTCCAGCTCATCAGCCAACATGATCACCGCCTCCTCCTGGATTTGCGGTCGACTCATGATCCAGTCGCACAGACGGGCAAATTTTGACAGGCCGATCAGCTCCGCCTCGGCGTTCGGCAGGACGCCGATCCACACCCGGCCCATGATCGGGCAGAGATGATGCGAACAGGCGCTGCGCACCGTGACCGGCCCAACGATCATCAATTCATTGAGCCGCGAGACGTTGGGGAAACTCGTGATCGATGGTGCTGGACGATAGCGCCCGGCAAACACCTCGTCGATGAACATCTTTGCCACGCGGCTGGCTGTCCCGGCGGTGTTGTGATCATTGTTTGTGTCGATCACCAGCGCATCGAGCACCGCGCGCATCCGGCTCTCGACTTCCAGACGCAGTTCATCCAGCTCGCTTTCCTCGATGAAGCCGGCAATGTTGTCATTGGCCCGGAACGCCTGGCCGGCTTGCCGCAGCCGTGCCCGGATCCGGTTCGATGCCGACGGTTGATCACAACCGCAAGCGGTTTCAGGTATGGTATTGAGCACTTCAGAATTCCTGGTTGGTGAGTGTCAGGCGGGGGTGGCCGTTTGCTGTTTGCAGCCGGTGGTGGCAGGCCCGCCTCATTCAGCTCGGTCCGAACCGACGCCATAGCCATAAACCAGCCGTCCGCCGAACCATCCACCGACGCCCAGGGCGATGATTCCGACCCCATCGAGCAGGAGCGAGACCGTATCGGGCGCGAGCGGCTGCAGATGGTCCAGCCGCAAGAGCAGCCGCACCGCAAAGGCCATGAATGCAGTCAGCATCGCGCCCATGTGCAGCCAGGCAACCGTCATCGGGGCGCCCTCGGGCACGCGCGGCAATTCGACCATGCCGGCCAGCATGGCAGGGACTGCCATCGCGCAACCGGTGGCGAGCAGTCCGCCTGACCAGCTCCAGGCCGCCTCTCCGAACCAGAGGCCAGTGAAATCGGCGACCACGGCAAGCGACCAGCAGGCCACCGGAAAATGCACGACTGCAGGATGCAACGGGTGCCGCATGGCCTCAGACCACTTGGAACAGCAGGGTCACGAACCCGATCACAGCCGCGCCCGCATGGATCACGACGGCAGCTTTGGGCGGCAGGCGTTTGCGCAGGTGAAACGAAGCAAGGAAAAACCCGCCCAGGGCGGCCACAAGCAGGATCACAAAGCCGACCAGGACAGTCTGCGACGCGGCGCCTTGCACCAATGCCGCGATCAGCAGGATCAGGCCGAGCGCGCCAAGCCCGGCGTGCAGGAGTGAAACGGCCCAGGGCGCCAGCTTGTCGCGCAGCACATGTGCGGCGAGATAAAGCCCTCCGAGTGCTGCAAATGCGAAGACAACAACAGCGTAGATGATCATATCGGTTTCCTTCCGGTTTGTGGCTGGTATCCGCGAGCCCGGGCACGCGTATGTGCCCCTGATCGCTTTGCTTCACCCGCCAATCTGACCATTCGATGCCGTGAGGGTGCATTGCGTTCCCACGAGCGGACAAAACCTTTTGAATTAGACCTGGAACAGGATCCCGCCTCAGTCGCCGGCGCGGACCGCGCAGACCGCGCAGATCCCTGTCGACCGGTCATGCCAAGAATCTGGCGCGGCAAAGCGGCGGCGCCGGCTTGCCCCTTGCCGGGGCCGGCGCTCTTTGCAAGCTTCCGGAGGGAGGGAGCCCGGGACCGGTAGGGGTGGGGCTGGGCGCCGGGTCGGGCCTGCACCACCACACCGCGGGCACAGAGACCATCTGGTCAGGAGAGCGCCATGCGAACACCTGCCCGGCGCAGCCGAACACCGTGCGACCCCGACGCAACACCTGCCGCGCCTGCGGGATTGCCAGAAAGGTGTGCGGTCGGAAATGTCTCTATCCCGGTTTAATGCCCGGGATCAGGCCAGCGACAAACTTCGCTGCTAAAATATTGAAAATATTGCCGTTTGGCGGAGGGGGTGGGATTCGAACCCACGGTACGGTCTCCCGCACGCCGGTTTTCAAGACCGGTGCCTTAAACCGCTCGGCCACCCCTCCGGGCAATCTGGATCATCCTCGCTTGCACCCGGGCGCCCCATTCGGGGCAGGTGCGGATCGTGATCATTGCGGCTGGCGCGCTTTTAGCGCTGCCGCGCGCCTGCCGTCAACTGGTTTCGAGAACGTCGTACGGGGGCAGCTTTGCCTGTGTCAGCGGGATGGCCCTGACCCGGCGCATCGCCGCTGCACACTCAATCCGGATTGCCAATGAACCATTTGCCAGCCGCAACCGTAGAAGCAAGCATATGTCACACAGAGGGAGGCCGACAATGGTCATCAAACACTCACCCCTTGGCCCTGTCGCAGCGTTGGCCCTGCTGGCGGCTTCCTTTCCGGCCGCGGCAGAACAATTGTCCGGCTCAGCGCTCATACATTTCGTATCCGGCAAGCGGGTCTATCTCGCGACACCGTTCGGCGGCGAGTTCCCGCTCAATTACAAAGCATCGGGCGTGGTGACAGGCGATGGATCGGCGCTGGGTCTCGGCAGGTTTCTCGCCCCCAGGGAAACCGGCAAGTGGTGGGTGCAGGACGAAAACCTGTGTCAGCAATGGCCGACCTGGTATGACGGGCAGCCAAGCTGCTTCCAGATCACCAGGACCGGGGACCGGTCGCTCGACTGGGTGCGGGACGATGGCCGCACAGGCAAGGCGCGCATCGAAGGCTGACATTTTACGAAAATTTTACCATGATGGCGACATTGCTCCTCGCGATCAGGGCAGCATCGCAATTTTGCCATCTTGCGCGGCGAATTAAACCTTAGATAAAGACATCAGACGCATTGATCGAAGGGGACGGCTTTGCAGGGGACTGACTGCCAGGCCATATTGGCGACCGCCAGAGTATCGGATAGCGGTGTGGGACACAGAATTTCCTATCGAAACGGGGCAGGGCTGCGAACCGCCGTCTGCCTGGCATTGCTTGCCGTCCTGTCAGTGGGACTCGGCGGCTGTTCCTCGACGTCGAAATCGAAGGGCAAGTCGGCCGGTTCGCACATCAACACCAAAACCAAATTTTCGGTGGCGGAATATGGTGTGGCGGCAAGTCCGCGTTTGACCACGGCCAAACGCCCCAAGAAGGGTGGCGGCCGGTCGTTTGTCGGCAAGCCCTATCGGGTTCGGGGCAAGTGGTACACACCCAAGGAAGACCCCGACTATGACCGCGCCGGCCTTGCGTCCTGGTATGGTCCGAATTTTCATGGTCGGCTGACCGCCAATGGCGAGATCTACGATCAGTTTCATCTTTCAGCCGCGCACCCGACCTTTCCCTTGCCCAGCTATGCCAAGGTCACCAACAAGAAGAACGGCAACTCGGTGATTGTCCGGGTCAACGACCGTGGCCCCTTTGCCCATGGCCGCATCATCGATGTTTCAAGCAAGGCAGCCGAGCTTCTGGCCATGAAGAATGACGGCGTGGCGGCCGTGCGCGTCGAATATGTCGGCCGCGCGCCGGTCGAGGGCGATGACACGCGCTATCTTGTCGCCAGTTACCGGCCCGGCGGCTCGAGCGCGCCTGCGGAAGGCGTGATCGCTTCGGGCGTGATGATGGCGATGAACGCGGTTGACTCCGCACTGCCTGGCGTCGGCTCGAGCACCATGGCGCCGCCGGCAGCGCTCGGTCATGTTGCTCCGCCGGCGTTGCAGGCGGGGGCGACCACCTTGGCGGCGTTGCCGACCGAGGTTCCGGCCGGGTTTGTCCTGCCGTCGATCGGCCCGGTGCTGCCGGAGCGGCCTTCCTTCGGCGTCCCCGTGGCCGCAAATGCCGGCTCCGGGATGCGTGATCTCGGAATGGCGTTCTGGGGCGGTCGGGTCATCAGCAGCGCGGCTCCGTTTGAAGCCATCCTTGCCGGGAGCAGCGACCAGCGGTAAACGCCGCGCGCCGTGCAGACGGGCGGGTGTCGCTCCACCGGGCGGACGCTTCGCCATTGGTTGCAGGCGCACTTGTCTCAAACCATTGATTCGACACGGCAGGATTGCTAGGCTGGATTGTATTCCGGTTTTCTTTGTTGATGGATGGCTCCAATGTCCCGGTCGGTCCTCGCCCGCCTGCTTTCCCTGTTGGTTCTGTTGATCAGCGTCTCGGCTTCGCCGTCCAGTGCGCAATTGTTCGAAACCCGGGCAAAACAGGCCTATCTTGTCGATGCGGACACCGGCACGGTGCTGTTCGCCAAGGATGAAAACGAGCTGGTGCCGCCGGCGTCGCTGGCCAAATTGATGACCATGGAAGTGGTGTTCAACGCCATCCGCTCCGGTCGGCTGACCCTTGACGATACATTCCAGGTGTCGGAAAACGCCTGGCGCACAGGCGGTGCGATTTCGCGCACGTCAACCATGTTTGCCGAGCTCAAATCCTCGATCCGTCTCGAGGACCTGATCAAGGGCGTCATCGTGCAGTCGGCCAATGACGGCTGTATCATCATTGCCGAGGGCATGGCGGGCTCGGAAGAGAACTTCGCCCGGCTGATGACCGAGCGCGCCCGCGAAATCGGCTTGACCCAATCTGTCTTCGGCAATTCCAGCGGGTTGCCGCATCCCGATTCCAGGGTGTCGATGAAGGATCTGGTGGTTCTGGCGCGGCACATCGAATCGACCTATCCGGAATTTTACCGCTATTACGCGATGAAGGAATTTTCCTGGAACGACATCAACCAGCGCAACCGCAACCCGTTGTTGAACATGGACATCGGCGTCGATGGGCTGAAAACCGGCTTCACCGAGGAATCGGGGTACGGCATCGTGTCCTCGATCAAGCGCGACGGCAGGCGGCTGTTCCTGGCCATGAGCGGCATGACAAGCGAGCGCGAGCGCGCCGAGGAAGCGCGCAAGATGCTGGAATGGGGCATCCGCGCTTTCGAAAAGAAGGCCCTGTTCGGCAAGGATGAAACCATCGGCGAGGTCAGCGTCTACGGCGGCAAGGCTGACGCCATCGTCAAGGCCAAGTCCCAGGTCGATATCTTGCTGCCGATCACCAATCCGGACCGGCTGTCAGCGCGAATCAGCTATCGCTGGCCGCTGCGCGCGCCGATCGAGGCCGGGGTTCAGGTCGGCGTTCTCAAGGTCTATATCGGCCAGACATTGTCGCAGGAGACGCCGCTTTTCGTCATGGAAGCCGTGGACAAAGGCCCATTGCACATCCAGGCGCTCGATGCGCTGCTTGAACTGGCGCAATTTTGGCTTTAACCGCACCTCCCGGCGTTCAATTTCTGCCCGAATTGCTCTACACAGATATATCCCGGGTCCCCCGGAGACATTCACCAACAGCTCCAAGCCTATCTTGCGCTTGCTGGGACCGGGAAAACAGGACGTGACGATCAAAAAAGGGCGTTTCATCACATTCGAAGGCGGCGAGGGAGCCGGCAAGTCAACGCAGATCCATCGGCTGGCCAATGTCTTGCGGCGGCGCGGTCATGATGTGCTGGTAACGCGCGAGCCGGGTGGTTCGCTCGGCGCCGAAGCCGTCCGGCATGTGCTGCTTTCGGGTGCGGCAGAGGAGTTCGGTGTGCGGATGGAGGCGATGCTGTTTGCTGCCGCTCGAAGCGACCATATCGAGGAGGTGATCCGTCCTGCGATTGCTGAAGGCACCATCGTGCTGTGCGACCGGTTCATGGATTCAAGTCGGGTTTATCAGGGCATGACCGGCAATCTGGAGCCGCATTTCATGCGCAATCTCGAACGGATCGCGATCAATGGCATGATGCCAGACCTCACGCTGGTCCTTGATCTTCCTGCGGAAATCGGGATGCAGCGGGCCAGGGCGCGCCAGCAAAAGGACGCGGTTCCCGACCGCTTCGAAAAGGAGGAGCTGTCCACCCATGAGAAGCGGCGCGAAGCCTTCCTGGATCTGACGCGGGACGAGCCCGACCGGTGCAAGCGGATCGACGCCACGCAAAGCGAGGACACGGTGGCGCTGGCCATTCTGGTCGCGGTCGAACCGCTGCTGGACGACAGCGACGCCGCGGAGCCGGCCCAGAGCCGAAACCCATGACGGGGGAACAGCCAGGCCTGCTGGAAGGGGCAATTCCACCCGAACGCAACAGCGTGCTGTATGGTCATGATCACGCACAGGCGTTTCTGGCCAAAGCCTACAGCTCGGGGCGGATGCATCATGCCATCCTGATTGAAGGCCCGGAGGGAATTGGCAAGGCCACGCTGGCCTACCGCTTCGCCCACCATGTGTTGAGCCACCCCGAGCCGTCGTCTGCGCCCGACCAGATCGCCGATCCGGATTGGGACGGCCTCGTCGGACGCCAGATGTCGGGCGGTGCCTCGCACAATGTGCTGCATCTGACCCGTCCGGTGGACGCCAAGACCGGCAAGGCCAAATCCGTCATCACGGTTGACGAAGTGCGCCGGGCCGGAAAGTTTTTCAGCCAGACATCGGGCACCGGAAACTGGCGGATTGCAATCATCGACCCGGCCGATGATCTCAACCGCAATGCCGCCAATGCGATTCTCAAGATTCTCGAGGAGCCGCCGAAGCGGTCGCTGTTTCTGGTGCTGTCGCACACTCCGGGACGGCTGTTGCCGACAATCCGGTCGCGCTGCCTGTCGCTCAGGCTGCAGCCGCTCGCGGCTTCCGATCTCGACCGGGCGCTGACGCATCTGGGGGCAGCGCCGGGTGAAGCCGATGCCATCATCCGGCTCAGCGAAGGCAGCGTCGCGCGCGCCTTGCTGCTGCGCAATTATGGCGGAGCGGATATTGCCGAGGCTTTTGTCGATATACTCCAGCGCGGCAGTCTCACCAATCGCGAGCCGATCTACAAACTCGCCGAAACGCTTGCCGCACGCGACCGCGATGTGGCATACGCGTTTTTTGTTGAATTCGCCGTCGACCGCGTGCAGCAGATGGCGCGGGAGGCCGGCGCAGCCGGTGATCTCGTGGAGGCCGACAGGCTGGCGCAGTTGTCGACCGCGCTGACGGCGCATTTCGCCGCTGCGGCATCTTTCAATCTGGATCGCAAGCAGACCGTGTTGCATACCTTCAGTCTGATCTTCGGGTAGACCGGGCTTCGGGCATGGCATCGCGCGCAATTATCGCTTATGACGGCGGCGGAGAGGGATACCGGGCTGGACCCGGGTCAAGACAGGGCAAGCAAAGGCTATCATGAGCACCGAGCGTTATTTCATCACCACCCCGATCTTCTATCCCAACGGCGTGCCGCATATCGGTCACGCCTACACGGCGATTGCCACCGATGTGATGGCACGGTTCCAGCGGCTGGACGGCAAGGATGTGTTTTTCCTGTCGGGCACCGACGAGCACGGCCAGAAGATGCAGCAGACCGCCGAAGGGGAGGGCATCAAGCCGATAGAGCTTGCGGACAAGAACTCGGCTGTCTTCCGCGACATGCTGGTGCAGCTCAATTGTTCCAATGATGATTTCATCCGCACCACCGAGGAGCGGCACAAGACCTCGGTGCAGGAATTGTGGAAGCGGATGGAAGCCAATGGCGATATTTATCTGGGCAATTACGGCGGCTGGTACTCGGTTCGCCAGGAAGCCTATTTTGACGAGGCTGAAACCACGGTCGGTGAGGATGGCGTGCGCCGCGAACCGCTGGGCTCGCCGGTCGAATGGGTCGAGGAAGAAAGCTATTATTTCCGCCTGTCGGCCTATGCCGACAAGCTGCTGCAGCTTTACGAGACAACCCCCGATTTCGTCGCTCCGGCCGAGCGGCGCAACGAAGTGGCGAGCTTCGTCAAGTCCGGTCTGAGGGACCTGTCGATTTCGCGCACGACATTTGACTGGGGGGTGCCGGTCCCCGGCAATGAAAAGCATGTGATGTATGTCTGGGTCGACGCGCTGACCAACTACATCACCGCTTGCGGCTTTCCCGACGAGTCGACTGACAAATGGAACTATTGGCCTGCCGTCCACATGATCGGCAAGGACATTGTGCGCTTTCACGCCGTCTACTGGCCGGCCTTCCTGATGTCGGCTGGCCTTGAACTGCCTGCCAAAGTGTTCGCCCACGGCTTCCTTCTGGTCAAGGGCGAGAAAATGTCGAAGTCCATCGGCAATGTGGTCGACCCCTTCGCCTTGATCGATGCCTACGGGCTTGATCAGGTGCGCTATTTCTTCATGCGCGAAGTGCCGTTCGGTCAGGATGGCAGCTATAGTCCTGAAACAATCGCCACCCGGATCAACTCCGACCTGGCAAACGGCATTGGCAATCTCGCCAGCCGCTCCTTGTCGATGATCAACAAGAATTGCGATGGCAAGATGCCTGCCTGCGGGCCCTTGAGCGATGAAGACAGGGCGCTTTTGACCACCATCGACACGGTGATCCAGAGCGTTCGCGCCGATATGGCGGAGTTTCAGATCCACAAGGCGCTGGCCTCTGTCATCGATGTTGTGGCCGACAGCGACCGGTATTTCGCCAGCCAGGAGCCCTGGGCGCTGAAAAAGACGGATCCGGCGCGAATGGAAACCGTGCTGTATGTGACGGCGGAAACCGTGCGCCAGATTTCGATCCTGCTGCTGCCGTTCATGCCCGAATCGGCAAATCGATTGCTCGATCTGGTCTGTGCGCCGGCCGACAGGCGCAATTTTGCAGCCCTGGGCGAGGCCGGACGCTTGCAGGCCGGCACACCCATCGACAAGCCGGCGCCGATCTTCCCGCGCTATGTCGCGCCCGAGGAGGACTGAGCTGAATGCTGATCGACACCCATTGCCATCTCGACTTTGCCGATTTCGACGCTGACCGCGACGAACTGGTCGAGCGTGCCCACACATCGGGCGTCCGGCAGATGGTGACGATTTCAACGCGTGTGCGCAAGCTTGACCGGTTGCTGGCTTTGACTGACCGCTATCCGGGCGTGTTCTGTTCTGTGGGAACCCATCCCAACAATGCCGCTGAAGAGCTCGATGTGAGTGCGGATGATCTGGTGGCTCTGGCCGAAGCCAACGCCAAGGTGGTGGCCATCGGCGAAGCCGGACTGGATTATTTTTACGACACGCAAAAGCCCGCTGACCAGAAGACCGGATTTGTCCGCCATATCGAGGCTGCGCGGCGAACGCAACTGCCGCTGATCATTCACAGCCGCAGCGCTGACGCGGACATGGCCTCTATCCTGACCGAGGAAACAGGGAAGGGGGCCTTCCCTTTCATTTTGCATTGCTTTTCATCGGGCCAGGCACTGGCTGATACAGGTGTTGAACTCGGCGGCTATGTCTCCTTCACCGGCATTCTGACGTTCCCGAAATCGACCGAACTGCGCGACATCGCCAGGACTGTGCCGATGGACCGCTTGCTGGTCGAGACCGACGCACCCTATCTGGCGCCCAAGCGCTGGCGCGGCAAGCGCAATGAACCCTCTTATGTCGTCAACACCGCGGAGGTTCTGGCGGAGGTCAAGGGCGTCTCCTTTGCGGAGATGTCGCGGATCACCACCGAGAATGCCTTTCGATGCTTCAAAAAGATGCCGCGGCTGTGACGGGTTCGGTCCACCGTCAGTTTACGATGCTCGGCTGCGCTTCCTCGCCTGGCGTACCGCGGGTCAATGGCGACTGGGGGGCGTGCGACCCGGACAATCCGAAGAACCGGCGAACCCGCGCTGCATTCCTGATCCGGCAATATGGTGCTGATGGCGGTGAAACGACAATCGTCATCGACACCGGACCGGATTTCCGTGAGCAGATGCTGGCCAGCCGGGTGCGCACCATCGACGCCGTCCTTTACACCCATGCCCATGCCGACCACGTGCACGGCATAGACGATCTGCGCGGCTTTGCCTTGTCGCAACGCAAGCGGATTCCGATCCATGCCGATCCGGAAACCATGGCGCGGATTCGCGCCGGCTTCGGCTATTGTCTGGAAACGCCGTCGGGCAGCGAGTATCCGCCGATCACCGAACCGATCCTGATCAATTCGTTCGATCAGATGATCAGGATTACCGGCGCGGGCGGACCGGTCGACATCCAGCCACTCGACCAGATGCATGGCTCGATCCGCTCGCTTGGCTTCCGGATCGGCAATCTGGCCTATTGCTGCGATGTCAGCGATTTTCCGCGCGCCACCGTGTCCAGGCTTCAGGATCTCGATGTGCTGATCATCGACTCGCTCCAGTACAAGCCGCACCCGAGCCACCTGTCTGTAGATCAGGCTTTGTGGTGGATCGAAAAGCTGAACCCGAAACGCGCCATTCTGACCCACATGCATGTGCCGCTTGATTACGATACCGTGCTGGCGGAAACTCCCGACCGGGTTGAGCCCGGTTATGATGGTTTGACAATCAACTTTGAGCTTTAGCAATGACAGACACTGCAACGGAAATGACGGCGGATCAGATCGCGCCGGGATCGAGTATGGCCCGCGTGGCGCAGGCGGCAACTGACGCCGGTCTCAAGATCCGCATTCTCAAAATGGCACAATCGACCCGCACGGCGGAGGAAGCCGCCGAGGCGGCCGGCTGCGATGTCAGCCAGATCGTCAAGTCACTGGTGTTCGAAAACAGCCAAACCCAGAAGCTCACTCTGTTGTTGGTTTCTGGGGCTCACAATGCCGATATGGAATATCTCTCAGAGCGTTACGGGCTTTCCTTTGCCCGCTGCGAGGCCCGCCGGGTGCGTGAGGAGACCGGTTTTGCCATCGGTGGCGTGGCCCCGATCGGACACCTCGCGCCGATTGCGGTCTATATGGACCGGACGTTGCTGGAACACGGCCAGGTTTGGGCCGCTGCCGGGCGGCCTGACAGCGTGTTCAGCGTCAATCCGCAGGCTTTGGCGCCAGCAATTCAGGCCGAAATTATTGATGTCCGGGCATCCGCCTGAACTCGTTCAAGCCGTTGTTCGATAAGGTTTATTCGGACTTCAGCCAATCCAGAATTGCGTCTGTGTGCTGGCCGCGCACTGGGATCGCACGCGGAGCGGCCTCTGGCTGCGTCGAAAACCGTGGCGCGGGCGCGGCCTGAAGCACACCGTCAATCGTCTGCCAGACTCCGCGTGCGGCCATGTGCGGCTCGGCTGCGGATTGCCGCGGGTCAAGGGTAGGGGCCACACAGGCGTCTGAACCCGCGAACACGGCTTCCCAATGCGATCTGGGATGTCTGGCGAAAATTCCGGCCATCAATGCGGTCTGGCGCGGCCAACTTTCCGGTTCAAACTGGGAAGCAAAATCCGGATCATCGCCAAGCCCGAGACAGGAGAGGAATTCAGCATAGAATTTCGGCTCCAGGCATTGCACCGACATGTAGCCGCCATCCGCACAGGCATAGCAGCGGCTCCAGTGCGGACCGTCCAGCAGGCTCTTGCTGCGCGCCATCGACAGACCGCCGGTCTGGGCCAGCGCCATCAGCAGGTTCATCATGTGGGCCGAGCCGTCAACGATGGCCGCATCGACCACCGTACCGCCACGCCCGGCGCGCGCCGCCAGCACGCCAGCCAGAATGCCGGCCACTAGATACAGCGCACCGCCACCGATATCGCCGACAAGCGTTGGCGGCGTAAATGGTGGCTCGCCCGCATTGCTGGCGTACCAGGCAGCGCCCGAAACGGAAATATAATTGAGATCATGACCGGCAGTCTGCGCCCGTGGTCCGGTCTGGCCCCAGCCGGTCATGCGGCCATAGACAAGATCGGGATTGACTGACTGCAGATCCACCGGCCCGAGGCCAAGCCGTTCCATCACGCCAGGCCTGAATCCTTCGATCAGGGCTTCGGAACGGCGTGCCAGCGCCTTGAGCGCCATCACGTCCTCGGTTGCTTTCAGATCAAGTTCGATCGAGCGTTTGCCCCGGTCGAGCACCGACCGGTCCGGCATGCCTGGCGCCGGTCGCGCAGTCTTGCGATGAACCACGATCACATCGGCGCCAAGATCGGCCAGCAGCATGCCCGCGAACGGTGCCGGACCCAGAGCTTCGATCTCGATGATCCGCAGACCTTGCAGCATTCCATTCCTCATGCGTTGAACCTCGATACCTTGACGGCACGAGCCACTGAAACGACAAACATCAGCTTTGTCCAGCCGTCAGCCTGATGGTAGAAGCAAACCGCGTCCTGGTCCGGCAACTCTCTTGATGTACATGCGAAATGTGCGGCAATGTTCTGAATATCATGATCTTTCATGGCTGCCGCGTGTGCGGGTTCACACTGCCTCTAGTTCCATAATCCATCTTATGCGATCTTTGCATGCAGCAACCAGAAAGGCGAAGATCCGGTGTCGGCTTGTCTGCGACGCTCAGAAAAACAGCGTCATTGACGTCGACTGTTCCTGCGGCACCTGGTCGACGAACATCTGCCACGCATGCTGGTAGGATGGCAGATAATTCAGCTCGTGCCCCTCGCCGAGTTTTTCAAGCTCGCTGTAGGCCTGTACCATCCTGTCGACGAAGCCAAATCCCGACGACAGCTTCTCCGGTTGCTTGCCGGTTTGCGCAGCAGTGCTCTCATAGAGGTATTGCGCCGCAGCGCGCTGCTCCATCCATTCAGGCGACGTCCTTTTTTCCTCAAGGCTGACCTGATCGAGCCAGAGTGCGCCCGCCCTCCCCACGGCCATGTGATCCGAAGGATCGCGTCCGTCCTTGTCAGCAAAAGCACCAGCCAACCGCGACGGCCCCTGGTAGAGACCCATGGCGAGCGATTGCTGCTGTGTCATGATCGACTGCGCAATTTCCATTTCGACTGCGGAGAACAGTCCGGACTCGTCGGTTCGTATGGCATTGAGGGCGCGCCGGTCCAGATCGCCGAATGCGGTGTACCAGTCGACCGCCTCATTGCTCTTTGGCCGGAACGGCTGACCGCTGTCTGCCATTTGCTGGTACCGCGCATCAATGGCTCTGCGAGCCAGTTCGGAAACCTCGGATTTTGCATTGCCCGACGAGAACGGTTCGGCAGATGGATCGGTGACAGCAATTGCAAGATTGGTGCTGGAATGGCCTGCCCGTACCGGCAGGAAGATTTCATAGCCATTGGGTTGGGATGAAGCAAAGCGCAACACAGGCTGCGTCACCTGGCCGATGCTGTCATAGGTGCCGTGATCGTCGACGTCGGAAATCGGACCGAGATCCTGGTAGGATTCGATCGCATAAGAAAGAAGGGTTGAGGCGGGTTCCCGGGTCAGTCCCGTTTGTCTTGCGGTTTGAATACTCGAAAGACCGACGCCTTCGATATTCATCGACTGGCTCCTTACACTGTGATTCTCAGCATTGTGCAACGGCCTTGTCCGAAGCTGTTCAGAACCTCAGGCCGACGCCAATCTGCCTTGTCGCCTGGGCTTTCACCGGTCCTGGCGCTCACCAGACTTGATCTGTCAGGCCTTTCGGCTCGCCCACATCACGGTTCTGCTGGCCCTGCCCTTGCGAGCGGTTCCCGGTTGGCTTATCCGGTAAGGCGTTTTCACCCCCCGGAGTCTTTTCATGTCCTTTGCCAAGCTAGATGCCCACTGCCGCGCCCTTGGCGCCCTGGACCACGCTCTGGCCATTCTCGGCACCGATGAAGCCACCCACATGGCGCCGGGCGGCGGCGAGAGCCGCGCCGAGGCGATGGCGTCGCTGTCGGGCATGTATCACCGTCAGGCGACCGACAAGAATGTGGCGGACTGGATTGCTGCGGCGAAGGCCGAAACGCTGTCCTCCGAACAGCAGATCGCAGTCGGCGAGTTCGAACGCAGCTACATCAACATGACCTGCCTGCCCACTGATTTTATCGAACGCAAGATGCGCACCAGCATGCGCTCCGAGCAATTGTGGCGCAAGGCGCGGCCCAAGGGCGACTGGGCGGCGTTCCAGCCGGCGCTGGAAGCCGTTGTTGCGATGATGCGCGAGGAAGCCGCGATGCGCGCCGAGGTGCTGGAGCTCGCGCCGTATGACGCGTTGATGGAGCAGTTTGATCCGGGCAACCGCACCGCTGCCATTGATCCGGTTTTCGCCGAGCTCAAGGCATTCCTGGTGGAGTTCGTGCCCGAGGCGCTCGCGGTCCAGCAGGAGCGACTGCAAACGCGTCCGCTCAAGCCGCTCTCGGGCGATTATCCTGTCGAGCGGCAGAAGGCGCTCGGCCTGGCGATGATGCAGGCCATCGGCTTTGACATGAACCATGGCAGCCTCTCGGTCTCCGACCACCCGTTCTGTGGCGGTGTGCCCAGCGATGTGCGGATGACCACGCGCTACCGCACCGACGAGTTTCTGCCCGCCTTGATGGGCATCCTGCACGAGACCGGCCACGGCCTTTACGAGCAGAATCTGCCCAAGGATTGGACTCACTGGCCGTCAGGCAAGGCGCGCGGCATGTCGATCCATGAAAGCCAGAGCCTGTTCGTCGAAAAGCAGATCGGCCGCAATCCGGCGTTCTGGCACTTTGCCCTGCCCCAGGTCGACGCGCACCTGAAGGAAAGCTGGACCATCGAGGATCTGCTGCCGCATGTGCATCAGGTCAGGCGCGGCAAGATTCGGGTCGATGCCGACGAGGTCACCTACCCGCTGCACGTGATTCTGCGCTATGAACTGGAGCAGGATCTGCTGTCCGGCCGCGTCGAGGTGAAGGATGTGCCCGATGCCTGGGACGCCAAGATGCAGGAATCGCTCGGCATTTCCACCATCGATGATCCGCAGAACGGACCGATGCAGGATGTGCACTGGCCGTCCGGATCTTTCGGCTATTTCCCCTCCTACACGCTGGGTGCGCTGATGGCGGCGCAGCAATGGGCGGCAATCCAGAAGACCAATCCGGATGTCGACGCACAGATCGCGGCGGGCGATTTTGAACTGCTCAACGCCTGGCGGCGCGACAACATCTGGGCAAAGGCATCCACCGCCTCAACGCCCGAAATTCTCAAGCAGGCGACCGGGGAAGAGCTCAACCCCGCCTATTTCATCGCCCATCTCAGAGCGCGTTACGGGAAACAGTGAGGCCCGCCCGCCAATCTCCACGCCCTGCCCCTTACAGCATGGCTTCGCCCGGAGCTGCGGCGGAAACTCTGGCCTCGGCTGCGGCCTGGCGGCGGCGGGTGCGTTCGCGCATGATCGTGTAGATGCCGGTGGCAATGATGATGCAGGCGCCTGCCAGCGTGTAAAAATCCGGGAATTCCGCAAACACCAGGATGCCGATCACGGTGGAAAACACCAGCCGCACATAACGGAACGGTGTCACAACGCCGATTTCTCCAATGCGAGTCGCCTCGGTCAGCGCCCAGTAAGCCCCCACGCCGACCACCAGTGCACCGGTCAGATAGCTGCTTTCCCGCAGTGTCGGCATTTCCGCACCGCCGGTGAAGACCAAAAGGACCGCGCCCGACAGGCCGACTGCAAAAAACCCCCAGGCCGCCAATTGCAGCGAGGAAATGGCTTTCGGCACCCGGCGGCTGGAAAGATCACGGATCGCCAGACCAACCACGCCCGCCACCGCCCACAGAACTTCGGGCTCGAACCCGTCAAGCCCGGGCCGGATGACCAGCAATACGCCGCCAAAGCCAACCAGAATCGCAGTCCAGCGGCGCCAGCCCACCGCCTCGCCCAGCACCAGCGCCGCGCCCATGGTCACCAGCAGCGGCGTCGCCTGCAAAATCGTGGTGAGTGTGGCCAGCGGGATCAACGACAATGCGGTGACAAAACACAGGCCGCCTAGCATTTCGCTGAGATTTCGCAGCACCACCGCCGGGTGAAAAAATCCTTTTGAAAACACGCTGGTGCCAGCCAGCCGGGCGTAAATCGCAAAAGCCATTGCGCCAAAGAACCCCAGCACCACCAATATCTGCCCCACCGGCAGGCCTGACGCGGCCAGCTTGATGAACATGTCCTCGGCGGCAAACCCCACCATGCCAAGAACCATCAGAATGATGCCGCGCATATTGTCCATAAAAGCTGATCCGATCAAACTTGCATGACGACTGCGCCAGAGCGGACGCAATCAATTAATTGCTCGTGCCTAGCCGGTTTCAGGCAGAGAAGGAAATCTTTTCAGCTCTCCGGGCGCTCCGCACTGACGCCGCGCAAGGCTGCGGCGACCCGGCCCATCATGCTCACGAACAACGCCCGCTCCGCTTCCGGAAGGCCCTTGAGCACCAGATCGTTGGCTGTCACCGCGGCCAAAGTGGCCGGTGCCTGCAACGTCTGTGCGTGATGGCTCAGCCAGACCTGTTGCGAACGCCGGTCCTCGGGGTGAGGTCTGCGCTCGATCAACCCGTCACGCTGCATCCGCGACAGCGTGTTGGCCATCGTCGCCTGTTCGACACCGAGACGCAGCGTCAGATCACTCTGGGTCAACCCGTCGTCCATCCACAGTTCGTTGAGGGCAAGAAACTGGGCCGGCGACAGCTTCAGAGGTTGAAGCCGGTTTTGCAAGGCTGCGGTGTACAGCCGGGCAATGTCGCTTGCCAGAACACCGGCGGAGCGGGATTTGTCAAAGGTCATGACCCTGCATAACACAAGATAGCGCGCTATTCAATTTAATATAGCCAGCTATTCAAGACCTGGAAACTGGTGCGGAATTTTGGGTTAATCCGTTGAAATCATTTACCCAGCAAGCCCATCCGAATTCATCGAGCCGGGGTGTACTAGGCGGTCTCCACCGGATCCTGTAGACAGACCCGAAGAAGGTCCCCGCACTCCGTTCCTGAGCCCCTGCCCTGCCATGATTGATCTTGCCGCCTATGGCAGCCTGTTTCTTGCCGCGTTTCTCGCGGCAACGCTGATCCCGGCGCAGTCGGAAAGCCTGCTGACCGGCTTGATCCTGGCTGGCGGACAACCGGTGGCGGCACTTGTCGCGGTGGCAAGCCTTGGCAATGTTCTGGGATCGGTTGTCAACTGGATGATCGGGCGCGGGATCGAGCGGTACCGCGGCCGGCGCTGGTTTCCGGCCTCGGCGGCGCAATTGCAGCGGGCCCGGCACCACTATGCGCGGTTTGGCTACTGGTCGCTGCTGCTGGCGTGGGTGCCGGTCATCGGTGACCCGTTGACCCTTGCAGCGGGCATTATGCGCGAACCCTTGTGGCGGTTTGTGACCCTGGTCTCGATCGGCAAGATTGGACGTTATCTCGCTCTGGCAGCCGGCGTTGGCGCCTTGTCATAAAAGCCTTGGGCCGCGACAGGGGAATCTGACACTATCGCCCTGCCCGCTTCCAGACAGGTCCTGCCCATGCTGTCCGCCCTCACCCTCATCCTCACCTGCCAGTTGATCGGTGAACTTGTCACCCGGTTCCTCGGCCTGCCGGTCCCGGGCCCGGTGGCAGGCATGGTGATCCTGTTCGTCCTGCTCGCACTCAAGGGGTCGGTTCCCCAGCATGTCGGGACTGTCGCCGACAGCTTGCTCAGGAACCTCGCACTTCTGTTCGTCCCGGCCGGTGTCGGGGTGATGGCGCATCTGGGCCTGCTTGGTCAGGATTGGCTGCCGATTTCAGTGGCGCTGGTCGGCTCAACACTGGCGACCATCGCCGTCACCGGCCTGGTGATGAGCCGGCTTGCCCGAAACAGCGGGTCTGACAGGACAGAGGCGCACCATGACTGACATCGCCGACGTCTGGGTTTACCTCAGCGCCAGCCCGCTATTGTTTCTCACCCTGACGCTTGCCGCGTTTCAGGCCGGAACATGGCTCTATGACAAATCCGGCCACAAGGCCTTCCTCAATCCGGTGCTCACCGCAGTGATCCTGATCGTCGCTCTGCTGAGTTTGAGCCGCACCAGCTACGAGACCTATTTCGAGGGCGCCCAGTTCGTCCACTTCCTGCTTGGCCCGGCAACCGTGGCTCTGGCGATCCCGCTTTACCGGCAATTCGACCGGGTCCGGCGCTCGGCGCTGGCGCTGATGACCAGCCTGCTGTGCGGATCGCTCACAGCCATCGGAACCGCCATCGCTCTCGGCTGGCTGCTCGGCGCCAGCCGCGAGACCTTGCTGTCACTGGCGCCAAAATCCGTCACCGCGCCGGTGGCGATGGGCATCACCGAGCAATTGGACGGGTTGCCGTCGCTGACCGCGGTGCTGGTGATCCTGACCGGCATTCTTGGCGCCGTTCTCGGCCCACCGTTGCTCAGCCTGATCGGCGTCACCGACTGGCGCGCCCGCGGCCTGGCGCTCGGCACCGCCAGCCACGGCATCGGCACCGCACGGGCGTTGCAGTCCAATGAACTGGCCGGCGCCTTCTCCGGCCTCGCCATGGGCTTGAACGCGCTGGCCACCGCGATCTTGCTGCCGGTCCTGTGGCGTGTGTTTTTTTGAAAGGACCAAAGATGGACCATGATTTCTGGCATGGCCGCTGGGAAAGCGGACGCATTGGCTTTCACGAGAGCGAACCCAACCCGCTGCTGCTGACGCATTTTCCGGCTCTTTGCGTGCCAGAGAACGGGCGGGTTTTCATCCCCTTGTGCGGCAAGACACTCGACATCGGCTGGCTGCTTTCGAAAGGCTACCGTGTTGCCGGTGTTGAACTGAGTGAACTGGCAATCCGGCAATTGTTTGAACAGCTTGGGGTTGAACCGGAGATATCGGATCTGGGCAATTTGAAGCGCTACAGCGCAGACCGAATCGACATCTTTGTCGGCGACGTCTTCGACCTCGGCCAAGCCGCGCTCGGTCCCGTCGACGCCGTTTTTGATCGGGCTGCCTTTGTCGCCCTGCCTCAAAGCATGCGCGCTGACTATGCCCCGCACATCGCCGATATCAGCGCAAACGCACCGCAGCTTCTGGTGACGTTCGAGTACGATCAATCACGCCTCGACGGTCCGCCTTTTGCCATTCCCGGAGACGAAGTCACCATGCGCTACAAGGACCGGTACACCATCTCCAGATTGGCCACCGGCGAGGTGGCGGGCGGTTTCAAAGGCATCGCCGCCACCGAAACCGTCTGGCTGCTCACGCCGCGGCGCGGCCCTTGATCTGCGTCCCCGGCGCCAGGGTCACTTCGAGACCGTCGAGCTCTGCGCTCATCAGCAACTGGCAGGACAACCGCGAATTGTCGCGCACGTCAAAAGCCTGGTCGAGCATGTCCTCTTCCTCGGCTTCGATCGGATAGAGCTTGCCGGTCCAGTCCTCAGCGACATGAACATGGCAGGTGGCGCAGGCACAGGCGCCACCGCATTCGGCCTTGATATCGAGACCCCAGTCGCGAATGATCTCCATCACCCGAAACCCCTCCAGCGCTTCCAGCGTGTGCCGGGTTCCGGCCTGGTCAGTGACGTGAATGTGCATGCTGAATACTCCCCGTTCAGCCGTTGAGAAGCGCCGTGCGGCGCCAGCTGTAGCCCGGTGTTTGTGCGGCGGCATCGGCCGCGGGTTGATAATGCAGGTCGATGCCCGGAAGACGCTTGTCGATCAGCCGCTGGATGGTTGGAGCATGCTCCACTGCAAAACTGTCAAACCCGGTGCGCAGCATCAGCGGAATCTGATCCAGCAGCACGGTGCCGACGGCGCGCAATTCAGCCTTGTAGCCCAGACGCTCCCTGAGCAGCATCGCCTGCGAAAACGCCCGGCCATCGCTGAACGCCGGAAAGGTCAGCGCAACCAGGATCAGCCGGTCGAGAACCGGAGCCAAAGCGCGCACGTCGTCGGCCGGCTGCAGCACCACGCCAAACGGAGCATTGTCCTGCGCGTGCTCCAGCGCCTCGGCCAGCGGCAACAGCTTGGGCCCGTCCTCAGCTGACGGCTGGGTCCAGGGATCGTTCTCGACAATCCCGGTTTGTGTCCAGATGACAGTCATAAAAGTCTCCGGTCTCAAGCTGCCTGGGCTTCGCTGCCATACAGCGCGGCCTTGAAGGGGTCAGCGCCGATGCGACGATAACAATCGATGAAGGGTTCGTCGGCGCCCGTCCGGTTGGCAAGATAGGTGGCGACGATGGTCTCGATGGCGTCGGTGATCTGGTCCGGTCCAAAGCCCCGGCCCGTGATCTGTCCGATCGAGGCGTTTTCGTCCCCCGAGCCGCCGAGCGAGATCTGGTAGAGCTCTTCCCCCTTCTTCTCGACCCCCAGGATGCCGATATGGCCGACATGGTGGTGACCGCAGGCATTGATGCAGCCGGAAATCTTGATCTTCAGATCGCCGATGTCGGCCTGCCGCGCCGGATCGGCAAAGCGGTTCGAGATTTCCTGCGCCACCGGAATCGAGCGGGCATTGGCGAGCGCGCAGTAATCCAGTCCCGGGCAGGCGATGATGTCGGTGATCAGGCCCGCATTGGCCGTGGCCAGCCCGTCGGTCAGCAGCGCCCGGTACAAGGGCTCGAGATCGGCCAGCGCCACATGCGGCAGCACCAGGTTCTGCTCGTGGGTCACGCGGATCTGGTCATGGCCGAACTCTTGCGCCAGTCGCGCCACCGCATCCATCTGATCGGCCGAGGCGTCGCCGGGAATGCCGCCGATCGGCTTGAGCGAGATGGTCACCATGGCGTAGTCGGGATGCCGGTGCGGCGCGACATTACGGCCGACCCAACTGGCAAATCCGGAATCGGACTTCTGCCAGGCGGCGAGTTCGCCCCAGCCTTCGGCGCGAGGCGCCAGTTCCGGAGGCGCGAAATAGGCATTGATCGCGGCAACATCGGCCTCAGGCAATTTCAGCGCACCATCTTTGAGCTGCGCCCATTCCGCATCAATTTCCTGTGTCAGCTTCTCGACACCGGTTTCATGCACCAGGATCTTGATCCGCGCCTTGAACTTGTTGTCGCGGCGGCCGTGCAGATTGTAGACCCGCATGATCGCGGTGACGTAGGAGAGAAGATCAGCCTCCGGCAGGAAGTCCTTGATCTTCTTGGCCAGGAGCGGGGTCCGCCCCTGCCCGCCGCCGATCCAGACGGCAAAGCCAAGCCGGCCCTGGGCGTCCTTCTTCAACTGCAAGCCGATGTCATGCACCTGGATGGCGGCGCGGTCGCGCTCGGCGGCCGTCACGGCAATCTTGAACTTGCGCGGCAGGTAGGAAAATTCAGGATGGACGGAAGACCATTGCCGCAAGATTTCGGCATAGGGCCGCGGATCGGCAACCTCGTCGGCAGCGGCGCCGGCAAAATGATCGGCGGTGACATTGCGGATGCAATTGCCCGAGGTCTGGATCGCGTGCATCTCGACCTCGGCAAGTTCCTCGAGAATGGCCGGAATGTCGGACAAGGCGGGCCAGTTGAACTGGATGTTCTGCCGCGTGGTGAAATGGCCATAGCCGCGGTCATAGATGCGGGCAATATGGCCGAGCTTGCGCATCTGGCGGCTGTTGAGCGTGCCATAGGGAACGGCGACGCGCAGCATATAGGCGTGCAGTTGCAAATAGACACCGTTCATCAGCCTGAGCGGCTTGAACGCCTCCTCGGAGATGTCGCCGCTCAGCCGCCGCTCCACCTGGTCGCGGAACTGGCTGACACGCGCGGCGACAAACGCGTGGTCGAATTCATCATAACGATACATCTGGGAACCCTTATGCGGCTTCTGAGGCGCGCGCGGCGGCAGCCGGCGCATAGGCGATTGTCGGGCCGTCGGCACGGATGCGCTCGCGCAACCGGTACGGCCGCGGCCCGCATGGCGTTTCCTCAATCTCGATGACGCTGACATCGACGACCCGGTTGTCGGCTTGCGCCTGGTCGCCGGCCGCCGTGAGTGCGGCAACGGCCTCGTCATGGCGAGCCAGAAAAGCGTCCTTGAGCGAAAAGACCCATTCCCCATTGGCGCCGAGCCAGACGGAAATGCCATCGGTCAGCCGGTTTGCGGTGAGAACCTTGGTCTTGAACGAAGCGGTCGTCATCATGGCCTCCTCAGGCAGCTTGGGTTCGGCTGGCGGGCGCAGCGTGGTGCTGGCCTGCGGCAAGGGCGGTGGAGTGGTCGAAATTCGCACCGGCGACGGCATCCCCGATGACCACCATCACCGGACCGGCAAGTTCGCTGCGGTGCTCAAGCGCCGGCAGATCGGCGAGCGTGCCGTGAAACAGACGGCGATCGCCGCGCGAGGCGTTTTCCACGATGGCCACGGTCATGTCGGCCGACAGTCCCGCCTCAATCAGCCTTGCAGCAATGCTGGCAGCGACCGAGCGGCCCATGTAGACGCACAATGTGGCACCGGAGACGGCCAGACGAGCCCAGTCCGGCAATGCAGCCCCGGTCAGATCATGCCCGGTGGTAAACACCAGTGACGAAGCCACGCCGCGCAGGGTCAGCGGCAGTTCGAAATCCGCCGCAGCGGCGAGCGCCGAGGTGATGCCCGGCACGATCTCGAAGGAGACGCCGGCATCGCGCAATGCGGCCATTTCCTCACCGGCACGGCCGAACACCAGTGGATCGCCGGATTTGAGCCGCACCACACGCTTGCCTTCGCGGCCCAGACGCACCAGCATCTCATTGATCTCGCTCTGGCTTTTGGAGTGGCAGCCCTTGCGCTTGCCGACTGAATGCCGTTCGGCGTCCCGACGGCCAAGCGCCACCACGGCTTCCGGCACCAGCGCGTCATAGACAATCGCATCGGCTTCCATCATGGCGCGCTGGGCCCGCAGTGTCAGCAGGTCTTCGGCGCCGGGGCCCGCGCCGACCAGCCAGATGTGACCGGGGACCGGTTCGCGGACGCGCAGCATGCGGGTGGCAGCACGGCGCGCCAGCGACACCTCGCCCTTTTCGACATGGGTGGCGACCTCGGCTTCGAAAAACCGCCGCCAGAATACCCGGCGGGCGACGCCGCGCGGCAGCAGGCGGTCGGCTGCGATCCGGTAGTCAGACGCCAGCCGGGCCAGCGTACCCAGCGACGGAGACAATATCCGGTCAATGCGGGCGCGGACCATCTGCGCCAGAACCGGGCCTGCACCTTCGGTGCCGATGGCGATGGCCACGGGCGCACGGTTGACCAGCGCCGGCGTGAGGAAATCGCAATAGTCAGGCTGATCGACGGCATTGGCGGGAATGCGGCGCTCGCGTGCCGCGCGGACAATGGCCCGGTCCTGTGCGGCATCACCGGTGGCGGCAAACACCAGCGTCGCCTCCTCCATCTGTGAGGCGGAATAGGCTTGCCGAATTGCCACGATGCCCAATCGGTCGAGACTGTCTGTGAGCTCGGCTTCGGGCGCGTCGGCATAGACGCTGATAGAAGCCGACGTGTTGGCGACAAGCCGTGCCTTGGCCGCAGCTTCCGCGCCATTGCCGAAGATCGCCACCTTGCGGGCGTCGACCCGCATGAAGGCGGGGAATGTGGTTAAAAGCGCTGCTTGCGTGGCCATGGTGGTCAAACTCCTGAGTTGGATGCATTTTCAGGGGAATGACGAAACGAATGAAGAAACAAACATGTCCCATTCGGGCCGAAGTGATATTCTTTTACCTTAGATATCGGGTTATGGAGAACGGGTGACCGCGACGCTTGAGGCGCATGCGGTCGGGCAGCAACGACGGGGCCGTCAGATGGAGATCATTCAAAACGCCGACCTGGTTCGCAGACTGCTGGATGTGATGCAGCACGACATCGTTCCGCTCACCGAGACGGGCGTGGCAGCCGGCAACAAGATTTTTGGCGGCGCGCTGGTGCGCAAGGCGGATTTGTCTTTGGTGATGGCGCAGACCAACAACGAGACCGACAATCCGCTCTGGCACGGTGAAGTGCATCTTCTCAAGTGCTTTTATGAGAGCCCGATCGCAACGAGTGAATCCACCAAAGACATGATTTTTCTGTCGACGCATGAGCCCTGCACCATGTGCATGTCGGCGATTGCCTGGGCCGGCTTTGACAATTTCTTCTATTTCTTCAGCCATCAGGACTCGCGCGACAGCTTTGCCATCCCGCATGATCTCAAGATGCTGAAAGAAGTCTTCGGACTGGAGCCGGGCGGCTACAATCACGACAACGCCTTCTGGCACGGCCGCGGGATATTCGACATCATCGCCACCCTGCCCGACGCCGAGGCACAGCCGTTGCTCGATCAGGCGCAGCAAATTCGCAACCGCTATGCCGATTTGTCCGCGGCCTATCAATCCGGCAAGGACAGCAACGCCATCCCGCTCAACTGAGGGCCGGCAGCTCCGCGGCCCGATTGAGTTGTGGACAACATCGGCGCCCTTGGCTGAATGGTCGCGAGCTTCACCCGGCTCGGCTAGGCTCCCATGAGCACGCCGCGTTGTTTCGAGTTCATGGAGGACAGCGAACGCGTTGTGCAAGCAAACCCTGCCTCGCTGCCCCCAATGAACCCTTTGCTCTCCTGAACCGCGGCATGCTCTGAATGAAACCATCACGCGATATTTCCGGCCTTATCGAGATCATGGCGGCGCTCAGGCATCCCGAAACCGGATGCCCGTGGGACGTCCAGCAGGACTTTTCCACGATCAAGCCCTACACCATCGAGGAGGCCTACGAGGTTGCCGATGCGATCGAGCGCAATGATCCTGACGATTTGTGCGACGAACTGGGCGATCTGTTGCTGCAGGTGGTGTTTCACGCCCGCATGGCCGAGGAGCAGGGATTGTTTTCCTTTGAGGACGTGGTCGAGGCGATCACGCGGAAAATGATCCGGCGTCATCCGCATGTGTTTGAACGATCCGGGGCGGACACAGCCGACAAGGTCAAGACGCAATGGGCCGTGATCAAGGCCGAAGAGAAACGCGAACGCGCGCAACGCCGCATTGCGCGCGGTTTGCCGGAGACAGAAACGCAGGGGCAATTCACCGGCGTGCCGCGCGCCCTGCCCGCGCTGATGGAAGCGCTGAAGCTGCAGCAGGCAGCATCCCTGGTCGGCTTTGACTGGGGCGCTGCGGGTCCGGTCCTCGACAAGATCGAGGAAGAAATTGCGGAACTGCGTGTAGAACTCGACAATGGCGAGACCGACAAGGCAGCGGGCGAGCTCGGCGATGTGATCTTTGCGCTCGCCAACCTGGCCCGGCACCTGAAAGCTGATCCGGAAGACGCGCTGCGCACCACCAACACCAAGTTCCGCAGACGTTTTGCCCATGTCGAAGCGGGATTGGCGAAACTGGGCAAGACACCCGCCGACGCCACACTTGCAGAGATGGAAGCGCTGTGGCAGGCGGCGAAGAAGGACGATTGATCCGCAGAATGTTGAAAAATCAGCTACAAAATGCTTTAAATTCAGAGGGATACATCTTGATCGCGCGGCACCATCATGCCGCTAAGACGGGCCCGCTGCCGGCATTTTGGCCTCGCCGTAAACCCTTCCTTAGCATCACCGCGGCCATGATGGCCTGTGCACTGTATGGCTGAGTGAGGGCCAGTTCATGAAGCCAGCATTCAAACCGAAAAAATATGCCATCACCCAGATCGGGGAGAGGAAGGACAACAGGCGGGTCTACCCGCGCCGGGACGCCAACTGTCCGGTCATCGCCCAGATTCGCCCGCGCGACCGCAAGACCTACAAATCTGTCCCGTCCTGGATGGTCAATCTTTGCGAGGACGGCTGCCTGTTAACCTCAGACCATTTTCCCTCAAAGGCCGAAGATATCTATCTGACCATTCCCGGGGTCCCCGAGAGAGTGCATGCCAAAGCCCGAACGCAGGGCAAATTCACCCTCAACGTCAAATTCACCGAACTGCTGACCCCGGAGATTGTCGAGATGATTGCGCGGATCAAGACAATCCCCAAGACCTGACAGATCATGACGGGTGAGACCACGGCGATGGACAGAAACTGATGCGAATTCTCATTGTTTACTGTCACCCGGTGCCGGAGAGCTATTGCGCTGCGGTCCGCGACGTTGCGATGCGAACCCTCGTCACAGCCGGGCACCAGGTCGATCTGCTCGACCTGTACGCGGAAGGCTTTGATCCGGTGATGCAGGCCGATGAACGGCGCCGTTACAATGAGATGAAACTGGCTGATCACCCGTTTCCTGACCATGCCGCACGACTCAAGGCGGCTGAGGGGCTGCTGCTTGTCTATCCAACCTGGTGGTACGGCCTGCCGGCCATGCTCAAGGGCTGGTTCGACCGGGTCTGGACTCCGGATCTCGCCTTTCGTCTGCCTGACCGGTCTGGTCCGATCGAACCCTTGCTGACCCAGATCCGGTGGCTTGGCGTCATCACCACCTGCGGCGCTCCGCGCTGGTGGTCCTATATGGTTGCCCATCCCGGCAAGCGAACGATCCTGCGTGGCATGCGCGCACTTTGCGCCAAACGCTGCCGCAAGCTGTTCATGGCGCATTACCTGATGGATAAATCGACGCCTCACAGCCGGGCAAGATTCCTTGCGCGTGTCGAAAAACGTCTGGCCAGGCTCTAATGCATGACGCGCAAAACTGTGCAGCGGTTTTGCGACAACGTCATGCATAAACAAAGATCCTAAGGCGCGTCACCCGGAACCGGTTTGATGCGACGCGCTTTAAAAATTGTTCCTGTCCGGGTGGGCGTTGCGAAATGCCGGCACCTGATCGCAAGCTGAACGGATTGCCTGAATCCGTTCGAGCCCGGAAATGTCCGCGCCCCAGCGTTCGGCATTGTAGATCTGCGGAATGAGACAGAGGTCGGCAATCCCCGGCACATCGCCATGGCAGAACCTGCCGGTTGCCGGATGATCAAGCAACCTCTCGAACGCGTTCATCCCCTGAGAGATAAATTTTCGCATCCAGGCCACCCGTGCGTCATCGCCGCCGCCGGTCAGCTCCATCACATGGCTGACCACCGAAAGATTGCACACCGGGTGAATGTCCATGGCGATGCTGTCGGCCAGCGCCCTCGCCCGTGCCCGTCCGGCGGCGTCATCGGGCAACAGCGCAACGCCGCGGGTCTCAACCAGATACTCGATGATTGCCAGCGATTGCGTCAGCATCATGCCGTCGATGGCGAGCGCTGGCACCAGGCCTTGCGGATTGCGGGCGAGATGCCCGGCGCTCTTGTGAACTCCTTCGACCAGATTGACCACCACGGCCCTGTAATCGACGCCCGCAAGATTGAGCGCAATGCGCACCCGGTAACTGGCTGACGAGCGCCAATAGTCATATAGGACGGGCTGATCCGGCATGATGTCCTCACTCTTCAAGAGCTGCTGCGTGCAGGGCCTCGGCCAGCACCTGCCGGTCGCCGATATGATTGGCAAGCAGCAGGATCAGCCGCGCATTCAACGCGTCGCTCTCGGCCTTGGTGCGCCCTTCGTGAACCGCCAGCAATTCGGCGTAGAATTCATCCGGCGCCTTGATGTTGGCCTGGGTGTTGAGTGCAGCCATGATCTACCTCCCGATCGCCTTGCGAAGCGCGGCCTTGACCGCCGCCGCGTCGTAATGGTCCCAGCGCGCGGCCACATGCTGGTCGGGACGGACCAGATACACCGCAGCCGCAGCGTTTCCGAGATAGCGCTGCCGCAGATGACCGATGGCATCGTCACTGGTGGATAAATCCAGACATCTGACCTCAATACCGTCAACGCGAAGCGTATCAGTCCCTTCGCTGTCAATCGCCAGCAGATGGAACCCGGTGCCGAGCTGATCTAGCAGCCAGCCGCCGGGAACCGGGGCATCGACCATGGGCGATCCGGGCCGTGTGCGCTCTGGCATGGTGGCGCAATCCGGCCCGTTGAGCGGCGATCCATCATAGGTGCAGGGAACCGAGAGCCGGCCCGAATTGACCATCGGGCGGGTCGCCTCGTAGCGTTCGGACAAGTCCAGCACTGCATCGCGGAAAATCCGGCTGATCTCGGATTTGGGGGTGATGAAATCGGTTGAGCGCGAGGAATTGAGAATGTTCTCGTCCGCGCCCTGCAGCCGCTCGGCATCGTAGCTTTTCAGAAGCGTAATCGGCGCCTTACCATCGATGACCAGTTTCAGCTTCCAGGCCAGATTGTCGGTGTCCTGCAGACCGGAATTGGCGCCGCGTGCCCCGAACGGCGAGACCTGATGCGCCGAATCCCCGGCAAACAGCACCCGTCCCTCATGGAACCGCTCCATCCGGCGGCACTGGAAGGTGTAGATCGAGCTCCATTCCAGCTCGTAGCTGATCTCCTCGCCGAGCATCGCCTTGAGCCGCTTGTCGATGTTTTCCGGCTTAAGTTCCTCGTCCCGGTCGATGTCCCAGCCGAGCTGAAAGTCGATGCGCCAGACATTGTCGGGCTGCTTGTGCAACAGCGCCGACTGGCCGCGGTTGAACGGCGGATCGAACCAGAACCAGCGTTCGGTCGGAAACTTGGCTTCCATCACCACATCGGCAATGAGGAAATTGTCCTCGAACACCCGGCCGGTGAAATCCAGCCCGAGCATGGTCCGCACCGGCGACGCCGCGCCGTCACAGGCAACCACCCAGTCTGCATGCAGCCGGTACGGTCCGTCGGCGGTGCTGATGGTCAGCTCCGCCCCTGCTTCATCCTGGCTCAGGTTGATCACCTTGTTGCCGCCGCGCAATTCGACCGGCTTGCCTTCGGCCTCGAGCTGGCGAAGCCGGCCGACAAGATACTGCTCCACATAATATTGCTGCAGATTGATGAAGGCAGGCCGCTTGTGGCCCTGTTCAGGCAGCAGGTTGAAGCCGAAAACCTGGCGCTCGTCGAAATAGACCTTGCCGAGGTTCCAGACCACGCCCTTTTCGACCATCGGATCGCCACAGCCCAGGCGGTCGAGGATTTCCAGCGGCCGCTTGGCAAAACAGATCGCCCGCGAGCCCCGGCTGACCTTGTCGTTTTCGTCAATGACGACAACCGGCACATCCTGCATCGCAAGATCAACCGCCAGCGCCAGCCCCACCGGACCGGCGCCCACCACCACCACTGGATGGCGGACCGGCGTCTCGGCATCCTGGTCCGCCGATCGCTGGTAGGGATACAGCGGAACTTCAAATATCTTGCTCATCAAACCTCCCGGCGACAGCGGGGAGCGGCGCGCCGCTCCCCATGCCCTCAGCCCTGCAACTGCGCCCACATTTCGGCGTCGCGCTCGGCGGTCCAGATCCGAGGCGTATCGATGCCGCGGGCCTCGTCATAGGCGCGGGCGACGTTGAACGGCAGGCAGTGCTCGTAGATGGCGTAATCCTTGAACTTCGGATCGCATTCGGCCCGCACCGCATCCCAGGCTTCCTTGAGCGTACCGCCGCGCGCCACCACCTTGGCCACCGGGCGGTAGGTCGATTCGACAAAATCACGGGTGCTGGCGATCGCGGCTTCGACCATGTCCGCTCCGACCAGCGCGTCGCCGCGTCCCGGCCCGATGGCCTGCGGATCGAAGGAGCGGATCATGTCGAGCGTAACGCCCCAGTCCTCATAGTGACCGTCGCCGCAATAGCAGGCCGAGTGATACTCGACGATATCGCCGGTGAACATGACCTCCTCGTCCGGCACCCAGGCAACAATGTCGCCGGCCGTGTGGGCCCGTCCCAGATGCATCAGGTCAACCCGGCGCTTGCCGAGATAGACAGTCATGCGCTCGGAAAATGTTGTGGTCGGCCAGGTCAGCCCCGGAATGCTCTCATGGCCCTGAAACAGCCGCGGGAAGCGTTCGAATTCGGACGCCCAGTCCTCGGCGCCGCGCTCGGCAACCATCGCACCCGCAACATCGCCCATGATCACGGTCGGCGCCTTATAGGCCGAAGCACCCAGCACCCGCACCGCGTGGTAATGGGTCAGCACCAGATGGCTGATCGGCTTGTCGGTGACGGAGCGGATCTTTTCGATCACCTTGCCCGCCAGGCGCGGGGTTGCCTGCGCCTCGATCACCATGACGCTGTCGTCGCCGATGATGACGCCGGAGTTGGGATCGCCCTCGGCGGTGAATGCCCACAGGTCGCGGCCGATTTCGGTAAACGAGATTTCTTTTTCCGTCATGTCGCCGGCGGATGCGAATTTCTTGCTCATCAGGATATCCTAAATCTTTTCAACGGTTTGCTCGATGGCGCCGAAGATCGACTGGCCATCGGCATTTTTCATTTCAATGCGAACGCTGTCGCCAAACTGCAGGAAAGGTGTTGCCGGTTTGCCCGACGCAATGGTCTCGATCATGCGGATTTCGGCTATGCAGGAATAGCCTGCACCGCCTTCGCTCACCGGCTTGCCCGGATCGCCGTCCGGTCCCTTGTTTGACACGGTCCCCGAACCGATGATGGTGCCGGCGCAGAGCGCCCGGGTTTTCGCCGCATGGGCGATCAGCTGCGGGAAATCGAAGGTCATGTCGACGCCGGCATTGGCGCGCCCGAAGGCCTTGCCATTGAGGTCCACCTCAAGCGGCAGATGCAGCTTGCCGCCATCCCATGCGTCGCCCAGCTCATCCGGCGTCACCGCCACCGGCGAAAACGCCGAGGACGGCTTGGACTGGAAAAACCCAAAGCCTTTCGCCAGCTCCGCCGGGATCAGCCCGCGCAGGCTGACATCATTGACCAGCATCACCAGTTGAATTGCCGCACGGCAGGTGTCGAGATCGGCGCCCATCGGAACATCGCCGACAATCACCGCAACTTCGCCCTCGCAATCGATCCCCCAGGCTGCGTCCGCCATCCGGATCGGGCCCCGCGGCGACAGGAAGGTGTCGGAGCCACCCTGGTACATCAACGGGACATCCCAGAAACTGTCCGGCATCTCGGCGCCACGCGCCCTGCGCACCAGTTCGACATGATTGACGTAGGCCGAACCATCAGCCCACTGATAGGCACGCGGCAGCGGCGACAGCGCGTCACGCTCATGGAAGCGCTCGGTCGGTTCCGCCCCGGTTTCCAGCATCACGGCCACATCCTGAAGCCGCGGCGCGACATGTTTCCAATCGTCCAGTGCGGCCTGAAGCGTCCGCGCAATGTGCGGAACGCCGGAGGCGCGGGTCATGTCGCGCGAGACGACGACCAGACGGCCATCACGGCTTCCGTCACGGAGTGTGGCAAGTTTCATGCGGGTATCCTTTGTGGTTTGGTGGGCGGCAAGGGCAAGTTTAACCCATCCCGGCCAATTGTCAGCAACCCATCCCAGGTCAGTCCGGCCTGCTCGATCCAGTGCGCGGCGGAAATCTCGGGGTCATCGGCCGGCACCAGATGATGCAGCACCAGGTGATCCACCTCCGCATCGGTCGCGATCCGTCCGACATCTGCGGCCATGGTGTGGCTTGCAATCAGATGCGCCTTCAGCCGGTCGCCATTGCCGGTTCGGGCAACCAGCCGGTCAACTCCGTCGGGATGCATGGCTTCATGAACCAGGATGTCGGCCTTGCGGGCAAAGACCGAGAGCGGCGGGAAATAGGCGGTATCCGCCGAAAACACGATTGTCCGCCCGCCATGGCTGATCTTGAGCGCATAGCATTCGGTGACCGGCGGATGTTCGACCCTGAGGGCGTCGATCAGCAGGCCGTTATCCTCGAGCACGCCGCCCTCGCCGAATTCCGTGATGTTGACCAGATTGCGGATATCCGGCCGCCCCTCATCGGCAATCCTGAGGTCGATGTCATAGAGCAATGAGGCGACGAATCCGGTCCAGACCGCCTTGGTGCCGACCGGCCCCAGCACCTGAACCGGGGTCTTAAGCCCCGCCGTCCAGGCTGTGTGCAGCAGCGGCCCGAGCTCGAGAACATGATCGGAATGCAGATGCGTGATCAGCACCAGATCGAGATCAGGCAGCGCCATGCCGGCTTCAACGAGCCCGCGTGACACCCCCAGGCCACAGTCGACCACGATCCGGCGTCCGCCGATCTCGAGCAGCGACGATGTCGGTGACGGGCCGCCGGGGCGGATTGCCGGCCCGCCCTTGGATCCCAGAATAACCAGACGTTCGCTCACTTGGCCCCCGACCAGCCACCGGCTTCCGGCGTGCCGTCAAATTTCCGCTCCAGCCCCTCCCAGCAATGCACATAGCCGGTTTGCAGCGTGTCGAGTTCGGCGGCGTAGCGGGTCACCATCTGCGGGAACCGGGTTTCGAACATGAACGCCATCGTATCCGACAGCTTGACCGGTTTCAGTTCCACCGTCGAAGCCTTTTCGAACGCGTCATGGTCGGGTCCGTGCGGCATCATCATGTTGTGCAGGCTCATGCCCCCGGGCAGGAAGCCCTCTTCCTTGGCGTCGTACTGGCCCTCGATCAGGCCCATAAATTCGCTCATGATATTGCGATGATACCACGGCGGCCGGAACGAATGCTCGGCCACCATCCAGCGCGGTGGGAAGACAACGAAATCGATGTTGGCCGTGCCTGCCTCGCCCGAAGGTGCCGTCAGCACGGTAAAGATTGACGGATCGGGATGGTCAAATCCGATTGCGCCAACCGGCGAGAAGGTCCGCAAATCATATTTGTAGGGCGCGTAATTGCCATGCCAGGCCACAACGTCCAGCGGTGAATGGCCAATTGCGGTGACATGAAACGCGCCACACCACTTGATGTGCACGAGGCAGGTGGTTTCCTTGTCCTCATAGGCTGCCACCGGCGTCTTGAAATCGCGCGGGTTTGCCAGGCAGTTGGCGCCGATCGGCCCCCGTTCCGGCAGGCTGAATTTGGCGCCGTAATTTTCGCAGACATAGCCGCGCGCCCGCTCGACGCCCGCGCCGCGCATCACCTTGAACATCATGCCGCGCGGCAGCACCGCGATCTCCAGCGGCGCAACCTCGATGATGCCCATTTCGGTGAAGATTTTCAGCGCGCCTTCCTGCGGCACGATCATCAACTCGCCATCGGCATTGAAGAAATAGTCGTCTTCCATGTCGGCGGTCAGCGCGTAGATATGCGCGGCCATCCCGACCTGCCCGACCGTGTCGCCCGCGGTGGTGATGGTGCGGATCGAATCGAGAAAATGGACCGGCCCGTCCGGATAGGGCGTCGGGTCCCAGCGCCGCTGGCCCAGCGACAGGATCTGCGATTCCTGATGCGGCGCCGACAGCCAGTAAGGCCGGTCGATCACCCGGAAGTCGCTGGTGTGGCGGACGCTGGGGCGAATGCGGTAGAGCCAGGACCGTTCATTGGTGCCGCGCGGCGCAGTGAACGGCGAGCCGGAGAGTTGCTCCGCATACAGACCATAAGCGCAGCGCTGCGGCGAGTTCTGCCCCTGCGGCAGCGCGCCTGGCAGACTTTCGGATTCAAAATCGTTTCCAAAACCCGGCATATAAGCAAGCGTCATCGGGCACTCCCATGGCTGATCAAATCAAGGTCCATCAGATCAGTTGTAAATGTAACTATCAACCTTTTCCGCTGCACCCATCACCACCAATTTCCAAGCGATGCGGTTGCCGCGTGGTGGCGGTTCAATCCCGGCAGGGCAAAGCGAGGGGTCGAAACGCCGGGGTGGAGCAACTGACTGTTCACGAACGCACCCCTTGGAGTGAGAACCGGATTTCCTGCTCATCCGCCCCGCGCTGCACGGACACTCCATCAAACGAAGAGTATTCCGCGTCAAATGTGCCAAATTGCAACAAACCGCACCGCGGTTCACAATTCGGAAACGAAAAGAACCCCATAGAGGCCTTGAGGCTAATAAAGAGACGCGAGATGAAATTGCGCCCAAGCCCGCAGCGACCATGATGGCTCCTCCTGTATTTTTGTTCGTCCTGCATGCTGCCAATGGCAGCTGCCCCAATTTCAAGGAAAAGTCGCATGCTCGGCTTCTTAAAAAAATCACTCGCGACAAAACTCATTGTGGTGGCAGGTGCCACTGTTGCTTCGGTGCTTGTCGTCTCCAATTATGTCTTGATCTCCAACACCCAGGCCCGCGTCGAAGCGCTGGTGTTCGAACAAGCCCAGATTGAAGCCAAGGCCATCTCCGCCGACATTGCCGGCGAGATCGGCGGCCTGGCAACGGTCGCGTCCACCGTGGCGGCAATCTCCGGTCGCGGTCACGCAGAAGGCGACCTCGGCCGCAAGCCGATCATGAACCTGCTCAAGGCTACATTGCAGACCCATGAGATGGCGTTTGGCGCCTGGTTCGCAGCAGCCGAAAACGCCTTTGACGGCCGTCAGGCGGACTTCATTGATAACAAGGAAATGGCCGGCAACGCCAAAGGCACATTCAGCCCCTATTGGTCAAAGACCAGCAGCGGTGAAATTCACTTCTCCACATTCGAAATCAGTCAGGCCGATGCCTGGTATGCTCTGTCCGCCGCCAGCGGCAAGGGCGCCGTCACCCCGCCCTACCAGGCGCAGGAAGCTGAAGTCCCGACAACATTGACCTCGATCACCTTCCCGGTGAAGTCGGGAGACAAGCTGATTGGTGTGTCCGGTATCGACGTCTCCCTCGCCTCGCTTTCCGACAAGCTGTCGAAAATGCGGCCCTTCGGCACCGGTCGGGTGATGCTGGTCTCGCAAGACAGCAAATGGCTCGTCGGACCGACGCCGGACGCCATGATGACCGAGTTCGATGACGGCGGACAATCTGAAGTCGAGGCAGCGCTTGGCCGTGGCACATCAAGCACGGTGCGTGATCTTGCCGGTCAAGACGGCTCCATCGTTCATCGCCTTGTCTATCCCTTTGAACTTCCCGGCGTGAATGCAAGCTGGGTCGTGCTTGTCGATGTTCCTGAGGCAGCCATCACCGGACCGGTGTGGGAGCAGACCATCATGATGCTGGCCGGAGGACTGATCGTTCTCGGCGCCGTTCTTCTCGGGATCTTTGTCGCTGTCACCCGTATGGTCAAACGGCCACTCGACAGTCTTGTGTCCGACGTTGAAATTCTCAGCAACGGTCAGTACGACAGACCGATCAGCGGCCAGAAAAGCATGGACGAGACCGGTGCCGTTGCCCGGGCGCTTGAAGGCTTCCGCCACCGTCTGGCCGAATCCGATCAGCTTGAAACCCAGGCAGCCCGTGACCGCGACAGTGCCGACCGCGAACGCGCCAACACCGAAACCGAACGCACCAACTCTGCCGCTCAGCAAAAGCAGATCGTCACCCGTCTGGGGGCTGGCCTGTCCCGTCTGTCCGCCGGTGACATGACCCACCGCATCACCGAGGAGTTCCCGGGCGAATACGCACAACTGCGCGAAGACTTCAACTCGGCCATGCAGAGTCTGGAGCAGACCATCAAGACGGTCAACGCCTCGGTCGACAACATCACGTCGGGCACCGGCGAGATGAGCACGGCAGCCAATGACCTGTCGATGCGCACCGAGAAGCAGGCCGCAAGCCTCGAAGAAACAGCGGCAGCACTCGATCAATTGACCTCCCAGGTCAATGCCAGCGCGGAAAATGCCAAAACGGCTGCTCATACCGTGGAGAACACCAACAAGAGCACCAGTGAATCGGGCGCCATCGTTGAAAAGGCCGTCGACGCCATGACCGGCATCGAACAGTCTTCCCGCGAAGTCAGCCGCATCATTGGCGTGATCGACGAAATCGCCTTCCAGACCAACCTTCTGGCCTTGAATGCGGGCGTCGAGGCGGCGCGCGCCGGGGAAGCCGGACGCGGTTTTGCCGTCGTGGCGCAAGAAGTGCGCGAACTGGCGCAGCGGTCGGCCTCGGCCGCCAAGGAAATCGCCACGCTGATCAAGGTGTCAGCCGGTCACGTTGATCAAGGTGTCGAATATGTCGGACAGACCGGCACGGCGCTCAAGGATATTTCCTCCCAGGTCGATCAGATCAACAGCCTGATCCGCGAGATTTCGCTCTCAGCAACGGAACAGGCCGTCGGCATCAAGGAAATCAACCAGGCCATCAACCAGATGGATCAGGTGACGCAGCAGAATGCCGCCATGGTCGAAGAGACCACGGCCGCCAGCATGGCGCTGAACACCGAAGCCCGCACGCTGGGTGATCTGGTCGCCAATTTCCAGGTCTCGGGACATGCATTGGCGTCGGATCTGGCTGCCATGGCAACACGAATGCGCAACCCGGCACCGCAGCAGGCACCGCAACAGGCACCCGCAAGGGCACCGAAACGAGCCAGCGCCGGCGGCAGAGCTGCAGCGGTTGACGCTGACTGGAGCGAGTTCTGAGACCGACAGCGCCGCGCATCCCGTTGGATCCGCAAAGGACGCTGTATTTCTCTGGATCAGAGTAACACACGCAGCAAAAAGGGGGGCCATCCGGTCCCCTTTTTAACGTTCCGGTTTCACGTCAGTTTTTCAATCATGGCCGAGAAATCACGCCCCTTGCCGTCGCCGGCAACAAACTGGTCATAGAGTTCCGTCGCCCGCGCGCCCATCGGCGTTTGCGCCGATACACTGGTCGCCGCCTGTTGCGACAGCTTCAGGTCCTTGAGCATCAGCTCGGCGGCAAATCCCGGCTTGTAGCCATTGTCGGCCGGGCTTTTCGGGCCGACGCCCGGCACCGGGCAATAGGTGTTGACCGACCAGCACGACCCGGACGAGGTCGAGACGACATCGAACAGGCTTTGTGCCGAAAGCCCAAGTTTCGCGGCAAGTGCGAAGGCTTCACACGTACCGATCATCGAAATGCCAAGCAGCATGTTGTTGCAGATCTTGGCCGATTGTCCGGCACCCGCCTCGCCGCAATGCACCGCCTTCTGGCCCATGATCTCGAACAGCGGTGCGGCACGGCCAAAGGCTTCGTCACTGCCGCCCGCCATGAAGGTCAGCGTGCCGCCTGCGGCCCCGCCAACACCACCTGAAACAGGCGCATCGACAGACAGCAATCCATTCGCTGCAGCCAGTTCGTGGGCAGCCTTGGCGCTGTCGACGTCCACCGTCGAGCAATCGATGAACACCGAGCCGCTGGAACCGGCCGGCACGATCTCGGCATAGACGGACCGCAGGATGTCGCCATTGGGCAGCATGGTGATCACCGCATCCATGGTCGCGGCGGCTTCCACCGCTGATCCGGCCTTTGCCACTCCATCAACGCTCACGCCTGCGATGTCAAATCCGGTCACTGCGTGTCCGGCCTTGACCAGGTTGGCCGCCATCGGCGCCCCCATATTGCCCAGTCCGATAAATCCGATTCTCATGCTGTCCTCCCTGCCGATTGTTCCACACCATCGCGGTTGCAGCCGCGTCAGAAACCGATATCGCCGCCCGGCGCTTCAGCCAGCATTGCCGCCACAATGTCGTCCGTGACCTCGTCGACGCTGGCGTGACGCCAGCGCGGATTTCTGTCCTTGTCGATGATGGCGGCGCGGATGCCCTCGACGAAATCGCCCTCCGAGGCGCTGCGCGCGGTAAACCGGTATTCCTGGCACAGCGCCTTGCGGATATCATCGCTTTCGCGCGCACGCCGCACCAGTTCAAGGGTGCAATGTGTCGACAGCGGCGACCCGGCCCGGATCGACCTGGCGGTCGCCGCACCCCAGTCATCATCAGGCAAGGCTGCGAGGATTTCGCTCAGCGAGGCTTTGCCAAAATGGACGTCCGCATGCGCGCGGATCTCCATCAGCGGTCCGTCTTCGGGGTCTCGCGCCAGTGCCGTGACCGCCGACCAGTCGCCGGTTTCGATCAGCGTCTCGATCAGGCCGGGCCATTCGGCTTCCGGGATAAAATAGTCGGCAAATCCGGCATGGATGGCATCGGACGCATTCATCCGGTAACCGGTGACGCCGAGATATTCCCCCAACCGCCCCGGCGCGCGCGCCAGCAACAGCGTACCGCCGACATCGGGCACCAGCCCAATCGCGCATTCGGGCATGGCGATTCGTGAGCTTTCGCCAACCACCCGGTGCGAGCCATGCAGCGAGACGCCGACACCGCCGCCCATGGTGAAACCCTGGCACAAGGCGATGTAGGGTTTCGGATAGGCGGCGATCTTGGCATTGAGCCGGTATTCGTCGCGCCAGAACGCCCGGCCGGCTTCGAAATCGCCTTTGGAGGCCGTGTCGTACATGAATTGCAGATCGCCGCCGGCGGAGAACGCCTTGTGGCCTTCGGCGTCAATCAGCACACAGGCGACGGCATCATCGTCGCACCAGCGATCCAGCGCGGCTTCCATCGCCAGCACCATCTCGTAGCTCACGGCATTGAGCGCCTCGGGCCGCTGCAGCGTGATCTGGCCAATCCGGCCGATCTGGCGGATGCGGATACTCATGCGGCACGCTCGGACAGAAGCGCGCGTGAAATGATCACCCGCATGATCTCGTTGGTGCCCTCGAGGATCTGGTGCACGCGCAGGTCGCGGACGATCTTTTCGACGCCATAATCGGCCAGATAACCGTAACCGCCATGCAGTTGCAGCGCGTCATTGGCGACATTGAAGGCGGTGTCGGTGACAAAACGCTTGGCCATGGCACAGTACTTGGTGGCGTCGGGCGCCTTGCGGTCAAGCTTGCTGGCTGCCTGCCGCAGGAAGATCCGTGCCGCCTGCAGGTTCGTTTCCATGTCGGCCAGCCGGAACTGCAAAGCCTGGAACTGGTCGATGGTCTTGCCGAAGGCCTGGCGTTCACCCATATAGGACAGCGTCTTGTCGAGTGCCGCTTGTGCTCCGCCCAGCGCCGAAGCCGCAATGTTGAGCCGGCCACCATCAAGCCCGCTCATGGCATAGCGGAAACCGGCGCCTTCGTCGCCGAGCAGGTTCTCCGCAGCAATGACACAATCATCAAACTGCACCTCTGTCGTCGGCTGCGACCGCCAGCCCATCTTGTTTTCCAGTGCGCCGAAGGAAAGCCCCCTGGCGCCATTCTCGACGACGACGGCGGAGATGCCCTTGGGCCCCTCTCCGCCGGTGCGGGTCATCACCAGATACAGATCGGAAAACCCACCACCGGAAATGAACGCCTTGGTGCCGTTCAGCTTGTAGCCCTCATTGGTCCGTTCGGCCCGGGTTCTCAGCGCCGCGGCGTCCGACCCCGACCCAGGCTCTGTCAGGCAGTAGGAGGCGATCTTGGTCATGCTGACGAGATCGGGCAGCAGCCGCGCCTTCATCTCGTCCGATCCATAGGAAGCCACCATCCAGGTGCACATATTGTGGATCGACAGGAACGAGGCCACCGACGGACAGGCCAGCGACAGCGCTTCGAACACCAATGTGGCGTCGAGCCGGGAGAGCCCCGACCCGCCGTCGGCTTCCGGCACATAGATCGCCGCCAACCCGAGCGAGGCCGCTTCTTCCAGCACCTCGCGCGGGATGGCTTCCTGTTTTTCCCACTGGGCGGCGAAAGGGGCAATCTTCCCGGCGCCAAACTCGCGCGCCATGTCGAAGATCGCCTGCTGTTCCTCGTTCAGTTCAAAGTCCATGGCTATTGCCTTTCCGTCTCTGAATTGATCTCGCCGCCGCAACTTCAGGCCGCTTTGACTTCACCCCATTGTCGGGATGTTGAAGTCGGCACCGTCCTTGATACCCGAAGGCCAGCGCGCGGTCACCGTCTTGGTGCGGGTGTAGAAGCGGAAGGAATCCGGTCCGTGCTGGTTGAGGTCACCAAAGCCGGACTTCTTCCAGCCGCCAAAGGTATGATAGGCCAGCGGCACCGGGATCGGAACGTTGATTCCGACCATGCCGATGTTGATCCGGCTGGCAAAATCACGCGCCGCGTCCCCGTCGCGGGTGTAGATTGCGGTGCCGTTGCCATATTCATGTTCCATCGGATACCGCAGCGCTTCCTCATAGGTCGGCGCACGCACCACCGACAGCACCGGACCGAAGATCTCCTGCTTGTAGATGTCCATCTCGCGGGTGACGTTGTCAAACAGGCAGCCGCCCATGAAATTGCCGTTCTCGTAGCCCTGCAGCTTGAAGTCGCGGCCGTCGACCACCAGCTTGGCGCCCTGCTCGACGCCGGAATTGACAAGGCCGAGAACCCGGTCGCGGGCTTCGCGGGTCACCAGCGGCCCGAAATCGATATCATTTCCGGCCGTGTAAGGCCCGATCTTCAGGGCTTCGACACGCGGCGTGAGCTTGTCAATCAGCCGGTCGGCGGTGTCTTCCCCGACCGGGACTGCCACCGAGATGGCCATGCAGCGTTCGCCGGCAGCGCCATAGCCCGCTCCGATCAGCGCGTCCACGGCCTGATCCATGTCGGCATCGGGCATGATGATCATGTGGTTCTTGGCGCCACCGAAACACTGCACGCGCTTGCCGTTGGCACAGCCACGCGAATAGATGTATTCGGCAATCGGCGTCGAACCGACAAAGCCGATGGCCATGATGTCCGGATGATCAAGAATGGCATCGACCGCGGTCTTGTCGCCATTGACAACATTGAGAATTCCATCCGGCGCTCCGGCTTCGCTCATCAGCTCGGCCAGCATCAGCGGCACCGACGGGTCACGCTCGGAAGGCTTGAGAATGAAGGCATTGCCAGCGGCAATCGCCGGGCAGAATTTCCACATCGGGATCATCGCCGGAAAGTTGAACGGGGTGATGCCGGCGACCACGCCCAGCGGCTGGCGGATCGAGTACATGTCGATGCCGGGGCCTGCGCCCTCGGTGAATTCGCCCTTCAGCAGATGCGGCGCCCCAAACGAGAATTCCGCCACTTCAAGGCCGCGCATCACATCGCCCTTGGCATCGGGGATGGTCTTGCCGTGCTCGCGCGACAGCGCTTCGGCAAGCTTGTCCATATCGCGGTGCAGAAGCTCGACAAACTTCATCAGCACCCGGGCGCGTTTCTGCGGGTTGGTCGCAGCCCAGCCGATTTGCGCCCTGGCGGCGACAGCGACGGCGTCGGCCATTTCCGCGTCGGACGCCAGCGGAACCTTCGCCTGGACTTCGCCGGTGGCCGGGTTCATCACATCGGCATAGCGGCCTGATGTGCCATTGACGTGCTTGCCGCCGATGAAATGGGTGAGTTCTTGCATGGTCCTGCCTCCGGAATGATGATGATGCTTGCACTGTGCGCCTACTGAACTTGATGTTCAACAAACCGGAGCGCTCATCCGATGTGCAAAAATCAAAGCCCGGGCCGGCAGCAGAGCGTTCGAAGGCGACTTTGAAGACCCGCCCTGGCGACATCTGCCATGTCTCACGCTTTTCCGGACATCACGTCATTGGCCATCTTCGCCAGCAGCGGAACCGCCTTGCCAAATTCCTGGGCGCGCTCGGGATTGGAGGCGTTGCCATCAAGCGAGCGCTTGCACACGCCCTGCAGGATTGACGCCAGCCGGAAAAACGAAAACGCCAGGCAGAAGGCCCAGTTGTCGACGGCGATCCCGCTCCGCTCCGAATAGCGCGCCACATACTCCTCTTCACTGGGAATTCCCAAATCTGCCCGGGCAAGCCCGCCCAGGCCGCGAAAACCGCTGCTGTGCGGCAAGCGCCATTGCATGCACTGATAGGACAGATCCGCGAGCGGGTGACCCAGGGTCGACAGTTCCCAGTCAATCAGGGCCAGCACCCGTTCGCCATGGGCGGAGAAGATCATGTTGTCGAGGCGGAAGTCGCCATGCACCACCGATACCACGCCGTCATTGTCGGGAAGGTTTTCCCAGAGCCAGTCCATGAGACTGTCCATCTCGGGCAATTCGCTGGTCTTGCTCGCCAGATATTGCTCGCTCCAGCGGCGGATCTGCCGCGCGAAGTAATTGCCCGACCGCCCGAAATCGGCAAGCCCGGCCGCGTCCGGATCGACGCTGTGCAGCCGTGCCAGAACGTCATTCATGCCGTCATAGATCGCGGCTCGCTCGTCCTTGCTGACTTCCGGCAGCGCCGGGTCCCAGAAAATCCGCCCCTCCACCAGTTCCATGACGAAATACATCCGGCCAATGGCACTGTTCTCGCCCGTCAGCGCATAGACCTTCGGCACCGGTACGTTGTTTTCGGCCAGTGCCTTCATCACCCGGTATTCCCGGTCCACCTGATGGGCTGACTTCAGCAAAGGCCCCCGAGGTTTGGTGCGCAGCACATAGCGGCCGCTGTCGGCCTCCACCCGGTAAGTCGGATTGGATTGCCCCGTGTTGAACTTCTCGATCGCATGCAGACCGGAAAACCCCGGAACAAGCTGGCAAAGCTCGTCGGCCAGCGCATCCATGTCAAAAGCTTGATCTTCCATATCAGGCGTCCTTGAACAGGCGGATATCATGCTGCACCGACAGCCCGCCATCAATGGGAACTATCGCTCCGGTGATGTAGGATCCCGCGCGGCTGCACAGATAAATGGCTGCGCCGGCCACATCATCGGGCCTGCCGATCCGCCCCAGCGGCACACCGGCGCCAACCTTTTCGACCTGCTCGTCCCGTGCCGTGGCAAACGCCGTCATCCGGCTCTGGAATGGTCCCGGCGCAAACGCATTGACGGTAACGCGGTGACTGGCAAGCTCTTCGGCAAGAATTCTGGTGAGATGATGCACCGCCGCTTTGGATGCGGAGTAGGAATAGGCCCCGTCGGCGGCCGGCTGGGTTCCCATGATCGACCCCAGATTGATCACCCGCGCCGGATCGGTGTCACGGGCGGCCTTGACCAGCAGCGGCGTCAGATCGCGGGTCAGCGTGAACAGCCCCGCCACATTGACCGACATCACCCTGGCCCAGGCCGCGTGCGGGAAGTCGGCATAGGGCGCGCCCCACGACACGCCGGCATTGTTGATGAGAATGTGCAGCCTGTCGGTGCGGGAGGTGACTGTCTCGACCAGAGCAGATACCCCCTCGGCCGTGCCGACATCGCCGCCGAAACCTTCTGCCGAACCTGCCCCGCCAAGGCTGTTGATGTCGCTGGCCGCCTTGACGCAATCTTCACCCTTGCGGGACGCGATCATCACCCTGGCCCCGGCCTGGGCCAGCCCGGTTGCAATCATCCGGCCGATCCCGGTGGCGCCGCCGGTCACGAGCGCGGTTTTTCCATTGACGGAAAACAGGTCTTCCAGATAGCTCATGTCCGATCTCTTCCTTTGCCGGGCCTGTCACTTTGTCGATACGCTGTGCGGCCAAATTGTCCCGGGCAATGATTGCCGCCCGACCGCCTGACCGGTAGCATGGCAAACAATTGACGTGTGCGTAAAGGGAAGAATCAGCCAATTGCTGATTGCCGGACGCACCGGACACGGGAGAGAGAGTTGACCAGGAGCAAGAGCATGGATCTGGGAATCACGCAGAAGCTGCACCCCATTCTCGACGCCGTGCGCGACATGGTCCGCAATGAGATCATGCCGCTGGATGAACAGTTTCTCGCCGAAGTCGGGTTGAACGGCGACCGCTGGAGCTATTCGGCGCGGCAGACCGAAATTCTCGACGGCCTGAAGGCCACGGCCAAGGCGCGGGGTCTGTGGAACCTGTGGCGCACCCGCGGCGAGGAGGCATTGACCACGGTTGAATATGCCTATCTGGCCGAGGAAATGGGCAAGGCGCATCTGGGGGCGGAAAGCTTCAACTGTTCGGCGCCCGACACCGGCAACATGGAAGTGCTCGACCGCTACGCGACGCCCGATCACAAGCAGCAATGGCTCGAGCCACTGCTCAGTGGCGATATCCGCTCGGCCTACCTGATGACCGAGCCCGATGTGGCGTCGTCCGATGCCACGAATGTTTCCATGTCCTGTGTCCGCGACGGCGAGCATTATGTGCTCAATGGCGAGAAATGGTGGGCTTCGGGTGCCGGCGATCCGCGCTGCAAGATCTACATCGTCATGGTCCGGACCGGCGGCGATGACATGCCCAAACATGCACGCCATTCGATGATCCTGGTGTCGGCCGACACCGCCGGAATAGACAAGCTGCGGCCAATGCAGGTTTACGGCCAGGACGACGCACCGCACGGCCATTTCCATCTCCGCTTCACAGACGTCCGGGTGCCTGCCAGCAATCTTCTGGTCGGCGAAGGCAAGGGCTTCGAGATCGCGCAAGGCAGGCTTGGACCGGGACGGATCCATCATTGCATGCGCGCCATCGGTCAGGCTGAAATGGCCCTCGAACTGATGTGCAAGCGGGCGCTGGAGCGCGAAGCCTTCGGCAAGAAGCTGGCCCAGCTCGGCGCGAATTACGACATCATCGCCGAATGCCGCATGGATATCGAAATGGCGCGGCTCTTGTGCCTGAAGGCGGCCTGGATGATGGATCAGGGCGATGCCCGTGCCGCGGCCCCCTGGATCAGCCAGATCAAGGTGATTGCGCCGCGTGTCGCGCTCAAGGTGACCGATGAGGCGGCGCAGATGTTTGGCGGTCAGGGTATCTCCCAGGACACGCCGCTGGCGCGGATGTGGACACATTTGCGCACGCTTCGCCTCGCCGATGGACCCGATGCGGTGCACCGCCGCCAGGTCGCCCGCACCGAGCTCAGGCGGTACACCCAGGAAAAGGTCTGAACCCCGATGAAAGCCATCGTCTGCACGAGCTACGGCCGGCTCTATGATGTGGAGTATCGCGACCTGCCCAATCCCCCGCCCGGCGGCGCCAAGCGCCGTCGGCACGACCAATCTGACGCGCTAAGGACCGATCCATGACCCTGCCCGCCCGCATCAATGCCCTGATCTTGAAAAACGACGGTTTCGCCGCCACGCGCACCGGCGCCGGGATCGACTCGCTTGATCCCTATCTCAGTTTTTCCACCCTGCCGCTGCCCCAACCCCACGCCGGCCAGGTTCTGGTCAAGTTGCGCATGGCCTCGGTCAATCCGTCCGATCTCTACTTCATCAAGGGCGAGTACGGCCAGGCCCGGGTCAAGGGCGCTGCCGCCGGCTTTGAGGGAGTGGGCGACGTGATCGACGGCAAAGGGCTTCATGCGCGCTATCTCAAGGGCAAGCGGGTGGCCTTTGTCGGCGGCGTCAGCGGCTCGGGCGCCTGGGCCGAATACATCGTTGTTCCGGCCGCCACCTGCGTGGTGGTCAAGCCCGCGATGCGCGATGAAGACGCGGCCGGCCATGTGGTCAATCCGGTGACTGCCTGGACCATGTTCGACATCGTCAAAAAATCAGGCTCGAAAAGCTTTGTCTTTACCGCCGCCTTCTCCCAACTCGGCAAGCTGATGGCGGGGCTGGCGCGCGACAATGGCTACGCCATGATCGCCGTCATCCGCAAAGACAGCCAGGCGGCTCACCTGAAAGCGCTCGGCGCCAAGCATGTGCTGATCCAGTCCGATCCGGACTTTGCCGCAAAACTGGCCGCCTTGATGGCCTCGGAAAAACCCCGCATCCTGCTGGATGCGGTGGCCAACCAGTTGGCCGCCGACATTTTCACGGCGATGCCGGCCCGTGCCCGCTGGGTGATTTATGGCAAGCTCGACACCGAAACCCCGGTCATCAGCGAACCGGGGCAGTTCATTTTCATGGACAAGAAAATCGAGGGGTATTGGCTGAGCAAATGGTTCAGGAACGCGTCCTGGCTTGAAAAGATCAAGGCCCTTCGCGCGGTCCAGAACCGTTTCATCTCCGGCGCCTGGAAGACAGAAGTGGTGGCAACGGTGAAGCTTTCGGACGCGATGCAGGATCTGCCCGACGCGCTGAAGCTCGGCGACGGCAAGGTGATGATCGTGCCCTGAGCTGCCGCTGTGATTAAGTCTTTACATTAGAATATCACTGTATGCTGATGTGATCATTGAACCTTCCATCCTTCTTCATGTGAAAGATGAAGTGGCGGCGATTTCCAGATCACTGTGAAACTTTCCATTGGCCGATGCCGTCCTATCTTTAGCACCAAGGAGGCCTGCCCATGACCCGTCCATTGCTCTCGCTGCTGACCGCATCGCTGCTTGTGCTGCTGGCCGGGCTGGCGCCGGCCCGTGCCGATGATGCGGCCACGGCGCGCAGCGTCATTGAAAATCAGATCAATGCCTTTCTGTCTGACGACATGGCGGCGGCCTATGCCCTGGCATCGCCGTCGATCCAGCGCCTGTACCCGGATCCGGCCCGGTTCTTCGACATGGTCAAGCGCGGCTACCAGCCGGTCTACCGTCCCGGCAACTTCGCCTTTGGCCGCTCCAAGGCGGCACAAGACGGCTCCGACATGATCCAGGAAGTCATCATCCAGGGGGCCGATGGACAGGATTGGACCGCGCTCTATGCACTCGAACGCCAGCCCGATGGCTCGTTCAGGATCAACGGCGTGCAGATGATCAAGGCCGCCGCCCCGCAAACCTGACTGGGCCGGCACGGCCGCCTGCCCCCAGTCCCGACTACCAGTCCAGGCCGCCGGATATGACACCGGTGGGGAGCATCAGGCCAAGATGATTGACTCCCCGCCTGGGTGGAACCAAGCTGAAGATTCGGCGTTGAGCCGGCAGCGGCATGGACCAGGAAATTGGCCGTGCCAGAGCCTGGCTTCAACCTATGCCTGTTGCTGCAGGCGGGCGGGCAATCATCGGCTCTGCCGGCAGCAGAAGATCGGAGAATTGCAGTGAGCGTCGCCTTTACCAAGGAAGAAAGCACCGAAACCGCGTCGGAAACCATGCTGCCCGACCGGCCGATTTCAGCCAATCCCAATCTGGTGACGCTCACCGGGTTGAAGCAGATACAGACCCATCTCGAAGAGGCCCGCGCGGCCTTTGAGGCCGCGAACTGCATCGAGGACGTCAACGAGCGCCGCCGCCAGCAGGCGAGCCCCTTGCGCGACGCGCGCTATTTCGCCGAACGGGTGCGCAGCGCCCAATTGATGCCCGATCCGATCTCCCATGACACCATCGCCTTTGGCGCCACCGTCACCTATTGCCGCGACGACAAGCCGCCGCAGACCTACCGCATTGTCGGCGAGGACGAAGCCGACCCCAAGTCCGGCACCATTTCCTTCGCCTCGCCGGTGGCGCGCGCGCTGATGGGGAAACGCGTCGGCGATGTGGTCGAGGTCGGCGAGCAGGAACTCGAGGTGATGGCAATCTCGTAAGTCCGGTGACAGATAGGATCTTGAGACCATGGGTCCCGGCCAATTCCGCGAACGGCACGCCAGAGCGATCCCGCGCGCCATCACAATCGATTTCCCCCTGTCCCTAAATCCGCTATGACTGATGCCCCGTGCGGCAAATCGCCGTGACCATCGCCCGATGTCCAAGGAACTGTCGACCATGCGAATTCGTCCTCTCCTGCTGCCCATCCTTGCCGTTGTCCTGTCAGCCTGCACCACCGCCTCGGTTGCGTCCAACCCGATCGAGGCGCGCTGGAACGGCAAGTCGGCGGGTGATTTCTTTGCCGCTTTCGGCCCTCAGGTGTCCGATACTTCAGGTCCCGGCGGCACGACGCTCTACACCTGGCGCGGCGGCTTTGGCAGCGGCAGACCCTGCACCGTCCAACTGACAGTCGGCAAGGATTACACGATCAGAAGTATCCAGGCCGTCTCCGACCGGCGCGATCCCAAGGGCGGCCCGAGCCATTGCGAAAAGACCCTCGACGCGGCTTGAGGCTGGCTGAACCGTCTGATGAATCCGGTCATGCCGGACCCCGATCCGGGTATCCAGTCAGCCCAAGCTTTTGGGCTGGAGTACTCATTTGACCCGGCGGACGCCGGGTCGACGGATCCGGGCTCGTGGGCCGGGATAACGAGGAATGAAGGGGCGCTGCCGCAAGTTTGAGACCGTATCGCGGGCGCCCTACCCCAGCGGCGGAATATCGCCGCGGGCCCAGCGCTCTTGCGTTTCGGCGGAAAATTCCTCGAAGCGCTGCGCCTCGATTGACGCGCGGATCCCCGCCATCAGGTCCTGGTAGTAACTCAGATTGTTCCAGGTAATCAGCATCATGCCCAGGATCTCGTTGGAGCGGACCAGGTGGTGCAGATAGGCCCGCGAATAATCGCGCGCCGCCGGGCATGCGCTTTCCGCGTCCAGCGGCCGATGATCTTCGGCGTGCCGCGCATTCTTGATGTTGATCTTGCCGTGGCGGGTGAAGGCCAGGCCATGGCGGCCGGCCCGTGTCGGCATCACGCAATCGAACATGTCGATGCCGCGGCCGACGGATTTGAGCATGTCGTCGGGCGTGCCCACCCCCATCAGGTAACGCGGCTTTTCAGAAGGCAGCAGCGGACAGGTGACATCGAGCATGTCGAGCATCACCGCCTGCGGCTCGCCCACGGCAAGGCCGCCGACGGCATAGCCCTTGAGGTCGAGCCCGGCCAATGCCTGTGCTGACCGCTCCCTGAGCAGGGGAGTGTCGCCACCCTGGACAATGCCGAACATCGCCTTGCCAGGCTGGTCGCCAAAGGCGGACTTGCAGCGGTCGGCCCAGCGCAGCGACATCTCCATGGCGCGTTCGATCTCGGTTCCGCTGGCGGGCAGCCGCACGCATTCATCGAGCTGCATCTGAATGTCGGAGCCCAGGAGTCCCTGGATCTCGATCGAGCGCTCCGGGCTCATCTCGTGGCGCGAGCCGTCGATGTGCGATTGAAACGTGACCCCCTGCTCGGTGATCTTTCTGAGCGCCGACAACGACATCACCTGGAAACCGCCGGAATCGGTCAGGATCGGGTGCTCCCAGCGGGCAAATTGGTGCAAGCCGCCAAGCCGCGCCATCCGTTCGGCGCCGGGGCGCAGCATCAGATGATAGGTGTTGCCCAGAATGATGTCGGCGCCGGTGCCCCGGACCTGGTCCATATACATCGCCTTGACCGTGCCGCCGGTGCCGACCGGCATGAAGGCCGGCGTCCGAATGGCGCCACGCGGCATCGAGATCTCGCCGCGCCGTGCCTTGCCGTCGGTGGCCAGAAGCTTGAACTGGAAGGTCTCGGTCATGTCAAAGTCGCCTGTTGCGGGTCATTGAGGATTTCCATTGGCTGCCAGCCATGGCGCAGTGTGAGCGTCTGCCGCGCGAAGGCAAAGACATTGCCGCCGCCAGCAGGCTGACCCCGGATCCTGTGGATTGGCCAGCCTGCCAGATGGCACATCAGCAAGGTGCCGACACCACCGTGACCGACCAGCAGCACATCGCCCTCGGGCGCGTCGTCGAGCACGGCCAAAGTCTCGGCGACGATGCGGGCTTGCGCGTCCACCGCCCGTTCCCAGCCGCGGACGCTCTGCTCGGGGCTGGCAAAGAACTGATCGGCGACAGCCTCGAACTCGTCGGGCGGCAGATAGCCGGTGGCGGTGCGGTCGTTCTCGTGCATTGTGTCGCGCACGATGAGGTCAAGCCCGAGCGCTTCGGCAAGCGGTTGCGCGGTCTCGATCGCCTTGGTCTCGGCGCTCGAGACAATGCTTGCCGTGTCCTGCAAGGCCGCCGCGGCGACAATCGATCTGACGCGGGCACGCCCGACCTCATTGAGCCCCCAGCGCTCCACCGCCACCAGCGGATCGATCCGCACCTGCGGGTGGCAGAGATAGCGGACGATCATGGCATGCTGTCCCGGCGAAACAGCAGGCTGGCGTCGCCATAGGAATAGAACCGGTAATGCGCATTGATGGCATGGGTGTAGGCTGTGCGCATGGTCTCAAGCCCACTGAAGGCCGCAACCAGCATGAACAGCGTCGAGCGCGGCAGATGGAAATTGGTCATCAGCACATCGACAGCGCGAAAGCGGTAGCCGGGCGTGATGAAGATGCCGGTCGGGCCGGACCATTCATGCACCGTGCCGTCCTCGCCGGTGGCGCTTTCCAAAAGCCTCAGCGACGTGGTGCCGACCGAGACGATCCGTCCGCCACGCGCATGCACGGCGTTCAGTGCCTCGGCGGTTTGGGCGCTGACATGGCCGATTTCCGAATGCATCAGATGTTCCGCCGTATCGTCGACCTTGACCGGCAGGAAGGTGCCGGCGCCGACATGCAGGGTGACGAAATGGCGCGAGATGCCGCGCGCATCGAGCTTGGCAAACAGCTCGGGGGTAAAGTGGAGCCCTGCGGTGGGGGCGGCCACGGCGCCGTCTTCACGCGCATAGATGGTCTGGTAGTCGCGCCGGTCCTGATCGTCCTCGCCGCGTTTGGAAGCGATATAGGGCGGCAGCGGAATGTGGCCGGTGGCCATGATCGCCTCGTCCAGCGCCGGGCCGGACAGATCGAAGATCAGCTCGATTTCACCGCCCTCGCCGCGTGTTCCCGCCGTCGCATCGAGCACGCCCGAGAGGCAGGTGGCGCCATCGCCGCCAAACGACAGCCGGTCGCCCTGCTTGATGCGCTTGCCCGGACGCACGAACGCCTTCCAGCGGTCGGTGCCCGAGCGCATGTGCAGGGTGGCCGAGATGCGTTGCCGGTTTTCGCCGCGAATGCGGAAACCTTCGAGCTGTGCCGGAATGACCTTTGTGTCGTTGAACACCAGCGCATCGCCGGGTTCGAGCAGATCGGCCAGATCCTGAACCGAAAGATCGGCAAGCGTTCCTCCGGCATCGACATGCAGCAGCCGGGCGCTGTCGCGCGGGTTGGCCGGCCTGAGCGCGATGCGCTCGTCGGGAAGCTCGAAGTCGAATAGGTCAACGCGCATGGCAGCGCCTCACAAAAAACGCGCGGGACGCGGGAGGCGCGCATGGCCACCCCGATCCCGCGCGTCAGATTAGGCCTTGATGTCGGCTGCGACCTTGACGGAGACGATCTTGTCGGGATCGGCAACCGGCTCGCCGCGCTTGATCTTGTCGACATTGTCCATGCCGGATGTGACCTGGCCCCAGACCGTGTATTGACGGTTGAGAAAGCCGGCATCATCAAAGCAGATGAAGAACTGCGAGTTGGCCGAGTTCGGATCTTGCGAGCGCGCCATCGAGCAGGTGCCGCGGGCATGGTTCATGTTGGAGAATTCGGCCTTCAGGTCGGGCTTGTCCGACCCGCCCATGCCGGCGCGGCCGGGGTTGAAATCCTTGCCGTCCGACTTGCCGAACTTGACGTCGCCGGTCTGCGCCATGAAGCCTTCGATGACCCGGTGAAACACCACCCCGTCATAGGCGCCTTCACGGGCCAGTTCCTTGATCCGGGCGACATGGCCGGGCGCCAGGTCTGGAAGCAGTTCGATGGTCACCTGTCCCTTGGTGGTTTCCATGATCAGTGTGTTTTCGGGATCCTTGATCTCCGCCATGGTCGTCTCCTTGGTTGTTGTCCTGAAAATAGGGGTGTGTCAGCCGCCGGAGCGAACCTTGATCATCCGGTCCGGGTCGGACACCGCACCGTTGTTGTTGGCGTCGCCCAGCTTGATCTTGTCGACATGCTCCATGCCGTCGACCACCTTGCCGACGACCGTGTAGTCGCCATTGAGGAACGTGCCGGGGGCGAGCATGATGAAGAATTGCGAGTTGGCCGAGTTGGGGTTTTGCGCGCGCGCCATCCCGACCACACCGCGATCAAACGACAGATCGGAGAATTCGGCCTTGAGATCGGGCTTGGAGGAACCGCCGGTGCCGGCGCGATGTGGCGCAAAGCCGTCTTCCATGTCGCCGAATTCAACATCGCCGGTCTGGGCCATGAAGCCCTCGATCACGCGGTGAAAGGCGACATTGTCATATTCGCCGGCCGCGCTGAGCTCCCGGAGCCGGGCGGCGTGCAGCGGCGCCACATCATCGGCGAGTTCGATGACGACGTCGCCGGTTTTCAAGGTGATAATCAGCTTGTCGGCGGCGGCGGCAAGAGAGGTCGAGACCAGGCCGAGGGCCAGGGTCGCGGCGATAAGCAGTCGTGAAGAACGCATGAGGGCTCCGTGAGGTGGCAGCGGCCGGGATGCTTGGTCATCCGGCGGCAATCGTTTGACACACCGCCGCGGGCTTGGCAACGCCGCGGCGCAGGGGGTTAGCTCTCCGACAGCCGCGCTGCAATGGCTTCTTGCACGATCGCCGGTACGAAGGGCGCGACATCGCCGCCCATCCTGGCGATTTGCCGCACAAGCGTGGCGGTGATGTGGCGGGATTCAGGATAGGCCGGAGCAAACACGGTGGTGATGGCTGGCGCCATCGTCCGGTTCATCCCCGCCATCTGCATTTCGTAATCGAGATCGGTGCCGTCGCGCAGGCCGCGAACCAGCACGCTGGCCCCCGCCGCAGCGGCTGCCTCGACCACCAGATTCTGGAAGGAAACAACGCTGACGTCGCCTGAGCGCTGCGGAAATTCGCTTCCGACCACATCGGCGATCATTCCGGCGCGGTCTTCAAACGAGAACATCGGCGTTTTGCCCGGATGCACGCCGATGCCGACAACCAGCCGGTCGCACAGTGCCAGGGACTGTTCGAGCACATGAACATGACCATTGGTCATGGGGTCGAACGACCCCGGATAAAACGCGATACGCATGGCAATACCCCTCTTTCGCAAGCCTTTTGTCATGACAAACCGGGTGCATCAAGCAATGTTTGCCCGCCGAGACGGTCCCGCCGTGCAAAACAGCGCCAGTCTGCGAACACCGAGACGCCGGTGGGCGCAGATCCGGCCTGCAAAGGGTGAGCGTCGCCTCGGGCGCGCCAAGGGCGCTGTACCGCCCTGAAACAACACAGGCCGCACGCCTCTCGTTGGATGGGCGTGCGGCCTGGCCTGAAAATCGGAAGCTGAGAGCCGAATCAGCGATCTGCGGCCTGTCTGGCAGGTGTCGGCTGCGACGGCTTCGATGATCTCACGGCGGCTGTCGAAAGTGTCGAGCATGAACCGGACGTTCATCGCGCCGTTATAGCCGGAAAAGCGGAAATCCCGGTATCTTCGTCAGAGGCGCACAGGCGATGAGGAAGGCCTGGGATTGCCAGGTGATGGCCGGTTCGATCCGGCCGTCCATCACTTCTTCGGTTTTTTCTGAAACGGATTTGCATCCAGTTGTTTCACCGCTGCACCGAGCGTTGCCGGAGCCTTCGCCGCCGCCTTGTCTTTTTTCGGCTTGCGGATTTCCTTGTTGGATTTCATCTGACCTTTGGCCATTTTGCGTCACTCCTGGCGCAACATCCCAAACCGGAAGCGGTTTGATCAAAAGATGCGGCGCACTTTGCAGTCGCCCGACCGGCTTATCGCGCCCTGTCCGAAACAGTGCCAGCGTTGAGCCGGTTCAAGCGGTCTCTTCAGGCTCGATCAGTTCGAGATTGCTGCCCTGCTCCACCCGTTCGTGGCCCATTGCTTCATTGCGGATCCGGTATTGCGCGTTGCCCTGGTTGTCGGGCAGCCGCATCAGAACAGTAAATTCGCTCGGCGTCTTGGGGGATAACCCCACGCGCGATTGAAGCGACACGTTCTGTCCCGCTTTGAAAATAGTCTTTGCCATTTGTACAATTCCAATACAGTTACATCCGCTCCGCACTTGCGTGCGGCAGGCGGCTTTTTTCTATGCGCTTTCAGAAAGCAGGCGAATCGTCAGACCGCCGACGGTTGACAATACCACGGCAAGCCTGAGGAAGTACTTTCAAACAATACGCCGTCATTGTGGCTTATGAAAGGCCAAACTTTGCCGCCTGCCCGGCCAACCGCTTCTTTTGCCTGCCCGATCGGGCGAAATGACAAAGAGCGGCACAAAACCGGGTCCACCGGGCCTTAAACAATCCGCGCTCACCGGAAGGCCGCGGCCGCCTCTGGCCTATGTCCGTGTCTCTGACGCCGGCTGATCGCCGGGGCACGGCCACCTTCCGCTCCGTACGACCCAGCGCCAACGGCACCCGCCATCCGAAGTTCGGCCTCGCCCTTTCCGGGGGCGAAGCATCTGGTCTGACAAGACTGCTCCGGGGTCAGAATACCGAAGAACAATTAACCACAATTGCATTCAGTTCCGGTTCATTGAGGGTTTGTCATGGTGTGTGCGTCAAGGTTTGATGCGTAGAAAGGACACCGTGATGACGATAGCTCTTGCCGTTCTTGCTCTTATGATTGTGACGCTGTTCAGTGGTCTGGTGCTTCGCGCCCTGCGTCAGGAAACACCCGACCAGGTTACCGACCCGGTCTGGCCGCGCCACGGCTAACGCACACCCCGGTTTCAAGCATCCAGCCGCGAGCGCAACCGGATACCTTCCCTGGCTTGCCAGTCCCGCATCAAAACGGCACGCCGTTTCGGATAAGCGGCAGCTTCGACCGCCAGGCTGATGATCCGGTCGGCGCGAAAATTCCTGAAATCATTGCGCAACTCGCACCAGGCGACCACCACCCGTGCCTTGTCGAAAAACGCCAGCGCAATCGGCCAGATGACCCGGTCACTGCAAGCGCCGTTGACATCGGCATAGGCAATGGTGAGCTTGCGCTGACGGCGGATGGCATCGCGGATGCGCGGCAATTCGTTCTCGCCTGCCGCAATCGGCGCACCGGCGCCAACCAGCAGGGTCGAGCCATCGAGACCGTCCTTGAGGTCGTCGGGCAAGACGGCGGCAATCTTGGCCAGCGCGTTTCTGGCAGCGCGCCCGAGCGGCAGGTCGGCCCGCTCCGCCACCCAGCGTGACCCCAGCACCAGCGCCTCGATCTCCTCTTCGGAAAACATCAGCGGCGGCAGCATGAAGCCGGGCTTGAGCACGAAGCCAACGCCGGCCTCGCCATCAATCGCCGCCCCTTGCGATTTCAGAGTCTCGATGTCGCGGTAGATGGTGCGCAGTGACACGCCCAGTTCCGCAGCCAGCGACGCGCCGCTGACAGGACGCTTGTGGCGCCGCAGCACCTGCAGAAGATCAAGAAGACGGGCGGCGCGGGACAAATTTCAGCTCCGGAGTGGGATGGCGACAGATGAGTGTAGCAGCTGATGCTGCCGGAATGTGGCAGGAGCCAATATCTCACACACCCTGCTGGTCCGAAACCCCGGTTGGGCCGGCACGTACCGGTCACTCGGACGCGGCAGCGTTTGAAAACCAGACCGCATCACAGACGGCTATGGCGCTCGCATCCGGCTCGCGATCCTTGCGCAAGTGCAGCGATTTGACCTGCCACACGCTGGACGCATCGGGGGCGTGAAAGCTCAGCCCTGCATCGCTGGCGCCGAGGCAGGGAATGAACCCCACCGGCATCAATGGCCGGACGTCGAAATGGCCGCTGTGTCTGGTCACCAACAGGGCGAGCCCGGTATCGGGAGCGGGAGACCATGGAAAAATCAGCCTGCCATTCTGGTTGAGAGCCTCCAGCCAACTCACAGGCGGCCTGATCACACCGGCGTTGACGTAGATGACATCCGACGCCGGAATTGGCATCTGTGTCGCGTCGCCGACCAGAACCGAGACATTGTCGAAAGGCTTGAGGTTCTGCTTCGCTCTGCCCGCCAGATCCTGATCAATCTCCATTGCGGTGACCCATCCGCCGGGACGTACAAGCAACGACATGATCGCTGAATAGTAGCCGGTTCCGGCCCCGATATGTGTCACCAGCTCACCGGGCTGGATCGCCACGGTGCCGAGCCAACGCGCATGGAGAAAGGGTTCGCCATTGTTGATCCCCTTGGCTTCATCCAAGCCAATCAGCAGATTCTGGTAAAGATGGATCGGATCATCGCTTGGCGTTTGGACATAGCGCCGGCGAAACACCATGTTCCAGGGTCCGGGCCCGACGAAGGCCTCACGCCGTATGGTCTCGAAAACCCGCTCGAGCCGGGGATCAGACGAACCACTGGCGGCAAACATCAGCTTTGCGAAAAGACGTCTGACGTCGTCCAGCCTGCTGTCTGCCATCACGGACCGTCCGATTCAGGATTGGAAATCACCAGTTTCATCGCAATCATGACCAATCCTGGCCGCCCCGGCAAGTCCGGCAGACCGGCGCCACAGATCAAGTCCGGCGGACCGCGCCCTTACGGGATGGTGGGTCTGGGCCTGGTCTTTTGGGCGCATTGCCCACGGCCACTGATGCCGTCGCATGGCCACACCGGGCTGCCCATGCGCAGCCGGATCAAATGCAATCAGCCGGGCCGCGTCGGTTGATCCGGGTGGTTGCAAAACAGGGCGACCTTGTTGCCCTGAGGATCGCGCAGATAGCCGACATAAAAGCAGGCGCTGTAGTCGGCGCGGAAGCCGGGTGCGCCCTCGTTACCTCCGCCGGCGGCGAGCGCTGCGGCGTGAAGCTCACGCACCAGAGCCTGGGTTCGAACCTGAAAAGCCACCATGGATCCATTGCCGGTCGAAGCCGCCTCCCCGTTGAAGGGCGGCTTGACATAAAAATCCGGCGGCACGACGCGTTGTCCGGTCGCAGCCGGAATCGACCAGCTCAGTCCAGCAGGCGAGACATCCAACCGGTAGCCAAGCCTGGGCAGGAAGGCCGAATAGAATGTTTCTGCAACTGCCATATCGTCAGCGCCAACGGTGATATATCCAATCATGTCTCCATCTTCTCACCCGGCCAAACCGCCGTCCACCCATAAAAAAGCCGGGGATCTCTCCCCGGTTTTTTCAATCACGCCATGCAGCCCGGTCAGGCTTCAGGCGGTGTTTCGTCCGTGTCGGGTGCTGACGTATCGCCGGCTTCGGGTGCTGTTTCGCCCCCCTCTGGCGCGGCAACCTCGCCCTCGACACCCTCGACACCCTCTTCATCCAGCTCTTCGTCCGCTTCCGGCTCGCTGATGCGGTCGACCGAGACCACGCGCTCGTCCTTGGCGGTCGAGAAGATGGTCACACCCTTGGTGGCGCGACCGGCCATGCGGATGCCGCCGACCGGAACCCGGATCACCTGGCCGCCATCCGACACCATCATGATCTGGTCGCCCTGTTCGACCGGGAAGGCGGCGATCAGCGGACCGATTTCGCCGGTCTTGGAGGTGTCGGTGGCACGGATGCCCTTGCCGCCACGGCCCGAAATCCGGAACTCATAGGTCGATGAGCGCTTGCCATAGCCCTTCTCGGAGACCGTCAGGATGAACTGCTCGCGGGCCTTGAGCTCCTCGTAGCGCTCGTCGTCAAGATCCCCGTCCTCGACCGCGTCTTCGCCAACCAGGGCGATATCCTCGACCTCGTCGCCACTGACCACCCGCCGTTCGGCCACCGCACGCTTGAGATAGGCGGCGCGCTCCGACGGATCGGCATCGACATGATGCACGATGGTCATCGAGATGATGTGGTCGTCCTGGCCAAGGTTCATGCCGCGCACGCCGATCGAATTGCGGCCGGCAAAGACCCGGACGTCATCGACCCGGAAGCGGATGCACTGCCCCAGCGCCGTCGTCAGCAGCACATCATCGAACTCGTTGCAGGTCTCGACATTGAGGATGGCGTCCCCCTCGTCGTCGAGCTTCATCGCAATCTTGCCATTGCGGTTGACCTGAATGAAATCGCTGAGCTTGTTGCGGCGTACGGTGCCGCGTGTGGTGGCGAACATCACGTCGAGATTGGCCCAGCTGTCCTCGTCCTCCGGCAGCGGCATGATCGAGGTGATCCGCTCGCCCTTTTCCAGCGGCAGCATGTTGATCAGCGCCTTGCCCTTCGACGTCGGCGTGCCGATCGGCAAGCGCCAGACCTTTTCCTTGTAGACAATGCCGCGCGAGGAGAAGAACAGCACCGGCGTGTGGGTGTTGGCGACAAACAGCCGTGTGACGAAATCCTCGTCCCGCGTCGACATCCCGGAACGGCCCTTGCCGCCGCGGCGCTGCGCCCGGTAGGTGGCGAGCGGCACCCGCTTGATATAGCCCGCATGGCTCACGGTCACCACCATGTCCTCGCGTGCGATCAGGTCCTCATCGTCCATATCCGCACCACCCTCGGTGATCTGGGTGCGGCGCGGCACGCCGAACTCGTCGCGAACCGCGATCAGCTCGTCCTTGACGATCTGCTGAACCCGGACACGCGATGCGAGAATTTCGAGGAAGTCCTTGATTTCCTCTCCGATCTTGCCGAGTTCGTCGCCGATTTCGTCACGCCCGAGCGCCGTCAGGCGAGCCAGGCGCAATTCGAGAATGGCGCGCGCCTGTTCCTCGGACAGATTGTAGGTGCCGTCTTCGTTGATGCGGTGACGCGGATCATCGATCAGCCGGATCAGCGTTTCGACATCCATTGCCGGCCAGCGCCGGGTCATCAACTGCTCGCGCGCCGTCGCCGGGTCCGGTGCCTTGCGGATGAGCGCGATGACTTCATCGATATTGGCCACCGCAATGGCCAGACCCACCAGCACATGCGCCCGTTCCCGGGCCTTGCCCAGCAGGTACTTGGTCCGCCGGGTGATCACGTCCTCGCGGAACGCGACGAAGGCCTTGAGCATGTCGATGAGGGTCATCAGCTCGGGCTTGCCGCCATTGAGCGCCACCATGTTGACGCCGAAGGAGGACTGCAGCGGCGTGTAGCGGTAGAGCTGGTTGATGATCACGTCGGCAACGGCATCGCGCTTGAGCTCGATGACCACCCGGTAGCCCTGGCGGTCGGACTCATCGCGCAGGTCGGAAATGCCCTCGATGCGCTTGTCGCGCACCAGTTCGGCCATTTTCTCGATCATCGTCGCCTTGTTCACCTGGTAGGGAACCTCGGTGATGATGATGGCTTCGCGGTCGTTGCGCATCGGTTCGACATGAACCTTGCCGCGCATCATCACCGAGCCACGGCCGGTCTCGAACGCCTGCCGGATGCCGGCCTGGCCGAGAATGAGGCCCGATGTCGGGAAATCCGGGCCGGGAATGATGCTCATCAGTTCGATCAGATCGATCGCCGGATTGTCCATCAGGGCGATGGAGCCATTGATCACTTCGACCAGATTGTGCGGCGGAATATTGGTGGCCATGCCCACGGCAATGCCGCCGGCGCCATTGACCAGCAGGTTGGGGAACCGTGAGGGCACCACCTTCGGCTCCGACCCGGAGGAATCATAGGTGTCCTGAAAGTCGACCGTATCCTTGTCGATGTCTTCCAGCATTTCGTGCGACAGCTTGGCCAGACGCGATTCGGTGTAGCGCATGGCGGCAGGCGGATCGCCGTCGATCGAGCCGAAGTTGCCCTGTCCGTCAACCAGCATGGCGCCCATCGACCAATGCTGCGCCATGCGCACCATGGCATCATAAATCGACTGGTCGCCGTGCGGGTGATACTTACCCATCACGTCACCGACGATGCGGGACGATTTCACATATTTGCGGTTCCAGTGATAACCGCCCTCATGCATGGCGTAGAGGATCCGGCGATGCACGGGCTTGAGCCCGTCGCGCACATCCGGCAGCGCGCGGCTGACGATCACGCTCATGGCGTAATCGAGATACGAGCGCTGCATCTCCTCGACTATCGAAACCGGCTCAATGCCTGGGGTAATCGGTCCGGCGGGTGTTTTCTGGTCTGTCAAAGCGGTCCACGAGAATTGGTTGGAATCATTTGTGCCTTATAGCCGAAAGCCGCCGCTGTCGCCAATTTTCCCGCCCTGTTTGGCGGCTTGAGACGAGTTTCTCCACCGTTGCGGCCTCTGCCTGAGCCCCGCGCAGCCAATTGAATGGGCAAACAGCGCTGGATCCCGGCAAATCGCCGCAGCGCCGGCACCGTTCCCATCCATGCGTGAGCGCGATCGCGACGATGTTTTGGGGTTTCGAACAGCGCCGTTGTATCGTAAGTGCTTTGAAACGGCCTGTCGAAGCGGCCGCGGGGGATGGTTCATGAATGCCGATCTGGTCATCAATGCCTTCGTCACCATCATCGTGATGTTCGATCCGCCCGGCCTGGCGGCGATCTTTCTCGGGCTGACGACCGGCATGACCCGCAGCCAGCGGCTTCAGGTGGCCATGCGCGGCACGCTGACTGCTGCGGGCATCCTCGCCGTGTTTGCCATTGCCGGGGCCAGCATCCTCAATGTGCTGGGCATTTCGCTCGGCGCCTTCCGCATAGCCGGCGGCATGCTTTTGTTCTGGATTTCCTTCGAGATGATCTTTGAAAAGCGCCACGAACGGCAGGAAAAGAGCGCCGAACGGGCGATCACCAAGGACCACATTTCCAATGTCGCGGTGTTTCCGCTGGCGATTCCGCTGATTGCCGGTCCTGGCGCCATATCGGCGGTCATCCTGCTCGCCGGCTCGTTCTATCAACCGGTCGAACGCGCCGGGCTGATTGGCGTGATCCTCGCCGCATCGCTGGTGCTGTTTGCCTTTCTGGTGATTGCCGAGCGCATCGACCAGTTCCTGGGCGACACCGGCCGCACCATCCTGACCCGGCTGCTGGGCGTGGTGCTGGCAGCGCTCTCGGTGCAGTTCGTGGTCGACGGCATCAAACAGGCGTTTCTCGGCGGCTGATGCCGGTCGGCCGGCATGAAACGGGCGCGTTTTAGAGCTGCCGAAGCCGAGCTTTGGTGCTATAGCGTCAGCAGGGCTTCTTGCTACCACACCACGGGGCCTATGGAGTTTTCGCAGCAGTTCCGCTGCCTTGCGGGCAAGACCTGCGGCTTCGGCTCGATCCGGGCCGTTTATTGCATCGGAAACGGTCGATGGGCGGGGCCGCTGTCCGCCGAACAAGATTTCCTGCCGGTCTAGAGCGGCGGGCATTCTGACTGAATCGGCAGGGCTTCCCTGACTAGTTTTATCGTGATTCA
>NZ_JARGET010000024.1 GCF_029210485.1 Hoeflea sp. YIM 152468
CTAGGCTCAGGACCCATTAAATTGCTTGCGGTGAGGATTGCGGACTGATTCACTGGTGGCAGGAGGATACTGGCATGAGTGATTTGATTTGGCTTACTGACAGGCAGATGAAGCGGATTAAGCCGTATTTCCCGCTTTCTCACGGGATTGCGCGGGTTGATGACCGGCGGGTTCTCAGTGGCATCATCTTTGTGATCCGCAACGGGTTGCGCTGGCGTGATGCTCCATCGGAGTACGGCCCGCATAAGACAATCTACAACCGGTTCATCCGCTGGAGCCGGCTTGGCGTGTTCAACAGGATACTCTCAGAGCTTGCCGGCATGGCCCGGACGCCCGATCAGGTGATGATTGACGCTACCCACCTTAAAGCCCATCGCACGGCTGCAAGCCTTTTAAAAAAGGGCCTGTTCCCCGACGTATCGGACGCACCAAGGGCGGTTTGAATTCCAAGCTGCATGCGGTTTGCGACGGTGCGGGCCGTCCGCTGATTTTGCTGCTTTCTGAAGGACAAATGAGCGATTTCAAGGGTGCAGCACTGATGATTGACGCCATTCCGGATGCAAAATCCCTGCTCGGTGACAAGGGTTACGACGCAGACTGGTTTCGCCAGGCGCTCAAGGCGCGCGGCATAGAGCCCTGCATTCCGCCAAAATCCAATCGCAAAACCGAAATATCGTTCGACAAGACGCTCTACAAAAGCCGCCACAAAATCGAGAACATGTTTGGAAAACTCAAGGACTGGCGGCGCATCCACACCCGCTATGACCGTTGTGCCCATGCCTTCATGTCAGCCATCGCAATCGCGGCAACCGTCATCTTCTGGATCAATCAATGAGTCCTGAGCCTA
>NZ_JARGET010000025.1 GCF_029210485.1 Hoeflea sp. YIM 152468
ATTGGAGGGAACTCGGGTCTCAGGTCACAACCAAAGTCGGAGAACCTGTCGACGGAAACTTCGGGACAATCCGAGCCACAGCGGCGGTGGGAATCGAGGACGACCGAATCAGGACAATGGGCAGGAAGCTGACCCCACTCTCCCACCCTGACGCAACCGAAAGGCCGGTCCCGGCCGGAACCATGCCAGCATGATTGTCGACCCGGCTGTTTTCTGGCTAATGCTTTCCGGCTGCGCTCTTGGCGGACTTGTAAAAGGGATATCCGGTTCGGGGCTCCCGCAGATCGCAGTACCTTTGCTCGCGCTGACGACCGACGCGCCAACTGCCATTGCTCTTGTTCAGATTCCCAGCATGGCGATCAACATTATCCAATCCCGACCACGCTCACAGACACCACATGCTCTGCTCCCCCTTTGGCCTATCGTCACGATTCTGTTCCTGTCTGCAATTGTTGGGGTTGGATTGCTCCGCGTGACGCCACCGGCGGCCCTGTTCTTGATAATGGCAGGGCTGACTTTTGCTTCCGCGGTTTTTCTGGTGCACAGACCGGACTTCGCCCTTGCGCCGCCTCTGCATTTGCCCATCGGCATACCGGCAGCGGCAATGGCAGGAATATGTGCGGGCATGTCGTCACTGGCCGGACCGATACTTATCCCCTACCTCATGTCGCTGCGGCTTCCAAAGGACCAGTTCGTTGCTACGATAAGCCTATGCTATTTATCAATCACCATCCCCACGACCGTGTTTATGCTCTACTGGGGTATCGTCGATGGGGCGCTGTTCATCCAGTCAGGAATAGGCGTCGTTCCGGCACTGGCGGGCATGTGGTTCGGCAATTGGGTGCGTGACAGGATTGACGAACGCATGTTTCGATTGTTCGTTCTGATCATGATCAGTGCCAGCGCGATCGGCCTCCTGGCAAAAGCCCTGCTTGGTGCAGGCCCGTGACAGTGGTGAAATGACCTGCGAACTGGCATCGAGTGAGTTTAGGGAAGCAGGTGAGTAAATCAAAGCCACATACGCGCAACTGACAAAGCGTGCGGCAATTCGAAGGAGCCTGACGCCGATGCGCGGCGGCAGGCTTTTTTCGAACCTCCCGGCGGGTTAGTTCGTGCAGCTTGCAGAGATCAGTGGTGGGCTTTTCAATTCCCCCGCCGCATCAGCCTTGTCGTCAGACGGTTGCATCCTTTCGCTGCGGTTTGTCCCAGATCTCGTGCACACAGCCTGTTTGTGGCTACGGCGCGCGTCAGCCGCCGTCAGGTGTCAGGCCGGCCGCTTCAATTCCGGCAATCGCACAGACTTCGTCGTTTTCGCCGGTATCACCGGAAATCCCAACCGCGCCTATGATGTGCCCAGCGGAATTCTTGATCAGGACACCGCCCGGTGCGGGCACGCACCGTCCTCCTGATGCGTCCGAAGCCGCACTCATGAAACCTGGCACTTTCTGAGAACGCTTTGCAAGTTCGCGTGAACCCAATCCGAACCCCAAAGCGCCATATGCCTTTCCTGTTGCCAATTCGACTCGCAAAATGCCGCTGCCATCCTCCCGTTTAACGGCCACCAAATGACCACCGGCGTCCAGAACCGCAACCGTCAGCGGCTCGAAGGAGTTCTCGCGTCCCTTCGCAATTACGGCATCAACAACGATAGAAGCATCCTTGAGAGAGATACTAGCCATGTTCTTTGTCCTTTCTTCGATTAACTCTTATCATCGCACACTGCAGACAACAGCAGGGCGCGGGTGATCTCGACCGCTTCGGCGCAAACGTCGTAGGGCGAACGTTCCCAAAGGGTGGGGTTGGGGGCTTCGTAGCTGAGGTAACCGTCGTATCCGATTTCGCTCAAGCGATCGAAGAGAGTGCACCAGTCGATTACACCCGTTCCCGGAACAAGCCGATCGATCGGGCGGCGAACGCCTGGCGTCGGGTGCTGGGGCGCATCGCTGTACTGAAAAGCAAACAGTTCCTCTCGGCTGACTCCATCCAGACCTACGGAAACGCCTTCGCTTCTGTGCAGGTGATAGGCGTCCAGTAGCATACCGCAATTGGCGTGGCCCGCGCCTTCGATGATCTGACGCAGGACGGCGGTCCGGTTCACTACTGGATGTTGGGAATTGAATTCCAGAGCAAGTTTAAGTCCATATTCGGCGACGATGGCACCGGCAATTCGCGTCGCCGCTATCGCGTCCTCGACAGTCCCCGTCACCTGGCCTGGTGCGCTCATGATCATGTCGCAGCCAACGGCCTTTGCGATTTCACAGGTTTCATGCAGGACGCCAAAAAGTCTTTTCTGTTCCTCAGGTGGTGTAAAGAACCAACCATATTCGGTACCCAGAACGCCGATGAGAACGCCGCTGTTCTGCATCATGGCAATGACTTCGTCTTTGTTCATGCCCCGGTCATAACAATCGACGATGTCGCTGCGCCTTATCTCGATAGCATCAAAACCCGCCTTCGCAGTAGCATCCAGACAGATATCAAGCGGTGTGGTATGAATCGTCCAGGTGTGCAGAGCCGTCTTGAAGGACTTGCGCGGGTTGGTCATGGTGCAAACTCGCTATGGGAAAGGTGCAGGCATCCGAAACGTGGCGCGCCTGCGGCGCTGACCGTCTGCCAATGCTGTGGGTTGAGCATCCCTCGAACTAAACTGCGTGTGCTCATGATCAAATTATCAACTCCCAATAACTCATCCCGGCTGTTGTCCTGACTGGTGTCGCAAGCTCTGCGGTGCCAGCCGTTTAGGTGTGCCTTTGTCCGCGAACTGCACGACGCAGCGCGGAGATCACCAAGGCTCAACGTCCGCCTAGGATAGGTCGATAACTGGCTGGAAGAAATTTCAAAGCAGAACCATTTCACCGATTGGGTCACCTACAAGAGTTCCGTTGCAGGAGCCGTACATCTATGTTGCCAGGCATAAACAGGTTGAAAAACCGGCTGGCGCAAACGTGCCATGCGGAAAAGTGCGCGGATACGCTGTAAGGGAGAAATCGATGGACAAACGTGTTGCGGTGATCACTGGGGCAGGCAGCGGAGTCGGGCGCGCGGCGGCGCTTGCGCTTCTGGATGCCGGATGGTGTGTTGGCCTCGCCGGCCGCAGAGCCGACGCGCTGGAAGAGACCGCATCGATGGCCAAGGCGGGGACACCCCTTGTGGTCCCGACAGACGTCACGAAGCCGGACGAGGTAGAGGCGCTGTTCCAAGCCGTCACGGCGAAATTCGGATGTCTGAACACCCTCTTTAACAACGCCGGCGGCGGCGCCCCAAGTACGAACTTCGGTGATGTTACCTACGAGACTTGGCGTCGCGTGGTGGAGGTGAACCTCAATGGAATGTTTCTCTGTGCCAACGCAGCCTACCGGGTGATGCGGGATCAGTCGCCTCAGGGTGGGCGGATTATCAACAACGGCTCCCTCTCGGCGCATACCCCACGACCTGGGTCTGCGCCTTACACCACGACCAAACACGCCATAACTGGTCTGACGAAATGCATCTCGCTTGATGGACGCGAATACAATATTGTTGGATCACAAATCGATATAGGCAACGCCGCAACTCCGATGACGGCACGGATGGCCGGTGGAGTGTTGCAGCCGAACGGTACGATGATGCCCGAGCCGACGATGGATGCAGCAAATGTTGGAGCCACAATCCTGATGATGGCCAGCATGGATCTGTCTGCCAACATACCATCGGTAATGGTTATGTCTTCGCAGATGCCATTCCTAGGTCGCGGGTAGGCACTATTTGCATCTGCTGCAACAGGTAGAAATTGCTATGGTGGGGCCTCAACGATGAAAATTTGTATATTTGGGGCCGGCGCTGTTGGAAGCCACGTCGCGGCTCGGTGTCACTTGGGCGGCGCCACGACGTCCGTCGTCGCGCGCGGAGCGCAGCTTGAAGCGATCCGGGATTCGGGGATCACCGTACAGGCTCCGGACGGCACGCTGACTGCATCGGTCTCGGTTTCGGAAAATCCCGTCGAACTGGGTCCTCAAGACGTGGTGATTGTGGCAGTCAAAGCCGCTTCCTTGGCCTCAGTCGCGCAGACAATTGGACCTTTGCTCAAATCGGATACGGCAGTTGTTTTTGCGATGAACGGAATCCCGTGGTGGTATTTTTACAACCATGGCGGCGTAATGGATGGCACCCGTCTTCCCACGATCGACCCGAACGGAACCGTATGGGACGCGGTTGGACCCGAGCGTGCCATTGGCTGCGTCGTCCATGCCCCGAGCGAGGTCGTATCACCCGGTGTGGTTCGACTTGCACAGGCCAACAGCCGTCTGACCATTGGCGAGCCGGATGGCAATATGTCGGCACGCACGATTGCGATTGCCGATATTTTGTCCAGTGGCGGCCTGTCTACCACAGTAACCGAGACAATTCGCGACGTGATCTGGTCTAAGCTGCAAAGCAATGTTGCATCGGGTCTCATGGCCATCCTGACGCAGTGCACTGTCGACCGGATTGCAGCAAAACCACCCTGTTCGACAACCATGCGTGTCCTGTTGAATGAAACCATCCAAGTTGCCGAAGCGCTCGGACGGGCGCCGTCGCGTGATGTCGACAAGGTCATGGCCCATATGCACGCACTCGCCCACAAACCGAGCATCCTGCAGGATCTGGAGCAGGGAAGAATGATGGAGATCGAGTCGGTTTACGCCATCATTCTGCGGTTGGCGGAGATGGCCGGAGTCGAGACGCCGACACTCGAACTCATGGTGGCGCTTGCCAGCCTGCGGGCCGAAGCAGCCGGGCTCATTCCCGCCCAATAACATCACCCGGATAGCCGAAACGACATTATCTCGTCCAGCAAGGAGAGAGCCTCGTTAGGGCAGGATGCGCGCTGCATCCGGCAAGGGCCGGCCATTGAAGAAATCTTCAAGGTTCTGGATGAAAAACTGCTTTCGCTTTTCCCGTACATCGTGAATCTGGGTGCCGATATGAGCCACCAAAACAGTTCGCTTAGATAAGCGGATTGCTTCGGGCACGTGTGGTTCCTCGGCGTAGACATCAAGTGCCGCAGACCGGATCGTGCCTTCCTGCAGCGCCAGGACAAGCGCATCTTCGTCCACCACCGGTCCGCGCGCTATGTTCACAAGCGTTCCATCTGCACCGAGCGCTTCAAGGACATCAGCGTTGATCAGACCTCGAGTTTCGGGCGTGTTGGGACAGCACAGGACAAGAAACTCGCTGCTACGCGCCAGTTCGAGCAGATCCGGCTGGTAGAGATAAGGTACATTTTTCTTTTCTCTCGGGCCAAAATAGGAGATGTGCATGCCAAACGCCTTTGCCCTTTCGGCGACATAGCGTCCTATTGTGCCCATCGCTACGATGCCGCATGTCCGGCCGGCCAGACCGATCCCCATGCGAGGATAGCCTTCGGCTTCCCATTTGCCCGACCGGACATGCTGGTCACTGTCGGGAATCCAGCGAGCGGATGCCAGCATCAGGCCAAGACCCAACTCGGCGACAGCGACCTTGGAATCGTCCGGTGTGACAGCCACGGCAATACCCCTGTTTCTTGCCGCCTCAAGATCGAGTTCACTGACACCCGCCCCCCAGACCGAAACAATCTGGACATTCGGCAACGCATTCAGCAGCGCCTTGTCGTAACCGCGAAATCCGGTGACCACGAGGCCCCGGATCCTGGACCCAATTTCGGCGAGAAACGCGACAGCGTCCTTGGCATCAGCCAAGGTGTGCACCTTGAAGTGGGCTTTGAGCGCGGCGGCATCGTCGGCAGGAATCTTTCCCGCCAGGAGAATCTCTATGGCCATGGTTGCCTCTTTCGTTGATTCCATCCCATTTGCCTACACGTGTTCCGCATGCGGATCTGACATCCCAAAGCTCTTGAGGCCAGGTCGGTTTCACGCCAGCGGTCAGCATCATTCGGGCGGCAAGTTTAGAGGTGGCTTTTGCCCCTGCCCCTCGGCGGTTGGCCCGGCGAGGTTTTTTCCAAGCGATGCCGGGGTGCCCCGTTCTTTTGGCCAGGCAGCGCTGACGTTCGTTCTCTTTTTATTCTTTCATTTCGTTAGTGCTGGCTACGCTGCTCCGCATGCTGCTTATGGCACTGTACACAAACGTCGCCAGCGCCAATCCCAGAATAATGAGAGTAATAGGCCGCGTCAGCACCACACTGAAATCGCCCGAATGGATCGTCATCGCACGGGCAAGGTTCGACTCGACGATCGGCCCCATCACGAAGGCGAGAACGACGGGAACCACGGGAATATCGATCTTTACCATCCAGTACGCCGCCAGACTGAGCACGATGACCATCATCACATGCGCCGTGTAATTTGCGTAAGCATAGGTGCCCAGCAAGATGACGATGAAGACGCAAGGGCCCAGAATACGCCGCGACACTTTCGAGATATGGGCGAAACCACGCGTGTATATCAGGCCCAGAAGCAGCAGCCAGAGGTTGATAAAGATCAGGCCGATGAAGATCGAAGTGATCAGTCTTGGTTCGGCTTCGAAGAGCAGAGGTCCGGGAACGACCCCTTTGCTGATCAGCACGCTCAACAGGATGGCTGCGGAGCCCGAACCCGGAATACCGAGCGCCAAAGACGGAACGAGCGTGCCGGCGACAACCGCGTTGTTGGCTGTCTCGGGAGCGGCAATGCCCTCGGCGATGCCCGTACCAAATTCGCTTTTGGACCGTCGTGACCACCGCTTTTCCTCTCCATAGGCGATTAGCGAGCCTATCGAAGCACCCGCGCCGGGGAGCGCACCGATGGCAGTTCCGATCAGACTTCCTCTGATCCAGGTGGGTATCAGTCTGCGAATATCGGACTTGAGGAAACGATCATCTGCTTTTTGCGTGCTGATTTGCAGAACGGTCTTTGGCTCTTCGATCGTCTTGCGGTGATTGATGAGCAGGCGGAGCGCTTCGGGACCAGCGAGAAACGCGATGATCACCACCACCAGCGGGATGCCATCGGCCAAAAAACCCTGATTGAAGGTAAAACGCATACCGCCGAAATCTGAAGTCCCGATCGTTGAGAGAAACAGGCCCAGACCCGCCGCCAGAAATCCTCGGGTGGGGTCCCGCCCGAAGAAGCTGCCGATGATCGAAAGTCCGAAAATGCCAAGCGCAAACATCTCGCCAGGCCCGAATTCCAGCGCGACACTGGCAATCCATCCGCCCACGAGGATGAAAATGATGGTGCTGGTGAGCCCGCCAAGCACGCCTGAGATGAGTGAAATCTTCAACGCGCGGTTGGGAAACCCTTTTTGCGCCATGGCATAACCATCCAGAACCGTCACAGCCTGCGCTGGCGTTCCGGGAGTACGTATCAATATCGCCGGAATCGAGCCGCCGTATTCCGCTGCGGAATAGACCGCGAGGAAAAAGATGATCGCTACATCAGCAGGCATTGTGAATGTCAGGGGGAACAGAAGAGCAAGAGACTGGGAACTGCCAAAGCCGGGAAGTGCTCCGAGCACGACCCCCAGAGTGACGCCAGCGACAATGGCGAGAACCACCGGCAGGCTGCCCATATCCAGGAGGACCGGGCCGATATTAGCAAATATGTTTTCCATCTTCGTTCAGTACCCACTTAAATATTGGGGGAGAAACTTCAGCGGCAGCGCCACCTTCAGGCCAAGGACAAACGCGCTGTAAACGACCAGCGTGGTGGCGACCGCACCCAGCGCCGCGATCAAGGCCGCTTTTGGCCAGCGCATCGGCAGCCGTGGAAACAGCAGGACGAACATAAAGAGGGACGTCGCGATCTCCAGACCCAGCGGTTTAAGCAGGAGCATGTACAGCAACGACAAAGCAACAATCAGGAAAGCTTCAACCGCGTCAAGGTTGATCGGCGCATCCTTATCGTCGTCGGCCGCGTCAATGTCCGTGTGCTCCGGCGCGGGCGGTGTCACAAGCTGCTTTGAAACAGCTTCACGGATCAGCGTGGCGATTCCGCAGACAAGAATTACGGCAAGCGCGATACGCGGGAAAAAGCCATCACCGGGATAGCCTTTCAAGATGGAGGCAGGCAATTGGGTAGCCTCCCAATAGAGGTAGGCGGCGCCAACCAGCATTGCGAAAACCGAGACCATGAAGCTGCGCCGCCGCGGAAGTACAAGTGTTCTGAGTCGTGAAAGCATTGGAGCAGTTCCAAATTTCAGCGTTTCGTTGTGCACGTTGGGGCCGACCGTGTCGAAAGTCGTCCAAATCCGATCATGCGGTACGCCTGATCGGGGGCGAGATATGGCTCGCCCCCGGGAAGCTGGTTTGATTAGCCCTCGATCATTCCGACTTTGATCAGGAAGAGCCGGGTCTCGGCAACGGCATCTTTGAAGTCAGCCATCAACTTGTCGCGATCTGCAGCATCGAACGCAGGCACAACATGCGGGTTTTGCACCATGTAGACATTCCGGTAATGATCGGACTTGGTCACCTTTTCCAACGCAGCGGCGAGTTTATCCATCACCTCAGGCGGCGTGCCCGCTTTGACCATGAACCCCTGCCACTGGTGCGGCACGTTGTATACCATACCAACGTCGCGGATTGATGGAACATCGGCCCAGAGCGGATCGTCCAGTCGCTCCTCATTCAGGGTTAGAATCGGGCAGATTGTCCCCGCCTCGATATGGGTATTCCACACACCGGCTGGTCCAAAGCCTACGCGCAAATGCCCACCAATCACGTCCTTGACGACATCGCCGGAGCCTTTGTACGGCACGAATCCGAGTTCTGCCCCGGCCGGATCACGGCCGATCATGGTGTGCTGAAGGTGCTGCGTCGAACCGACCTTGTTCGACCCCATGGTCAATTTGTCCGGGTTCGCCTTGTTGTACGCGACCAGATCCGCCCAGCTCTTGAGATCGGGATCATCGCAGCGCGCAGCGACGCCGTACACTGTCTGCTCGAACTTTGCCAACAGGTGGAAATCATCCGGTGTTTTTGTGAAATGCGGCAAATTGAAATAGCTGGTAAAGCTCCGGCTCATATGCATGATCGTGTAGCCGTCAGCAGGCTGCTCAGCCAGATAGACCGTCGGCTCAAGGTTTGACCCACCGTTCTTGTAGGTGACATTGATCGGAACCCCGAGGTACCCTTCTTTGGCCAGTTCACCAGCCAGCATTTCGCACCAGATCGATGTTCCTGAACCTGGCGATGTCGTACAGACAAGTTCAACCGGCTTTGATGGAAAATCAGCTTCTTGCGCCGTCGCTATTGTCGCAAACGCCATGGCTGTCGTTGCTGTAACGAGCGCAGCGGCAGAAGCAATTCTTTGCGTATTTCTGGGCAGAAATTTCATTTTGATATTCTCCTCCAATTGATTTGACTTGGTCCCCGATCATCACTCGGAACGATCGCTTATTCTTCGGATCGCTTAGCGGGGTGTTTCAATGCGTCGATGCCCAATCTACTGAGCGCACAACTATCAAACTCCTCCCCTTCTATCTCTTGGTAATGAGGAAAAGCATATCGGCATTCCTGCTTCGATGGATAGGCGGATTGCGTACCAATTGCGGCATTGGTTGCGAGGCAACCGAGGCAGCCGAGGCAGCCGTCAATGTTCGTCGCCATCAGCACCCACCTGTTGAGGATGTTCGAACCCTGTGCAGCGGCTGCGTCCGCAACCAGGTATTTTGCAGTCCAGATGTTCAGTCCCGATATCTCGTGCAGACCCAGTCCAGGTTTGCGCCAGCGGCGGGATTTTCCCGGCCTGTCGCGGCTGTCCATTTCGGCCAGATTTCACACCGCTTCGCGATCGCCAACGGCTTTTCTTTCATAGGGAAAACCTGCGGCAATCGTGGCTATCAGGGGCCACAGGTTGAAGAAGCAAACCAAAGACTGATGGAGAGCATCAAACGCAATTCGGCTGGCCTCCAGGTCATGCTCAAGCGCCGGATTGTCGCGTGCTCGCTGGCATCGATGAGCAAAAGTCCCCATTTGCCCTGTTTATCGCACAGTGCTTTACGTCATTTGCAAGGCACGATAACGCCGTTGACTGTGGCCCAGATGTTCGCGCATGGCACGCCGGGCGGCCTCGGGGTCGTGATCTTGGATCGCCTGCACGATCGCCGTATGTTCAGCATCCAGGGTCGCCAGATAGGATGGATCGCGGGTCATCTGTGCACCAATCATGGTGCGTGGTATCGAATCGGGACCGAACATGGCCAGCATTTCGCCAAAGCGTGGATTGCCAGAGGCGGCAGCAATGGCCATGTGCAGCGCGAAGTCCGCCTTTGCGGCCATACGCCCGCTTTCGATTTCGGTGCGTACCAGCCTGAGGGCAGAGAGCATGGTTTCTTCCTGCTCGGGATTGCACCGCAGTGCAGCCAGTGCTGCAGCCTCCCCCTCGATAGCAAGCCGCAGCTCCAGGAGTTCCAACACCGAGGACAGCCGCGTCTGATCTAGATCGCGCAGTGGCGGGTATTTGGAGTTCGGTGGCTCCTGCACGAACACACCAGACCCCTGTCGAGACAGCAGAAGTCCATCGGCTCTCAGTGCCGCCACGGCTTCGCGAAGCACTGTCCGGCTGACACCGAACTCCAACGAGAGCAACGCCTCGGTCGGCAGCTTGTCACCTGGTCGGTACTCGCCCCGCCGGATCTTGCCACGCAGCACTGCGGCCAATTCGGAAACGCGGCTGGGCTTTCCCAAAGCATTTTCGGTCACTTCAAGCTCCTGTCTTTTCACATCTCATGACAAGATTCATGACGAATGCCAAGCGGCTCGTAAACTCATCATATCAATTCATACTATTAATATTGCTTTTTGTTGAAAACAATTTTACATCAGGAACACCCAACCCAAACCAGGAACCGCAACATGACCCCCGAACAAATCAAAACTGCCCTTGGATCCGGGCTGCTTTCCTTTCCCGTCACACATTTTGATGACGAGGGTAACTTCGCAGCCGACAGCTATAAGGCGCATATCGAATGGCTGACGGGCTTCAAGGCTCCGGTCCTTTTTGCCGCTGGCGGTACGGGCGAATTCTTCTCGCTCAAACCCTCTGAAATTCCGACCGTTGTCTCGGCTGCAAAGGAAGCAGCGGGCAAGACTGCTATCGTCTCGGGCTGCGGCTATGGCACTGACATTGCCATAGAAATCGCCAAATCGGCCGAGAAAGCCGGCGCTGACGGCCTTTTGCTTTTGCCACATTACCTGATCGACGCTCCGCAAGCTGGGCTTTTCGCTCATGTCAAAGCGATCTGCCAATCGGTCGGTATTGGCGTCATGGTCTACAATCGGGACAATGCGGTGTTGCAGGCCGATACGCTTTTGCGGCTTTGTGACGAATGCCCGAACCTGATTGGCTTCAAGGACGGCACTGGAGATATCGGCCTCATTCGTGAGATCACCGCACGCGCCGGTGACCGCCTGATGTATCTGGGCGGCATGCCGACTGCCGAACTGTTCGCCGAAGCTTATCTGGGCGCGGGCTTCACCACTTACTCATCGGCAGTGTTCAATTTTGTGCCGGGCCTGGCGAATGAATTCTACATGGCACTGCGTGGCGGCGACCGCGCGACATGCGACCGGCTTCTCAGAGATTTCTTCTATCCCTTCATGTCAATTCGCAACCGCCAGAAAGGTTACGCAGTTTCGGCCATCAAGGCGGGTGTGCGCCTGCAAGGCTTTGCGGCTGGCAGGGTCCGGCCGCCCTTGGCCGACCTGACCAAGGAAGAAGAGGCAATGATGGAAAAACTGATCGGTGACCACCGTCGCTAACGCCCCCGCGCCAGCAATAGAACAGGAGGGCTGCCCTTGTGGCAGCGCTCGATCTTGAAAGGATTAAAGCATGAGCTTTTCCCCCAAAGGCAACCTTATCGCAGGCCAATGGTGCGACGGACCGCGAACCTTCACCTCGTCTCCGGCACTTGGGTCATCATATGAATTTTCCGCCGGATCGGCCGAACTTGTGGACCGGGCCGCGCAGGCTGCCGAACAAGCCTTTCAACCCTACGCCCATTGCTCTCGCCAGCAGCGCGCGACCTTTCTCGAAGCGATTGCCGAAGAAATCGACATGCGCGGCACCGAGATCACCGCAATAGGCTCGCAAGAATCCGGCCTGCCTACCGCCCGGCTCGAAGGCGAGCGGGCGCGCACGAACGGTCAGTTGCGTCTTTTCGCCAGCTACATTCGAAAGGGCGACTATCTCGATCGTCGTCACGACGAAGCCCTGCCGGAGCGCAAGCCCCTGCCCCGACCTGATCTTCGCCTGATCCAGCGTCCAATCGGACCCATAGCCGTCTTTGGTGCCTCAAATTTCCCGCTGGCCTTCTCTGTCGGAGGTGGCGATACGGCCTCTGCGCTGGCTGCTGGCTGTCCGGTTGTCGTCAAGGGCCATGACGCCCATCCAGGCACCGGCGAGTTGGTGGCCGATGCGATTGCCGCCGCCGCCAAGCGATGCGGCATCCACCCTGGCGTCTTCAGCTACATTCATGGAGGATCACGTGACATTGGCACCACTCTGGTGCGGCATCCACTGATCAAGGCCGTGGGCTTCACAGGAAGCCTTTCCGGCGGACGGGCGCTGTTCGATCTGTGCGCCGCTCGCCCTGAACCAATCCCGTTCTTCGGCGAACTGGGCGCTGTCAATCCAATGTTCCTGCTCCCCGAAGCCACGAAAAATCGCGGCGACGAGCTGGGGCGCGGTTGGGCTGCGTCGCTGACAATGGGCGTCGGCCAGTTTTGCACCAATCCCGGTATCGCGGTGGCGCTTCAGGACCACGCCACCTCCGTTGCCGACGCCGCACGTCAGGCACTCTCGGGCGTTGCGCAACAGATCATGCTGACTCACGGCATCGCGCAAGCCTATCACGCGCGGGTTGATCAGATCAAAACAACCAAGGGCGTGCACGAAGTTATGTCTTCCAACAGCGAAGCGCAGAACGCCGCACCGAACCTGTTTGTTGTCTCGGGCACGGATTTCCTCGCCAATCCCGCATTGAGCGAAGAGGTTTTTGGTCCGACCGGGATCCTGGTTACAGCCAGCAACCCCGACGAGATGCTGGAGATCGCCAGAAACCTTGAAGGCCAGCTGGCCATCACATTGCATTTGGACAACGCCGACACGGAGCTGGCACGCAGGTTAATGCCGATCCTGGAGCGGAAGGCAGGCCGGGTGCTGGCGAACAATTTCCCGACAGGGGTCGAGGTCAGCGACGCGATGGTCCATGGTGGGCCCTACCCAGCTTCGACCAATTTCGGCGCCACATCCGTCGGCACAATGGCGATCCGTCGCTTTTTACGCCCGGTCTGCTTCCAAGGCGTCCCCGAAGCACTTCTGCCGGACGATCTTCGCGGATCCGTTCATCATTGTTGCATCGGGAAGCACCGGATGATGCCGGGCGGGTGATCGGCGGGGCCTCGGTGGCGCCAGCTTCGTCATCCGCAACGACTTGCGCTGGCGGGATCCAACCCGGCTCGAAGCATCGAGAACGGGCATGGCATGGATGTTGACGCCATCCCGGCCGCAAAGCCCCTCAATGACACCGAATACGATGCGTCCGGCAGGCCCGCACGAGACGCGGCAGAGAGCCTGGCATTCCGCCCGAATCCAATCGCAAATCCGCGATTCCGTTCGGCAAGTCGCTTTTCAAACGCCGTCAAAAATCGAGAGCATGACTGGCAAACTCAACGACTGGCCGCACACCCACACCCGCTTTGACCGGTGCGCTCACGCTTTCCATCTCAATCCTCGCACTCGCAGCAACCCCCATCTTCTGGACCTATCGATGCGTCCTGGGCCTGATCAATCGGTGGGAGATCCGGGCCACACAGCCGTTATCCGAGCCGCAAGCGTCTGACTTCTGATCCCTGCCCAAAGCCGCGGCTTGCATCCCTTGATACTTCTCTCGGTCGCTGACAATGGCGTCGGACAATCGAAAACTGTTGACAGATTACAGGTGATGCCGATAGGCTGCCAGGACGTCATCCTTGGTGGGGTAGAACATGCTGTTTGCTGGAATCGGTATCCGCGATGCTGGTCGTGGTCCCACTGTCTTTGGCCCAAGCGCAGGTCTTCGGCGTCGATCCGGGTCCTATCCGCGTCGCGGTCCTCGCCTTGATGACCGGGCTGATCGTGCCGCCCTTCGATGTGTCGATGAGGATCGCGTGCGGACTATCGGGCGGACGCGATCGCACCTTCAACAAGGCCTTGGCGCCATGCTTCCGGCACGATTGGCCGGCGCCTGCTTGTGGCTGGCAGGCCGGGCTTGTCGGCCGTGTTTTCCGGCCGCGTTTTCAACGCGCGCTGACCGTGCCACGCCGTGCAGTCTTTGGAGATCAGAATGGGCTACATCGTAAATTGGAATGACCTTCCCGAGGTGGAAATCCTGCCGAACAATATCCGCAAGTCCGCAGCCGGCCTGGAAGACCTGACCGGGCAAGTGGAGGACGGCACAGCCAAGGGTGATTGGCGCGATGCACTGGCCCGACGGATACGCTTTGCGGACCGCATTCATGTCTCGACCGGAGGCAGCCCGTCTTATCCCGACCATCTGATCGAGCTGTTTCAGCGCAAGCGCACAGAGACAATCTACGACCAGATTGTCCAACGACAGAGCGCGGCCTGGAAATATGCGCTATGGGAAGCTGCAGGCATTTAACGGCTTTTCCCCAAGCAGGAGTTGGTATGAGCTTTCTTGAACCAATCGCGGTCTCCTCGATCGCAAAAGAAGCATTCCACAAGCTGACCCAGGCAATCGTCTCGGGCGAGTTTGCGCCGGGAGAGCGGTTGTCCGAAGCCGAACTCGCCCGACGTTTCGGCATAAGCCGTGGCCCGATCCGCGAGGCGCTCGGACGGCTGGAAGGAAAGCTGGTTGTTCGCACGCCGCGCCTGGGTGTGAGCGTCATTGATCTGTCGACCGAAAAGCTTGTCGAACTGTTTGCCGTGCGGGAAGCGCTTGAAGGGATGGCGGCGCGGCTTGCAGCCGAACACATCACGGATCCGGAAATCAGGGAACTCCATATGCTGCTCGAGCAGCATGGCGGCAACCAGGATGTCGCATCGGACTCGGGCTACTATCAGGCCGGCCAGGACGACGACTTCCATTTCCGGATCGTGCGATCGGCCCGCAACGAGCAACTGGAACTGATGCTTCTGGAAGAGCTGTACTTCAAGCTCAAGCTCTACCGCTACCGCATGAGCAGCAAGCCGGGCCGGGCACAAAAGGCGCTTGAAGAGCACCGAGAAATCGTCAAGGCGATTGCCAGCCGCAATCCCGATGACGCAGAAGCCGCGATGCGACGGCATATTCGCAATGCGATTACCGCTGCGGTCAGCCAAATGGAACGCAGCGAGAAGGAAACAAACAGGAGTCAAACATGAAGCCATGGGATGGAATCGTCTCGGAAGAAGAGCAGCGCGCCTACGCTGCAGCGGGTTTCGGCAAGCCGACCGGTCTCGGGAAGCGCCCCGCCTTGATCATCATCGATGTCCAATACCGTACGGTTGGCACGAAGCCACTGCCGTTCTCGGAAGCGATCAAGGAGTTTCCGACCTCCTGCGGCCAGGTCGGCTGGGATGCCGTCGCAAACATTCAGAAGCTGCTGGAAACCTTTCGCGCCAATGATTGGCCGGTCCTGTACCCGCATGTTGCGCCCAAAGAGGGGTTCGACGCAGGACGGCTTGCCGACAAGGTGCCGGCACTTATGACGGTGAAGCGAAGCGGGTATGAATTCGTTGCCGAGCTAGCGCCGCAAGACAAGGATATCCTGCTGCCCAAGAAGCACCCGAGCGCGTTTTTTGGCACGCCGCTGGCAAGCTACCTGATTGATCTGGGAGTCGATACGCTGGTGATGACCGGATGCAGCACGTCGGGCTGCGTGCGCAGCAGTGTGGTTGACGGCTTTGCCTATAACTGGCGCATCAACGTGCCGCATGATGCTGTCTACGATCGCAGCAGGGTGTCTCATGCCGTCAATCTGTTCGACATGGGCGCCAAATATGCCGATGTGATGAGCACGGACGAAACCATCGCCGCGCTATCGCGGCTTGCCGCCGGCAAGGCTGACTGACTGAGTTGCGGCGGGTTCTCCCGCCGCACTCCCCGTTTCAGCCGCAATCCCGGCTTCAAATCTCCGGATCAGCCAGTGCTGCGGGCAAGCAGCGCTTCCCCCATATCGTTCCACACCTGCTGTTCCGTGATCACCCCGTCGCGAATGCGGAACTGGTCGGTGAAGCGGATGCCGTCAAACGCCGTGCCATCCGCCCATTCGCCCCGGAGCGTGCCCGAGAAGATGACGACATCAATGCCGTCCCGGCCCTCGGTGGTCTGGTAGGTCCGGGCATAGGTCTTGCGCACGAACCGGTACCGCGCGGCCCCTGATGCGACCAGATCCTCGAGTTTGTTGAAGATGCGGGGGCCAGGGAATATGGCCGTGAAATCTGGTGCCAGCAGGCTGCGGGCCGTGTCCAGATCCCTGGCTTCCATTGTATCCAGATAGGTACGTGCGAGCCTGACCGGGTCAGGATTGTTCGAGCTCATGGCTTCCTCATAATAGTTTTGGCAGGAGGGTGACGATGGAGGGGAAGACGGTCAGGATCACCAGTCCGATCAGCATCAGCACGAGGAAGGGGAAAGCGGCCGATGCGAGAAAGGGAAGCTGACGTCCCGAAATTCGCTGCAAGACAAAGAGGTTGAAGCCGATCGGCGGCGTGATCAGCCCGATCTCGACCAGGACCACCATGAACACGCCGAACCAGAGCAGGTCGAAACCCGCGCTTTGCGCGACAGGCAGAAGCACCGATCCGGTCAGCACGATCATCGACAGACCGTCCATAAAGCAGCCGAGAATGACAAGGATGAGCGCGATGACAAGCAGCAAGCCGTAATAGCCGAGCTCCACTTCCTGAATCCAGGACACCACGGTTCGCGGGATTCCGGTATAGGCCATCGCAACCTGAAGTGCAGCGGACGCGCCAAGGATCAGCCCGATTGCAGCGCAGAACAGAACCGTCGCCTTCAGCGAATCGATGATCAGCGCAGCGTTGAGCCTGTTGTCCAGGAGCGCCAGGACAAGGGCGCCGGCAACACCGATGACGGCAGCTTCGGTCGGTGTGGCATAGCCGCCATAGATCGCGCCGAAAACGAGAACAATCAGCACAAGGAGCGGCAACAGCGAAAGGACGGCGCGGCGTCTGGAGCCGCGGACATGGACAGCCGCACCTGCCGCTTGCCTGGTTCCACGATGTCGAAACGCGACATAGCCGCAAAACATTGTCGCGATCATCATGCCCGGGAGGATGCCTGCCAGAAACAGGTCGCCGATCGACACGTTGAAGGTGAATCCGTAAAGGATCAGCGCGACCGAAGGAGGGATCAGAATGCCCAGTGTGCCGGCGCCTGCAATCGATCCCAGCACCAGTTTTTCAGGATAGTCCCGTGCCTTGAGTTGCGGCAGGCTGAGCTGGCCGATTGTCGCCACTGTTGCGGTTGAAGAGCCGCTCAAGGCTGAAAACAGCGTGCTGGCGAAAATGTTGACCTGGATAAGACCACCCGGCATGCGCCCGACCAGCACTGCGAAGGCGTCAAACAGTTTCTGCGCCGTGCCCGACCGGGAGAGCATTTCACCCATCAGCACAAACAGTGGAAGGGCGGTCAGGCCCCAATTGGTCATCTGGCCGAAATAGGCTGTGGCCATGGCCGTGGCGGGGTCGGCATTGGCGACAAGCAAGATCCCGATTGCCGTCAGCAGCAGAATGGTGGCGGCGATCGGTATGCCCAGGAGCAGCAGGAGAAACAGCCCGACGACGAAGAAGATGGCGATAAGGTCACGATCCATGTCAGTGCGCTCCGGATGGTAGGTCGCGCTCATCCAGCGCAAAGCCGGTCCCGAACATGCGCTCGAGAAAACGCAGCACCAGCGCCAGTTCAAGCATCGCAAGCCCGGCCATGACGATGCCCATCGGCAGCGCACGCGGTATCGGCAATGTCCCCAGCATGGTGATGCCCGATTGGTAAGCCGCATACCAGATCCGTGAGAATCCCAGCAGCAGATAGCCAATGATTGCGATGGTCACGACGTAAGCCACAACCTTCAGCAGGGCGGTGGCCGACGGCTTCATTCTGTTGATGAAAAAATCGACCGAGATGTGCTGGTCGCCCGGTACGGCGGCGGCAAAGCCCAGTGCGAAGGTGCCGCCAAGCAGGATGCCGGCAATGTCATCGGCCGAGGGCACCGATATTCCGAAGAAGCGCAATCCGATCACTGCAATGAACAGTAGGACCAGCAACGCCAGCGAAAGACAGGCCAGCACCATCGAGATGCGCGCGACCCAGACCAGGATCCGGTGCATGAGGTGCGCAAGTTGAGGGTTCCGTACGTGCATCTAGAATGCTTCTCCGTTTTGCCGGATTGGAAGGTCCGTCCACGGGCGGACACCGTGGACGGATAGTCTAGCCATTAAGCCGTGTCGGCGATACTCAGTTGGCGGCGGCCTTTTCGCGGAACTCGGTGATGGCGGCGCTGCCTGCATCGCCCGCCTTTGCCAGCCAGTCTGTTACCATCGCCTCGCCGACTTCCTTCAGTTCCTCGGCAAGCGTGGCGCTTGGCACAACAATGCTCATTCCGTTATCGGCAAGCACCTTTTCAGCCTCGGTCACCTTGGCTTCGCTCTGCGCCCAGCCCCAGGCCTCGACCTCTTTCGCCACGTCCTGCATCTTTTGCTGCATGTCAGCCGGAAGCGTCTGGTAGACATCCTCGCGCACGAACACCATCATTTTGGGCAGCCAGGCATCGGTCTTGTAATAGTAGTCGGTGTATTCCCAGGCCTTGTACACGACCCCGGACGTTGGGGCGGTGTTGAAGCTGGAGATCAGGCCCGTCGCGAAGGCCTGCTGCATCTCGGTGATCTGCACCGTTGTCGGCACGGCGCCCATCAGCTCGGCCAGACGCGTCGTCGACGGATTGTAGGCGCGCATCGACAGCCCCTTCACATCGTCGAGCGAGGTGATCTCGCGATCGAAAAAGAAGCCCTGTGACGGCCATGGCACCGCATAAAGAAGGCGCACACCGCTCTTGGCCAGCTCTTCGGTCAATGGCTCGCGGGTCACGTCCCACAGCACTTTTGCATCAGCATAGGAGGTAACGAGGAACGGGATGCCGTCAAGTTCCCACAAGGGGTTCTCGCGCCCGAGATTGGTCATCAGTTCCGAACCGATCTCGACCAGACCGTTACGGGTTGATTCCAGAACCACGGGGTTGGCAAACAGCGATCCGCCATGATGGGTGGTAATGTCCAGTTCGCCTGCGGTAACGTCCCGCATCTTGTCGGCGAACATCTGCATCGCCTGGCTCTGGAATTCGCTTGCCGGATAGGCGTTCGCGAGGTTCCAGTTGAATTCCGCAGCCTGGGCGCCGATCGCCGAGAAAGCAGTGATCGCACCCGCAGCAATTACTTTCTGCAGTAGGTTCATATCTTATCCTCCTTCATTGGTGAGTGTTTTTGATTGGATGCGGCGGCAGTCTGCGCCGCAGAAACCTGCCGGTGCCAACGGCTTCGTCCAGCAGGCGATGGTCACGCAAGGCAAACCGCCCGCGTGTCAGCGCGTGGACAACCCGGCCGCGCAGGGTCATCCCGTCGTAGAGTGAGTAGCCTGCGTCGGTGGCCCGCGTTTCCGGCCCCACGACATAATCCTCGTTCAGGTCCACGATCGCCAGATCGGCATCAAGACCGACCGCGATGCCGCCCTTGCGCTCGCCCAGACCCATGATCCGGGCCGGATTGGCCGACGTAAGCGCGGCAATGCGTTCAAGCGGGATGCCGCGCTTGTGGTGGCCTTCGCTGACCAGCAGGGGCAGGAAGGTATCGAGCCCGGGGCAGCCCGGCGATGCGCTCCAGATCCCGCCCTGCTTCGATGCCATGGTCCGGTGCACATGATCGGTCCCGATCGTATCCACGTGACCGTCAGCGACAGCTTTCCAGAGCGCTTCCCGGTCGGCGCTTTCACGCAAGGGCGGGTTGATCTTTCCAGCCATCCCGATATCGGAATCGACGTCGTGAACCAGATAATGGCTGCAGGTCTCGATGAACACCGGACACCCGTCGCGCCGCATGGCCAGTGCGGCCTGCAGGGCCTCGGCTGACGAGGTGTGGACGCAGTAGACCGGTGTGCCGGTGACCTTGCCGAAATAGGTCGCTCTCCGTATCGCCTCTGCCTCGATGAAGGATGGTCGTGCGGCATTCCAGGTGCTCAGGCCGCCGTGCCCCTCCGGGTCGATCTCCCGCATTCTTGCGCTCAGCGCCCAGCCGATCTCGATGTTTTCCGGGTGCGGGCACATCATTCCGCCCAGTGGCCCCAGCGCTTCGAGCAGCCGGAACATGAAGCCGTCATCGATACCCGGCAGGCCCAGTCGCTTGCCTTCATCGCCACGGATGTTCATGAACAGCTTTGCCGTGGGCACACCGAGATCATTGACGTAGTGCGGCAGCGAGGCGAGCTGCGCTTCGCTCGCGATGATAAAATGATAGCTAAAGTCGATCCGCGCGCCGGCTTCGGTCACCGCTTTCATGTCGGTGAAAAAGCTTTCGTACGGATCACCGCTCATGACATAGGGAATGAAGCTGGTGACGCCGCCCAGCAGCGCTGCAGCGGTCTCGCTGGCCGCGTCCGACGGGACCCGCGGGCGCGATATGTCATTGCCGTGACCCAGGTGCAGATGAACGTCGACCCCGCCGGGGAAGACAGTCAGGCCAGTCAGGTCGATGCGTTCGTCAGCCTCGACAGCGGCCCCGCGCTCGACGAGCCCGGCGATCTTTTCGCCATCGATGACAAGGTCCGCCTCGATCACGCCGGTGCCGGGCACGACGAGGGTTGCCCCGGTTAGATGCTTGCTAAACTTGCGTGTCAATGGGCACCCCCTGATGTCGGTTCTGCTGCCTGGCCAGACCCTGGTCCATTGTCGTATCTGTGCATGTAATCTGGAAACTGTCAACAGTTGACGCAAGGCGCGCCTCTGCTATTGTGCGAAAAACCCAGACAGAAGGATGAGACGAACATGGAACAATCCGCAGGCAGGCGATTGCGAGAAATGGTTGAGGCACGCCGGGCGCTGCTGGTGCCTGGAGTGATGAATGCTCTGGCCGCACGCGTGGCTGAGGATGTCGGCTTCGAGGCGCTTTATATAACTGGCGCCGGCGTCACCAACGCGCACCTCGGCTTGCCGGATGTCGGGTTGATCAGCCCGACCCAGATGAGCGACACAATCGGCGTCATTCGCAATATCACCGAGCTGCCGCTTATCGTCGACGGCGATACCGGCTTCGGCAACGCCATCAATGTCTGGCACACGGTCCGCAGTTTCGAACGCGCCGGCGCCAATGCAATCCAGATCGAGGATCAGGTATTTCCCAAGCGGTGCGGCCATTTCGAAGGCAAGGGAGTCATCCCCGGCGCGGAGATGGCGGAGAAGATCCGGGCGGCGGTCGAAGCGCGCAAGTCCGGCGATTTCCTGGTGATTGCACGGACCGACGCCTATGCCACCCATGGTCTCGACGAGGCGATGCGGCGGGCCGAGCTCTTTATCGAGGCCGGTGCCGACATCACCTTTGTGGAGGCGCCGCGCCAGATTGACGAAATACGGCGGGTCGTGGAAACGCTGCCGGTGCCGCAACTCGTCAATATGGTGATCGGCGGTCAGACCCCGAGCGTCGGCCTTTCGGACTTCCGGGAGTTGGGTGTCGGTCTCGTGCTATATGCCAACGCCTCGCTTCAGGGTGCGATCAAGGGCATGCATGATGCGCTGACGCATCTGCGCACTCAGGGTGCACTGACCGAAAATGATGGTCTGGTGGCAAGTTTCGCCGAGCGCCAGCGCATGGTCGGCATGGCCGACATCAAGGACATGGAGCAGCGATATGCCACCACCGAAGAAGCGGTAAAATGACCGCTGCACCGGCACTCACGAAGGCGCGACCAGCAAAGCCGCGATGTGATTGTCCCAGGCAACATTGTGATGGCGGGAGCCGAAGCGGCCGGTTTCGCTGGAGCTGACAAATCCATCGCCACATGCCTGCACGCCGCATGTACCAGGCTTCATCTCGACACTGCGGACTTTGCCAGTCAGGGTGTCGAGGAGAACCACGGCCCCTCTCTTTGGCGATGCAACCGCAAGGGTCGCGCCATCCCTGCTGATGGCGACAGAGCCGGCATATTTGCCCAGGGCGATGGCGCCATCGCCGGGCAGATCGACCGGCACCAGGCCACGATCCGCACTCAATTTCGCCAGCACAGGGATCTCATCCATCACGTCTCCCTCATATTGCCCGCCTATCCAGACCTGACCTCTGCCGTCGACCGCCATGTGCCGCAATGACAGCCGGTGCAGGTTGGCTGGCAAGGCATGCGACGCGAGCAATGTTCCCGTGGCCATCTCGATGAACGCAATCGATGGTGCCATGGTGGGCAGGTTAAGCTTCTGACGGCCCTGATCGGGATGGGTTCGAATGCCGCCATTGGCGACGCACAGCGTCTTGCCATCCGGCATCAGGATAATTTCGTGCGGCCCTACGCCGTGGGAGGCGAACTCGCCGAGACGGCTGAACCCGTCAGTGGCATCATAGAGCCCGATCACACCATCGCCGGTCTCGAACGCATTCTCTGCGGCACAGAGAATCCGGCCATCGGCCGAAAAGGCGCCGTGGCCGTAAAAGTGCCGATCCGGAGGTGTGTGGAACACGACCGGCTGGCCTGTCCGTTGACGGGGCAACGCAACCGCAAAATTGCCGGGACGACGGGCGAAAGCTACCAGCCAGTCAGCGTCCGGATGGGTGGCAAAGCCGTGGCCCCGGCTCGGCAATGCATGCGCCGAGACGATCTCCGCCTTGTCATCGAGGATGGCCATTCCATAGCCGTCTTGGGCATCCCGATAGGCTGCGGCAAACAGGATATCCGACCCGGCCAGCCTTTCAGCGGCGGCCGGTGCCAGACTGCCAAGCCAGGCGACACCGGCACCGGCCAGAAATGTCCGGCGTTCGATCAGAAGCGGTTTCAATCGCCGTCTCCGAATGAAAAGCCGACCGCCAGGCCTCCCGCCTGCGCGAATTCCTGATCAAGACGTGCGATAATGATCTTGATGGCATAGGCGAGATAGGCCAGCTTTTCCCGGGTTTGCGGATCGGCCAGCAGCTCGGCGACCGGCGCATCGAGACTGTCGGCAGTGCGGATTGCCTGGCTGAACTCGAAACGGATCATTGCGGCAAGCTTCGGGGCCTGGTCCTCAGCCACCACCTCGATGCCGCTGGCATTGAACAGCGCCTCCAGACCGGACAGGCCGGCGCGGATGGTCGGCAGGGTCATCTCCGAACGCCAGAACAATGCCGATTTCGGACGATCGTGATCCGGATTTTCAGTGTCGAGAAAGGCACCGATGCGGGTGTCGCGGATCGCTTCCAGGCCGTGGATCATCTGCCCCAGAAGCACATTCAGCGCTTCCGTGTCGGTTCTGTAGAGCGGATTATCCGCGCCGGGTTTGAGGAAAACCGGCACTGCAGTGCTGTCTGGCCCCCAGCCGGTGATGATCTCGTTGGACAGATTGACGAGATTGTCAGCCGCGGCATGGGCAAAAGCGCAGCGGTGACTTGCCTTCGAGTGCGCAAGCGCATCGCTGCCGCTGCCGAACAGAAGGAACTCGATGGCCCCTAGCCCCTGCATGGCGACGCTTTGACCCGCCAGGGAACCGGCGTCCGTGACGCTCGCGTCCTTTTGCGCGATGGCCGATTGCACCTGTTTGCGGCCGGTGCCCTTGCGATCGGGGAAAAACAGCACACGCTCGAGCCGATTGTGCGACATCACCGGCCCAAGCCGCAACCATTCGATCCGCGCCCAACTGTCGGCGGCGGCGCGAAAGGCTGCACGTGCCGCACCCAGCCTGTCGCCGGATGGAGTCTCGCACAAAGCCCTGGTCGCGGTGCTTAACCCGGATACGGACAGGTTGAACCCGGCATATCCGGGGCGGATATAGGTCACCAGCATTCGCTCAAGCACGGGTTCGATCGGCGGACGCGGGCTGGTCACATCCGCCCCAGCGGCGCCCGAACCGGCCATCAGCATCACAACGGAGAGCAGCAGACGCTTCATCATAGACTTTCCAGGAATTGCACCAGATTGTCGCGGTCGGCCTTTGCCAGCCCGGCAAAGCCATCGCGGGCGCGCTGTGCCTCGCCACCGTGCCAGAGGATGGCTTCGCTCAGATTGCGCGCCCGCCCGTCATGCAGGAAGAAGCTGTGCTCGTTGACGGTTTCGGTCAGGCCGATGCCCCAGAGCGGCGGCGTGCGCCATTCCTGACCGCTGGCACGCCCCACCTGCTGGCCGTCGGCCAGCCCGTCACCCATGTCGTGCAACAGAAAGTCCGAATAGGGCCAGATCAGTTGAAACCGGTGCGCCGGGGTCTCGGCCCGGCGCGAGGTGACGAATTTCGGCACATGGCAGGTGGCACAGCCCAGAGAATAGAAGATCTGCTTGCCGGCCAGCACCGCGGCATCATCGACGGCGCGGCGCGCGGGAACGGCCAGATTCTGCGAATAGAAGGTCACCAGGTCCAGGACGGGGTCGGGCGCCTCGGTCTCGCCAAGGTTTGCCTGAGCACCGATGGGCAGGTTCATGCACGCGACCTGGCTGGGTGTGCAGTCGCCATGCCCCGCCGGGGCATCCGGCGTGGAAATGCCGATGTCGCCCGAAAACGCGCTTGCGGTTTGCTGGCGCACGCTCGCAGTCTGGGCTTTCCAGCCGAAACGGCCAATGGCAGGTTTCCCGGTGGCCGGGTCGATCGCCATTGCAACACGACCGGACACTCCATCGCCATCCTGATCGTCCGGGTCAGCGTGGGCAAGAATATCGGCGGGGTGAATGGCCTCGATCAGGCCCATGCCCGTCATCGGCGGCGTCATTCGCGGCGACAGCGTGGTTTCCGGGTCCAGCGGCCCGAACCCCAGATCGGCGACGCTGTAGGCCGGTTTGCGCAAGGACACAACCGAGCCATCGCCCAGCTCGACCGGCTGCTCCTGATACGCGATCACCATCCGGCCCTCAGCCTTGAGGCCGGGCACCGCCAGATCCTGCAATTGCCCGCCATAGACCGGGTCCGGCAGCGTGGCGACGAGGAAATCCTCGAGCGCCTGACGCTCTTCCTTGGTTCTGGCCGGGCGGGCAAGCCGCAGGAACATCGAGGTGGCGTCGGCGGCGCCTTCCGGCGGGTGCCCGCGGCCATCCTTGATGTGGCAGCTTTGGCAGGCACGGGCATTAAACAGCGGGCCGAGTCCGTCCGACGCCAGCGTCGAGGCGGGAGAGGAAACCCAGAGTTTGCGAAACAGCGCATTGCCGAGCTTGAAGGTTTCCTCCTCCTTGAAGGTCAGGTTGGTGTTGAAATGAGACAGGGAATCGCGGTTGATCAGCTTGGTCGACGTGCCGGCACCGCCCTGCATCCGCTCGAACTGTTCCGGCGCATCAAACCGTGAAGCGGGTTTAACAACGCGTTCGACCCGTTTGCGGTCTTTTGCGCTGAGATCGTCGCGGCTGGTTGGCAATCCAGCGGCATCACCGGCCAGCGCCGCACCCTGTGACATCACGAGAGAGCCCGCCATCAGCATGCAGCGCAAACCGGCACCCCCGCCTCGCCCAGGGATAGGTAATGAAAAGTAATCCGTCATACGACGCCGCACCGGTTTAACACCAGCGGGCGTACAAAAATCGCGGTGCGGGATCACGCCTGACTCCGCCTTCAAGTTTGCAGCAACCATTACTGTCTCTTGCGTGTTCAGTCCGCATCGGCCGGTGATGCGTTCAACTGACCATATTTCTGTTCGCCCAGACTGCCGAGAAGCTGGAGTTGGGTTTCAAGAAAATCTATGTGCCCTTCCTCGTCAGCGATCAGCGCCTCGAACAGGTTCTTGCTGACATAATCACCCTCTTCCTCGCAAACGTCGCGGGATTTGGTGTAGGCGCTCCAGGCTTCCTGCTCACCGGCAAGATCGGCTTCCAGCACTTCCTTGATGTTCTGACCGATCCTGAGTGGCGCCACTGTCTGGAGATTGGGGAAGCCGTCGAGAAAGATGATGCGCTCGATGAGCTTGTCGGCGTGCTGCATTTCCTCAATGCTTTCCGCCCGCTCCTTGGCAGCCAGTTTGGTATAGCCCCAATCCTCCAGCAACCGGTAATGCAGCCAGTACTGGTTGACAGCGCCCAGCTCGAGGAAAAGCGCCTGGTTGAGGCAGTCGATGACTTTCTTGCTCTTTTTCATGATTTTCCTTGTCCCTGCGGTGATCAATGCCCTGCATATAACACCATCAGGCCACCATGTTCGATTGGCGTTTGGCAGCACTCCTCTTGTTTGCGTTTTCCAGACGCAGCCGCTGGTCGGCGATGCGGTTGAGCAAATCCACGACCCTCGGCTCGGGACTTTGCATAAGCGCATGGTATCGTTGAGTTGTTTCGACGATGATATCGATCACGCCCGGAAAACAGCCGCAACATTTGCCGCGGGCGTTCATCGCCTGGTAAACCTTCCCCGGCGTGATCAACTGCCATTCGTCGGCATTGAGGAAGTCGACGATGACCTCCTCAATGTCCGTGCGCGAGATAACGTTGCAGCTGCAGACGATCATGGTCTTGCCCTTACTGGAACACAGCGTTGGGGCTGTCGAGACTGTCCGACCCTTCCAGGTCGATCGATCCCAGATCCAGCGCAGCAATGACGCGTTCGATCGAGCGCGTCTGCTTGATCAGACCGTCAATCGCCGCCTGCACGGTGGCATTGCCCGCCTCATTGCCGGTGGCAATCATCTGATCGTAAGCCTCGACATTTTCCGCACGCTCAGCCATCGCTTCCATGGCTGTGACCGTGGCATCAAGATCCGCGGACAGTTCGTCTGCAATGGCCGGGTCCCTGGCCGCGACGAGATCGGCCAATGACGGGCCGGTGAGTTCCGTGCCATCGGGCCTGGTATAGGCGCCGCTGAAGGCGGTGCGGATGCCCACCGCGTCGTAGAGATGCGAATTGTGCGTGTTGTCGGAAAAGCAGTCATGCTCCTCTTCCGGATCTCCAAGCAGCAGCCCCAGTTTCATGCGCTCGCCTGCAAGCTCGCCATAGGACAGCGAGCCCATGCCGGTGAGGATGGTCGACAGCCCGCCGGCAACACCGCTCTGTTCAAGCGCAAGCCGTGCTGCGCCGCCGGCCTTCCAGTTGGCATCCATCTCTTCAAGATCGGCCAGCAGCAGGTCGGATGCTGCGCCGAGATAGTCACGGCGGCGCTGGCAATTGCCGTTGGTGCAATTGTCGAGGCTGTAGTCGGTCGCCGGACGGCTGCCGGCGCCCGGGCCGTTGCCATTGAGGTCCTGGCCCCACAGCAGAAATTCGATGGCGTGATAGCCGGAGGCGACATTGGCTTCGATACCGCCGGCTTCCTGAAGCGTCCCTGAAATCAGCTCCGGGGTGATCGTGCCTGCGTCAATCACCTTGCCGTTGATCTCGATGGACGGGTTGGCGATCACATTTGCAGTGAACAGCGAATTCTCGTCACTTTCCGAGCCATAGCTCGAATCGACATAATCAATCAGACCCTCGTCCAGCGGCCAGGCGTTGACCCTGCCCTCCCAGTCATCAACTATTGCATTGCCGAAGCGGTAGACTTCGGTCTGCTGATAGGGAACCCGGGCTGCGAGCCAGGCAGCCTTGGCCGCGGCCAAAGTTTCGTCGGTGGGATCGGCAAGAAACTGCTCGATGGCGCCATCGAGCGACCTGGCGCTGGTCAACGCGTCACCGAACTTGGCTTCCGCGACATCGGCATAGTGGGCGATAACGGCCTCGGGAGTCACGTCGGCAACAGCGATGCCGGTCATGCTGGTGGACGCCAGAAGGCCGAGCCCGATGAGAGATGCGAAACGATTCATGGTCTGCGGTACTCCAATTTGTTTCGGTTCAATTAGTGAAGAGAGCCACTCGACTGCACGGCAGCGAAGGCGGATCTCCTGTCGATGTCGACGATGACGCTAAGTGGAATGTGCGACAGCTTCTGGCTGTGGCCGAGCAGAACCGCCGCATAGGCACTGGCCAGATCAACAATTTCGATGCAGCGATCGGAACAGGTGAGCAGCTTGGCCGACTGGACCAGACTGTCTTCGTCGCCATGCTGCGCACCCGACACCATGCCCAGCACCAGACATTCATCCCGGCAAAGATGGCCTGCGCCGGGTTTGTAGAAGCGCAGCGGGCAGGTTGCGCAGGCCCCGAGCTGACGCACCAGGGATGACATCGCATCCAGCGCGATCTGCCCGTCGACGGTGCCCAGCAGTTTGGCGTGCGCCGACCAGGCCGCATCCCAGTAGCGCGAGTCGGAATGCATCAGGCCCGCAATCCAGTTGCGATAGCCATTGACGACAAGATTTTCCGGCTGCTGACGCAGATAGACCGCAGCAGGGCAGTCTCCGGATGTGTCGTGTTCGGTTTGCGCCATTTCATCCCCGTGGCTTTAAATATGAGGTTTTCGGTAATATATCTTCAAACTGGAGTCAAACAGTATAGTTTAGAATGACTCCAAACCAGTGTCGGAAACCGCACGCCTGACGTTGCAGTGGTTCTGCCTGCCGCAATCACGAAGTTTCACGAATTGCGGCAATCAGCGGCAGCACGAAGAAATCCATGCCCTGGGGAATATCGCTGACGGCCATCGGACAGCCATAGACCGCCTCGAGATTGGCTGAGGTCAGAACCTGTCTCGGCGGGCCGGACGCATGCACCCTCCCCTGGTGCATCAAGACCACATGGTCGGCAAATTGCGCGGTCAGATTGAGGTCGTGCAGGATGGCGACGACACCACCGCCCGCAGCGGCATAGCGCCGGGCGATCTGCATGATCTGCAATTGGTGCCTGATGTCGAGACTGGAAATCGGCTCATCGAGAAACAGGCAGCGGGGCGCGTGCTGGAAAACCGGCTCCCACACCTGTGCCAGAACCCGCGCGAGTTGCACCCGCTGCTGTTCGCCGCCCGACAATTCCTGGTAAAACCGCCCGCCAAACCCGTTCATGTCTACGGCGCTCAGAGCATCGTCAATCCGGCCGGAAATATCGACATGGGAGTGAACCCCCATGGTCAGGCCAAGCCGCACCACCTCGTGCACGGTAAAGGGAAATGACAGATCCGTCGATTGCGGCAGCACCCCGCGCATGCCGGCAAGGTCAGCCGGGCGCGCATGGGCGATATCGACGCCATTGAGACGAGCACTTCCGTCGAATTTTATCTCGCCAGTCAGGGCCCGCATCAAGGTGGTCTTGCCGGACCCGTTGGGCCCTATGATCACCGTGAACTGCCCCTTTGCCGCCGACATATCAATGCCTTGCAGAATGTCGGTTTTGCCAAGACGAACCTGAATATTGTGCGCTTCGAGCATTCTAGATATCCATCAGGCCGCGACGACGCAGCAAGATCCAGAGAAAGAACGGAGCCCCGATGGTTGCGGTAATGATGCCGATCGGCAGCTCGGCGGGCGCCACGATCTGCCGGGCGATGGCGTCGGCAAACAACAGCATGATGGCACCCAGCAATGCACAGGCCGGCAGCAAATAGCGATGGTCGGGACCGATCAGCAAGCGCAACAGATGCGGCACAACGATGCCGACGAAGCCAATCCCGCCCGACACGGCAACCGACGCGCCGGTCGCTGCGGCAACCTGGACGATCGCGACCCGTTTGAAGATCTGAACATTGACGCCAAGATGCTGCGCGGTTGCCTCACCCAGGGTCATCGCATTGAGGCCGCGGGCCATGAAAGGCGAAAGCAGCAAAATCGGCACGATGATGGGCGCGACCGCGAGAACCTTCGGCCATGTCGCGCCAGCAACCGAGCCCAGGCCCCAAAAGGTCAGATCCCGCAATTGCTGATCGTCGGCCCAGAAGACCAGCAGACCGGTGAAGGCTCCGGCCATTGCGCCAAGCGCGATGCCGGCAAGCAACATGGTAGCAACCGAGGTCCTGCCGTTGCGGGTTGAAATCCGGTACAGCGCGAAGGTGAACACCAGTCCGCCGGCAAACGCGGCAAACGGGACGTGATAGAGCCCGAGCAAGACCGCAACGGGGGACAGGACACCGGCTCCAAGCACGATGAATGTCACCGCCCCCAGGCCTGCACCGGCGGAAACGCCGACAATGCCCGGATCGGCAAGCGGGTTGCGAAACAGCCCCTGCATGGTGGCGCCCGAAACAGCCAGCGAGGCGCCGATCATCATCCCCAGCAACAGGCGCGGCATGCGGATGTCGAGAATGACCACGCGCTCGACGGCGGTGATCAAACTGTCCTGCCCGGACAAGAGCGCCCAGGCAACCAGGAGCGCAGACGTGTCAGTGGCGCCGGATGCGAGGCTGAACACCGCGGTGAACAGCAAACACACCACCAGCACCAGAAGTATCCGCCGGGCAAAAGCCGAGCGGTCCCCCGCCAGCATGCCTGCCCGAGGGGGCGCGCCGGCGTCGAGGCTAATGCTGCTCATGGCCATAAAACGCCTGGGCAAGTTGCGACACTGCCTCGCCGGTCCGCGGTCCGAATCCGAGCAGCAGGAGACCGTCCATGCGGATGATCCTGCCGTTCTTGACCGCAGGCGTGGTGGACAGCGCCGGATGCGCCTCGAGCAGCGCGTTGGGCGCGGCATGATCGGCGGCTTCACCGCGCCCGTTCATCATCAGGATGATGTCAGGCGCGGCCTCGATGACCGCTTCATCGCTGATCTGCTTGTAACCGGCAAAATCGGCGATCACATTTGTACCGCCCGCCAGTTCGATAATGCCATTCGCGGCCGTACCGGTGCCGGAGGTGTTGATCTTGTCATCCTCCACGGTCAGCACGAACATGACCTTCTGCCTGTCGTCGATGGCGGCCAGCCGCTTCCGGGCCCTGGCAATATCGGCGGCGACCTTTGTGCGAAGAGCATTGCCCTTTTCCGGCACCCCGAGTTCTGCAGCGATAATTGCAATGTTCTCGTCGACGCCGTCCAGGGTGAAGTCGTCGGGCACGTCGACCCATCGGATCCCGGTGCTCTTGAGAACCTCGACCGCCTCGGGCGGACCATTGTTCTCGCGCGCCAGGACCAGGTCCGGCTTGACCGACAAGACGCCTTCAGGGGACAGGGCGCGGATGTAGCCGACGTCAGGCAGATCGGCCGCCTCGAGCGGATAGGTCGAGGTCGAGTCCCGGCCCACCAGCCGGTCTTGTTCGCCCAGCGCGTAGACAATTTCGGTCACCGCGCCGCCAATTGCCAGAACGCGCTGTGCCCGCAGCTGCTCGGAATTTGCCGTGGATGCTCCAACCGCAAGTGTCGCCGCGGCAGCCACGAGAAAAGACGTCATGACCCGCCGGCTCATCACAGGCCGGGCTGTTTGTTCAAGAGGAAAAGTCAACGCACTTCCTCCACCGTCACGCCGGCTCTGGCGGGCTCCAGGGCACCCGCGCGCGGCAGCGCCTGAACCAGCCGGTTCCACTGTGCCACCGCATCGGTGCTGTCGCCCTCGCGCCGGTAGCCATTGATCATCAGCGTCTGCTCGCCGCCGGGACCGAAGATCTCCAGCGAATAGACATCGCCGGCCTTGGTCGGCTTGCGCACGAGCCAGATTGCCGCAAACTGGTCGGCGCGAAGATGCAGGTGAAACCCCGGATCGAGCACGTTCAGCCAGGGGCCAACCTGCTTGATGGTGTGAACCGGACCGGAGTGGATCTGCAAAGTGCCGGCGTTTCGCAGAAAGATCATGACGGGCAGTTGATCAGAGCCGAGCTGGTGCAACACCAGATCAGCCGCATCCTCGGAAAGCTTCCAGCAAAAGTCGGTGCCAATCGCCTCAATGGCAGCAAGACGGGTCATCCGTGACTTGCGCAGGATGGACTGGAACTGATGGGTGTCCTGCATGCCGGCCCAGGCCTGGCGCAACGCCACGATATCATGGCCGGCGGGCGTGGCGCGCGTGCCTGGCGCAGCCCTTTTTGCAAACGTGGCGGGCTGCCTGGCAACACGTAGCTGGTCCCGGATCGCGGTCCATCTGGTCATGTCGGTGGCCGCGCGGGCAAAGACCTTGTGGACAGCATCCCCAAAGGCATCGAAGAACTGGAAACTGTATTGGACCGATCCGTCATCGAGCGGCTTGGCGACATGATAGGCGTGACGCCAGTGGCGCGGAAAAATCCGCAAATCGATGTCCGTGCCCAGAACAATCGAGGCATGCTGGCCGGACCTGTAGCCGCCGTACACACCGGTCTTTTCATGCACAGCGGCATCATTGCGCGAGAGCGCCATGACTTCGCCAGCCTGACCCAGCATTGGCAAGAAGACATCCAGATCAGGATCGATCGGCTCGACGTAGTCGCCGATGCAGGCTTCGAGGACGGCCGCTTCGCAGACGCCGATCTGGCTGGCGAGATCGCGTTCACGCATTTTCGGGTTGTCTTTGCGCGCGGTCCGAATGGCCGCAGCGCTGATGGAAATTTGTTGGTTCATCTCGCCGCTCACTTGTTGAGGATCAGTTTGCCTTGCTTGGTGATTTTCAACCGGTAGACGGCGCCATCATGCTCGATGGCCACTTCCTTGCGCTCGCCGAACAAGGCATGCGAGGCGATCACCCGGTCGTTCAAGGATGGATGCTTCAGGTCGGGCGGCCGACGCGGCGCGTGTTGGGAATCTTCCATGGTCAACATCCGTTTGTTGGCCTGGCTTGCTGCGCGCTGGCTGGGCATTAACGTCGCTACGATTTTAACTTGACTACTGGACTCAAGTTTTAGTAAACGACGTCTCGCATAAGGTGAGTTAAACTGTCAAGTTTGAAAATCGCATCAAACTGACGAAGCCACCAAAGCGGCAAGCAAGCGTATCGCCAGCCAGCCATTCAATCAAAATGGATCAGGGTAAGGGCGTTATGACTGTTTTCAAGATGAGAATGACCCGCACTGCAGTGACGTTGGCACTGTGTGCGACAACGGCACTGACGGCGATTCCGGCCGCGCAGGCGCAGGAAGCCACCGAGACGGGGGAAACCCGCAACGGATTCACACTGCTGCAAAGGCTGATCCTTGGCGCAGGCCGCGCCAAGGTTGCCGTCGACACTCCGCAAGCGGTCACTGCCCTAGAGCAGGAGGATATCGACGACAAGCAGGCCTCTACCGTCACCGATATCCTCAAGGCTGTTCCCAATGTCAGTGTGGTCGGCGGAGCCAATCGTGCCCTTGGCCAGACCTTCAACATACGCGGTATTGGCGCCGGTGAATCGGCCAGCGAGGAAGGCCGCATTGTTGTCAACGTCGACGGCGTGCCGCAATTCTTCGAGCAATACCGCATGGGCGGCTTTTTCAATGACCCGGAATTGTTCAAGCGGGTCGAGGTCTTGCGCGGACCGGCCTCGTCAACTCTGTATGGTTCCGGCGCCCTGGGTGGCGTCATCAACTTCACCACCAAGGAGGCCTCGGACTATCTCGCTGACGGTCAGAATGGCGCGCTCAAGCTGAAGGGCAGCTATGATTCCAACGCCAACGGGTATCTGGCCAGCGGCATTCTCGCCATGCGTCTGAGCAACTATGCCGAGTTCCTGGTGTCGGGCAATTACCGCACCGCCGACGAGTTCAGCGATGGCGACGGCATGGCGATCGAGGGCTCGGACTTCACCACCCCGAACGGTCTCGCCAAGGGCACATTCTATCTCGACGAGAACAAGGAGCGCAAAGTTCAGCTCAGCTACAGCCAGTTTACCAGCGACCAGGACAATCAGGCCTATTCGCAACTTCAGCCGACCGGATTTTTTGGCACCGTCGACCGTGTCGTCAACAACAGGCAGGCGCAGATTTCCTATGAGGATGCTGCAACAGACAATCCCTGGCTCGATCTCAAGCTGACGCTGTCCTACAACAACATCACCAATGAACAGTCGAACGCCTCGCTCGGCACGTCCAGCAATATCGGTCAGGATTCGACCTATGGCTATGAGAGCTATCAGTTCGTCGGCCAGAACACCTTCGAATGGAGCGGCGACAGGTTCGACAACTACCTCACCGTCGGTGGCCAGCTGATCCAGCAGGAACGCACCACGGCCACGGCCGACCCACTCGGCCACCATCCTGAAGGGACGGATTTCCAGGCCGGCGTCTTTGTCCAGAACGAATTCATCTGGAATGAAAGACTGACCCTGATTCCGGGTGTGCGGATCGATTATCAGAAGCTCAGCAGCAACAATTCGGTTGCTGCGCTGGCCGGCGGCCTGATGCCCGCTGACAAGACGGATGTCGCCTTTTCGCCAAAACTTGCCGCCCTTTACAAGATTTCAGACAGTTTCTCGATCTTCGGCTCCTACGCCCATACCGAGCGTTTTCCCTCCCTAGACGAGATCTATTCCAATGATTATGGCGCGGGCGTAGCGCCCAACCACAGCCCGGATCTGAAGAAAGAGAAATCAAACAACTATGAAATGGGATTTGTCGTCTCGACCACCGGCCTGATGCAGGACGGAGACAGTCTCGATTTCAAGACCACGGGATTTTACAACAAGATTGACGACCTGATCATCCGCCAGCGAAACCTGTATCCGCAATATGTCAATGTTGGCCGTGCCGAGATCTACGGCGTCGAATTCGAGGCCGGATACACCAGGGACAATTTTTTCGCAGACGCGAGCCTCGGAGTGACAGTGGGCACAGACCTGAGCTCCGGCACCGGCCTGACCACGGTGGCGCCGCCCGAGTTCAATCTCGGTCTCGGCTACCGGATGCCCGACCGGGGGATGACCGTCGGCTGGGAAGGCCGCTTTGTCTTTGCCGAGAGCCGGGTCCCGGTATCCGCCACAGCCACTGATCTGGTTGCCGAAGCCCTGCGCCGGGAAGCCTTCAACACCCACAATCTCTACCTCAACTGGCGACCTGATCAGCAAAGCCGGTTTGCCGGCTGGGAAGCCTCGTTCCGGGTTGAGAACCTGTTTGACACCAAGTACCGCGACTTCCTCTCCAACGACAATGGCAAGGGCCGAACCTTCAAGCTCACCCTTGCCAAGCAGTTCGGCTGGTAAATCCCGAGGCGATGAACATGAAATGTGCCAGTTCCGGGTCCGCAATCCGGGCCGTCATCCTGGGTCTTGCGATTGCCGCTTCGCCTGCACACTCCGAAACCGGCGTGCAGGCCAGGCTTTCGCTCGACCTCAACGCGGTCGAGCAGATCGAGCAGGCCTGCCGGCTGGTGTTTGTTGTGACCAATACGACCGGGAAGTCGATTGAGGAAATGACCCTTGAAACCGTCCTGTTCGATCAGGGCGGCAAGGTCAGCCGCTTCACCCTGTTCGATTTCAAGGCATTGCCGCAAGGCAAGCCACGGGTTCGGCAATTTGATCTGCCGGACACCCACTGCGCCGCGGTTGCCCGGATTCTGATCAATGGCGCTGCCTCGTGCAAGGGCGAAGGTCTCACAGGCACGGAGTGCATCGATCATCTGGATGTCAAAAGCTCAACCAGGACGGAGATCGCAGGATGACCATTTTTGAAAACCCGCTTGAGCGGTTCCAGCACTTCATCAGCGTTGGCGGACCCGTTGTCGTGCTGTTGCTGGCGCTCTCGCTCATCGCCGTGGCGACAATCTTGTTCAAGCTCTGGCAATTCAGCGCCCTCGATGTTGGCGCCCGGCCACGGGTTGATCCGCCGATACGCCTGAAGGGCAACAGCGGGCGTGGCGACCGCGTGCAGCTTGACCGGATGCCGGCCGGTTTGCGCGACATTGTCGAGCTGGCAAGCCGGTTGAAGCATCTGCACGATGAAAACCGCATTTCACGCGGCGCGCTGGAGGAGCAACTGATGCTCTCGGCCTCCACCCAGATCAATGGCATTCAGTCGGGTTTCCGGATCCTCGAGTCCATCGCCCAGACCGCACCACTGATCGGCCTGTTCGGCACGGTTCTGGGAATGATCACCGCGTTTCAGGCGCTGCAGCACTCGGGCAACAATGTCGATCCTTCGATCCTGGCCGGCGGCATCTGGGTCGCGCTGCTGACCACGGCGGTCGGGCTCGGCGTGGCGATGCCGACAAGCATGGCGCTGACCTATTTTGAAAGCCGGGTTGAAAGGCACAAGCTGGCGCTTGAAACGGCAGTGGCGCACGTTCTCAACCCATCGATCTATGAGGCGTTGAACGAGCCGCAGAGAACACCTCAAACGGCTGGCTCGCCCTTGGTATCCGCCCATGCGGTTTGAAGCATCAAGCAGACACAGGCGGCGGATCTCGATGACCTCGCTCATCGATGTGATCTTCCTGCTTTTGCTGTTTTTCATGCTGTCATCGACATTCTCGCGGTTTGCCGATGTCGAATTGGGAACACGTGGCGGCACAGGTGCGGCTGCCGCTGATCTGGTTCCGGCCTTCATCAAGCTGTCGGAGGGTCGAACTTCCCTCAATGGCGCTCCGCTGCCTGTCGACGATCTCGCCCGCGAGCTTGCGCACCAGCAATCTGTGAACCGGATCAATGTGTTGATTGTGTCCGTGGATGCCACGGCGAATTCCCAACAGCTGGTCGACATTTTGCTGATTGCCCGCAAACTGCCGGGCCTTGGCCTGCAAATCGTTCAATAGGCCGATCCGATGCACCTGTCCTCCAGCCAAACCCGCCGGAGCAAAGCCGAACCGACGATCGCGCTGATCAACATCGTTTTCCTGATGCTGATCTTCTTTCTTGTGGCTGCCCAGATCGCGCCGCCGCTTGAGCAGGGCGTCAAGCTGGTCTCGACAACGGACCTGGACAACCGCGAACCGCCGGACGCGCTGGTGGTGATGGCGGACGGGCTGATGACGTATCGCGGCGCCTCGGTCACACCGGCGCATTATGTAACCATCAAGCAGGAAGCCGGCCCCGATGATCTCGACATCATCCGGCTGGTGCCGGACCGGGATCTCAGTGCGGTCAAACTCATTCAGATCAGCGCTGAACTGAAGGCCCTCGGGGCCGGCAAGATCATGCTGGTGACCGAGCAGGGGCTGGAGATGAAATGACCGGTATGTCGAAACTGCGTCTGGCGGCACTCCTGGCCCTGTCGGGATCGGCCATTCTCCACGTTGCCGCGATGGCGATCGCGCCTTCGCGCCAGGCCCCTGTGCAGATCGAAGGCAGCCAGGCCACCGAGATGGCAGCGCTGGGCAGCAGCTTTGCCGATCTGGTCAGGGCGGGAGACAGGTTTGAACCTGCTGTCCCTGTCGAGCACTCGCGTCTTGTCGAGGCACAGCAACCGCCGCTTGAAACCGCAACCGGGTCCGTGCCGCCGCTCCAACCCAGCGTGACCGTTGCCGCGTCCAGTCCGGTGACCGCTCTGGCTGCGGCGCCAGCCTCTCCGGCGCCTGGTTTACCGGTACCGTTGACGAAGAATCCCGAAGCGGCACTGCCCGCGCTGATCCGGCCGGTCACGCCCAAATCCGTCCCGCCCGCGTCGACGCCGGTCAAACCGGTGCAAGCCGCCGACGAGCCGGACAAGCTATCGCCGGCCAAAGCGGCAAGAACGATCGAGCCGATCCAAGCGCCAGCGCCGGAGCCGGGTCTGCAACGGATACCCAAACCAAAACCAAAACCCGTTCGCAAACCGGCAAGGAATAAGCCGGACACGGGCCAGAAGGTCGCCAACGCGAAGATCGACAGCAAAGCCGGATCGCACGAAGGCCGGGCATCGGCAAAGGCCGCACCCGGCGGCAAGGCCAGGTCAACATCGAAAACCGGCGCCACCGGAAATGCTGCTGCCGCGAATTACCCGGGCAAGGTGTATGCAAGGATTGCCCGAACCCGCCAGACAAATTCCGGAGGCCGCGGTGTTGCCTATGTCCGCTTCAAGGTGGCATCAAGCGGCAAGGCATCGTCGGTTTCGGTGTCACGAAGTTCCGGCAACTCACGCGTCGACCGCGCCGCCATCGCCCACATCAAGCGGGCCTCACCCTTCCCCAAGCCTCCCGCGGGTGCTCAAACCAGCTTTGTCATTCCCGTCGAGTTCCGGAGATAGTCAGGTGATCGCGATCCAGACACCCGCTCCGGGCGGCGGGCACCCCAAAACTGCAGGGCGATCAAACCCGCAGAAGTTAAACCTCAAACCGTAAACCCAGGAGACACCACCATGTACATCGCCATGAACCGCTTCATCGTCAACGAAGGCCACGAGACGGCGTTTGAGAACCTCTGGCGCAATCGGAATTCCAGCCTCAAGCAAATGCCAGGCTTCGAGACCTTCCATCTGCTGAAAGGGCCGCGCAACGAAGAAACCCGGCAGACGCTTTATGCGTCACACACGGTCTGGCAGTCGCACCAGCATTTCCTTGACTGGACCAGGTCTGAAAGCTTCCGCAATTCCCACAGGAATGCGGGCTCCAACAAGGGCATGTATGCCGGGCACCCGACATTCGAAGGTTTCACCGCAATCCTGGACGCATAAGGACAAGGTCTCCTGATCCGAGACGGCATAACCCCGCCGCAAGATGGCCGCATGCGGCGGGGTGGGAAGCAAACCGGCTCAGCAACGATCGGCAAGCCTCGTCAGGCGGTGTCCGCAGCCGTTCTTGCAACCGCCTGCAACTGTTCGAATATGTCGAACCGGGCGTGGTGAAAGTCGCGAACAGCCCCTGTCTGCGGTTGATAGCGCGATGAAAAGGATGACATCCGGGCCATCGCCTTGTGAATATCGTCATGAATTCCAGCGGCAACACTTCCCAGAATTGCCGCCCCGAGAAGAACGGGTTCTTCGGTTGCAGGCGCAGCAATCTCGACCCCTGTTGCATCGGCCAGCAACTGCCGGACCAGATCACTGCGGCCCGCGCCGCCGCTGATGACGATGCGGTCCACCTTGGCTCCCGCCCTGGCTTGCGCATCGATGATCTGGCGCAAGCCATAGGCAATGCCGCACAGGCCGGCGATGTAAAGCGCTACGAGGCTGTCGATGTCTCGTTCCATCCCCAGGCCGGCAATGACCGCGCGGGTTTTCGGATCTGCATGCGGCGCCCGGTTGCCCAGGAATTCCGGCACCACATGGACGGAGCCAGCCAGTGCGCCCGCATTGGAACTGCCATTCAACATGGCGTCGGCGCGCTGCGCCAGCCAGGCCGGCAGGGACAGCTCCTCGCGCGCAGCTTCCGCCTGGGCTTCCGCAGCATGGGGATGAAAATCAAGCAGTTGGTCGATGGCTGCCCCGGCCGCGGACTGGCCGCCCTCATTGAGCCAAAGGCCCGGGACCATCGCGGAAAAATACGGCCCCCATACGCCCGGCACGAAGACCGGTTCGCGGGTGGTGGTCATGGTGCATGAGGACGTTCCGAACACATAGGCGAGATTGGCCTCGGCGCCGCCGCCTCCCTCTGCCCCGACAGATCCGATACCACCTGCATGGGCGTCGATCAGGCCAGCCGCCACGGGCGTTCCGGGCAGAAGCCCCAGATCGTTTGCAGCCTGATTGGTCAGGCCCGACCCCAGCGATGAGCCGGCGGCAACCACATTCGTGCCTATGCGCTCAAAGCCCTCGTCAACCAGCTCCTGCAGTCCGATGGCGTTGAAATAGTCAGGATCCCATCTGTTTTCATGCGCCAGATAGGTCCATTTGCAGGTCAATGTGCAGATCGACCGGGAGAGATCGCCCGAGGCTCTCCAGGTCAGATAATCGGTCAGATCCATGAATTGCCAGGCCTTGGCGAAAATGTCCGGACGGTTCTCCTTGAGCCACAGCAGTTTCGGCGTTTCCATCTCGGGCGAAATCTGGCCGCCCACATAGGCGAGGACCTTGTGGCCACTCGCATTTATGCGTTCGGCCTGCTTTACCGCCCGATGGTCCATCCACAGCATGATATTGCGATCAGGCTGTTTCGGGTTTCCCACAGGCAGGGGTGTGCCGTTCTCGCCGAGCACCACCAGTGAACATGTGGCATCAAAACCTACGCCGCGAATTTGTTCTGGCGCCACACCTGCTGCGGCCACCGCACCGCGCACCGACGTTAGAACTGCCTGCCAGATGTCTTCGCTCGATTGCTCGACCACATCGGCGCCTTCACGGTAAATCGGCACTGGAGATTTTTCGGTACCAACCAAGCGTCCGTCTGTCGTGAAGACACCTGCGCGGGCGCTCCCTGTCCCCACATCTATTCCAAGTACATAACCGCCTGAGCCATTGTCCAATTTGGTCATGGGTTCCCTCCAATGCTTGAACCGGTCACAGATCAACACTGTTTGGCAGAATCACCATGTCGCGGATCACGACACCGCGAGGACGCGTCAGCATGAACAAGACGGCTTCGGCAACTTCGCGCGGCTGCATCAGCGACCCATTGGCAAGCGCTTCTTCCATTTTTTCCTTGGGCCAGTCGTCAAGCAGAGCCGTGACGACTGGCCCGGGGAGGACGGCACCCATGCGGATGCCGTGTTGCGAAACCTGGCGGCGCGTGGCGTGAAGAAACGCCTGCACCGCAAATTTCGACGCCGTGTAGATCGGTTCCCAGACCACCGGAACAACGCCCGCGACAGAGCTGGTAAATATGACATCACCGCTTTTGCGCGCAATCATGCCCGGCAAAACGGCCTGCACACTTCGGAACGCCGCGTTGATGTTGAGATTGAGAACCCGGTCCCATTCGTCCGGATTTCCCTCCGCGGCAGCCCCGCCGACATAGGCGCCCGCATTGGCATGAAAGATATCGAGCGGGCCGACCAATGCTTCGATCTGCGGCGCCATCGCTGACACTGCGGGACCGTCGAGAAGATCGATCACGAGCGGTTTTGCAGTCTCGCCCAAATCTTCGCAGAGTTCGTTCAGCCGGTCTTTCGCCCGGTCGATCAGCACCACATGCGCACCTTCTTCTACCAGGATCCGGGCACATTCGAGTCCGATCCCCGAGGCCGCACCGGTGATGGCTGCGGTTTTGTTTTCCATCTTTTTGTTCATTGCATTTTCTCCTGGGACCCTAGGCGCGACCGTGGCTTGCGCGCGACCGGCGTGCGAGCGAGTCAACGATGACCGCAATGGCAAGGACGGCACCTGTGATCATGTAGCGAAGTGACGAGCTCAGATTGAGCAGTGTCAGACCGTTGGAAATTGCCATGATGACGAGAACACCCAACAAGGCAGACCAGGCCGACCCGCGCCCACCGAACAGTGACGTGCCGCCGATCACCGCCGCAGCGATCGCATTGAGGTTGACGTCACCGGTCCCGGCCTGCTGGCTGGCAGACGCAAGGCGGGCGGCGGCGAACACGCCTCCCAGGGCCGCCAAGGTCGAACACACCACGAAGGCCGACAGCCGGATGCGCTGGACGTTGATCCCCGAGCGGCGGGCGGCTTCGGCATTCCCGCCCACGGCAAACATCGACCGGCCCCATTGGGTCCGGGTCAGGGCGTAATCAAGCATCATGACGAAAAGCACGAAAACGCCGAACATCCAGGGCACGCCGCGCCCCTGCTCCAAATAGAACACTGCCAGGACCAGCGCGGCTGTCAGAGATGCGGCCTTGACGACCGTCACACTCATCCCGGAAGAGGAGAGGTTGGCCGCAGTTCGTCGTTGATTGGTGCGGATGCCGCCAATCACCATCAGCGCGCCGGGAATGACGGCAACCAGATAGGAGAGCCATGCCGGCATGATCATGATCTGTCCGAACCGCACGAGCGCCGAGGTGAAGGGCATATTGATCGATCCGGTCGGCCCCAGAATATAGAGTTGCATTCCCAGGAGCGCCAGCAGCCCTGCCAGGGTTGCCACGAAACTTGGCATCTCGAAGCGGTTGCGCAAAAAGCCGTACACGAGCCCGACCACCGCGCCAGAGAGCAGCACGGCAAGGATCGTGGCAGGCAAGGGAATGCCCATATTGATCCAGAGCACACCGGTAATGGCGGAGGCAAGACCGCTCATCGAGCCGATCGACAGGTCGATCTCTCCAAGCAAGAGAACGCAGACGACGCCGAGCGAAATGAAGCCCACGGCTGCTGCATCAAACAGCAGGTTCACAAGGTTGTTGGGTGCAAGAAAGATCGGGTTGAGGGTGCTGAAAACCACCGAAATCAGCAGCAGACCGACGACGACCGGCAGCATTCCAAGATCACCCGAGCGAACCCGGTCGGTAAAGCCGCGCAGTGCACCTGACAGGCCCGCGTCATGGCGCAGGCGCGTGTCGGCGCGATCAAGTTGCGGAGTGGATTGGGTTTCCTGTGTCATTGGTTTTCACTCACGGGCTCTAGTTGGCGGGCTGCACGGCGCGAGACCGAGTTTTCGCTGGCGCCGGTAATGGCCGCCACGAGATCCTGATGCGATGTCTCGGCGGTGAAGACGCCATTGTTTTTCCCCAGCCGCAACACGACGACGCGGTCTGCGACAGCGCGGACATCTTCCATATTGTGCGAAATCAGAATGACGCCATGACCGCGATCACGGACCCGCTCGATCAGATTGAGGACCTCTGCGGTCTGCGCCACACCCAGTGCTGCAGTCGGTTCGTCCAGCATGATGATTTTGGGATCCAGCAGCAACGAGCGCGCGATCGCCACCGTCTGCCGCTGGCCACCCGAAAGAGAGGCGATCGGCTCGCGCACTGACGGGATGCGGGCTGCCAGTTCCTTCAGCAGCGTCCAGGCGCGGACTTCCATTTGCACCTCGTCCATGCGCCACGGCGAAATTTCATGGCCGAGAAAGAGGTTGGCAACAACATCGAGGTTCTCACACAGCGCCAGATCCTGGAAAACCGTGGCAATGCCCATCTCCAGCGCTTTGCCGGGCGTATCCAGCGTCACCGGCTTTCCGAGATACTCGATGGTGCCGGAGGTCGGTTGGTGCACACCGGCCAGTACCTTGACCAGCGTCGACTTGCCCGCGCCGTTGTCTCCCACCAGAGCGACAACCTCACCTGAATGGACATCGAGTTCGATGTCTTCCAACGCAGTCACGGCACCGAATTGCTTGCCAATACCCCGCAGGCGAAGAATCGGCTCTCCACGGTCCGGGCCGGTCTGTTGCTGTGTCATGACGTTCCTCTCCCAAAGAATGGTTGCGTGGCGCCATCTTCAGGCGCCACGCATGAGCTCCAATTTATTTGATGTCGAGAGCGGCGCAAGCGTCGGCATATTCGGCCGTGCAGACTTCGGCAACGGTCTGGATGCCCGCGTCGAAGATCTCCGCCTTGATGTTCTCCTTGGTCACCACGGCCGGCACAAACAGCTTGGACGGCGTGTTGTACAGGGTCGTGCTGGCTTCGGGGGTTTCACCCTTGAGCAGCATCACGGCAATCTCGGCAGCCGCAGCGGCGACGATTTCAGACGGCTTGGAAATCGTGTTGTACTGGTCGCCGGCAATGATCAGCTGCAGTGCGGCAATGGTCGCGTCGTTGCCGGTGACGGGCGGAAGCGGATCCACACCCGCAGCCTTCAGAGCTGCAATTGCGCCACCGCCGGTTCCGTCGTTGGCTGCAACGATACCCTTGATGTCGGTGCCAAAACGGGTGATCTGACCAGCAGTCCACTCCTGTGCCCTGGGCGGGGCCCAATCGGGTGTGTCGAACTCGGACAAGGTCTTGTAGGGCGACGCATCTAGCGCGCGATCAATCCCGTCACGGATCAGGCCGGCTGCCGCATCGGTGGGCGAACCGTTGATTTGAAGAACCCCTGCGCCTTCCGGCACACCCTCGGCCTGCAGATGCTCGACCAGTGACTGTGCAATGGCGTAGCCGATGCCTTCATTGTCGAACGACACATAGAAGTCCGCCGGCGAGTCCGGGATCGGACGGTCGTAAGCGATAACCTTGACATCCTGGGAGTGGGCGATCTGCACCAGCGCAGCGGCGGCAGCCGAATCCACCGGGTCAAGAACGACCACGCTCGCACCCTGGGTGATGACTGAGTTGAACTGCTGCTGCTGAAGCGCAACATCGGCGTTGCCGTTCTGGTAGATCAATGTGCAGTCCGGGCATGCCTTGGCCATGGCCGCCTGAAAGCCGGGCCAATCGTGCTCTTCGTAACGTGTCGAAGCCTGATCGGGCATAAGGAAAGCAACCGTCTGCGCATATACCGGCGTGGCGAACATGGCCGCGACGAGCGTCGATGCGGCCGCAAGCAAAGTGGTCCTGGTCATGTGAATTTTCCTCCAAAAACATGTGAGCGAATCTTGTGCGGAGGACGGATGACAAAGGCGATGCCGCAGCTCTGACCGCCCGTCGGAACGGGTTGCTGCGGCTCGCATTGATGTCCTCCCCCGCACATATTCAGGTGCGCAATCGAATGAACAGCGTGCTCATTCGATTGAGCAAACATTGCTCCATCGATTTATCTGAGTCAAGATGCATTTCCAAACCGCCGGTAAACAGCGTCAGGCCGAGAAGGACGAGATGGATAAATATACAAAAAGAACAACAATTTACGATCTTGCGACGCTGGCCGGCGCCTCTCCGAGCGCGGTCAGTTCCATCCTCAACGGGACCTGGAAGAAGCGAAGAATCGGCCAGAAGCTGGCTGATCGCGTCATCCGGCTTGCGGAAGAACAGGGATACGCTGTCAATGTTCAGGCCAGTCTGCTGAGAAGGGAGCGGTCCAACATTGTCGGGATGATCGTTCCAAAATACGACAACCGCTATTTTGGCAAGATTGCAGAGCAATTCGAACAGGTCGCGCGCGAGCACGAGCTTTTTCCGGTCATCACCTGCACACAGCGCGATCCGGAACTGGAATTCGAAGCCGCCAAGGAACTCGTTTCATACCGGGCTGAATGCGTTATCTCGACCGGCGCAACCGACCCGGATCGCATATCCGCGTTTTGTCGGGCATCGGGCGTGCAATCGATCAATCTGGATTTGCCGGGCAGCGACGCGCCTTCGGTGATCTCGGACAACTACACCGCGGCCCGAGATCTGACCGATCTCATTCTTGATCGTTGTGAGAAGGACCTGGGCTGGAGCGGCCCCTTGAAATTCCTCGGTGGCCGATTGACCGACCACAATACGGCTGCGCGCCTCGAAGGCTTTCTGGCGGCCCAGAGCGCCCGCGGCATTTCGGTTCCCGATGCGTATATCATGGCATCCGGCTACTCAGCCGAGAAAGCAGCGCAAGCCCTCGCAGGCTTCGTGCCCGATGGCCCTTCCGGCCTGTTCGTCAACTCGACCATTTCGCTTGAGGGCGTTGTCCGCTGGCACAGCGAACTGGCGACTGGCGCCGGCTGGATAAGATATGGCTGTTTTGACTGGGACCCGTTCGGCTCGTTCCTCCCGGGCAATGTCGGAATGGTCGAACAGGATGTCACCGCCATGCTGGACACTGCCTTCGCGCTGATCGGCACGCAAACCGAATCGAAGGAACGAATATTGATCCCCTGCATCCTTCGGGCTTTCTAGATTTCCGATCCCCGAGTCTGAGCCGCTGATTGCCACCGAAATCAAGAATTATTTCATAAAATCAGATTTTTAAGAAAACAAATGGCGGAGGGGATGGGTCTGACGTCCAACCTTCTCCAGTATAAGTCATTGATTTTATTTGATGCGCACAGCTGCTACGCTGGAAGAGCGGGAGTCCGTCCGCAAAGGTTGGCTCTATCGTGATGTCGGCAACGATGAGCGGCAGTCGGCTGCCTTGATCTTGGAGAGCACCCCCGATCATCCACCAGCCGCCCTCGGCGCCAACAGGATGACGGCCGCACCGGCGAGGCAGATTGCGGCACCTGTCAGGTCCCAAGTGTCCGGGCGCTGCTTCTCGATGAGCCACAGCCAGAGGAGCGAGGCTGCGATATAGACCCCGCCATAAGCTGCGTAGGCCCGCCCCGCAAAATCGGAGGGGGCAAGGGTCAGGAGCCAAGCGAAGACGGCCAGGCTCAGGAGGCCGGGGACCAGCCAGAGCGCGCTCGCGCCTTGCCGCATCCATGCCCAGACCGCAAAGCAGCCCGCAATCTCGGCCAGAGCGGCACCGATGTAGATGGCGAGGGTGCCGGGTGCGTTCACGATGCCGCCTCGCTCTCCGGATGCTGGTGATCGGTTGCGCATAGCGAATGGTCGCCCAGAACTTCAATGACCCGGCAATCGGCAATCCGACCGCCTGCACATTGCACGACCATGCGCTCAAGTTCGCCTTTCAGCGCAGTCAGGCGCGCAAGGCGGCTTTCAACCTCGGCCAGCTGCGCCCTGGCGATGACATCGGCGGCTGCGCAGGATTGATCGGGTCTGTCAGAGAGACTCAGAAGGTCTCGGATAGCGTCCAGCGGAAAACCGAGCTCCCGCGCATGGCGGATGAAGGCTAGCCGATCCAGTGCCGACTGCCCATAGAGCCGCTGGTTCCCGGCACTGCGATCTGGCTCCGGCAGGAGCCCGATCTGCTCGTAGTAGCGGATCGTCGGAACCTTCACGCCGGCCGCTTCGCCCAATTTTCCGATGGTGAGCATCAGATTTCCTCTTGAAGCTATAGCTACTAGAGACCTTAGGTTCCCGACTCAGCAAATACAATGTTGCCCGCTGGGCGGGTTGGAAGGGCGTGATGACGGCGAACGACAGTGCAACCTACGAATGGACGGTTTCCGGGATGGACTGTGCGTCGTGCGCCGGCAAGGTCCGGGGTGCGGTCGAACGCCTGCCTGGCGTGAGCGACGTCGATGTGGCGCTAATGACCGAGCGGCTTCGGCTGACTCTGGATGAAGGGCAGACCCCTCGCAACCAGATCGAAGCAATCGTCAAGCGGCTCGGCTACGGGATCGCGGCGAAAGGATCGAGCCCCGATCGGAAAGGCTTCGTGCTGCCGGACGATGAGCAAGCGTCCCGTGCGGACGGCTCGCGAGATGCCGCAGGACTCGAGCCCAACGCTGGATCGACAGGGCCCGAGAGCGGTCCCGGACCCGGTTCGCGTTGGTATCAGACCGCGAAGGGCAGACTGGTGATCGGCACCGGTCTCCTCCTCGCGGCGGCATGGGCCGTGAAACTGCTCGCCTCCCAGGATGTGGCAACGTGGGCATTCATCCTCGCGACGCTCATTGGTGTCGCCCCTATCGCACGCCGCGCCGTCGCGTCCGCCAGAGCGGGGATGCCGTTCACGATCGAGATGCTGATGACAATCGCCGCCAGCGGCGCGCTCGTCATCGACGCCGCCGAGGAAGCGGCGCTCGTCGTCTTCCTCTTCGCCGTCGGGGAGGTTCTCGAAGGTGTTGCGGCGAACAAGGCCCGCGACGGGATCCGGGCGCTCGCTCGTCTGGTACCGAAGACCGCGATCCTGGAGATCGGCGGCCGGACTCGGGTGATACCAGCCGACCAGCTGCAGGTGGACCAGATCGTTCTGGTGCGCCCGGGAGACCGGGTCCCGGCAGATGGCGAAGTTATCGAGGGCACCTCGGGCGTCGATGAGAGCGCCGTCACGGGCGAGAGTGTGCCGAAGCTGAAGGAACCCGGTGCCTCCGTCTTTGCCGGCTCCATCAATTCCGAGGCGGCGCTGCGTGTTCGGGTCACCAAGTCGGCCGAGGACAACACCATTGCCCGTATCATCCGGCTGGTCGAGGAAGCGGAAAGCGCCCGGGCCCCGACCGAGCGCTTCATCGACCGTTTCAGCCGCATCTACATGCCGGCCGTCGTCGGAGTTGCGGTGCTGGTGGCCATCGTCCCGCCCCTCGCGTTCGGGCAAGGCTGGGATACGTGGATCTACCGGGCGCTCGCGCTTCTCCTGATCGGATGCCCCTGCGCGCTGGTGATCTCGGTACCGGCTTCCATCGCCTCTGCGCTTTCTTCAGGCGCGCGTCGCGGGCTGCTGATGAAAGGAGGCGCCGTGATCGAGGCCGCGGCGGCCACCACGCATGTCGCATTCGACAAGACCGGAACCCTGACCCACGGACGGCCGCGCGTCACGGACGTGGTGCCGATCTCGGGATCGGAGACAGAGGTGCTGGCGCTGGCTGCCGCCGTCGAAGCGGGGTCGAGCCATCCTCTGGCGGAGGCGATCCTGTCCCGCGCGGAAGCTGCGGGAGCGCCGTTCCTGGCCGCGACCGCCGCCAAAGCGCTTCCGGGCAAAGGGGCCGAAGCAGTCGTTGAGGGTGAAACCGCCTGGGTGGGCTCTCCACGGTTCGCCGGGGAGCGCGGTGTGTTGGACGACCACGCGCTCCGGGCGGTGGTCGGCATGGAAGATGAAGGCAAGACAGTCGTCGCGGTCTTCCGCCGGAGCCAGTTGGTCGGACTCGTAGCGCTCCGGGACGAACCCCGAGAGGATGCCGCCCGCGCGGTGCAGCAACTCAAGGCGCTTGGCATCGCGTCTGTGATGCTGACCGGCGACAACCGGCGCACGGCAGCAGCCATTTCCGCTGGGCTGGGCATTGACCATCGCGCCGAATTGATGCCCGAAGGCAAGGTCGCCGCGATCCGTGAGATGACCGCCAGAGACCGCGTGATGATGGTGGGCGACGGCATCAACGATGCCCCTGCGCTCGCCACCGCCCACATCGGAGTTGCCATGGGCTCCGGAACGGACGTCGCGCTTGAAACCGCCGACGCCGCGATCCTGCGCAATCGCGTGACCGATGTGGCCGGCAAGATTCGCCTTGCTCGCGCAGCCATGGCGAACATCAGGCAAAATGTGGCGATCGCGCTCGGCCTTAAGGCGGTGTTTCTGGTGACGACGATCCTCGGCATTACCGGGCTGTGGATCGCGATCCTTGCAGATACCGGCGCGACGGTGCTCGTCACACTGAACGCGCTGCGGCTTCTTGCGTTTGATCCGGAACGTGAGGCCTGAGATCAGATCATCGGCAGGGCGATGGTTCCGCTGCCATGCCGCAGGGCCGAGCGCTGAGAACATAAACCTCGGGGTACTGTTCCGCCGCGAGTGCTCAACATGCTGCAACTGGAATCGGGCTTCTGCTCGGTTTCGCGCTGGTGGCCGCCATCTGGTCGCGCACCACTACGGGGCTATTGGCCGTCCGGGGCGTGAAGCCGAACTCGAAAGAGAGACCGCAGGCGGCGATCATGGTGGCGTTCGTCGGGCTGCTCGCGCTCCACACGATTGAAATCCTGGCTTTCGCCGCAGTCTACAGGGCGCTGCAGGGCTGGGGCGTGGGAGGCTTCGACGGCAGCTACGACCCATGCTGGAGCGGCCTGATCTACTTCTCCGGCGTCAACTTCGCCACGCTCGGGTACACGCAGATCGAGGCAACCGGGCCGATACGGATGGTCAACATGATGCAGTCGCTCGGCGGCTTCATGGTGCTGACCTGGTCGGCGACGTTCCTCTAACTCGGTCTGCGAACTGGCCTGGCGCGAGTAGCAGCCGACGACCATGGGGAATGTCAGTTTGCCTCCGACACCCTCTCTTGGTATCGGCGCTCGCGCTCTGGCCATGTGCTCTTGATGTAGTCGAGAACGGCGCGGATGTCCGCGTCGCTCAGCACGTCTGCGAAGCCGGGCATGTCGCTCTCGTATCCGCCGCCGACCACGGCGGCGGTGCCTTCCCTAACGATGCGGAACAGGACATCGTCAGGATGGTGCCAGGTGTGGCCGCTGGCGTCGTGGGGTGGCGCCGGCAACCGGCCGGACGGAAGCGGCGAGCGCCAGCCCGGCTGGCCCTCCAGTTCCGCGCCGTGGCAGGCGGCGCACTGATCCGCATAGATCTGGCGTCCTTGCGCGATGATGTCCGCCGACGCCACGGCGGTGGATGCGGTACCGGCATAACGCCAGCCAGCAAAGACCGCGAGGATCACACCTCCGACGACCAGACCGATCACGACAGTATTTCGGAGAGCTTTTTTCAAGACGTCTATCGCCGATCACTGCGGAATAACATTCGCGTTTGGTCGAGACCACGTTGTGCCAGCGGCGAGGCGCCTGCGACAATGGACATTCTCGTGAGCAATGCCTATCTTTGCAGCATGCTCGAACGTGTCGTCACCATGCTTGCCATACTCGCGATCACCGTGGTGACGACGGTGACCTCCGCGCATGCGACACGCATGAGCATGAATTCCGGTGTGGATCACGCGATGCATGTCGCCGACATGATGCACTCTCCGGTCATTTCGGGCTTCGACTGTGACGCTGGAGAGCACTGTGGATCGGCCGATGCCGAGATGTGCGAGTTCGTATGCGCAGGCCTCTCTGCCTTCCTGACGTCGGCAGGCGAGGAAGCCGGGCACGCCTACGGCGCCGCCAGTCATGACGTCCCGTCCGCGGCAATCCACGTCAGCCGTGCGCCGGGACTGAACGAACGACCTCCCAAGCTCCGTCTCCTCTGAGCGCGCCCGGGCAGACGCCCGAGGCGCCCCATCGGTATTGATGAACGGGACGGAAGTCCCGAGGAGACGACCATGAACATGCTTTCTCGACGCGGCTTTCTTGCCGCAAGTGCGGCCGCCATTGGCGCTGCACACTTGCCCCGCATCGCCTTCGCGCAAGGGGTGGCGCCGATCAGCCTCTCCGCTGCGACGCGCACGCTCGACATCGACGGTCGCGCTGCCACGGTCTTCGGGCTTGCCGGCCCCGGCGGTCAGGGACTGATCCTCGACCCCGGCCAGAGGTTCCGGGTCGATCTGACCAACGACCTGGACGTCGGTACCATCATCCACTGGCACGGACAGATCCCGCCCAACGCGCAGGACGGTGTGCCGGACATGCCGATGCCCCTCCTCGCACCGGGTGAAACCCGATCCTACGACTTCGAGGCACGGCCCGGCACGCACTGGATGCACAGCCATGTGCCCACCCAGGAGATGCAGCTGCTCGCCGCGCCGCTGATCGTGCGCTCGGCCGAGGACGTTGCTGCCGACCGGCAAGACGTCGTGATGTTCCTTCATGACTTCTCCTTCAAGGCCCCCGAGGAGGTTCTGGCCGAGATCGGCGCAGGTCATGGCGGCGGGCACGGCGCGGGCCATGGTGCCGGTGCATTGCCCGATCAGGGCGCTCCCATGGGAGGCATGGGGGCGATGCAGGGCATGGATCACGGGGCCATGGGCCATGGCGCCACGGGCGGCATGCCGATGGGCAACATGCCCCGAATGGGCGGGATGATGGGTATGGGCGGCCAGATGGGCGGCATGGCCATGGACCTGAACGACTATGACTGGGACGCCTATCTCGCCAATGACCGGACCCTGTCGGACCCGGAGGTGGTCCAGGTCGAGCGCGGTGGCCGTATCCGGCTTCGGGTCATCAACGCCGCTGCGGCGACGGTATTCTGGATCGAGACCGGCGGTGCCGAGGCGCGGCTGGTCGCGGTAGATGGGCACGCGGTCGAACCTCTCGCCGGCACGCGGTTCGGTCTGGCAATGGGCCAGCGTCTGGACATCGAGATCGACCTGCCGCACGAAGGCGGCGCCTGGCCGATCCTCGCCCTGCGCGAAGGCGCGCGCGAGCGCACCGGCCTGATCCTCGCCACGCAGGGTGCCGAAGTGCGGCGTCTCGATGCAATGGCGGATGCCGAAGCGCCCGCGTTCGACACCGATCTGGCGCAGGAGGCGCGCCTCATCGCGCTGGACGCTCTGCCGGATCGACCCGTGGACCGCAGCCAGATGCTGATGCTGGGCGGTTCGATGCAGCCGTACGTCTGGACGATAAACGGGGCAGTCTGGGGCCAGCACCAGCCGATCACCGCACGCAGCGGTGAGCGGGTCGTGCTGTCGTTCCACAACATGTCGATGATGGCGCACCCGATGCATCTGCACGGCCATGTGTTCCAGGTCGTCGGGCTGAACGGGCGTCGGGTCGCCGGTGCACTACGCGACACGGTTCACGTGCCACCGATGTCGATGGTCGATGTCGCCCTCGATGTCGGTGAGGCCGCCCGATGGATGCTGCATTGCCACCACATGCCGCACCTTACGACGGGGATGATGACCGAATTCGCGGTCACGGCGTCCGTCTGATCCCAGCGGGTCGTCCGGACATGGCGCCCCGCCCGGCACCGATCCTGGTCTGTCCTGCCCCATGTTGTCGTGAGGGCCGGCCAAAAGACGCACCCTGCGGGTAAAAATCAGGAGGATGAGATGATGAACTGGAACGACATGGGCCCCGGAATGGGTTTCGGAATGGGGTTTGGCTGGCTCTTCGGCCTGCTGATCCTCGTGCTGCTGGTTTTGGCCATAGCAGCGCTGATCAAGTATCTTCGGAAATAGAAAAAAGGAGTTGGCAATGACCTACACGATCAATCGAATGTTCCCCGACGCCGGTATCGACGACGTCGACGCTCGCGCGCGGAAGGCCCTCACCGACCACGGCTTCGGCATCCTGACCGAGATCGACGTCAAGGCGACGATGAAGAAGAAGCTAGATGTCGAGATGCCCGCCTACCGCATCCTCGGCGCCTGCAACCCCAAGATGGCGCATCAGGCCATCGGGATCGAACCGCGCGTCGGTGCGATGCTGCCATGCAACGTCATCCTGCGCGAGGTCGACGGTGGCGTGGAAGTCAGCGCCATCGATCCTGTGGCGTCGATGCAGGCGATTGAGAACGCCGAACTGACGGCCGTGGCGGGCGAGGTGCGCGACCTCCTGGCGAAGGCCGTCGCGGCGGTCTGAGATGAGCCTGCGCGTCACCATTCTCGCGGGCCTTGCGATCCTCGGCATCGGACTGCTCGCTGTCTGGCAGTTCGCGCCTTCGGTGTTCGCCGAGGCGCGCAGCCTCCTGGAGCCCGAGCGTCTGGAAACGCTGGTGGCGCGTGCGGGTCTCTGGGGGCCGGTCCTGATCGTCACGCTTATGACCATCGCGGTCGTGGCCAGCCCAATCCCGAGTGCACCCATCGCACTGGCGGCCGGAGCGGCCTACGGACATCTCTGGGGGACCGTGCAGGTCGTCATCGGCGCCGAGCTCGGGGCGCTGATCGCCTTCGGTCTCGCACGGGTTCTGGGGCATGACGTCCTGCGGCGGGTGTTCGGGGACCGCGTCGATGCCGGGCTGCTCGGCTCGCAGAACGCGTTGACGGCGACGGTTCTTGCCAGCCGCCTGATGCCCTTCGTGTCCTTCGACATGATCAGCTACGCGGCCGGACTGAGCCGATTGCACGCCTGGCGTTTCGCCTTGGCAACACTGGCGGGGATCATTCCGGCAAGCTTCCTGCTGGCCCATTTCGGCGGCGAGGCGGTGAGCGGAGATCTGGGCCGGGCGACATGGGCAGTACTTGGCCTCGGCCTCTTGACGGGCCTGCCACTGCTTTGGGTAGCCATGCGGCAAAAGCCTGAAAAGGGAAATCCATGACCGGAAGCGAGTACCAGAAGAACAGCATCACCCTTTCCGGTGCGGTAGCCATGGGCACCGGCGTGATGATCGGCGCGGGCATCTTCGCGCTGACCGGCCAGATCGCCGAACTCGCCGGGCCTCTCTTCCCGCTCTCGTTCGTGGTCGGCGCCATCGTGACCGCCTTCAGCGCCTACACCTATATCAAGATGTCGAACGCATACCCGTCTGCGGGCGGCATCGGGATGATCCTGAAGAAAGCCTACGGACCGACGACGGTCGCGGCGGGCGCAGCTCTCCTGATGGCGCTGTCGATGGTCATCAACGAAAGCCTCGTCGCTCGCACCTTCGGAACCTACACCCTGCGAGCCTTCGGCGGCGATCCGGACAGCATTCTCGTGCCGGTCCTCGGCGTGGGGCTGATCGTCTTCGCCTATCTCGTGAACGTCTCTGGCAACCGGTCGGTCGGGCTGCTGTCCATTATCATGGCCATTCTCAAGGTGGGCGGCATTGCGCTGTTCGGGGCGGCCGGTCTGTGGGCCAGCGGCATTTCGTTCGAAGCGTCGGGCGGAGATTTTCGTGCGGGTGGGTTCGTGGCGTCGGTCGCGCTGTCCATTCTCGCCTTCAAGGGGTTCACGACCATCACCAACAGCGGCGCCGAGGTGACCAATCCGCATCGGAACGTGGGCCGGGCCATAGTCCTGTCCATCGCCATCTGCGTCGTCGTCTACCTGCTGGTCGCATTCGCGGTCGGCTCCAGCCTGCCGCTCGATCGCATCGTGGCGGCGAAGGACTACGCGCTGGCTGAAGCGGCCCAACCAGCCCTCGGGCAAACCGGCTTCTACCTGACGGTGGCGCTTGCGCTGGTGGCAACTGCCTCGGGCCTGATCGCCAGCGTGTTTGCCGTCTCGCGGATGCTGGCGATGCTGACGGACATGAAGATGATCCCGCACAGCCATTTCGGGATGCCAGGCACGATCAAGGACCACACACTCGTCTACACCGTCGTGATCGCAGGCTTCCTGACGGTCTTCTTCGACCTCAGCCGCATCGCCTCGCTCGGGGCCTTCTTCTATCTGGTGATGGACATGATCATCCATTTCGGCGTGTTCCGGCATCTGCGCGAAGAAATCGGCGCTCGGGGCTGGGTGTTGCTGACGGCAATCGCACTTGATGCCGTGGTGCTGGCCGCCTTCGCCGCGATGAAATGGCAGTCCGACCCCTTGATCGTCGTCCTGGGTGCGATCGGCATGGCGCTGGTGTTCCTGTTCGTCGGAATCTTCCTCGCACGGAATCCCGCCCTGGAAGGCGCTCACGACCACCATTGAAAAGAGCTTGAGCTTCCAACGGCTGGAAGCGGCAAGCTGAAACAAGAGATCGAAAGGCTGGCAGACTATGGAGCACGATCACCATCACGCGGCGCCCGACATTCCGGCGGGGGCGAATACCGCAAAGGACCCGGTCTGCGGGATGACGGTCGCGGTCAAGCCGGACGGGCGTCACGCCGAGTTCCAGGGAGAGACCTTTCATTTCTGTTCGGAGAAATGCCAGTCGAAGTTCAAGGCGGATCCGTGGTTCTACGCCTCGGGCCGGGCCGCCGGACAGAAGAAGGCTGCTCCGGCCAACGTCCAGTACACCTGTCCGATGCATCCCGAGATCGTCCGCGATGCGCCGGGGTCCTGCCCGATCTGCGGCATGGCGCTGGAACCGATGGTGCCGTCGGATGAGCCCAGCGAGGAGCTGACCGACTTCACGCGTCGGATGTGGATTTCGGCGGCGGCGGCGGTGCCGCTCATCATCCTGACGATGGGTGAACTGGTCGCGCTGCCAGTGCGCGACTGGATCGGGCATCAGACCGCAAGTTATCTCGAGTTCGTGCTGGCAACGCCGATCATCCTCTGGGCCGCCTTGCCTTTCTTCCGGCGCGGCTGGGACTCCATTGTGAACCGCAGCCCAAACATGTGGACGCTGATCAGCATCGGCGTGGCGGCGGCCTACCTTTACTCGCTCGTCGCGACGTTCCTGCCGGGGGTGTTTCCGGAACAGTACCGGATGGGCCACGGCGTCGGCACCTATTTCGAGGCGGCGGTGGTGATCGTCGCGTTGGTCTTCGTGGGCCAGGTGCTGGAACTCCGAGCGCGAGAACGCACCGGGGATGCGATCCGCGCGCTTCTGGATCTGGCGCCGAAGACCGCGCGGCGCATCCTGCCGGACGGCACTGAATACGATGCGCCGCTGGAGAACATCATGGAGGGCGACCGGCTGCGGGTCCGTCCCGGCGACGCCATTCCGGTCGACGGCACGGTGATCGAGGGCCGCTCGTCGCTGGACGAAAGCATGCTGACCGGCGAGTCAATGCCGGTGGAAAAGGGGCCGGGGGATGAGGTGACGGGCGCCACGATCAACAAGAACGGCTCTCTGGTCATGGAGGCAGGCAAGGTCGGGTCCGATACCGTGCTGGCGCAGATCGTGGCGATGGTGTCGAACGCGCGGCGGTCCCGCGCGCCGATCCAGGGGCTGGCCGACCGGGTGTCGGCGATATTCGTGCCGACGGTGGTGGTCATCGCCATCGTCGCCTTCGTGGTCTGGCTGATCTTCGGCCCGGAGCCCGCGCTGGTCTTCGCAATCGCCTCGGCCGTGTCGGTCCTCATCATCGCCTGCCCCTGCGCGCTGGGGCTGGCGACACCGATCTCCATCACCACGGCGGCGGGGCGCGGCGCACAGGCGGGCGTGCTGATCAAGGACGCCGAGGCGCTGGAGCGAATGGCAGGAGTCGATACGCTCATCGTCGACAAGACCGGCACGCTGACCATGGGCAAGCCGAAGCTGACCGATACGGTTGCGCTCGGGGACGTCACCGAGACCGACCTGTTGTCGCTGGCCGCAGCGCTGGAGCGTGGCTCGGAACACCCGCTGGCTGAGGCGATTGTCGAGGGAGCCGAGGCGCAGGGTGCGCCGCGTCAGGAGGCCACGGACTTCGACGCCGTCACTGGCAAGGGCGTACAGGGCCGGGTCGGTGGGCGCGCGGTGGCGCTAGGCAACGCGGCGATGATGCGGGAGATGGGGCTCGACACCGCGCAGGCCGAGTCAAAGGCCGACACCCTGCGCGCCGAGGGCAAGACGGCGATGTTCGTCGCGCTTGACGGCGCGCTCGTCGGCATCGTGGCGGTCGCCGACCCGATCAAGGAGAGTACCGCGCAGGCCATTCGGGAACTTCATGCCCAAGGGCTAAGGGTGATCATGGCGACGGGCGACAACGAACGCACGGCGCAGGCGGTGGCGGGCAAGCTCGGCATCGACGAGGTGCGCGCAGGCATCCTGCCCGAGGCCAAGAAGGACCTGATCGACCAGTTGCGCCGCGACGGCCACAAGATCGCCATGGCGGGCGACGGGGTGAACGACGCCCCCGCGCTCGCCGCCGCCGATGTCGGCATCGCCATGGGCACCGGGGCCGATGTTGCGATGGAAAGCGCAGGCATCACCCTGCTGGGCGGCGACCTGATGGGCATCGTGCGGGCGCGCAAGCTCGCCCGCGCCACCCTGCGGAACATCAAGCAGAACCTGTTCTTCGCCTTCGCCTACAACGCGCTTGGCGTCCCCATCGCCGCCGGGCTGCTTTACCCTGTCACCGGACTTCTGCTCTCGCCGATGATCGCGGCGGCGGCGATGAGCCTGTCGTCGGTCTCGGTGATCACCAACGCCCTGCGGCTCAGGCGGGTCGACCTCTGATCTGCCAGCCCACACATCCAACCTCGAAAGGAACATCAGATGACCCAAGACATGTTTTCCCGCCGCAAGCTCCTGATCGGTACAGCTGCGCTGGCGGCTGCGTCGCCCTTGAGGGCTCTGGCGCAAGGCGCCGGTCCGGCGATCCACGTGATGAAGGACCCCAACTGCGGCTGCTGCTCGGCCTGGATCGAGATCCTCGAGAACGACGGCTTCGCCGTCACGACCGAGGCGAGCGCCGGGACGCTTCTGATGCGCTACAAGCTGGACAACGGCATCCCGCAGGAGATGGTCTCCTGCCATACGGGTCGTGTGGATGGTTACATTATCGAGGGTCACGTCCCTGTTGCCGACATTCGCCGTCTCCTGCTGGAACGCCCCGACGCGGTCGGCCTCGCAGTGCCAGGCATGCCCTACGGCTCGCCCGGGATGGGACCGGAAAGCCAGCGCGAGGCCTACGACGTGTTTCTGATCCGGCGCGACGGATCGAACGAGGTCTTTACCAGCTACGCTGCTGCCTGACCTTGAGGCTCCAATTCGGCTCTTGATCAGGGGCGAGAACACATACGGACCTGATCCCGGATCACGGCGTAGTCGCTCAGCATCTCGGCGATGGCCGACCCGTGCGGCAGCCGCGCGAGCTCCTCGGCTGCGCGCGCCTGGAACTCGCGGCTGTACTCTACCACGGGCGGGCAGACGGTCGCGATGCCGGGCTCAGAACCGACCGTTGCGCAGCCGCTCAGCAAGCTCGTCGCGAGACCTAGGACGACGAGCCGTCGCCTCGAGCATCTGGCGTTGGACATCATTGGCTTTCTCCGTGGTCTGAAGGCGTTCAGCGAGGCGTCCCGCTCGCTCGCCGGACCGCCGAAGCGAAAGCAGGAACAGGAGCAGGGCGAGGATGATGGCGCCGTAGCGCAAAGCGGCCCGCATCCATGGGCTGGCGGCGAACCCGATCAGGAGCGGGGCCATCACCGCTGCCCTCGGCGCCAGTCATCGAGACGCGCGTAGATCGTGACCGCGATGCCGCCAAGCGCCACGGCGATGAATACCCAACGCAACGTGTCGAGATACGGCACAAGCGGCAAGATCGCGGTCTGGGTCTCGGCCAGCACCTGCTGCGCCACCTCGACGCCCGCCGCGCCCAGCGTCGCCACACCGGCTGCCCCGCCGCCCTTCATGGTGCGGCTGTCAGCCAGCACCTCGCGCGCGGGCGGCGTCTCGGCTGCAAATGCCGTCGCCCGGACCGGGAACCGCTCGCCCCACTGCCGCGCGGGCCCGAGATCGACATGGATGAACCCCGATCGCGGGTAGAAGCCGAAGCCGAGGAATCCGACCTCGCGCGCCGCAGCCTCGAAGGCCACCGGATCGTGGTTCGCCATGGCGATGTCGAAGGCGGCGCCGTCGAGATGCTTCGACCGGCCCGCGCCCCCCACGGCACGGTTGTGCTCTGGGCTGCGGTAGGCGGAGCGGACGATCAGCGGCTTGCCCAGCCGGTCGCGCAGCGCCTGCAGCTTGTCGAGCGCGGTTTCGTTCACGAGCAGCTTGCCGGTGCCCCGGCATGCAATCTCGGCGGGCGAGAAATTCGGCCAGCGCCAGGCGCTCTCCGGCACATCACGCCAATGGCGGTGGAAGGTCGTGGTCATGAGGGTCCTCCGAAACGAAAAAAAACCGCCTCGAGGGCGGGTGCGGTTGGGCTGGTGAACGGGGGTGTTGAGCGGCTACGGGCCGCCGCCGAAGATCTTCAGCTTGATCGCTATACCCGCGAGCAGCGCCAGCATGACGCCGGTGGTGATCATGCGGACGGCGGTCTGCATCGCGGTGCGGCGGACCAGCCGGATGCAGTCGACCAGGGAGCGCAGATCGCGGATGTCGAGCGCGGCCTCGTCGCCGTCGAGGCCGACATCGGCCAGCGCACGCTTGGCGCCTTCCTCCGCCGCCCGGGTCAAGATCGCCTCGAACTCGGCGTCGGGCATGCGCACGAAGCCCTCGGATCGGGGTGGGTTCATCGGATCCTCCTTCCGCCGCTCAGCCGACCTTGCAGCCCCAGAAGGACGTGTGGTCGGCGGCGAAGTAGCCGTCCGCGACCCGGAAATACCCCTGCAGCTCGACGGTATCGCCTGCCGTCAGCGGCACCATGGTCTGAAGCCAGATCGCGGTAGCGAGCGAGACATGAGTGGCGGAGATTTCGCCGAGGGAGCCGCGGATTTCGGTCGTGCCGTTCAGCACGAGCCGCCCGCGCATCCGGGCCGAGGTGCTGGAATTGACCTTGTAGAGCAGCGTCGCGCCGAAGAGGTAGGTGCCGTCCACGGGCGCTGTGAACAGGTTGGTCCCGGCATCAAAGGCACCCTGATCGTTATAGTCGGTGTTGTTGAGGCCGATCTTCGTCCAGCTCCCGACGCCGACATAGTTGTCGTAGTTGGTGTACGCCTTGAAGCGCGGCAATTGCGGCTGATCGACGATGCCGTTCGCGTTGTCGACGCTCAGCCCGTCGAAGAAGGTGCTGCCGTCGGCGGAGACCGCGAGCCGGAAGCGGTCCGACCCGAACAGCCCCACCAGCGCCTTGGTCACGAAGCCGGTCTGGAGGGTCAAACCGAGATCGTCGCCGGCCGCCTCCTTGTTCATGGTGTAGAACAGGTCGCCGGTGCCGCCCTCGGCCACGGTCCTCGCCGTCCAGAGCGCGGCGTTGAGCTTGGCCGAGAACGGGTTCGATGCATCCGCCGTGGTGCCAACCCCGAGGAGCGCCATGTTCTGCAGCGCCGCCGGTGTGGTCCCGAGCCAGCCCGCGCCATCGTAGACCAGCAGCAGGCCCTCGTCCTCGACCCATGCGCGCCAGCCGATCCGCGGGGGAAGTCGCAGCCAGGCGCCATCGGTCCAGAGCGCGACGTTCAGGTCCCATCCGGACCATTCGCCCGTCGCGCCCGAGGCGACGATGTAGCGATCGCCATCGGCGGGACTGCCGGGCGGCGCTGTCAGATCGCGGTCGAGCACGGAGAGCTGCACGAGCCCGTCGAGCAGCCGCAGCGCCTCGTTGTGGGTGACGTGCTTCTGGGCCTGCGCCGCCAGGATGTAGGGCAGCAGGAGATGGGTCGTGGCGTCGGACATGGGATGGCCTTCAGAGTATCAGCGTGAGGGTCTTGGGCGCGCCCCGCCCGACGAGGGCGGAGAGCTGGTAGATGCGGCTGTCGAGCGTGTCACCGGGGCCGAGCGGCGCGCCCCAATCGGCGGTCTGGTCTGCGGCGGTGTAGACCGCGCTGGTGGTGGCGGTGCTCAGCACCCGCTTAACGGTCGCGCCATCAAGGATCTCGACCTCGTAGGCTTCGAGCTCTTCTCCGAGCGGCACTTCTAGCCCGCCCCAGCTGTCGGCCGCGAGAGCTCGGGACCGGCGCGTCCAGCGGATCGTCAGATCGCCGGGCGTGCGCGGCCTGCGCCACGGCTGCTCGACATGGGCGCCGGAGAACGGCCGCAGCCCGACGCCCGCGGGCGTGAAGGATTGCGCCACATAGGTCTCGTCGCTGACGGGGCGGCTCGCCGGACCGATGCGCCAGTTCCACGGCAATCCGAGATCGGCCTCGGCAATCGGCAGGGACGCCAGCGACGCGTCCAGCACCACGACAAGAGCGCCAGCGGGCGCCGGATTGCCCATCGCGCCCTCGGTGCCGCGCTGGCCGCGCAGGAGCCGGGTCAGCCGGTATCGACCCGGCGCCAGCAGCTCGGCCGCGCCCGCCTGCACGATCTCCCAGGTGCCGGGCGCGCTCTCGATAGCCAGCGCATTGGCGCCGCCCAACAGCGTCAGGTCGGTGACGCTCTCCAGCGTGCCGGTGAGCAGATCGACCACAAGCGCATTGCCGTGGTCGAAGCGTGAGGTGGGGCCCGGATAGAAGTCCGAGACCAGCGCTCCGATCCGGGCGCGGCTGCCGAACGTGGTCAGCAACTCGAACCCGTCCGTCGAGGGGCTGCGGAACACCGCCATCTCGCCCGGCCAGGGAAGAGCGTGCGCCGCGACAAACGGTCGATGCGCGGGCTGGTCCTCGGTCAGCTGCGGCAGGTCCATCAGCACCGCGTCCGGCGCGCCGAACACCACGGCCCGCGTCAGCGACGCCGCGCGGGGATCGCCGGGCGGCAGATCGTAAGTCGCACGGTCCTGCCGCACCGCCTCGATGCCGCGCGCTGCCGCGTCGGCGATGGAGACGAGCCGCAGATCGACCAGACGCCCGTCATGCGCGAGCCGGATCGCATCGGCCGGATCGAACGCGAGGCGCGAGGGTGGCAAACGGAACGCCGCCGTCTCGCGGCCCACCCACGCCTCCATCAGCGCGCGGCGGCAGCGCCTCTCGGCCTCCTCGGGCGGCACCGCCATTGGAAAGGACTCGGACGCGATCCGGGTCGTGTCCACGGTGATGCGCCGGGCCTCGACGAGGGCCGCGTCGTAATCCTCGTCGGCGCGGGCGACCTGCCATTTCAGGGCCTGCGGCAGTTCGGTCTCCTGGCCGCGCGTCAGTTCCAGCACATCGCCCTCGCGGGTGGCCACCAGATCGTCGGGCGCGAGGGTGGCGACGGAGGCCCGGCCGCGCATGACAAAGCGGATCCCCCCCTCTGTCTCGACGGCGTCGAAGCCGAAATGCCGCGACAGCGTTGTGATCGAGGCGCGTGGGCTTTCCAGCGCCGTGATGGCGTAGCCTTCGACCGCGCCCCAGAGGCCGGTGACGTCGATCCGGGACTCGGGCAGCCCGGCGCGCAGGCAGAGGTGCCGCACGAGCGCCGCCAGCGACACCGCGCCAAGCCGTCCGGTCAGCCAGTGCCCCAGCCGCCAGTTCGCCCCGTCCGTCCAGACATCGGTCAGCGCCGGAAAGAACGGGTACGGCCGCGCGTCCCAGGTCCAGGCGGCGCATTCCGGCACATGCACCATCCGGCCGCCGTAGACCGATGACACCGGGTTGTTCGCCGGGACGCCCCACCAGAGGTACGTCGCCTCGAGATAGGCGCGCTGGATCGCGTCGTCGCGCCAGCCCCGCGAGAAATGCGGCGTGAAGCTCTCGGACGACTTCGGGTCGAAGAAGACGTTCGGCTGGTTCGTGCCCCGGTCGATGGCGGGACAGCCGAGCTCGGTGAACCAGATCGGCTTCGACTCCGGCGCCCACGCCGTCAGCGTGCCGCTCTCCACCCCGCCCGGGCGGTCGTAATGCGCGTTCGACCACCAGGCGCGAAGATCCTTGTAGCGGAAAACCCATGGCTTGCCCGCCGCGCCATCGCTGATCGGGGTGCGCACCTGTGCCACCCGATCAGCCGCACTGGCATAGAACCAGTCGAAGCCTTCCCCGCCCGCAATGTTCCCCTGCAGATAGGCCCGGTCGTAGATCGCAGGCCAGCCCTCAGCGGCATCCGCATGCTCGAACCCGTCGCGCCAGTCCGAGAGTGGCATGTAGTTGTCGATGCCGACGAAATCGATGTTGGCATCCGACCAGAGCGGGTCGAGGTGGAAAAAGGCGTCGCCGCTGCCGTCGCCCGGGTGATGCCCGAAGTATTCCGACCAGTCGGCTGCATAGCCGATGTCCGTACCCGCCCCGAGAATGGCGCGCACATCTGCGGCGAGCGCTTTGAACGCAGTAACGGCCGGATAGCTGCTGGCACTCGAGCGGATGGTGGTCAGGCCGCGCATCTCCGAGCCGATCAGGAAGGCATCGACCCCACCCGCCACGGCGCAGACATGGGCGTAGTGCAGCATCATGCGGCGCAGGCTCCAGTCACCCGAAGGGCCGGTCCAGTAGACGGTCTCGCCCGAGATCGCGAAGTCGGAGGGGCTAGCGCTGCCGAAGAACGCCGCGACCTGGCTCGCCGCCGTGGCGGTCTTGTCCACGGTCCCGGCGTAGCTTGCGGCAGGCGAACAGGTGATCCGGCCGCGCCAGGGGAATACAGGCTGGCCGGTCTCGGCGGCGTTGTCGGAATACGGGTTCGGCAGCGTGTTGTCGGGCGGCACGTCCATCAGGATGAACGGATAGAACGTCACCCGCAGCCCGCGCGCCTTCATCTCCCGGATCGCCTGCACCACCGCGAAGTCGGACGGCGTGCCGCCATAGACCGGACGATCCTCTGCATCCCGGCTGACGAGGAAGGCGCTGGCCCTGTTGACGCCGTTCACCGACCAGCTGGCGGGCGTGGTCGACTTCGCGGACACCTCGACGCCCGGCCGGACCTTGCACGATCCCGCGCGCAGGTCGTCGCCGAACCAGGCCACCACGAGGCTGACGCTTTCGACCGCCGGGGCCATCGCCTTGAGCCTGTCCAGCGCCTCCACCATGTCGGTGGAGTCGGCCAGAGCGTTCAGGTTCTCGGGCACCGTCGCGCCGCCATCGGTCTTGCGGATCGCCTGCGTGGCGTAGGTGAACTCGCCCGAGGCGGGGATCATGGTGACGGCGCGGGTCAACCCCTCGGCGGTGTCGGGATCGGCGAGCGGCCGGAAGACCTCGAAGGAGAGTTGCGGCAGGCGGTTGCCATAGGTCGAGAGCGCCAGCTCCTCGAAGACCACATAGGCGGTGCCGCGATAGGCGGGCGTGCTGGCCGCGCCCATCTTCGCCGCGATGAACGGATCGGCAGACTGTGCTTCGCCGCCAGGATACCAGCGCCAGGTGACGCCGGAGAGGTCCATCGGCTTGCCGTCGGCCCAGATGCGCCCGATGCCGGTGATCGGGCCCTCGCAGAGCGCGACCGCAAAGCTGGCGTAGTACAGATACTCGGTGGTCTTGACCTTGCCGCCCCCGCCGCCCTTGCCGCCGCCCTGCGTCGTGGTCTTCGTCTCCTCGCGGAAATCGGTCGCCCAGATGATGTTGCCGCCCATCCGCATCCGGCCATAGAGCCGCGGGATCACCGCGCCCTCGGTGGCCGAGGTGATGCGCAGCGTGTCGAGCCGCGCGCCCTCGATGCGCTGGGTCGGCGCCAGCGACGAGATGATCCAGCTGTCGACGACCGAGCCGATGCTCGAGCCGATGAAGCCGCCGATGGTCGCGGCGCTCACGCCGAGGATCGCCCCGCCGATCGAACCGCCGATGGCGGCGCCGGCTGCACCGAGAACAAGCGTTGCCATGTCGGGGTCTCAGCGTTGCGGGAAGAGGAAGGCGAAGGCGATGCGCCGCCGCCAGGCATTGGTGAGCGGTTCCTCGATCACGCCGAGCCGCTCATAGGCGTGGAGGAAGGTGGCAGGACCGGTGAGGATCCCGACATGCTTGGCGATGGCGCGGGGCCTCATGCAGAAGAGGACCAGCGCGCCGGGACCGGCCTCTGTGGGAGGCACCTCGATCATCATGCGCCGTGCGCCCTCGGCCAGAACCTCGCGCGGGCCTGTCTCGCCCCAGTCGCGGCTGTAGGGCGGGATCGGGAACGGCTCGGGGCCGACGACCTCGCGCCAGACGCCCCGCGCCAGCCCGAGGCAATCGCAACCGACGCCTCGAAGGCTGGCCTGGTCGTGATAAGGCGTGCCGAGCCAGGAGCGTGCGACGGCGATGACGCGTGCGGGGTCGGCCGATGCGAGAGGTTGCGTCACAGCACGCCTCCCTCGTGGCCGCCATCCTTGGTGGCGTAGCGCAGCACGGCATCCTGGCCGGGGATGTGCGGGAACCCCCGGAAGTTGGCCGTGTTGGCGAACCTGGCGCCGCAGGTCTCGATCCGCTTATCGCAGCCCGCACGGATGGTGAAGGCATTGCCCTCGGAGATCTCGCGCACCGGCGCCTCGAGAAGGGTCAGCACGGCGATGCCGTCCGTCACATCATGGCCGAGAACCTCGGCCCGACGCCCCGCGTTGGAGCCACTGGTCCATTCGATGGTCCCGAAGGTGAACCAGCCGGAGGCGAAGCCGCCGAGGCCCGAAGCGGTGAAGGCGCGGTCGCGTAGAAGGTCGATCACGACGCTCGTGCCCTTGAACGCCGGGTTCTCCAGATCGACGCCGCAGCGCGCATCGCCGAGCGCGGCATCGCAGGTCGCCTGGAACGTCCGCCCGATCGTCTGGCCAAGCACATGCGCGAGCGAGCGGACTTCGGCGACGAAGGCCAGCCGCCCGCGCCGGATCTGGCCGATAGCGCCGCGCCGCATCAGCACGCGCTGGCTCGTGTCCGCCCAGTTCACGCGCCAGACCTCGACCTCGGCGTTATCCCAGCGGCCGTCGAGGATGTCGGTCTCGGTGATGCGGTCCGAGGTCAGCACGCCCTCGGCATCCTGCGCATCGACGGAGAGGTCGGTCCCTGAGCGGACTTCGGACGCCGTAAGCCCGCTCTCCGGCTCGAAGTCGGTGCCGTCGAAGCCGAGCGTTCGGTCGTGATCGGTGAAGCCAAAGGTCACGCCGTCCGCACGGCTGATGCGCCAGCACCAGGCGAGGGTTGTCGTGCCATCGTCGAGATGAGCCTGAAGGGCAGGGGAGAGAGACTTCATCGGCGCAGTTCCAGAAGCGGGATGGAGGTGATCGAGCCGAGCCGCTCGAGATCGAGCGTCACGTCGAGCACGTCGGTGTCGAAGCGGACCGGCACGTCGAACTCGAAGCCCGCGGTGATGGCGACGCCAGCACCCGGCGCAGCGCTGAAGGTGACGACGCCGGTGGCGGTGTCGACCGACCAGCCGGAGAGCTGCTCGACGCCCGCCAGCGCGATGCGCACGCTGCCCGCCACCGGCTTGGCGATGGCGCGCGTCCAGGATTGCGCCCCGGATGCGTAGCGCTTCACCAGCTGGAACGCAGTGGCGGTGCCGTCGCCGGTGCCGATCGACTGATCGGTGGGCGACGGCGTGGCTGACGGCAGGCAGGACTTGTGATCGCCCCAGTCCTTGAAGCGGAAACCGTGCAGGCGACCGTTTCGCGCCTCGAAGAAGGCGACGACCGCCGCCAGATCGTCGGCGCGGCGGATGCCATAGGCGACGTCGTAGCGGCGGCGCGAGTTGGCCCAGCTGGCGTTGCGCTCCTCGTCGCCCGAGGCGAGTTCGACGATCTGGGTGCGCCGCTCGGGCCCGCCCCGTGCGCCCCGGCTGATGTTGTCGGGAAACCGGACCTCGTGAAACGCCATCACATGCCCCTCCGCCCGAGCGACACGGCGCGAGCGATGTCCGCCGCGACCTGCGTGCGGGACTGCCGGAAGCTCTCGGCGTCGCGGGCCATGATGGTGACGTTGACGCCACCGCTTGCGCCGTAGGTCTGGGCCTCCCGCCGCGACAGCACGCGCTCGCCGCGCTGCAGGATCGCGGGCACCTCGTCGTGACGAAGCCCGGCCATGCCGTCTGAATGCATCCGGGGCGCGGCGGCGAAGGCCATCGCCGGGACCATGCGCGAGGGCCCGGCAGATCCCACCATCCCGCCCGCATGCAGGACGTTGGCGAAGATGCCGCCCGCCCCGGAGAACACGCCGGAGAGTGCGTTTGCGATCGGCCCGAGGATGAACCGCCGCGCCGCGAGCTGGGCGAGATCGGCCAGCAGCGAGGTTACCAGGTCGCGGAAGTTCAGCTTGCCGGTCTTCACGAACTCGCCGACCGCGTTCTCGGCCGACTGGAAGGCGCCGACGAGGCTCTGGCCGATATCTCCGCCAATGTCGCGGGCCTTGCTGGCATAGTCGGAGAGCGCCGCCGTGACCGCCTGCCAGCCTGTGACGGCGGCCTCGGTCGCGGGCTCCGCGGCAGCGGCGGCGGCTCCGGCCGCCGCGCCCGCACCTGTCGCAGCGCGTCCGGCTTCACCAAGCGCCGTCTCCAGCCGTTCGGCCGCGCCTGTGGCCTCGGTCAGGGCATCCGCGCTCGCCTCGTCGGTGCCGCGCACGGCATCGCGCAACGCCTGCCAACTTTCCAGAGGGGCGCGTGCCCCTGCGGCCAGATCGCGGGCGGCGCCACGGTAGAGGTTCGCGGACTCGAGCGCCCGGTTCGCCGCCTCGGTCAGGCCGAGATCGGGCGCGCTCAGCGGGTTGTCCTCGAAGGCCCGGTCGAACGCCGCCTGCGCCGCTGTCGTGGCAGCGCTGGCCGCACCGTCGAAGCGGTTCTCGATCTGCCCGAGGTCGAGGTCGGGCACCAGCGAGATGCGCCGCTCGGACCCGAGCGCTTCGAGCCCCTGGTTGATGCCGCCGATGAAGCCGTTGATGCGCGAGACCACGCCGTTCAGCATCGCCTCTACGCCATCGACCAGGCTGTTCGCGGCCTGAAACGCCAGATCGCCGATGGCGGCGGGCAGCAGACCCCAGATCGCCTTGATGGCTTCGTACGCGCCTTCAAACGTGTTCGCGGCCGTGTTGCCGAAAGCCACGACGCTCTCGATAGCGCTCTGCATGCCCGACGCCGCATCGGCTTTCAGGTCGAAGAACAACGCCGTGGCGGCTGCGCCCGCCGCCGCCGCACCCATCCTGATCCGCTCCCAGACCTCGACAGCGAGGTCCTTCAGGAGCGACATCGCCTCACCAAAGCCGCCCGCTCCAGAGACGAGGCGTGTGAACTGATAGACGAGCTCGCCCGCGCCGACGATCAACGCGCCGATGCCGGTGCGGATCAGCGCGCCGCGCAGGACGACGAGCGCCGTGGCGAGACCACGGACAGAAAGGGCAGCAGCGGCCATGCCGGCGACCCAGCGGCCCGCGAGGAAGGCCGCGAAGGTCGCGGCGTAGGTGGTCAGGCGGCCGATGTTGTCGAAGAGGCCGCGGATCGCGATGCCGAGCGGCCCGGTGCGGCTGGCGACAACAGCCATGGCGTTCGCGACCGCTTCCAGCGCCGGGGCTGCGGCGACGGCCAGCTGGTTGGAGAGCCCGCGCCAGATCAGTCCGAGCCGGGAGATCGCATCGTTCGTCCGCTCGATCTGGTCGGCGTCCTGCTCGGAGACCACGACACCGAAAGCAAGCACGTCCTCCGTCGCCTGGCGCAGCGTCGCGGTGTCGATCCGGCTCATGGCGATGGAGCCTTCCTCGCCGAACAGCTGGCCCGCGACGGCCGCGCGTTCGGCGGCGGGCACGAAGTTCTCGATGGCCGCGTTGATCGCACCCACGCGCTGGTCCAGCGGCAATGCGATCAGCTCGTTGGTCGAGAGCCCCAGCCGGTCCAGCGCATCGGCCGCGGGACCGGTCCCGGCGGCCGCCTGGCTGAGACGGCGCGTCAGATCCTTGGTGGCCTGTTCGATGCCGGACATCGACACGCCCGCCAGCTCGCCCGCGCGTTCCAGCGTCTGGATCGAGGCCACGGTGGTGCCGAGCGACTGCGCCAGCTTCGCCTGCGCATCCACCGTCTGAAGCCCGGAGCGGATCATCGCCACGCCCGCGGCTGCAGCGGCTGCCACGGCGGCAGCGGCCGCGACCCGCACCCGCCGCGAGAAGGCCGCGAGCCGGGCGTTGGCCGCCTCCATCTCCCGGCTCAGCCGTCCGAAGCCGCGGGTGCCGGCCTCGCCCACGCCTTCAAGCTCGGCGCGCACCTGCCGTCCGCCCACAGCCGCGAGGCGGACGCTGACCCTCTTCTCAGCCATGGGAGTGATCCATCTGTTCGTTGAGTTTGGAGACCATCACCGCCTCGATGACGGGCAGCAGTTCGGCCATCGCGAGCGGCGGCACGCCGAGCGCGTCACCGAGCGCCAGCGCCGCCGACATGTCCCAGCCGATCACCGCGCCGGGCAGCACACGGAGCTGACCGCCGAGGCGGCCGACCAGGTCCCAGACCTGCCAACCCTCCGGCGTTTCCGGACGGTTCAGCCGCGCCGGGCAGTCCGGGCAGGCTTGCTCGCGGCCCTCGTAGGGTGCGCAGACTTCGCAGTAGCGCTCGCCCCCGCCGAAGGACCATTCGGCGAGAGCGCGGAGGCGTTTTTTTCCCGTTCCAGCAGCAGGCCTTTGGACACGTAGGTCAATTGGAAGGCCTCGAAGATCGGCCAGACGTCGAGCAGCGCGTCGATGGCCTCGGGGGTGGGATCGATCGGGTTGCCGTCGGCATCGCCGATGCCCTCCCAGCCGAGCACAGCCCGTCGCGCCAGCGCCTTGGCGAAGGCGACGGCGCGCTCCTCGTCGGAAGCCTCCTCGGGCACCGCCTCGACGGCGGGGTCGCTGCGCGTCGCGACCATCAGGGCGGTCGTCAGCGGGCGCAGTTGCACCCGGACGCCGGGGGCGAGGTCATGCCAGCGCGGCGCGTTGGTCAGGTCGAGCGTCAGCATCAATACGTCTCCACGTCATTCACGAGGGTGGCGGTGCACATCCGGCCGACGACGCTGTCGCGCGCGGCCTGCCAGTCGAATGTCGCCTGGACGCCCTGCGGCCCGGAAATCTCGATCCGTGGACGCGGCAGGTAGACGGCGTGCACGGTGAAGGAGAAGCTTTCGCCTGAAGGCAGGACGTAGGCGAATTCCATCTCGCAGGCCTCGCCGTTGATCGCCTGCGTCACCAGCGTCTGGTCGGCGAAGCGCACCTCGATCCGGCCCGTCAGCGCGGCAATGGATGGATCCGCGCCATCGATGCGGCCGTCCGAGCGGATGGTCTCGATCCGGTCGAGGTTGTTGGCGTAGGTGATCTCGGCCGAGACCACATTGCCGAGGGCGGTGCCGTTCCGGGTGATCGCCCCGTTGAAATGGCCGAAGCGCTTCAACTCCAGTGCGGCGGGCGTTCCGGCACTGGTCGTGGTGCCGACCGTCTCGCCCTGCGCCACCAGCCGCGCGGTCGCGGTGAGCAGGCCCGAGCGCTGCATCTGCCAGGTGATCTGGTCGAGCACGCAGCCCGAGTACATCGCATAGCGGGGCACCTCGGGCATGCCGGTCTCGATCGACATCGAGGGCAACGTCCAGGACCCCGACTGAAATTCGTGGCTGTACGGGGCCTCCGCGCCCGTGGTCGTGGGCGCGCCGAAGGCTGCCTTCAGCCAGAAGCCGAACGCCTCGGCGTCCAGCGGCACGACGACGTCGCCGTCGGCCGTCACGGCGTCCTTGATCGGCGCTAGCGGATCGCGGCCGTAGCCGAGAAGCTCCGAATTCAGCAGCGGCTGCTCCGCGCCGAGCGACGTGCTGGCGAAGGGCATGCGGGTGAAGCCGCTGACGGGCGGCGTTCCATAGGTCGTCTCGAACGCAAGCGCCATCAGCGCTCGCGCCCCTTGGGCTCGTGCCATGTTCGTCTCCTGTGGTCGGTTGGGTCAGGCCAGCGGGTCGGCCGTGGAATAGTGCAGCACGACCGGGATAACGGCGGCCTTCAGACTCGCCGCGCCCTCGACCGGCAGATCGACCGGGCGCGGGGCTTCGGCCTCGACCCAGTCGCAGAACCCGCCCAGCGTCCGGTCGGCGGCGAGCGCTGCGCCGATGCTGGCGGTCAGCGTGTCAAAGGCGGCGTCGCGATCGGCACCCTGAACGACCGCCTCGATCTCGGCTCGGTGCTGGTAGTGATAGCGCAGCGGCGACAGCGTGACTTCGGGCGCACCTGGTTCGCCATCGCGCAGGATCATCAGGCCCTCGACCGGCATGCGCTCGGGCAGCACGTCCCCGCGCAGAGCGGTGGCGGGCAGCGCCGAGAGCCGCGCGTGCAGCGCGACGAGGATGGTTTCGCGAGGTGTCATGGGTCGGCCGAGTTGGAAATCGCGTCGAGCACCGGACAATCGGGGACTTCGGCGCCCGAACACCTGGATGCAGTTGTAGCGAGGACGGATTCGATACGCCGAAGATCCGCGATCCTCGCGCGGACATCGGCAAGGTGCCGCTCCGTCCGTTCCTTGACCTCGGCGCAGGTCGGCGCGGCGCCGTCGCCGAGCCCCATCAGCCCGCGGATGTCCTCCATCGAGAACCCGAGTTCGCGGGCGCGCAGGATGAAGCGGAGGCGTGTGGCGTGTGCGGCGGAATAGACCCGGTAGCCGGCGTCCGTGCGGGGCGGGTCGGGCAGCAGGCCGGTCTTCTCGTAATAGCGGATCGTCTCGATGTTGCAGCCGGTCGCCCGGGCCAGGTCGCCGCGTGTGAAGCCGCTCTCGCGCTCGTGATCGGTCATGGGCAAGTTTCCTCTTGAGCCTGTAGTTGCTACAGACCCTACACCCATCGTCAATCACAGACGAGAGGTGCGCGACATGGCGCTGACAGACGACAGAACGGACAGCACGGGCGCGGATCGCCCCGCCCGAAAGGGCTGGCTCGCGGCGGGCGGTGTGGTGGGCGCCTTTCTCGCCTCGGCCTGCTGCATCGGGCCGCTGGTGCTTCTGACTCTCGGCATCTCGGGCGCCTGGATCGGCAACCTGACGGCTCTGGAGCCTTACAAGCCGATCTTCGCCGTGATCGCGCTCGGCTTCATCGCGGCGGGTTTCTGGCAGGTCTATTTCCGCAAGCCAACCGTCTGCGAACCCGGTTCCTACTGCGCAAGGCCAGCATCGGCGCGCATCACCAAGTCGGCTCTCTGGGCCTCCCTGATCCTCGTTCTCGCAGCCCTCACCATCGACTGGTGGGCCCCGCTTCTCTACTGACCCCGAAAGGACATCCACATGAAGAAGATCCTTGCACTCGCCTTGTTCGGCCTGACCGCCGTTGTGCCGATCACCGCCATCCCTGTTGCCGCGCAGACCGTCGCCGCCGAGCAGACCGTCACCTTCGCGGTGGACAACATGACCTGCGCGCTCTGCCCAGTCACCGTGAAGCGTGCGATGGAGGGCGTCGCGGGCGTGCGCGCCGTCGAGATCGACTTCGATGCCCGCACCGCCACGGTGATCTTCGACACCGCCGCGACGAGCGCCGACGCCATCGCGACCGCGTCGGCCAATGCAGGCTACCCGGCGCGTGTCGCGGGCTGACGAGATGACCGAGCAGTCCGACCGCAAGCTGATCGCGACAGGGATCGTCGGCACCGTCATCGCGGCGCTCTGCTGCTTCACTCCGGTGCTGGTGGTGCTTCTGGGTGCCGTGGGCCTGTCGCCCTGGCTGGGTTGGCTCGACTACGTTCTGCTGCCCGCGCTCGCCTTTTTCGTCGCGCTGACCGTGTACGCGGTCTGGAGACGGCAGCGGCGCCAGACCACTCGAACGGATGGATGACTTGATGAAAGACGATTGCTGCGCGCCCAAGGGCGATTTCGACCTTGCCGTGATCGGCGCCGGATCGGCCGGGTTCTCGGCCGCGATCACCGCCGCCGAGGGAGGCAAGCGCGTCGCGCTGATCGGCCATGGCACCATCGGCGGGACCTGCGTGAACGTGGGCTGTGTGCCCTCCAAGACGATGATCCGGGCCGCGGAAGCCCTGCACGGTGCGCAGACAGCACATCGGTTCCCGGGCCTGAACAGCGAGGCGCAGGTCGCCGACTGGTCGGCGCTGATTGCGGCCAAGGACGATCTTGTCGCGACACTGCGCCAGAAGAAGTACGCCGATCTGCTGCCGGGCTACGGCGGTGTGACCTATCTCGACGAGGGTCCGGCGCGTCTCGTCCTCGGCGGGGTCGAGGTCGGCGGGCGCAGGATCACGGCTCCCAAGGTGATCGTCGCGACCGGTGGCCGACCCGCCGTGCCCGACATCCCTGGGATCCAGGACGCACCAACGCTCGACAGCACGTCGCTGCTGGAGCTGGACCGGTTGCCCGAAAGCCTGATCTTCCTCGGCGGCGGCTACATCGGCGTGGAGCTGGCGCAGATGATGGCGCGGATGGGCACCCGCGTCACCATTGTCTGCCGCTCGCGCCTGCTGCCGCGCACAGAGCCGGAGGTGTCCCGGGCGCTGACGGAGACGCTGCGCGCCGAGGGCGTCGCGGTTGTCGATGGCGCGACCTACGACGCCGCACGGCGCGACGGGGCCCGTGCGGTCCTGACGGTGACGGTGGACGGCGCAGACCGCGATCTGACGGCCGACCGCCTCGTCCTGACGACGGGACGCGCAGCCAACACCGAGGGGCTGGGCCTCGCGGAGATGGGCGTCGAGACCGACGCGCGTGGCGCGATCCGGGTGGGCGACGACATGCAGACCACGAAGGCCGGCATCTTCGCGGCGGGCGATGTGACCGACCGCGACCAGTTCGTCTACATGGCCGCCTATGGCGCCAAGCTCGCGTCCCGCAACGCCGTTCTGGGCGGGGCGGAGCGCTACGACAACGCCGCGATGCCGTGGGTGGTGTTCACCGATCCGCAGGTCGCCGGCGTCGGGCTGACCGAGGCGCAGGCGCGCGCCGCGGGTCATGACGTCAAGACCAGTGTGCTGACGCTCGACAACGTGCCCCGCGCGCTCGCCGCCCGCGACACGCGCGGCCTGATCAAGCTCGTCGCGGACCGGGCGACCGACCGCCTCCTGGGCGGCGTGATCATGGCGCCGGAGGGAGCCGACAGTGTCCAGACGCTCGCCATGGCGCTCAAGTTCGGCATGACGACAAAGGCGCTCGGCGAGACGATCTTCCCCTATCTGACCACGGTAGAGGGGCTGAAGCTCGCCGCGCAGACCTTCGACAAGGATGTCGCGAAGCTGTCGTGCTGCGCGGGGTAACCCGAGCCGTCGGTTTCGTGGCTGCCGAGCAAGATTGCGCATCGATGCGATCACAACCTACCCCCCACCCAGTTCGCCACGATCAGCCCCGGCACGCTGTCCAACGCCCGGTCTGCATCCCGCGCCAGATCCAGCCGCTTCGGCAGCTTGACCTGCGGCACCAGCAGGAAGATCGGCGCAGTGACCTTTCCGCGCCCGGTCTTCGACCGCGACACCACCGCCTGGCCTTTCGTGTTCAGCCGCCCCTCGGCGACCAGCAGGCTGGGGCCCGTCCGGCGATAGACGAAACGCAGGCGGAGGCCGCGTCGCCGCTCCCATTCACCGGGGGTGATCCGGCCGCCGCGCAGGGATTTGCCCGCCGCGGGCAGCGGGATCGCCAGCCAGAACCCGTTCTTCGATCGGATCAGCGGCCCGGTGTCATGCGCACCGACGATTACCGGCGCCTTCGACCAGACCAGCGCCGCAGCCTCAAGGCTCTCGCCCGACCTCGGGAAGTTCTGGCTCCGGATCGAGTTGGCGAGCCGTGTACCAAGCCCCGCGCCGGTGATCTGCAACCGCCACGCCGTCTTCAGCCCAGTCCCGGCCTCGCGAATGGCGGCGGTGACGGCCCGTTCACCCGCCGCGACCTCGGCCGCCATCATCGCGACGATGTCGGGATCGATGTCGAGCTTCAGTTTCACGCGGGCCTCAGGTCGACGGTCCAGACCAGCCGCTCGCGGTCGCGGACCGGCTCGCCCTGTATGAGGAAGGCGTCGCCGTCGATCTCGATGCGGTCGCCGGGACGCGGGTTCGCCACCTCGGCCACGCGCAGGTCGATCCGGGTGGTTTCGGACCAGAGCCGCGCGTCGCCGAAGTCGGTGACCGCGTCGGCGCGACGGGCGACGGCACGCACCAGCACGGGTGTACCGCCGTCGGCGATGTAGACCGCGTCCCGGCCGATGTTCGGATCGGCGAAGAGCGCGCCGATGGCGGCGGCGAAGGCCGACATCAGAACGTCGCGTTCAGGCGCACCCGGCCGATGGTGTCGCCGGCGCCGCTCGCCACCGCCTCGACGGCCGCGCCGATGAGGGTGTTGTCGGTCGCGACGGTCGTGGTGCGCTTGTTGGTGTCGTCCCAATAGACCTTGGCGCCAACCGTCCACGCCTGGGAGCCGACCTTGGTGATGTCGAACACGCCGACGAGCGCGGTCTCGACGGGCTCGCCAATGGCGGCGGCACCCGCGGCGATGCCGAAGATGGAGCCGACGAGCAGGCCATCGCCGGAGGCGACGGCATAGGGCGCGGTCAGGGTGATGGTGTTGCCGGGCTGGACGTAGGTTTTCATGATGGGGATCCTCGTGGAAAGACGAAGGGCGGCCCGTCAGGACCGCCCGTGTGTCAGGGTTCAGGAAGCGCGCCTTACGCGCCCGGGTTCTTGTAGAGGCCGCGCCAGTCGATGGCCTTGGCTCCGAAGTCGAGGCGGCACTTGATCTCGACCCCGTCGACGTCGAAGCCGTTGCGCGTCTCGATATAGGCGCCCTGCTGGCCCTCGAGATAGGCGTACTCGATGGTGTCGATCTGGTTCGGGCTGGCCGCCAGATACCAGGCGGTCTCGCTGGCGGCGTCGAGCCGGGGCTCGCTGATCGGCGCCAGCGTCCTGATCGACTGCGGCACCACGCTGGACGTCGCGGCGGGCACGAGGTTCTGGGCCACCAGCTGTTCGGCTTTCAGTTCCAGTGAGGCCGGCACGATCAGGAAGGCAGGCCGGACGTTCAGCACCGTCTTCTTGTCGAGGCCGGTCTGCTTGGCCATCGCCGCGCGCGCCGCTCCGACGCTGCTGACATCGAGCGCCGCGCCGGTGCCTGCCAGGTTCTTGTGGGTGGTGTGGAACAACGCGTTGCCGTCGGCCATCGCCGGGTTGGCGGTGATGATGCCCCAGACCACGTCCGACTCCAGCTGGGCGATGGAGTTGCCGTACATCGCCGGGATGCGGGTGAAGGCGTCGAGATCGTCGTTGATCAGCGTCTGACGGGTGATGGCGACCACCCGGCCATAGGTCTTGACCTTGTAGCTCTCCTTGCTCTCGCCCAGCGTGCCGCGCTTGAACTCGCCGCTCTCGCCGACCTCCAGCAGCTGCGGCGCCTCGCCGAGCTGGACGCGGTGCATCGCCTTGAAGTCGGTGGCGAGCACCTGGCGGCAGAACAGCATGAAGGTGCGGGGATAGGCCTCGTAGGCCTGCCGGAGGGTCTTGTTGGTGACCGCCGACAGGATCTCGGGGAAGTCCGAGGTCGAGTGCAGCGCGCGCGTCGCCACCTCGTCGCGCGACAGACCCCGCGTGTTGACGCCGGCATTGCCGAGGCTTTCGCGAGCCAGTTCCAGCAGCGTCATGCCGCGGTACTGGCGTGCGGCGTCCTCCAGCTGGAACAGCGTCGGGCTGTAGCGGTGCAGCAGCGCGTTCGCCACCGCATCGCGACGGGTGATCCGCTCGTCCCGGCCGCCGAGCGGCACCGAGACATGGCCGAAGGTCCGGGTCTCGTCGGATTTCGCGGCGACCTGATCGAGGATCAGGCGGCGGGACTCGTCGACGCTGACGCCGCGCTTGACCAGATCCTCGGCGAAGCCGCGCTCGAGGTTCAGGCGGCCCGCGAGATCGTAGATGGTGGACACGCGGTCGCGCTCGGCCTCGCGGGCGCGTGTCGCGACGGCGTCGGTGTCGGGCGCAGCGGGGGCATCGGTATTCTGAAGCTTCGGCTGGGTGCGGGTTTCCGCTGCGGCAGCCTTCGTTTCGGGCGCAGCCGCTTTCGGCTCGGTCATGGTGGTGTCCTCGGTTTCGACCGGCTCGGTCGGCTGGGTGGTGGCGGGGGTTGCGGCGTCGCGCGCCGGGGTCTCGGTCTTGTCCGTCATCGGGGATGCTCCTTGCTCTGTGGGGGCGTCCCGGCGGTGGAGGACGCAGTCGTGAAGGGGGTGCTGTGCGCGGAAGCCCGCTGCCGGGTCGGCTCCAACCGCGACGGCGGAGACCTCGAAGGGCGTCCAGTCCACCGCGCGCCAGAGTTCTCGGGCGGCCTCGGGCTTCGAGACCTCGAAGCGGTGGACCTGGTAGCCGATGGAGACCGCGCGGATGTGCCCGGCCTGGATGTCGCGCCAGATCGGCTCGACATCGGCACGCTCGCTGATCCGCACCAGCGCGATGCCGCGGCCGTTCTCGATCCGGGCCGAGCCCGGCACGACCGAGCCGATCACCGCGTCGAGCGTGTCGAGCTCGTGCACCTTCAGGAACGGCGCGCCCGCGTTCAGCCGGTCGAGCCGGACATGGGCCGGGTCGAGGCTGAGTTCCTCGTCATAAGGCTCGCCGAAGAAGGTGGCACGGCGGACGCGAGCCCCGGCCGACCAGACCACCTCGACGGTGCGGTTGTCGGCATCGGCCGTGTTCGGCGCAAGCTCCGCCGACCGGCGCATGGCCGGCAGTTCGATCATCGTGTCCATGAAGGTCAGTCCTGTTGGTCGGCCTGCGCCGGGTCTGTATCCGCGTCGGCGGTCGGGTCGTCGGCGTCCGGCTCGTCGGCGGCCGGATCGTTCGCCGGATCGCTGGCCCCGTCTTTGGATTGTGCGCTGCCGGTCTTGGTGACGCGGCGAGGGTCGCTGTCGAGGACCAACCCCAGCGCGTCGAGCTTGGCGTTGGTCGCCGCGATCTCGGCCAGCACGGCGTCGGGGTTGCGGCCCTGCCGGGCGATCACCTCGGCCAGCGTCATGGTGCCCGAGCGGATGGACAGCAGGTTCGCCATCGCGTCCTTCTGCGGATCGACCGCCTCGAACTTCGGCGGCGACCATTCGACCGGCACGACTGGCGACGGGATCTGCCCCGCCGCCCACGCCGCTTCCGTAAACCAGCGCCAGACCGGCGCGCAGACCATCGGGATGAACAGCTGCCATTGCACGGCGTCGATCTGGCGGCGGAACTCCACGAGCCCCGCCCGGATCGAGGAATAGTTCACCTGGCTGAGATCGCCGGTCAGCAGCTCGTAGGGCACGCGGAAGCCTGCCGAGATCGTGTGCAGGCTCGCGCGCTTGTATTCGCCGTAGCCGCCCGTCGCCGAGGGCTGGTTGAAGCGGATGTCCTTGCCGCCGCGGGCATAGGCGATCAGCCCCGGTTCGAACTGCTCGACCCGGTTGCCGTCGGCATCGACCACGGAGGGCGCGATGCCCTGCTGCGCCTCGTCATCGCCGAAGACGATGGCGGTGACGCAGGCCTCGGTCTTCTTGCGGACCAGTTCCGCCACCTCGTAGTCGTCGAGATCGCGCAAGCTGCGGATCACCGGCGCGCCCCAGGGGACGCCGCGCGCTTGCGTGCGCTGCTTCTCGTAGACATGGGCGATCTCGGTCGCGGGGACCGGGCGGCTCTGCAACCCGTTCTGCAAGGCCCCGTAGGCGTCGCCCGGATGCTCGGCATGCAGCCAGTAAGCCCGGCGCTTCCCGACCGGGTCGAACTCGATCCCCTGCACGAGGCGCCCTGCGCCGAGGGCTCCGGACTTGGTGGCGTCGAGGAAGTCGGCTTCCAGCACCTGCAATTGCAGCGGCACCGGCAGGCCGTCGCTCGCGCGCCGCAGGCGGCGGCGCACCAGAACCTCGCCCGCCTCGACCATCTCCCGGCAGATCAGCGTCTGCAGGCCATAGAAGTCAAGCTGGCCATCGGCGTCGCAGTCCGCCGTCCAGCGTTCGAAGAGCGCATCGACCTTCCGGTCCAGCTTGTCGTCGCCGCTAGCGGCGCGGGGCATGATGCCCGCGCCGATGATGTTGTTGACCAGCACCGCCACGGCCTTGGCCGCATGCGGGTTGTTGCGCACCAGATCGCGCATGCGGTCGCGCAGCAGCGCCCCGGCGACGCCGATTTCGGTGTCGGCCGAGGATCCCGGCGCGCGCCAGCCGTCCGTCCGTCGCCCGCGCGCGGCGCCGTCATAGCCCCGCGTCAGCGTCTCGAATGCCTGACGCGCCATCACGCGCCGAGCCGCCATGCGCGGCGCCACCGTGGCGATGGCGTGGTCGAACCAGGTCGCCGACATCAGCGATCCCCGCGCGAGAAGCCAGCGAGCCCCGCCACGGGCAGCGGGCGGCTGAAGCCCGCGATGGCGCGCTCGATGGTCCGGATGCGGGCCAGCAGATCCTCGGCCGAGCCGTAATCCACCGACTTGCCGTCATAGCTGACGCGCGTCGTGCCGCTGGCATAGGCCCGGCGCAGCGCCGAAAGCTCGGTTTCCGTCCAGTCGATCATGTTCAGAACCATCCCTCCCGCCGCCCGAGCCAGTCGGAGCGGCGCTTGCCCTGCGGGGCCTGTCCCGGCCGGTTGATCTGCCCGGCGGGATCGGTGTCGGTGGGGGCGGCCCCGAGCTGATCCTCGAGGTCGCGCCATTTCTCGTCGGGCCAGCGGTCCGCGCCCGCGATCCAGGCGGCTGCGCGGGCGTAGACCCGGCAATCCAGCGCCTCGTTGCGCTCGCGCAGCTTCTGCCATTCCAGCCGGGCGAAGCCGCGCTTGGTGCGCACCGTCACCAGCTGCTCGGCCACGAACTGCTTCAGCCATTCGTTCTCGACCCAGTGCGGCAGATGCACCGAGCCGGGCGGGAACGCCGCCCCGTCGGCCATCTCCTCCTCGGTCGGGCGTGCCAGCCGCAGGAAGCGGTAGGTTTCGGCCTTGAAGGTCGACACTGCCACGGTCCAGAGCCGCGCCCCGCGCCGCAGGCGTTTCCCACCCTCGGTCGCGTCGACAAAGGTCGGCCCCGACACCGGGCTCGAGCGGTTGAACCCCTCGACGCCCTTGACCGGCGACACCTGCGCGAAGCCTTGCGCCCGCGACCAGGAATAGACCGCCGGGGCCTCGTAGCCGGTGTCGATGGCGAGCCGCGCGATCCTGAGATGCGCGCGGCGTTCATGCGGCCAGGACCGGTCGAGCAGCGCGGTCAGCTCCGACCAGGCGTCGTGCCGGTCGGGCCCGCCCTCGATGACGACGTGATCGACGAGCCAGCTTTCCAAGCCGCGACCCCAGGCCCAGACATCGACCTCGATCCGGTCCTTCTGCACGTCGGCTCCGGCTGTCAGGAACAACCCGCCTGCTGGCACCGTGCCGGATGTCCAGCGTTCGCGCCGGTCGTAGAGCCGCTGCCAGTCGGGCGCTTCCCCGGTCTCGACCCATGTCTCGCCGAGGATCGTGTTGCGGAACGCCTTGATCGCCTCGTCCGACCCTTGGGCTGCTTCCCATGACCGCACGATCCGCTCCCAGCTCAGCCAGCCGATCGGCGAATAGAGCGCCGAAAGGTGATACCCGACCGTGGTCGGATCGGCGGCCGTGGCGGTCGCCCGCCATTCGCCGCCCTCCAGCATCGCCGTCTTGTGGTGTTCCGCGATTGCCGCGTCGCAGCCCTCGCAGTGATACTCGGCCGTCTCCGGGCGGCCCTTTTGCCAGCGCAGCCGGTCGAACTTCAGCCATTGTGCGTGGCCGCATTGTGGGCACGGCACGAAGAACCGACGCTGGTCGCTGGCCTCGTACTCGCGCTCGATGCGCGACAGCCCCCGGATCGTGGGCGTCGAGACCAGCAGCACCTTGCGCCGGTGGGCGAAGGTCAGGGAGCGCGCCTCGGCGAGCGTGACCGGATCGCCTTCCTCGTCGGCCGAGGCGGGATAGGCGTCGACCTCGTCGAGGAAGATGTAGCGCGCCGGGGTGGACCGAAGCCCGACCGCCGAGTTCGCGCCCGTCATGATCAGGATGCCGCCCGCGAACTCCTTCGAGAGCATCGTGTTGCCCGCATCGCGGGATCGCGCGGGCTTCACCCGCTCCCGCAGCTCTGGGCTTTCATCGATCAGCGGGTCGATGCGCTGGCGCGAGTTGCGCTTGGCCAGTTCCACGGTCGGCTGGACCGCCAGCATCGGACCCGGCGCCTGGTGGATCGCGAACCCGATCCAGTTGTTGCCCGCCTCGGTCGCGCCGACCTGCGCCGCCTTCATGAACACGATCCGCTGCGTGGGATCCCCCGGCGACAGCCGGTCCATGATCTCGCGCATGTAGGGCGTGCGCACGGTGCGATACCGCCCCGGTTCGGCTGAAGCCCGCCCCGAGAGCATCCGGTGCCGGTCCGCCCATTCCGAAACGGTCAGGTCCGGGTCGGGCCGCAACCCGTTGCCCCAGGCGCGGAGGATCTCGCCCGCGCCGTCGAAGTCGATCAGGCCATCATCGTCACCGGAAGTCGGGCCGGACCTCGGCGAGTTCGTCGAGGTGGGCGCGTACATGTTTCTCCAGGACCTTCTGCATCGCGGCTGGCTCCACGGTGATCTGCTGGCCGGTCACGTCGGCGCACGAGGCTGACAGTTCGGCCGCCATCAGCGCCGCCGCGCGTGCAGGCCAGTTCACCCACGCGTCCCGTTCCTCCCGCGCCAGCCGGAACACCAGCGCCAGCGCGCGGGCCCGCTCGATCAACTCCCCCTTCAGCTTCTGGAGCCGGATGCGCCGCTCCTGCGCTTTCAGCACCTCGTTCGCGGTCTTCGCCTGCAGGAAGGTCGTGCCGCCGCCGACGGCCGGGACTGCCAGCCCCTGTTCACGCAGCGTGTCGCCAACAGCGGCCACGGCCGCCTCGGGGACGGGCTTCAGCTTCGGCGTGGGCGGCTTGCGGGTCTTGGACGGGTCGGTCGTCTCGGCACGTCTGGCGTCGCTGGCGGCCGCGTTGATGCTGCCGTCGGGATAGAGGACCAGCCGCTCGGCGGCCTTGGCCTTCTGGATCGCGCCCCGCGACAGCCCGACATGCGCGGCGTACTGGCGCTCGCTCATGCCCTGCATCGACGGCTCCGATTATCTATCGAAATCATGTTCTTATCGAGTTGATAAGCAGCGCGACCGGAGCGAACGTCCGTTCAGAAGGACGATGCAACTCACCAAGGAGCCATCACGATGACCACGCGCCTGAACCCGATCACCACCCCGCGCCACGAACTCCGCGCCGAGAAGGCGCGCCGGAATAAGGAAGCCGCGCTCGCGGCCTTCATCGGCAAGAAGGCCGAGATCGACGAGATGCTCGCCCGGCTGCAGACGCTGAGCGACGACCACTTCAACGCCCACCCCGACGAGATCAACTGGGGCCATGTCGGCACCCTCGAACACTACGCCAGCCTCCTGAAGCGCATCACCGACAGCGCCTTCGGCGAGGGCGAGCACGCCCGCTGATCTCCGGCACTGCCGGAACTCCCGCCGCGCGCCCTGCGCGGCTCGGGGTCGTAGGAGGCGCCGCATGACGCGGGCCCGAATACGGAGACGATCCCATGACCAAGCTTTCTGACACCCAAGCCATCATCCTCAGCGCCGCCGCACAGCGCGAGGACCGCATCGCACTGCCGCTGCCCGAGAGCCTGCGCGGCGGCGCCGCTGCCAAGGTGGTCGGCGCGATGCTCGCGAAGAACTTCCTGCAGGAGGTCGACGCCGACACGCGCAAGGGCGAGCTTATGTGGCGCGAGACCGGAGACGGCCACGGCGTCACGCTGGTTGCCACCGACGCGGGCCTTGCCGCCATCGGGATCGAGACCGAGGACGCGAACCCCGCGCCTGCGGGCGCGACGGACGCGCCTACCGAGGAGGCCGCGCCGGACACCCCCACCGTAGCCGAAACCGCGCCCAAGACGCGCACACCGCGCGAGGGCACCAAGCAGGCCACGCTGATCGCCATGCTGCGCGCACCGGACGGCGCGACCATCGAGGAGATCATGGCCGCGACGGGCTGGCAGTCGCACACGGTGCGCGGCGCGATGGCGGGGGCGCTGAAGAAGAAGCTCGGGCTCGAGGTGACCTCGGAGAAGGTCGAGGATCGGGGGCGCGTGTACAAACTCCCCGCCGCCTGACGCGCCGGACCCCGACAAGCTGATGACCGCCGTCCCTACGGGGCGGCGGTCGATCATTTGGCGCTCCGCATCCGGATCGCCTCGAACACCCGCCGCAAGGCGAAGGAACGGGCGATCGAGACGACGGTGAAAATGGCGCCCATCTTCAGGTTCTGCGCCAGCGTCGTGTGCAGCCCGAAGATCGGGAAGATCAGGATCTGCGTCACGACCGCGACGCCGTAGCCGACGATCACGTTGGCGACGGACTCGACCAGCGACATGAGGCGGGTCTGCTTCATGCCGCTGCCTCATCCATCGGCCAGCAGTTCAGCCGCGAGAGTTCGCAGCGCATGCGCCGCAACCAAGGGGACCACGCCGTTGCCACAGAGGCGAAGCCGGTCCACCCGGTGGGCCAACCCATCAGTGCCTCGACGAACAGCGGGTTCAAGGTCCGGCGCGGCTCGGAGGTATCGCTCCCAGCCATCGGCGTCACCAGGACCTTGCGGCCAAGCAGGCCGTTCACCGGCGTGTTCGCGAGTGTCGTCGCCCCGTCCTTGTGATCCCGCGCCGTCGGCGTCATCCACAATCCCACCGCATGGGTCAGATCGGCCGTCTTGCGGTTGCCCGCGCTCGGCTTGCAGCCGTCGTTCGCCATCGGCGTCGGCCAGTCCCGCGCCATGCGGTCCAGACCCTTCTCGTCTCGTCGTTCGCCGCCCCGGCTGCGGAAACTGTCGGTCTGCGGCGTGGGCCACATCGCAGCCGTGGTCGCCAGGTTCATGCCGTGCTGGCCCGCTTTCTGCGACGGCGTCGGTATTGTCTGCCTGTTCTCGTTGGCGCTGGCCCTTGGCGTCGGCCAGAGCCGCAGCAGTTCCGTCCGGTTCCCGCCACTCGACCGGGTGCCAGAGCAGGCGCGCGGGGTCGGCCAGCTCGTCCCCTTCGCGGATGGCGAGGATGAAGAGCCGCTCGCGCTTGTGGGGCGCGCCGACTTCCGCCGCCGTGAAGAGGCCTGCCGCAAGGCGGTAGCCCATGCCGACCAGTCCTGCGGCGACTTCGGGGAAGCCGAGGCGGAGATGATGGGCGACATTCTCGAGGAAGACGAAGGGCGGTTCGACCTCGCCGATGATGCGGGCGACATGCGGCCAGAGGTGGCGCGGGTCGTCGGCGCCCCGGCGTTTGCCCGCGACGGAGAACGGCTGGCACGGATAGCCCGCAGTGACGATGTCCACCGCGCCGCGCCACGGGCGGCCGTCGAAAGTTGCAACATCGTCCCAGACAACAGCCTGATCCAGGGACGCGTCTTCCATCCGCGCCACGAGAGTGGCTGCGGCGAAGGTTTCCCGTTCGACATGGCCCACAGCACGATATCCGGGGATGGCGATGGTGAGCCCGAGGTCGATACCGCCCGCGCCGGAGCAGAGGGAGAGGCCGAACAGACATGCGTCTCCGGCTCCGGAAGCGTCTCCGGAGGAAGGTAGAGCCAGGTCATGCATGTCACGCGGCGGTCTGGCGCTTTCGCGCGGGTTCGGGTTCGGCGTCCGTGTCCGGCGTATCGGTGACGTCGCCCAGCCGCTCCGCCTTCACCTGCGCGAAGGTCCGGCCGTCGCCGTCGAGGATCGCGTCCTTGTCGGTTTCGGCCTGCCAACGCTCCACGGCGACATCGACATACGCCGCGCTGATCTCCATTGCGAAGACGCGGCGGCCATTGGCCTCGCCCGCCATGATCTGCGACCCGGAGCCGGAGAACGGCTCATAGCAGAGGCCGCCCCGCGCCACATGCTGGCGCATCGGGATCCCGAAGGCGTCGAGCGGCTTCGGCGTCGGATGGTCAGGCCGGTCGTCCTTGGCGAAGCTGGGAAGCGCCCATGTCGATGGCAGCGTTTCCTCGGCCACCTTCGGCGGGCGGTTCGGGCGACGCCAGCCCATGAAACAGGGCTCGTGCTTCCAGAGGTAATGCGACCGGGTCAGGACGCCCCGGTCTTTCACCCAGATGATTTGCTGATGCACAAAGGCGCCTGCCTTCTCCCAGCAGGCTTCCAGCATCGCCTGGCGGCGCGAGGCGTGCCAGCAGTACCAGGCAGCATCCTCGGCGATGGCTTCCGCCACGGCTGCAGCGATGAACCCGTCATAGAGTTCCGCGCCCTGCGAACTGTCGTCCCAAGTCGTGCCGTAGGACGCCGACCAGTCCTTGTTGCGGGTCGGATGGTTCGAGCCGTCGTAGTCGACGAGATACGGTGGATCGGTCGCGAAAAGGATCGCGCGCTCACCGTTCATCAGGCGGCGCACATCGGCCGCGCTGGTGCTGTCGCCGCAGAGCAGCCGGTGATCGCCGAGGATCCAGAGATCGCCCGTCCGCGACGCCGGATTGCGTGGGGGTTCGGGGATGGTCACCGGCGGCACGGAGCCCCCGGCGCCCTCTTCCTCGCCGCCACCGTCGAGATCGAAGGCCAGCAGCTTGTCGAGTTCGCCATCGGAAAACCCGACCAGCGACAGGTCGAAGTCTTCGGCCAGCAGGTCGTTCAGTTCCGCCGACAGCAGCGCCTCGTCCCAGGTGCCGAGTTCCGTCAGCTTGTTGTCCGCAATCCGGTACGCCCGGCGCTGCGCTTCGGTCAGGTGCCCGAGCACGATCACCGGCGCCTCGGTCAGCCCGAGCTGCGTCGCGGCCAGCACGCGCCCGTGGCCTGCTATCAGTTCGCCGTCCTCGCCGACGAGGCAGGGCACGGTCCAGCCGAACTCGGCCATGCTGGCGGCGATCTTCGCGACCTGATCCGCGCCATGCGCCTTCGCGTTCTTCGCGTAGGGCTGGAGGCGCGACAGCGGCCACGTCTCGATCGCGTCCGGGGCGAAGCTCAACGTCATGATGGGCACGGTTCCTCGGTCGGGTGGATGCCGGTGGCTTCCGGACTCCGGATGCCGGGCCGGACTCCACACGGGGTCCAGCGGCCACCAGCGGTGTCCGGTCGGAAGGCCAGCGTTCATTGGTGTTTGCGCGGGGCGCGCGTGGCTCCGGCTTCCGGGTGGCTTCCCAAAAATCCGGCCCTGTCGCTGGCGATGTTCCGCGCTTCGCCCGCCAGCATACGAATGTCGCCAGGAAGGAACCGGAAACTGCCGTGGGATGGACCCCCGCCGGACCCTCGCTGGATACCGGGGTCCAGAAGAGCCCCGTCAACGCAAAGGGGAGAGCGAGCTTTCCAGCGCACTCTCCCCATCTTGCCTTCGGAATAGCATGATCATGTTGCAGATGTCGAAGGAAAAAGTGTTGCAACATATTGGAGTCACTGCGCATTCAGGCGCGAAGCGATCTTGGTCAGCGCCAGCTGCCAGCGACGCCAGGCGGTCGTGCGGTCGCACCCCAGCTCGCCGCTGATCTGCTTCCACGGCACCCGGGCCGCACGCGACCAGACCAGCTTGCGCTCCGCCTCCTCGATCCAGAGCACCCAGTCGAAGGTCTCCTCGAGCCGGGTGATCGCAGCGGCCGAGGGCCAGACCCGCATCGGCTGGGGTTCCATCGCCGCGATCTCGCGGCTGGTCCGCACGATGTCGGGCCAGGTGTTGAAATAGCCCTGCGCCTTCACCGGCGGCAGCTTGCGCAGGGTGCGGAACGCCTCCTCGAAATGATCGGCGACGCAGTCCGCGGTCCATTCCCGATCAGCCATGACGCGCCTCCCTGTCGGACGGGCGCGGGCCGTAGAGCTTCTCGCCCAGCTGGCGGACCAGTTCACGCTCGGGCCAGGTGAGGCGGTCGTCATCGGCGGAGACCGCGAGGACGCCCTGTTCCCGCCAGCCCTCACGCTTGACCTGCTCGGGATCGCGGCGCCGACCGCCGTAGCCATGGGGGTGCCATCTCATGCGACACCTCCCTTCGTCTCGATCGCCCAGAGCAGGATGGCGATGGCGTCGGCCTCGTTGTCGTCAGCGGGGCTGAAGCCGCGGGAGCGGACGGCGGCGACCATGGCGGCCTTGTCGGCGTTGCCCTTGCCCGAGGCGTGGCGCTTGATCGTACCGACCGGGACGCCCTCATAGGGCACGCCCCGCAGCTCGGCCCATGCAGTCAGCGTGGCCATCAGCCCGCCATAGATGTGGCTCGCGTCGGTCCCTGCGTGGCGGCGGACTTCCTCGAACCAGATGGCGGCGACGGGCCCGGACAGCCGGTCGATCTCGGTCAGCCAGTTGGTGAAGCGCAGGTAGCGCATGCCGCCGCCATCGAAGCGGCCGGGGCGCAGCGAGACGGTCCCGCTGGTAATCAGGCCGTCATGGCCGCGGATCGCCCAGCCGGTCGAGGTGCCGAGGTCGAGCGCGAGGATGCAGCGGTTGCGGGGTGTGTCGAGCGGCAGCGATTCAAACCTTGCGCCGTCGCAATTCGGGATCAGAGTCGGCTGAGCCATGATGGGTCTCCTTTGCCGGTGGCCTGTGGTGGTGGAAGACGACGGCGGTCTGGTGCTTGGCGGTACGGGGCCGGCGTCGTCGGATCGGAAAGCACAACACACCGTCACGGCGGCGCGCGCGGCTGACCCGGACGTATGGGAGGAGTGGCCAACCCTGTGGGGTAGCCCTCCCATACGTAGTATGGGGGTTTGACACCTAACTGTTCCGAGGCGTTCAAGTGGCTGAAATCATTGCGGAATAAGACTTCATGAAGTCTTCGGGCATGAGTTAGGGACCTAACTCTTATTTGCCCGTAACCCGTTGATTTCGTTGAGTGCACAGTTGGCGCTGTCATATGAGTCAGGCCTCACTCATATGAGTTAGGTCGTCCTCCAGCCCCTCCGGGTAGACCCAGACGGCGGGGTTTTCGACCTGCAGGCAGAGCCCGGATTGGGGGCATTTGAAGTGGCTGGGCAGGACCGGACGGGCGGGTGTGGTGACCTCGCCGGTGTCTGGATCGACATGCTCTACGTGCGCGCCGAACTGCATGCCCTCGACGCAGAGATAGCCGAACCGCGACCGGGTGACGGGGAAGCCGAACCCCGAGGGGTCGCGCAGGAACTTCACGAAGCCCTTGGTCGCCAGCACGCTGAGGCGCTCGCGGATCGTGTGCTTGCTGCCCAGACCGCCCCGGTTCTCGAAGGTCTCGGCGAACTGCATGGCGGTGTAGAGGCGCTCGCTCGCCGCCTCATCAAGCAGCATGCCGAGGATGACATCGTGTTTGCGCAGCCGTTCGGCATCGAGCCTGGCGCCGACCTCCTTGCGCACCAGGCGCTCGTTCATCGGGTTCAGCTCGACCCACTCCCCCTTCACCTTGTCGATCAGCTTCCCCGGCAGCGCGGGCCCGTTTCGAAGCTCGATCTCCAGCCTGCGGACGGTGCTGTCCTCGTCGGGTCGGTGCATGAGCAGCCCGGAGGTGTAGAAACCCCGCAGCGCGCTGGCGCCGGAGAGCGCGAGGAAGGGATCGTCCTTGACCTGATGCTTGGTGGCCTTGCGGGTGTGGTGGGCGAGGATGACGCCCGCATCCGGATTGACCGCCTCGCGGAGAAGCTCCACCCGGTCCTTCAGGAAGAACATCATGGCTGTGTTGTCGTTCTCGCCCCCGCCTTCGGGGCCGCCATCGAAGAGGTTGCGGATCGGGTCGATGACGATGATGTCGGGCGGCGCGTCGGGGAATGCGGCCCGGATCGCCTCGGCCACGCGGGCGACGCCTTCCGCGTCGAGCAGCAGCTTCAGCTTCGGCGTGGCGATGAAGGTGTCGCGCGCGGCGGCGATCACGGCGGCGGGCAGCGCGATCTGCTGCATGCGCTCGCGCAGATAGTGATACTGGATCTCGGCCTGCAGGTAGAACACGCGCAGCGGCCGGGGCGGCGTGAAGCCGAGGAACGGCACGCCAGCGGCCATATGCACGAGCCAGCAGATCAGGAAGTCGCTCTTGCCGACCTTGGGCGCGCCGCCAAGCACCAGGAGCCCGCCCGGCGTCAGCACGCGGGGACCGATGATGTCCTCGGGCATCGGGCTCGTGTCTTCGAGCAGCGCGCCGAGGCTGAAGGTCGGCAGCGGGCTGGCCGGGGCGTCGGCGTGGTCCGCGCGCAGGAGCGGCGGACCGTTGCGCTTCACATGCAGCGCCCAGAGGCGCTCGGACTCGGCCATCAGCCGATCGAGCGGCCAGGATGGGCGCAGCATGGCGGCGTTGTAGCCGCAGATCGCCTCCCAGCCTGCGAACGGGTCGAGGCGGCCCTCGTGCACCAGGCGCACGTAATGGCCGATGGCGGCGCTGGCCCCCTGGAAGCGGGACCAGTCGTCAACCGCGCCTTCGCGCACCGGCGTGGTGAGCACTGCGTCGATGCCGGGCTTCGCGGTCGGCGCGGCAACGTCGCTGGCGAAGCCTACGCCTGGCAGCGGCGGCATCTCGGCGACCTTTTCCGCGAAATCCGCCAAGTCGACCTCGACGTCGCGATGCTCGCGGATCTGCACGAGGCGCTGGTGGCCGTGCTTGTGATAGACGGTGCCCGGCACCCGGATCGGCTGATGCGCCGAGCGGAAATGCGTGTCGCCGCCGACCTTCACGGCGATCTCGCCCCGCAGGCGGCAGAGCGTCACCAGGTCCTCGCCCTCGGCCGGTTCGGTCAGCTTCCACCAGACATGGAGCTTGGCCGCACCTTCGGGCGTCCGCCCGCCGCTTTCGATGATCAGCGTGGGCGGGCCGAGATGGCGCGTGACATGGTCGAGCTTGGCCGGGATATCGCCCGCATCGAGATCGACCACGATGGCCTGCATCTGCAGCACATCGGCGGCGCGGGCCTGACCCTGCTCCTCGACCGTGCCGGGGATGACGTAGACGGCGGCGCCCTCCCGGTTCGCCCACGCGGCGAAGGTCGCGAGCTTCTCGTTCGCGGTCTCGTCGGCGGGGATCCAGATGTTGTGCGGCTTGCCGTCCCGGCCCTGACCCTTGTCGACGAAGCCCCGGAGCGGGATCAGCCCCTCGCACCAGCTGAACACGGTGTCGAGGAACACGGCGATCTGCTCGGGGTCGGGATCGCAGCCGAACGGGTTCTCGGACGGCGGCCCGTCGTTGAAATCCATCCACGGGTTGAAATGCAGGATGCCGTCGTCGCTCATGCCGGCAGCCCCCAGCAGCGCTCGGCCCACGGGCAGAAGCGGCACTCGAAGAAATCGGACGTGGTGGCGACGCGCGGCAGAAGCTCGCCCGCATCGGTCGCCTGCAGGATCCGCACGCCCCGGTCGGACATGCGCTGCGCGAGATCGGCGTCGAAGGGCACCAGCTCATGGTGAAGCTCAGCGGTGTCCTTGTTGATCGCGGTGAAGAGCGCGGGCGCGGCCGAGATGCCGGAAACCGTCCCTTCCATGTAGGCCTGGTAGAGCGCGATCTGGGCGGCGTAGACCGGCTTCGACTTCGTCACGCCGTCCTTGACGCAGGCGCGCCAGTTCTTCGCGTTCATCGTCTTGCATTCCCAGAGGGCGGGAACGGCCAGCTCGAAGCCTTCGGGCCCTGCGGCGATGATGCCGTCGACATGACCGCGGATGCGCCCGCCCGCAACGGAGAACCCGAACTGGCCGCCATCTGGCCGGTTGCCCTTGCGCGTGTAGAGGTCGAAGCCCGCGCCGCGCAGCCAGGCGACGGCCAGATCCTCGAGCGCATGGCCGATGGCGAAGATGCGCAGCGACTGGCCGCTGAAGTCCTGGCCCTCGTCCTTCGGCGCAGCCGTGAACTCGAACTGCAGGGCGCGCTCGCAGGCATGGCCGAGACGCGAGCCGCCGAGGTAGTCGCGGGGCGGCCGCGTGGCCTGATCGGCGGTCAGCGCCCGATCGACCGCGGCGTTGACCCGCTCTGCGAAAGTCGGCCGGTGATTGTAATCGAGGGTCAAAACGGCACCTCCGGCGTCTGCGCCCGGGCGATGCCGGACATGGCCTCGCGGAAGCCCTCGACGGCCTCCTCGATCAGCGCGCGCACCTGCGCCTCGGTCAGATCGGCGAGCGGTGTAGTCCAGCCGATCTCGTCCATCAGCAGTGCGACGCGCTTCATGGTGGCGGTGATCGCGGCGCGCTCCTCCTCGGTCAGGTCAACCATGGCGAAACGCTCCCGCGCGAAGCGCGTCCAGAAGGACTGGCAGGGCATCGAGCAGAACCAGACCGATGGCCGGGGCCGCTTCGACCGGTGCGGATCGAACCAGCCAAAACCACGGGTGGGTTGCCGGCAGACAGCACAAAGCGTCCCACGCGGATGCCAGAGTCGCCGCCGGTCCTCGGCCGTGATGGGGGTTGAGGGTGCCATGGGTCATGCCGCCCTCCGTTCGGGAGAGGCCGCCGTGTCGATCAGCTGGCGGATGGCGCGCTTGTTGAAGCCGAAGGTCATCAGCGCGGAGGCGCGGTAGCGCGTCAGGCCGAAGTCGTGGCGGCACTCGGGCGGCAGGTACTGCAGCTGCTTCTCGGTCGGCGGCTGGCGCAGCCAGGAGCGGGTCTTGAAGGCGCTCTCGTCGGTCTCGTGCGTGTTCAGCCAGTCGTCGGCCTGCGCGAGGCAGACGGTGCGCTCGCCGACGCCCAACAGGTGGGGGCGTTCGCCCTTCGCGCCGCCGATGGCGTACCAGACCCCGTCCAGCCAGAAGATGCCGCCCCAGGCTGCGAAGCCCGTGGCCATCAGCGCGTCGTCCGTACCGTAGAGGTCGACCCACGCGAAGCTGGAGCGCTTCAGCAGGTCGATCTCGGTCATCATGAAGCCCGAGAGCGGCGCGGCGTCCCCGCCTTCGCCCGCATCCAGATCCTCGCGCGGGAACGCCTCGCCGCAGAGCGGGCATTCGGTGGCGGCCAGCGGGATCTCCGCCTCGCAGGCAGGACAGGTCTTCGTCGGCGCCTCGCCGATCTCGGTCTTGCCGTCGAGATCGACGTCCTGTTCCAGCGTGCCGTGGATCAGGCTGGAGGTGCCGAAGTCCAGCACGACGCAATCGGTTTTCACGATGCCTGGGTGTTCCTCGGGGTCGACGGTGCGCAGCCCGCGCCCGACCATCTGGATCATCGTGGACTTGTAGGAGCTGGGCCGCAGCAGCACGACGCAGGAGGTGGGCGGATGGTCCCAGCCCTCGGTCAGAACCGCCACGTTGACCACGACGCGGATGTCGCCCGCGGCGTAGTCGGCGAGGATTGCCTTGCGCGTTTCGGCCGCCAGATCGCCATGGATCAGCGCAGCGGAAACGCCCGCCGCCCTGAAGGCGTCGGTGACGTGTTCGGCATGCGCGACGGTGGAGCAGAACACCACGGTCTGCCGGTCGCCCGCCTTTTCCTTCCAGTGGCGGATCACCTCGTCGGTGACGGGCGCGCGGTCCATGATGCCCGCCACCTCCGCCATGTCGAAATCCGACATGGTCTTGCGGACGGACCGCAATTCGTCCTGGACACCGACATCGATGACGAAGGTGCGCGGCGGCACCAGGTGGCCCGAGGCGATCAATTCGCCCAGCCGCACCTGATCGGCGACGTTGTCGAAAACCTCGCGCAGGCCCTTCCTGTCGCCCCGGTTCGGCGTCGCCGTGACCCCGAAGATCCGGGCGTCGGGATTGGCCTCGCGCACCCGGTCAATGATGCGGCGGTAGCTGTCGGCGACGGCATGGTGCGCCTCGTCGACGACCAGCAGGTCGAGGCGCGGCATGTCGGCGAGGTTCGAGGCGCGCGCCAGCGTCGGCACCATGGCGAAGGCGACCTGACCGCCCCAGGACTTCTCCGTTGCGTCGATGACAGAGGTAGCGACGCCTGGCACCACGCGCTGAAACTTGGCGCGGTTCTGCGCCGTCAGCTCGTCGCGATGGGCCAGCACGCAGGCCTTGGCCCCGTCGTCGATCATCTCGCCGGTGACCGCCGAGAGCATGATGGTCTTGCCCGCGCCGGTGGGCGCCACGCCCAGCGTGTTGCCGCGGGAAGCGAGCGCAGCCACGCTGCGCTCGACGAAGGTCTTCTGGCGGGGGCGCAGGCGCATGGCCGGTCTCCCCTTACTGCGCCCAGCTCGGCCGACCGGCGGCGCCGGGGGCGGACGCGGGCTGGCTGGGCTGGGTGGACGTGGTGGGCTGCTGCGGGGCGTGGCCCTGCGCCGGGGCAGCAGAGGACTGCGGCGCGACCGTGCCCATCAGCGCGGCGTAGTCGCGATGGTCGGGCGTGACGGCATTGCGGATCTCGTTCTTGTCCTCGCCGTTGGTGTCGGTGCCGATGTCGATGCGGGCGATGAATTCGACGCCGTCGAGATCGCCGAACCCGTTGATGCGGCGGCGGGCCTGCGCCTCCGGCGAGTTGTCCTTGTCCGACACGCCGCGCGCCGAGTTGAGGATGCCGCGGATCAGGCCGCGCCCCATGTTGGCCCAGTCTGGACCCTTGGGGCTGTAGAGGCCGATCAGCGACCAGATTTTGCGCCGGGCATAGGGCCCTTCGAGCACCGTGTATTCGACGTCGAGATAGACGGCGCCGGTGGCGGCGCGGCGCGCCCAGCCGCCGGTCCAGCCTTGCGAGGGGTCGTCGTAGCCGCCGGGGCGCAGTGAGGCCCGCACCTTGGCGAGCGTGCCCTTCGGGATGACGTTGGTGTTGGATTGGGCGGAGTTGAAGTCGTTCCAGGGTCCGGACATTGCGCGGCTCCTTTCAGTTGGAGGATGGGACGCGCAGTGGCGTCAGAGGGGAAAAGCCACCCCAGCGACCGGATCGGGACACCGGGCGTGGCGAGAGGCGCTCAGCCATGGCCGGGCTCCTGCGCGGGCGCGGGATCGGCCGGGGTCACCGGCGGCCATGTCAGGCGTTCGGAGGCTGGCGCCGCGGGACGCTGGATCTTCTCCATCAGCCGGCCGAGATGCGGGGCCTCGACCCTGTCGAGGCGGCCGGAACGGTCCTTGGCCGGATAACCCCAGGGGTTCAGCGTCTGGCAGACGAAGGCGCGCTGCGGCTGGCCGCCCTGGTCCGGGATGTCGGCCATGGTGATGACCTGATCGACGATCCCCGGCAGCTCGAGCCCGGTCTTCGAGCCGTCGATCTGCGGCTGGAAGACCTTGCGGTTGAAGTCGTCGAGCCGCTCGTCAAGGATGCCGACGAACCAGACGTGCTTGCCGCGCGTGTGCTGCAGGTGGGTCAGCCAGCCGATCATCTCACGGCCATGCAGCCCGTAGGCGCCGCGGATGTCGGGCTTGCCGGTCTTCTCGGAGAACGCTTCGGGCTGCCCACGGCACCACTGGAAGCAGAGCCGTCCCGCGACGGTGATCGAGTCGATGAAGACGGTCTCGTATTTCCCGATCACCGTGGGATCGCCGTAGCGGCCGCAGACCTCGTCGAAATGCGCCTGGCTGTAGGGCTGGTCCTCGCGCAGCGCCGGGTTCGGCCCGCCGATGAACACCGCGAAGTCGCGACATTCCTTCCAGGTGCGGGGCCGGAGCGTGTCGATCTCCAGCCCCTCGACCGCCAGATCCCCAGCCTCGAGATCGAGGAAGAGCGTGGTCGAGGCGTTCAGCGTCCAGAGCAGGCTGGTCTTGCCGATGCCGGACCGCCCGAAGATGACGCCCTTGATGCCCTTGCGTTGCGCGAGCCGCTCATCGGCGCCGATGATGGGAAGGGCCATCACTGGCCCTCCTTCTTCATCACCGCCGTGGCGGCGCGATCTGCGCCGATGCACCCCGCCTCGCGGGCGAGCTTGTAGAGGCGCTTCAGCGCGTCGGCGCGGCGGTAGGCGGCCGTGCTCTCGCGCTCCGCTTCCACGATCGCGAAGGCGATCTCGTCGACGGTCGCCTCGACGACCGGCAGCGGCTCGCGCGGTTCGTCTCCGGGACGCTGCGGGAGGGAGATGGTTTCGGGGAGATCTTCGAGGGCGTAGTTCACCTTGCGAAGACGGGTGATGGCGTCCGACTGGTCCGGCATGGCGGTTCTCCGTGAGATGATGTGATCGAGGAGGCGCATCACGCGGCCTCGCGGACGTCGGGCGCGGGCTCGGCGACGTAGATCGCCAGCAGCGGCGTCCCGTCGGCATGGGCGCCGGCGTCCTCGATCTGATAGTTGCGGTTGGGCTCGCAGACCTCGGTCAGCTCCCAGCGGCGATAGAGCCCCGGAAGACGCCTGAAATCCTCGAGCGACAGATCGGCAGTGCGGTTCATGCGTGTCTGCTTTCGGTTTGAGGGAAGGCGCTCGGGGCGCTCGAATGGAAAAAGCCACCGGCGGGACCGGATCGGGACATCGGTTCAGGGGATTTCCTCGAGGGCGTCGTGCAGCCGGCGCATCGCGCGCTGGTACCGCTTGCGGGCGGCGGCCTCGGTCAGCCCCAGGTCAGCTCCCGCCTCGGCTTGGGAAAAACCCTCGATCGCCACGCGGATCACCAGCACGGCGTCGTCGCCGAGCAGCTTCCGCACGGCGCCGTTCAGCCGGGCGTACCCATCCGCGCCGATTCCGCTGTCGCCGCTGTCCGCCACCTCGTCGGGGTCGGCGCCGCTGGCGAGATGTTCGCGCGCCGTGTCGCGCTGGCGCACGCGGATCATGTCGCGCTCGACGTTGCGGAGCACCGTGGCCGCGATCCAGTTGACGCGCCCGAGGTCGAGGCCGCGGACCGCCTCGGTAGTGCGCGCCAGCACGTCGGACGCGACCTCGTCAGCGGTGCCGAGCCTGCGCCAGAGCGACCGGCGCCGGATGGCGTCGAGGCCGGGCCAGAGCGCCAGCAACAGCATTGTCAGGGCGCTGTCGGACGCGGGCCCGTCGCCCTGCGCTGCCCTCACGAGAGCGGCGAGGATCAGGTTCTTCTGGCCCTGATCGCCGGGGGTGCGGTGCAGCCCGTCCAGCAGGGCCGCCGGATCCCGGAACGCTGCAAGGGCGGCCTGCGTGCGCCGGATGGCGTCGAAACTGCGCTGGAAGTGAAGATTGGAGGAAGATTGCATGAGGTGATCACGGATCTCGTGCCACGCGAAGGACATCGGACGCCTGCCTTGCGGCCAGGCGTCCGGCGCCTTCTCGTGGCCAGGTCAGGACGTCGCGCGTCTCTGCGATTTCAGGGGGTTGGGTGAATGCGCGCGTCAGCGCGCGGGTGCCGTTGCGTTATTCAGCGTGGCGCAGCCCCGGCAGGTGGCCTGAACCGGAAAGCCCACGAGATACTCGTGCCCCCGCGCGAAGCGCAGGTGCATGCGGCCGTCCCGGCAGACGCCGAGCAGCTTCTCACAGCGCGTGCAGCGCCATTCCGAGTTGGAGGTGGTGGGCTTGGTCTTCGCGGCGCCGGACCAGCTCGTCTGGGCTGCCTGGCGCGAGGGGAAGGGAGTCGGCATGAAAGTGCTCCTCTGATGTGGAGCCCTTCCAATAATCAGCGGTTTGTTAGACCGTCCCGCCCGAAACCCTAGATGAACTCTAGATCACGCGGTGTCGGTCGCCTCGCCGAGACGCCAATAGCGATTGCTCGAGCCGTGCCGGATGTAAGTCGGATGCGCCTTCGCCCATGCGCCGGAAGAGAACAGCTGTCTGGGATTGTCAGACCCCATCCCGTCCATCAGGACCTTGGTCAGCCGCTGGCCTGTGCCATCGGTCGCCGCTTCAACAAGGCTTTCGAAGAGTTGGATCTGGCCCGCGCCGTCAAGCGTTAGCGGATCGAGACCCGGGATGATGAGCGTCGCAGAGCGAGGCGTGTGTCGTACAACTTGGGCGACTTGCGCGGAGGACGCCAGCGTTCGGTTCGCCTCGAATCGCCGAGCCATTTCCTCCTGGTCCAGATCGCCGAGGCTTCCGTCCTGAAGCAACAGGTCGCGTAGCGCGATCACGACGTTCGGCCCGAGGAATCGTGGTGGATCATTGGACACGGCGAGTACGAGACCAGGACCCGCCGTATGTCGCGACCGAAGCGCATTCTCGACATTCTCGCGGGCTTTCAGATCGGCAAGGCGGCGCGCCAGGTAAAGCGGGACCTTTCGCTCACCCAGTGCAATCGGCCCAAGCGAGACGAGGAACTCGTTGATGGTTTCGATGTTCCTGATACCGAGAGAGCCAGCTATCGCCTGGTGGATGGTTTCGGCGAGCCATGCTCGATCGATCCCGTACTCGATCGCATTGGTGTCGAGACGCAATCCGTCCGCCTCCCCAAAGGAACCGGTTTGTCGAACCGTCCCCGGCTCCGGACCCGTTTCCTGCTCAACTTCGACAACCTCATCGTCATCCTCGGCGAGCCCAATCACCTGCCGCCCTTTGCGGGCAATCAATCTCGCACTCACCAAGCGGGCTGGATCGACGCCCGCGGAGTTGAAGAATGCACCTGCAACAGTGTCGCCGGGCAGGTCGTACAGCGACAGAAGAAAGCCGAACCACTGCGCCCGTTCCTGATCGGTGAGCGTCCGCAGGTTCTGCGTAAGACCCCAGTGTTCGAGCAGTCGGAACCCAAGGTCCCGAAGGAACGGATCGCGCATGCTCTGCACGTCCGAACTGCTGCCATTCGAGATCGAGACCCGGAAGGTTCCCTTCTTGCCGTCTGATCGACGGGTGTAACCAATTGCGATGGCGATTTTTGTGAAGCCGAAACTCCGGATCAGGGTGGCTGAATTGGCGACGTATTTCCGGACAACGTCCTCCATCGTGTCTTCTATGGTCACCTTGATGTTCAGCCGCCGGCCCCACGAGCCGAGGCGCACCTCGGCCTCGACTACCGCCGCCAGCGTGATCTCGACATCGTCGAAATCCGGGCGATCCAGATCGAAGGAGGACCTGAAGCGTTCGAGGTTAAACTCTCGGCGGGTCAGCGGCTTGGCCGAAGGCGGGCGCCCTAGAACGACCTCCGCGAAGACTTTCGAGGTTTTTTCGCGAACCTCGCCGCTGGCTGATGCGACCTCGATTTTCTTCAGCTTGGGCGTGTAGATCAGGACAGCCTCGTGTGATGGCCTGTAGTAGTGGACGGTCCAGCCCCCTTCCTCGCGATGATTGTCGATACTTGACAGGGGCCCGGGATGGCGCAGGGCGACCATGAAGGACGGCGGGTAGTTGGCGGTCTCGGGCAATTCGAGGACGGACGCGGTGACCTTGCCCTTCAGTCCCAGAGCTTCCTGAACAGCGTCACAGAGCTTCTCGTCAGGGATTCCCTCTGCGTCGGCAACAGAATCGTGGTCGAAGTCCACCTCGCAGCATGTGTAGTACGTCCGCCGTTCTCGATAGCGCCGCGCGGCATAGAAGCTCTGGGCGTCGTGAAAGTGCATCGGGAAGACCGTGCGCATCCAGATGCTCTTGCACAGCAGGTCAGGCTGGGACTCATAATGGTCGTAGTCGACATTCTGCAGCCGTTGCCCCGCAACCGTGTCGAGTGAGGTCGCTCCCTTGTCCTGGCCCATGTCGAGCAGAGCGCCAGCGATGCCCTCAAGTAGCCCGATGATTTCCTTGTCCTCCGAACGCAGGTACGCACTCAGCGCGGCCTTGCCTTGATCATCGGTCGTGCCATCAATGATTTCCGGCGGAGCGAGAAGAGTGTCGTCGGGCCGTTTGAAGCTGGCGAGAAACTGCCGGACCAGCGCAGCTGGGGCGCCCTGAAGGATACTCCCGAGGTTCGGTCCGAATTCGCTCTTCCTCCGCGCCATGAACTCACCTCAATGAACAACTGCTCTCGATTGATTCAACCCACGATAATCATGGACATATCCGTGATCGGCAACCCCTGATGTTCTCTCCCTGTTCGCATTTCTGCATTCCGTTCTTCTGAGATGTCCCGTCCCGGGCGGCCGGGTGGCTTTTGATCGGTAACAGCACCACCGATCACGGCTACCAAGACATGAAACGACCCAATCCGCTCCCGCCCGACCAGATGACCGCCGCCGAGCGCCGCGCCGAGCTGTGCGGCCTGCTGGCACTCGGGCTGCTTCGGTTGCGGATGCGGGAGACGGGCGAAGTATCTGACGATACTGGAGAACGTTGCCTACACTATCCGCCCGACCGATGCCGTCATGCAACTCCAACTCGCCGGAGAAATGCATGAACAAGCCCGATCCCATCCCCGCGCGCCTGGCCGCGCTCAAGAGCACGCCGACACCCGACCTGAAGCAACAGTGGCGCGACCTGTTCGACAGCGAGCCGCCACCATTCAACCGCCGCTACCTCGAGTCCCGCCTGGCTTACCGCATCCAGGAACTCGCCTACGGCGGGCTGAAGCCCGAAACGATCCGGCGCTTGGAGCGGCTGGGCGAGGAACTGGACGGCGGCGACAAGAGGAAGCGCGGCATCCGCGCCGATCGCGACCGCCCCATCACCGGTACGCGCCTTCTGCGCGAATGGCAGGACGTCGAACAGGTCGTCACCGTCACCGCCGACGGGTTCGAATGGCAGGGGCGGCCCTACAAGTCGCTGTCCGCCATCGCCCGCGCCATCACCGGCACGCGCTGGAACGGTTGGGTCTTCTTCGGCCTCAAGAACCACAGGGGGCGGCCATGACGAAGCCGCCCGAGAAGTCGAAGGTCGTCCGCAAGCTGCGGTGCGCGGTCTACACACGCAAATCCTCCGAGGAAGGGCTGGAGCAGGAGTTCAACAGCCTCCACGCCCAGCGAGAGGCCTGCGAGGCGTACATCGCTAGTCAGCGGTCGGAAGGCTGGGTGCTGGTCCGCGATCAGTATGACGACGGCGGCATCTCGGGCGGCACGCTGGACCGGCCCGGCCTGAAGCGGCTGCTGGAGGACATCGAGGACGGGCTGGTCGACGTGGTCGTCGTCTACAAGATCGACCGCCTCAGCCGCTCGCTCGCCGACTTCGCCAAGCTGGTCGAGGTGTTCGACCGGAACGGCGTGACGTTCGTCTCGGTCACACAGTCGTTCAACACCACCACCTCCATGGGGCGACTGACGCTGAACATCCTGCTTTCCTTCGCCCAGTTCGAGCGCGAGGTGACGGCCGAGAGGATCCGCGACAAGGTCGCCGCCAGCCGAAAGAAGGGCATGTGGATGGGCGGGGTGCCGCCCTACGGCTATCGCGTCGAGAACCGGAAGCTGGTGGTCGACGAAGACGCCACCGCACATGTCCGCTGGATCTTCGAGCGCTTCCTCGAGATCGGGTCGTGCACCGAACTGGCGCGGGAGGTCGGCACGCGCGGCATCCGGACGCCGCGCGGGAACAGGATCGACAAGAAATACATCTATCGGATGCTCTCGAACCGCGCTTACATCGGCGAAGCGGTCCATAAGGGCGACAGCTATCCCGGCGAACACGACGCGATCATCGACCGCGAGATTTGGGACCGTGTCCATGCGATCCTGCAGGAGAGCCCGCGCAAGCGCGCGGCCCGCACCCGCGCCGACACGCCTGCGCTGCTGAAAGGTCTGCTCTACGGCCCCGACGGGGCGGCCTTCTCGCCGACGCACACGCGCAAGAAGGGCAAGCTATATCGATACTACGTGAGCCAGACGGTGCTGAAACATGGCGCCGGATCATGCCCGGTCGGCCGCGTGCCGGCAGGCGAGATCGAGGCGGCCGTCATCGACCAGCTCCGGACCGTGTTTCGCCAACCCGAAATCGTAGCGGGCATATGGAAAGCGGCACGCCCCCATGCCGACGACATCACCGAAGCCGACGCCGGAGCGGCCCTGCAGCAGATCGACCCGCTGTGGGACGAACTGTTCCCCGCCGAGCAGGCCCGCATCGCGGCGCTTGTGATCGAACGGATTGACCTTGCTATTGACGGGCTGAATGTTCGCATTCGCATGGATGGTCTGACCGCGCTAGCGCAGGAATTGATGACAGATATTGGGGCGGCAGCATGACCCGCGCGAAGTCAGTGCCGGAAACTGTGACCCTGCACGTCCCGTTCCGCGCCGTGCAGCGCGGTGGGCGCAAGGAGATGCAGATGCCGGACGGTGCTGTTCAGCCGCGCCGGACAGATAGCGCCCTCGTCAAGGCGCTGGCTCGTGCGTTCCGCTGGAAGCGGATGCTGGAGTCGGGCGAGTTTGCCACTATCGCAGAATTAGCGGAACGCGAGCGTATTGCCCCTTCCTACATGACCCGCGTCCTGCGTCTCAGCCTGCTGGCACCGGATATCGTCGAGGCGGTTCTCGATGGCACGCAGTTCGCAGACCTGAACCTAAAGACCGCAATGCAGCACTTTCCCGGCGAATGGACGGCGCAGGTTTCCAAATTCAATGGACGCGACGCACTGGAGTCCTGACTTTTGTTGCACCCGGCGCCGGGCCGCGAGGCATGCGAGAGCGGTATCGCGGCGCGGAGATAAGCGTCAAAGCGCGCGCAGGCAGCATCGACTGGACCGTGGGCAGAGCTAGAGGACTTGGGCGGTGACGCGGCTCAGGTGCCCGAACATCGAAGACAGCGACAAAACCTGAATACAATGAGCGGCACGCCCAAAGCCAGCCCGATCTCATCAGAACTCTGAAATTTCTTGGAATTCCCGCCTTGCAGGAATCCGCAAATTTCCATAGAAATCTCAAAAAGGATGATTTTGGGAAAGAACTTCACATGGCAACCGACATCATGACCATTGATGAAGTCGCCGACTATCTCAGGATCAACAAGAAAACCGCTTACCGCCTTGCGGCCGACAGCAAGCTGCCCGGCTTCAAGGTTGGCGGCACCTGGCGGTTTCGGCGCGTGGATATTGAGGACTGGATCGAGCGTGAAGCCAGCCCGAAGAAGGACAAAAAGAGATGACCGGCCAGGAACAACGCGCGGCGCTACAACGGAAAATCTGGGACATCGCGAACGATGTGCGCGGCTCGGTCGATGGCTGGGACTTCAAGCAATATGTCCTCGGCACGCTCTTTTACCGCTTTATCAGCGAGAATTTCGCTGCATATATCGAGGCGGATGACGAGAGCATCAACTACGCTGGTCTTCCCGACGATGTCATCACCGATGACATCAAGGATGACGCGATCAAAACCAAGGGCTATTTCATCTATCCCAGCCAGCTCTTTGCCAATGTCGCCAAGGACGCCAACACGAATGACAGCCTGAACACCGGTCTGGCGCAGATCTTCGCGGCGATCGAGTCCTCCGCCAACGGCTACCCCTCCGAGCAGGACATCAGAGGTCTCTTCGCGGACTTCGACACGACCAGCACGCGCCTTGGCAATACGGTGACGGAGAAGAACAGCCGCTTGGCGAAAGTGCTGAAACGTGTTGCGGAATTGGATTTCGGAGACTTCAACAATAGTCAGATTGATCTTTTCGGCGACGCCTATGAATTCCTGATCTCGAACTACGCCGCCAATGCGGGCAAATCCGGCGGGGAATTTTTCACCCCGCAACATGTCTCGAAGCTTATCGCCCAGCTCGCCATGCATGGGCAGGAAAAGGTCAACAAGATTTACGACCCCGCCTGCGGCTCTGGCTCCCTGCTGCTGCAAGCCAAGAAGCACTTTGACGCGCACATCATAGAAGAAGGTTTTTTCGGCCAAGAGATCAATCATACAACCTACAACCTCGCCCGCATGAACATGTTCCTGCACAACATCAATTACGACAAGTTCAACATCCAGCGCGGCGATACGCTCACCCAGCCGCATTTCCAGGACGACAAGCCCTTTGATGCCATCGTTTCCAACCCGCCCTATTCGGTGAAGTGGATCGGTTCGGACGATCCGACCCTGATCAATGATGATCGCTTTGCTCCGGCGGGCGTGCTCGCGCCCAAATCCAAGGCCGATTTCGCCTTTGTGCTGCACGCGCTGAGTTACTTGTCGGCCAAGGGCCGCGCGGCGATTGTGTGTTTTCCAGGCATTTTCTATCGCGACGGGGCAGAGAAGAAGATCAGGCAGTATCTGGTCGACAACAATTATGTTGAGACAGTGATCGCGCTCGCCTCCAATCTCTTCTACGGCACGACCATTGCAGTTACGATCCTGGTGCTGGCCAAGAACAAGACCGACACGACCATCCAGTTCATCGACGCGACCGGCGAAGACTTCTTCAAGAAGGCCACCAACACCAATCTGATGACGGATGATCACATCGCGCGAGTGATGGACATCTTCGATGCGAAGGAAGACGTGCCACATGTCGCCGCCTCAGTGCCCTATGGAACCATTGTGGAGCGGGGCTATAACCTCTCCGTCAGCTCCTATGTCGAGCCGCGCGACACGCGTGAGATCGTCAATATTGAAGAGCTGAATGATCAGATCCGCACCACTGTGGAACGGATCAATCAGCTGCGCGCCGACATCGACGCCATCATTGCGGAGATCAACGCATGAGCGCGGCGGGTTTTCTGGAGAAGCTACTGGGCGACGCTGAGGTTGAGTGGGTGCCTCTGGGGGACGTCACTCAACCAACAGCGAACATCAAATGGTCTGAAGCCGACGGCGTTTACCGATATATCGATCTCACGTCCGTCGACATCAAAGCCAAACGCGTTACCGAGGCAAGCGAGATTACAGCCGAGACGGCGCCAAGCAGAGCGCAGAAACTCGTTGAAGAAAATGACGTCATTTTCGCCACGACGCGCCCCGCGCAACAGCGATACTGCCTCATCGACCCGGAACTGGCCGGAAACGTCGCCAGCACGGGTTACTGCGTGCTCAGAGCAAAGCATAATCAGGTTCTACCCAAGTGGATTTTGCACTGGCTTAGTACAACAGAGTTCAAGAATTACGTCGAAGAGAACCAGAGTGGCGCTGCATACCCTGCGATCTCAGACGGCAAGGTAAAGTCGTTTGAAATCCCCATCCCATGCCCGGATGATCCGGTGAGGTCGCTGGCAATACAGAGGGAGATTGTCCGGATACTCGACAGCTTCAACGAGCTTACCGCCGAGCTTACCGCCGAGCTTACCGCCCGCAAAAAGCAATACAACCACTACCGCGACCGGCTTCTAAGCCACCCTTCTGGGAAAATGGCATGGAAGCCTCTTGGCTGGGTTGGTGAAGTACGCATGTGCAAACGAGTGATGAAGAACCAAACATCAGAGGCGGGAGACATCCCGTTCTTCAAAATCGGGACGTTTGGTCGAGAGCCAAATGCCTTTATTTCCAGAAAGCTATTCGAGGAGTTCAGAAAAAAATATAATTATCCAAAGATTGGCGACGTTTTGATATCTGCCAGCGGTACAATCGGTCGAGCAGTGATATTTGATGGTGAAGAGGCATATTTCCAAGACAGCAACATTGTTTGGCTCGAAAATGATGAGAGCAAGGTTCTGAACAAGTACCTTTTCTACTTCTACCAGATCGCAAAATGGCACGTTTCAGATGGTGGTGTGATCAAGCGTCTATACAATGACAACATCAAAAAGACATTGATTGCTGTACCGTATCCCGACGACCCCGAAAAATCGCTTGAAGAACAGGCCCGCATTGTCGCAATCCTCGACACGTTCGACACGCTGACGACTTCGATCAGCGAAGGCCTGCCCCGCGAAATCGAGCTGCGTGAAAAGCAATATGCTTATTACCGCGATCAGCTGCTGAGCTTTCCCAAGCCTGATGCAGAGGCGGCGTAAATGGGACAGACGCTGACCGAAATCGCTGAAACGCTGCGGAGCGCCGATAAGAAGGTGCAGCTGATCTATGCGTTCAACGCCTCCGGCAAGACGCGGCTGTCCCGCGCATTCAGAGAGCTGATCGACCCGAAGACCGAGGAACGGGACGACGATTATCGCCCCAAGGTGCTCTACTATAACGCCTTCACCGAAGACCTATTCTACTGGGACAATGATCTGACCGGCGATACCGAGCGGAAGCTCTGTATCCAGCCGAATGCGTTCACCAGATCCGCCTTCGAGGATTTCGGGCTCGACCTCAATGTGATCACCGTGTTTCAGCGTTACACCCAGCCAAATCTTACGCCCCGCTTCAATGAGGAATACAAAACCAAAGACAAGGACGACAAAGAGATTACCATCCCGGCATTTTCCGAAGTGATCTTCACACTGGGGCAAGATCCGGAGACCGACCCAGAACGCCTCAAAATATCGAAGGGCGAAGAAAGCAACTTCATCTGGAGCGTTTTTTATTGCCTGCTAGATCAGGTCATCAGCACCCGTAACGTAGCTGAAGTCGATGAGCGCGAGACGGATCAGTTTAATGACCTCGAGTATGTCTTCATTGATGACCCGGTCAGTTCGCTTGATGAGAACCACCTCATTCAGCTCGCCGTCGACGTCGCGGACCTGATCAAGAGAAGCGATGCGGTGAACGGCCTGAAATTCATCATCACGACACACAGCCCACTTTTCTACAACGTGCTGTTCAATGAGCTGAAAAAAAAGACCTCCTACATGCTGAAACGGCTTGAGGATGGAACGTTTGAGCTGACAGAGAAGAACGGCGATTCAAACCAGAGCTTTTCTTATCACCTTTACCTCAAGCAGACGCTGGAGGAGGCAATCGCGGCAGACAAGATCGAGCGCTATCACTTCACCCTGCTGCGAAATCTCTATGAAAAGACATCGAACTTTCTGGGCTATCCGCGATGGTCAGAGCTGCTGCCGGGCGACCAACAACTTTACATGAACCGCATCATTCAGTTTACGAGCCATAGCACGCTCTCCAGTGAGACCATCGCCGAGCCCTCGCCGCAGGAAAAGCAGACGGTGAAGCTCCTGCTGGATCATCTGCGCAACAATTACAGCTATTGGCAGGAGGACGCCTCGAATGCCTGAGCAGACGACCCCGATCGCCGAGACCAATCGCTTTATCGTTCTCGATAAATACGTGCGCGCCTGGGAGGCGGCTGACAGCTATCAGTCTGAGGCCGACTTGGAGCGCGAGCTTGTTCAGGACCTGCGCAATCAGGGCTATGAGTTTCTTGACGATCTGAAATCAACGGGCGCCATGCTGGCGAATGTGCGTACACAGCTGCAAGCGCTCAATAATGTTCAGTTTACTGAGAAGGAATGGGCGCGGTTCGTTGAGACCTATCTGGATCGCCCCAGCGACAGCGCCACTGACAAGACCCGCAAGATCCACGACGACTACATTTTTGACTTCGTCTTCGATGATGGCCGTATTCAGAACATCTATCTGGTCGATAAGGCCAATGTCTGCCGCAACAAGGTTCAGGTCATTAAGCAGTTCGAGCAAGCGGGCACTCATGCGAACCGCTACGATGTGACCATTCTGGTGAACGGGCTGCCACTGGTGCAGGTCGAGTTGAAAAAGCGCGGGGTCGCCATTCGGGAAGCGTTCAACCAGATCCACCGTTACAGCAAGGAGAGCTTCAACTCGGGCAGTTCGCTCTTCAAGTACCTCCAGATCTTCGTGATCTCGAACGGCACGGATACGCGCTACTTCGCCAACACGACCAAGCGCGACAAGCACAGCTTCGACTTCACGATGAATTGGGCGCAGGCGGATAACAGCCTGATAAGGGACCTCAAGGACTTCACCGCGACCTTCTTCGAGAAGCGCACCCTTATGAAGGTGTTGCTCGATTTTTCCGTCTTTGATGTCAGCGACACGCTGCTTGTGATGCGACCATATCAGATCGCCGCAACAGAACGCATTCTGCGGAAGATCAGAAGTTCCTTCGAGGCCAAGACACTTGGCAAGCCGGAAAGCGGTGGTTTCATCTGGCACACAACGGGCTCAGGCAAGACACTGACCAGCTTCAAAGCGGCCCGCCTCGCCACCGAGCTTGATTTCATCGACAAGGTATTCTTCGTGGTGGACCGCAAAGACCTCGATTACCAGACGATGAAAGAGTATCAGCGCTTCTCGCCCGATAGCGTCAATGGATCAGACAGCACCGCCGGATTGAAGCGGAACCTCTCCAAAGACGACAACAAGATCATCGTCACCACGATCCAGAAGCTCAACAATCTGATGAAGAGCGAGGGCGACCTGCCGGTCTATACCCAGCGCGTCGTCTTCATTTTCGACGAGTGCCATCGCAGCCAGTTTGGTGAGGCACAGAAGAACCTCAAGCGGAAGTTCAAACAATTCTGCCAGTTCGGCTTCACCGGAACGCCGATCTTTCCGGAAAATGCTTCGGGCGCGGAGACGACGGCCAGCGTATTCGGGAGCGAACTTCATTCCTATGTGATCACCGACGCGATCCGCGACGAGAAAGTGCTGAAGTTCAAGGTCGATTACAACGATGTGCGCCCGCAGTTCAAAGCGATCGAAACCGAACAGGACGAAAAGAAGCTGACCGCCGCTGAAAACCGGCAAGCTCTTCAGCACCCCGAACGAATCGCAGAGATTTCCCAGTACATTCTCGATAACTTCCGCCGCAAGACGCATCGTCTCTATGGAGACAATAAGGGCTTCAACGCCATGTTCGCGGTGAGCAGCGTTGATGCAGCCAAGCTCTATTATGAGAAGCTGAATGCGCTGCAGGATGGTAGCGACAAGCCGTTGAAGATCGCGACCATCTTTTCATTCGCAGCCAACGAAGAACAGGATGCGATTGGCGACATTCCTGACGAGAGTTTTGAGGTTTCGGCGCTTAACAGCAGCGCCAAGGAATTCCTGAACGCCGCCATCGCGGACTACAACGCCTGTTTCCGAACGAATTTCAGCGTCGATAGCAAAGGCTTCCAGAATTATTATCGGGATCTGGCGAAACGGGTGAAGTCCAAGGAAGTCGACCTGCTCATCGTGGTTGGCATGTTCCTGACCGGCTTTGACGCGCCAACCCTGAACACGCTGTTCGTGGACAAGAATCTGCGTTTTCACGGCCTTATACAAGCCTACTCCCGCACCAACCGCATTTATGATGCGACCAAGTCCTTCGGCAACATCGTTACCTTCCGTGACCTGGAAGAGGCGACCGTCAAGGCGATCACACTCTTTGGCAACGCCAATACCAAGAACGTCGTTCTGGAGAAGAGCTACTCAGAATACATGGAAGGTTTTACCGACCAGACGACAGGCGAGGCGCGGCGCGGCTTTATCGAGGTCGTCCGTGAGCTGGAAGAGCGTTTCCCGGACCCCGCCGCCATCGAAAAGGAAGCGGACAAGAAGGCCTTTGCGAAGCTGTTCGGCGAGTATCTCCGTGTTGATAATATCCTTCAGAATTATGATGAGTTCTCCAGCCTAAAAGAGCTTCAGGAGATCGACGAGAGTGACGCCGAAACGGTGAGAGCGTTCAAGGAGCGGCATCATTTGAGTGATGATGACGTTGACGAGCTCAAGAGCATCGAGATGCCTGCTGACCGAAAGGTCCAGGACTACCGTTCGACCTACAATGACATCCGGGATTGGCTTCGCCGTGAAAAGGCGAGCGCCGAGCAGGTTGAGTCAACGATCGACTGGGATGATGTCGTCTTTGAGGTCGACCTCTTGAAGTCCCAGGAAATCAATCTGGATTACATCCTTGAGCTAATCTTCGAGCACAACAAAAAAACGAAGAGTAAGTCAGAGCTCGTTGGCGAAGTTCGCCGTGCCATTCGCGCCAGTATTGGCAACCGCGCGAAAGAAAGCCTCATCGTCGATTTCATCAATCAGACAAACCTTGACGAACTGGGGGACAAGGCCGGGGTGATTGAGGCATTTTTTGCCTTCGCACAAGCAGAACAACGCCGGGAAGCGGAAGAACTGATAACCGATGAAGAATTGAACGCGGATGCCGCCAAGCGCTACATCGCGACGTCGATCAAGCGCGAATATGCGAGCGAAAACGGCACAGAGTTGAACTCGATCCTTCCAAAAATGAGCCCGCTCAATCCACAATACCTGACCAAAAAAAGAGATGTGTTCCAACGCATCTCTGCGTTCGTTGAAAAGTTCAAGGGTGTTGGCGGAAAAATTTAGGCGTTTTCATGATCGATGGTCGCGAACCACTGCATACCAGCTGAGGTTTTCGATCCGAGTCGCGCCCGCATGCCGATTGTCCGCGGCAAAGGTACAGTTCTAGCGACCTAAAAAGAGTAGAATTTTCAGAACCTTGTAGAACTGTACCTATTGAGCGCAGTCAACAGGTCCGGAGAATATCGGCTTGGAGAGAACGCTTTGGGCCATCTTCGCTCCGGGGACGGTGAACAGCCCCTCCCGTATAACCCTTGAATATAACGAAAAAATTCGGCCTCAGCCGGATCGGGAGAACGCTTTCGCGGGGTCAAGTGGCGGAGAGGGTGGGATTCGAACCCACGGTGGAGTTGCCCCCACGCCGCATTTCGAGTGCGGTACTTTCGACCACTCAGCCACCTCTCCGCGTCTGGTCGGCGCAACATCAGTGCGCGGGCGCTTCCATAACCTCGCAGCGCGGCTTGCACAAGAGGTAACTTTGCCATCAGGGCCTGGAAGGGTCCCGCACACCCAATTTGGCTTGACTCATGGCCCGGTCTCACGTATCTCGCGACCCGAATGCGGCGTGGGGGTTCCTGCGCCGCTGGCCTTTGCTTGAGGTATCCGCACAACAGGGCCTCAACCAGGCTTCACCCGGTCATCCGGCAACGGACCGGCCGATTTATCCGACTGGCAAAAAGACGGCCCACTGTAACGGTGAGAGCCGGACGAACACGAAAGGACAAAAGATGTTCGCAGTCATTAAGACAGGTGGCAAGCAGTACCGCGTCGCCGCCAATGACATCCTGACGATCGAAAAGCTCGAAGGCGCCGCAGGCGATACGGTCGAGTTCGCTGAAATCCTCATGGTCGGCGAAGGCGCCGGCGCAACTGTTGGCGCACCCTTTGTCGAGGGCGCCATGGTCGTTGCCGAAGTTGTCGAGCAGGGCCGCGCCCGCAAGGTTCTGGCCTTCAAGAAGCGCCGCCGTCAGAATTCCAAGCGCATTCGCGGTCATCGCCAGCACCAGACTGTCGTCAAGATCACCGACATTCTGACGGGTGGTGCCAAGCCGTCCAAGAAGACTGCCGCGAAGAAGGACGCCGCTCCCAAGGCGGAAGCCAAGACGGCTGAGGCCAAGACCGCGTCGCTGTTCACCGCACCAAAGGGCGAGCCCGATGACCTGACCACGATCAAGGGCATCGGCCCGGTCGCTGCCGGTCAGCTCAACGAGCAGGGCATCACCACCTTTGCCCAGATCGCCAAGCTCAGCGACAAGGATATCGTCCGCATCGACGAAGCCATGCCGTTCAGCGCCGACCAGATCTCGGACTGGCGCGACCAGGCCAAGGCACTGGTGGCCAAGTAATCAACCGCCCGTTCGGGCCCTGGCGGCATAAAGCCGCAAACAGACAATCGCCCTCTAGCGGCGGAACAGGAGCAGACCCATGGCACACAAAAAAGCTGGCGGCTCAACGCGCAACGGTCGCGATTCCGAATCCAAGCGCCTCGGCGTAAAGAAGTTCGGTGGCGAGTCCGTCATTTCCGGCAACATCATTCTGCGTCAGCGCGGCACCAAGTGGCATCCAGGCACCGGCGTAGGCCTTGGCAGGGATCACACCATTTTTGCCGTGCAGCCGGGCAATGTTGACTTCCGCAAGAAAGCCAACGGCCGAACCTATGTGTCCGTTATCGCGAAAGCGGAAGCAGCGGAATAAGCCGGATCGCATTTTGCAAGCCGGTGTCGCATCGACCCGGCCTTTGCAGGCATCCTCCGGATTACCGGATAAAGACAAGGGGAGATGGGACACCATCTCCCCTTTTTTTGTTCACAACGGAGAATGACCATGAGACAAGACCCAGATTCAAGCCCCGGCCTCGGCGCCAGAGCGCCCAGAGACAGCCTCAGCGGCGGTCCAGCACCACAGGATGCGGAAAGCTTCGAACGGACGGCATCAAGCTATGACTGCCCCATCCTTCTGAGCAAGAACCTTGTCTTGCGCGCGCCCCACACCGAAGACATCGACGCAATTGCCATTCTCGCCGACAATCCGGCGATCGCCAGCATGGTGTCCCGCATCCCGCACCCTTACGGTCGCGCCGATGCGGAAACCTTTGTGCGATCCTCGTCAAAACGCGAGAATGGCAATTGCGTCTACGCCATCACCGACTCCGAAACCGGCAAGCTCTTTGGCTGCTGCTCACTCGAGAGCGCCGAGGGCGGCAAGGCACTCGAACTGGGCTATTGGATCGGCGAGCCGTTCTGGCGGCGCGGCATTGCCACCGAAGCGGTGCACGCGCTGGTCGACATGGCCTTCCGCAGCCGTGACATCGAGTACATCACCGCCAGCTGCCGGGTCATCAACCCGGCCTCCCGCCGGGTGCTTCAGAAAAGCGGCTTCCAGTTCCAGGGCAGCGGCATGGTCAACATCCTGGCGATCAACGCCGCTGCGGCTGTCGAATGGTTCAGGCTCGACCGCAAGACCTGGATCTCGCTGATCAGTTGGGCGAACGAGAACAACCAGGCGGACCGGTCGTAAACAAGTCGTAAACACAGGCACCGGAGCCACCACTCCGGTGGGCCCTGGCCGACATTGAAGGGTCATGCAGGATGGCCTCATGACCCTTCTGCGCGCCTGTCGATTGCCCGGTTCGGGGTCGGTTTTGCCGCGGCGCTGACCGGCGCCAAGACGTTTGAACCCTGGCTGAACCCGACGCTGGGCCCTGCCACCTGCAGCAATAGGCTTTGACCTTGCCGCTCGAGCCGTTTATCGATGCCGGTAAAGCCGGAGGCGCGCGCCTGTCCGGCCGCCTCGCGTTCAAAGTCCGGATCGGTACACTGAAATGAAATTCCTCGACGAAGCCAAGGTCTATATCCGCTCCGGCGACGGTGGCGCCGGCAGCGTCTCGTTCCGGCGCGAGAAATACATCGAGTTCGGCGGGCCCGATGGCGGCGATGGCGGCCGTGGCGGCGATGTCTGGGTCGAGGCCGTCGACGGGCTCAACACGCTGATCGACTACCGCTTCCAGCAGCATTTCAAGGCCAAGACCGGGGTCCACGGCATGGGCCGCAACCGCACCGGCGCCGGAGGTGACAGTGTCACCCTGAAAGTGCCGGCCGGCACCCAGATCTTCGAGGAAGACAACGAAACCCTGATCTGTGACCTGACCGAAGTCGGCCAGCGCTACCGCCTGGCCGCCGGCGGCAATGGCGGCTTCGGCAACGCGCATTTCAAGTCGGCCACCAACCAGGCCCCGCGCCATGCCAATCCCGGCCTGGAAGGCCAGGAAAAGAACATCTGGCTGCGGCTCAAGCTGATCGCCGATGCCGGGCTGGTCGGTCTTCCCAATGCCGGCAAATCGACCTTTCTTGCAGCCGTCACCCGGGCGCGGCCGAAGATCGCCAATTATCCCTTCACCACGCTGCACCCCAATCTTGGCGTCGCCACCATCGACGGCCGCGAATTCGTGCTCGCCGATATTCCCGGCCTGATCGAGGGCGCCCATGAAGGCGTCGGCATCGGCGACCGTTTCCTCGGTCATGTCGAACGCACACGGGTGCTGTTGCATCTGGTCTCGGCGCTCGAGGAGGACGTTGCGAAAGCCTACACGACCGTCCGCCGCGAGCTCGAGGCCTATGGCCAGGGCATCGCCGAAAAGCCCGAGATCGTGGCGCTCAGCCAGGTTGATGTGGTCGATGCGGACTCGCGTGCCGAGAAGGTCCGGGCGCTGAAGCAGGCCGCCGGACGCGCACCCTATGAAATCTCCGCCATCACCAGTGAAGGCATGACCGGCGCCTTGCGGGCGTTGCGGGACATCATCGTCAGCGCCCAGGCTGACGGGACCGCCCTCACCCCGGACAAGGACGACGCGGACCGGTGACAATGACTGCCATTCGCAAACCTGTGTGTGCGCACAAGCGCATTGTCATCAAGATCGGCTCGGCGCTGCTGGTGGACCGCGCCAGCGGGTTGAAGACGGCATGGCTTGAATCGCTCTGCGCCGACATCACCGAGCTGAGACAGGCCGGCGTCGAGGTTCTGGTGGTCTCCTCTGGCGCGATTGCCATGGGCCGGACAGTGCTCGGCCTTGCCGCAGGCAGCTTGCGGCTCGAGGAAAGCCAGGCCGCGGCAGCCGTCGGCCAGATCGCTCTGGCCCGGGCCTGGTCGGCCAGCCTGTCGACCCACGGCATCGTCGCCGGGCAGATCCTGCTGACGCTTGGCGACACCGAGGAACGGCGGCGCTATCTCAATGCCCGGGCAACCATGGGTGAACTGATGCGGCACGGCGCCGTGCCGATCATCAATGAGAACGACACTGTCGCCACCAGCGAAATCCGCTATGGCGACAATGACCGGCTTGCCGCCCGGGTGGCCACCATGATCGGCGCCGACCTGCTGGTGCTGATGTCCGACATTGACGGGCTGTACACCGCCCCGCCACACCTCGATCCCGAAGCCCGCTTTCTCGAGATCATCGAGACAATCACCCCCGAGATCGAGGCCATGGCTGGCGACGCCGGCTCCGAGCTATCGCGTGGCGGCATGAAGACCAAGATCGACGCCGGCAAGATCGCCAATGCCGCCGGCTGCGCCATGATCATCGCCTCGGGCAAATCCGACCATCCGCTGTCGGCCATCGACACGGGTGCGAGGTCTAGCTGGTTCCAGCCCTCCGGCACGCCGCAGACGGCGCGCAAGACCTGGATCGCCGGCCAGCTCGACCCGTCGGGCAAGCTCATCATCGACGCCGGGGCCGAAACCGCGCTGCGCTCAGGCAAGAGCCTGCTTCCGGCGGGCGTCAGGGCTGTGGCCGGTGATTTCCATCGCGGGGATCCGGTTGCCATCTGTGATGCCGGCGGTCGCGAAATCGCCCGCGGGCTGTCAAGTTATGATGCCGATGAAGCCCGCCGCATCGCCGGGTGCAAGTCCGGCGAGATCGAAGCCATTCTGGGCTATTCCAGACGCGCTGCCATGATCCACCGTGACGACATGGTGATCACCTGAGACGGCTCACCGGCTGGCTTCTCCCGCGCCAGAGCTCTGCCAATCCGGCCTCGATCTGCCTGCGGCTTTACGGCGTCACGCTGATTGCGTAAGACACCTGCCTGATCCTAATGCGGGAGATCCCTCATGCTCGACAAATCCGAGAGCCAAGCCGACATTGCAATGCTGATGGCCGACATCGGCCGCCGGGCGAAAGCGGCTGCACGACCGCTGGCCATTGCCGGCACGAGCGTGAAAAACGCCGCGCTCAACGCCATGGCCGACGCCATCGCCGCCCGCCGGCAGGATATCCTCGACGCCAATGCAATCGACGTTAAGGCCGCGCGGCAAAGCGGCATGGCCAGCTCTTTCGTCGACCGCTTGCAGCTTGATGACAGCCGCATTGATAGCATCATCGATGGCATACGCGCCATCGCCGGGCTTGCCGATCCGGTTGGCACGGTGATCGCCGCCTGGGACCGCCCCAACGGGCTCAGGATCGAGCGCGTCCGCACCCCGCTCGGCGTCATTGGCGTGATCTATGAAAGCCGCCCCAATGTCACGGCCGATGCCGGCGCCCTGTGCCTCAAGTCCGGCAATGCGGTCATCCTGCGCGGCGGATCGGATTCATTTCATTCCTCCCGCGCCATTCATGCCTGCCTGACCGAAGGGCTGGAAAGCGCCGGCCTGCCTGCTGACGCCATCCAGATGATCCCGGTCAGCGACCGCGCCGCCGTTGGCGAATTGCTCACCGGTCTGGGCGGGGCCGTTGATGTGATCGTGCCGCGTGGCGGCAAGAGTCTGGTCGCCCGTGTCCAGGCCGACGCCCGCGTGCCGGTTTTTGCCCACCTCGAAGGGCTCTGCCACATCTATGTCGACAAAACCGCCGACCCGGCGATGGCACGCGCGATTGTGGTCAACGCCAAGATGCGCCGAACCGGCATATGCGGTGCCGCCGAAACCCTGCTCCTCGACCGCGCCGTTGACAGCGAACTGGCCGCCGACATCCTTGCCGATCTGACCGCGGCCGGCTGCGAGATTCACGGCGACGGCGCAGTCATGGCGCTGCTGCCCGAGGCAAAACCCGCCACGGAAGAGGATTGGCGCACCGAGTATCTCGAGGCGATCATCGCCGCGCGGTTCGTCGACGGCCTCGACGGCGCCATCGCCCACATTGCGCAGTGGTCGTCCAGCCACACCGAGGCGGTGATTGCCGAGGACGCGGGCGTGGTCGAGCGGTTTTTTGCCGAAGTCGATTCGGCCATCCTGCTGCACAATGCCTCGACCCAGTTCGCCGATGGCGGCGAGTTCGGCATGGGCGCCGAAATCGGCATCGCCACGGGCAAGATGCACGCCCGAGGACCGGTGGGAGTGGAGCAGCTAACTTCGTTCAAATACCGGGTGCATGGCACGGGCCAGACCCGGTCTTGACGTCGGCACGCGCCAACGCTCCACCGCATCTGAAAATGCCCTATGTCGAACGGGGCATGACCGTCGGTCTGTTCGGCGGCTCCTTCAACCCGCCGCATCAGGGCCATCGGCTGGTTGCCGAGATCGCCTTGCGCCGCCTCGGTCTCGATCAGGTCTGGTGGATGGTGACGCCGGGCAATCCGCTCAAGAGCCACAGTGAACTGGCAAGTCTTGCGGACCGGGTGGCGTTGAGCCGGGAGATGGCGCCAGGCCCGAAGGTCAAGATCACAGCGTTCGAGGCCGCTCACGATCTGCGTTACACCGCGCAGACCCTGGCCTTCGTCAAGGCCCGCAACCAGGATGTCCATTTCGTCTGGATCATGGGAGCCGACAATCTGAGGCATTTTCACCAGTGGCAAAACTGGCGCGACATTGCCGAGACCTTTCCCATCGCCGTGATAGACCGGCCCGGCTCGACACTCGCCTATCTGTCTTCGAAAATGGCCAAGACATTCAGCCATGCCCGCGTCGACGAGGATGACGCAGCCATGCTGCCCTTCCTGCCCGCACCGGCCTGGACCTTCATTCACGGCCCGCGCTCGTCGCTGTCCTCCAGCGCCATCCGCAGCCAACGCGCCAACAATCCAGACCCCGCATCTTGAAAAGCCCCATGGTCCGTGACTATCTTGGTACCATGTTGCAGCCGTGTTGATGGCTGCGGCGATTGCTGGACTGTTCAGGACAAGGAAAGGAACCACTCTGAGAACAGAACACACGAAGAGAAATGCCGGTGGCGATTTCTCGCAAGCGACGGGAAGCGGCGATAAGCTCGCTCTGCGTCAGCTTACACTGGTCCGCGACAGCCTGGCGGACTCCAAGGCGGAAAACATCGTAGCTATCGACATCGCAGGAAAATCGGCGCTCGGCGACCATATGGTCGTGGCATCCGGCCGGTCGAATCGCCATGTCGCATCCATTTGCGACCATCTGATCACCGAACTCAAGGCCGCCGGCTTCGGCGATCTGAGGGTCGAGGGTCTGGCAACCGGCGACTGGGTGCTGATTGATGCTGGTGACATCATCATTCACATCTTCCGGCCCGAGATAAGGGAATTCTACAACATCGAGAAGATGTGGCAGGTTCCCGACATGGAAGACGGAAAACTGCACTGACCGGCGCGCCGGCACAAGCCGGCGACCGGTGCACAGCCTGCCGATCGAGCCCCAATGCCACACCATTGGCCCTGGTGTGTCTGCACCTGTGCCTGGTCCAAGCACCACGCCGGACCCGGCACCCGACAGCGAGCCTCCCGACCAGCGATGTGACGATGGCCAGGGCTTTGTCTGCTTATGACCCGAGCGCGCCGGAGCGAACCTTGTCCGCGCGCTTGCCAACCTGAATTCGGATCGGCATGCGCATCACTCTTTTTACCGTCGGACGGCTCAAGGCAGGCCCGGAGAGCGAGCTATCGAAACGCTATCTGGATCGCTTTGCCAAATCCGGCAGCGCAATCGGACTGGATTTTTTCAAGACCATCGAGGTGCCTGAAAGCCGTGCCTCCTCCGCCGGCCAGCGAAAGCGCGAGGAAGCCGGGCTGCTCGAACGGCATCTGCCGGAGGGCGCCGCCCTTGTGCTTCTCGATGAGCGGGGCAAAGCGCCGGATTCACCCGGTTTTGCCGAGACTCTCGCGACGCTGCGCGACGATGGCCGCCGCGACTTGGTGATTGCCATCGGCGGCGCTGACGGGCTTGATCCCGGCCTGCACGCAAAGGCCGAGGCGGTGATCTGTTTTGGCCGGATGACCTGGCCGCATCAGCTAGTGCGTATCATGGTTGCCGAACAGCTCTACCGCGCGGTGACCATCCTGTCCGGACATCCCTATCATCGAAGCTGAACCGGGCGCCCTGGCCACACCTGGTCGCAAAGATGTGACCGCCGGGGCAATATGGTTCATGGAGCGTTAACGCGAAATTCGCTAGGGTGTTGCCATGTGGAGAGCCTCGTCCGTACAGCCCTTGCCCGGTGCAACACTGACCGGCATCAACCGGTGCATGCCGCGTAAGCGGGCTTTGCGCGGATCGGGGAGTCTTGTCCTGATTGCATCGGTCTTCCTCATCACGTTCGCCACCCCCGTCTATGCAACAGAGCCGGGCGTGCCGGGTTCCCCGGATGTGGGCAGCGACCTCGAGCGGGAAAGACAGGCCAGCACGGCGGAACTGCAAACCGTTGCCGAACAGGCAGCACTGGCGGCCAAGGCTCTGACCGCGCTGGAGCAAGACATCGTTGCGCTGCGTGCCGACCAGCAGGCGCTGGATGAAAAGATTGCCCAGGCCGCAGCCAGCCGCGCCATGCTCGACGAACAAATCAGCGCCGGCGAACAATCCATGACCGGCCTCTCGGAACGGCAGGAAGCGGTTCGTCTGTCGCTCATCTCCCGCCGCAGCATCCTGGCCGAAGTGCTGGCGGCCCTGCAGCGCATCGGCCGCGACCCGCCGCCGGCCTTGCTGGTCAGCCCCGAAGATGCCCTGTCGTCGGTAAGAAGCGCCATTCTTCTCGGTGCGGTGGTGCCGGAGATCCGGGCCGAAACCGAAGCCCTTGCAGGCGACCTGAAGGAACTTGCAGCCCTGCGCGAGGCAATCGCACTGGAGCGCCAATCGCTGACGGCGGCCCTTGCCCGGAACGAGGCGGAAGAACAGCGCCTCGCCGAACTTGCCTCCGAGAAGACAGCGCTGCAGGCCGAAAGCCAGCGGCGGCTCGACCGCGAGCGTGAGCGTGCCGAAGCACTGTCCGTGCGCTCTGCCGAGCTGGAATCTGTCATTGCCACCCTGGCCGGCGAGATCGTATCGCTCAGACAGGCGGCCGAGGCGGCGCAGAAGGCCGAGCAGGAGCGCCAACGGCAACTGGCCGAGAAACTGGAACGCGCCCGTGCCTTTGCCGCTGTGGCGGTGCCCGACAAAAACCGCATTATGCCTGCATATAATTTCTCGAAACTGCACGGCACCCTGTCCCGGCCGGCAAAAGGCGAGACGCTTCGCTATTTCGGGGCCGATGACGGAACCGGTCACACGCTGGCGGGTGAAATTCTGGCCACCGAAGCAGGCGCAACCATCGTTGCACCTGCCGATGCCTGGATCGCCTATGCCGGCCCGTTCCGGAGCTACGGCCAGGTGGTGATACTTGAGACCGGCGAAGACCATCACGTGGTGCTGGCCGGCATGGAAAAGGTCAATGTCGCGGCTGGCCGGTTTGTTGTTTCAGGAGAGCCGCTGGCAACAATGGGGCAGACGAGATTTGCAGGTTCTGCTGCTTTGACGCTGGCATCGGAGCGCCCAACGCTCTACATTGAGTTCAGAAAAGACGGTCAACCGGTCGATCCGCGTGCGTGGTGGAAAGATGCAATGTCTTCAAGAAGGGCTACAAATGATACGTAAGGTGACACTTTTGATGGTTGGCGCGCTGATGGGCGCAACGGCTGTGGGCGCGATCAATTCCTATAGCGCATCCGCCAACGCGGCGGGAACGGCTACCTACCGTCAATTGGCCATCTTCGGCAATGTGTTTGAGCGGGTTCGGGCTCAGTACGTCACGCCGCCGGAAGAGGAAAAGCTGATCGAAAGCGCCATCAATGGCATGCTGACCTCGCTTGACCCGCATTCGAGCTACCTCAACCAGGAAGCTGCCGATGACATGCGCACCCAGACCCGCGGCGAGTTCGGCGGGCTCGGCATCGAAGTCACCATGGAGGACGAGCTGGTCAAGGTGATCACGCCGATCGATGAAACCCCCGCCGCACGTGCCGGCGTTCTGGCCGGCGACTTCATTTCCGAGATTGATGGCGAAGCCGTGCGCGGCCTGTCGCTGAGCGAAGCGGTCGAAAAGATGCGCGGACCGGTCAACACCGCCATTGAACTGACGGTGCTGCGCGAAGGCGCCGACAAGCCGATCAAGATCAAGGTTGTCCGCGACATCATCGCCGTCAAGGCGGTCCGGTTCCGCACCGAGGAAGATGTCGGCTACCTGCGGGTTATCTCGTTCACCGAAAAAACCTATGACGATCTCTCCGACGCCATCGAGAAGATCACCGAGGAAGTCGGCGAGGACGAGCTCAAGGGCTTCGTGCTCGATCTGCGGCTCAATCCCGGTGGCTTGCTCGACCAGGCAATCAGCGTTTCCGACGCCTTCCTCGATCGCGGTGAAATAGTCTCCACCCGTGGCCGCAACCCGGAAGAAACCCGGCGCTTCAATTCCCGTCCCGGCGATCTCACCGGCGGCAAGCCGGTGATCGTGCTGATCAATGGCGGTTCTGCTTCGGCCTCCGAAATCGTTGCCGGCGCGCTCCAGGATCATCGCCGCGCCACGGTTCTGGGCACCCGCTCGTTCGGCAAGGGATCGGTGCAGACCATTATTCCGCTCGATGCCCAGACCGCACTTCGCCTGACCACCGCGCTCTACTACACGCCGGCGGGCACGTCGATCCAGGGCACTGGCATCAAGCCGGACATTCGGATCGAGGAACCGGTCCCCGAAGAGCTGCGCGGCCGGGTGAAGCCGTCCGGCGAAAGCGAGCTGCGCGGCCATATCCAGGGCGAGAACGAGGATGACGAAGGCTCGGGCTCGATCGCCTATGTGCCGCCGGATCCGAAGGACGATGTCCAACTCGGCCATGCACTCGATCTGCTGCGCGGCATCAAGACCGACCCGGCCTTCCCGCCGAACCCGGATCAGGCTTCCGTCAAGAACTGATTTTCTTGCTGATCCGCCGCCAGGCCTGCAAGCTGGAACTGACCTGACTTGCAAGCCTGGCGGCGCACTGATTCAATAGAGCCGGATTCGGACGGAAGATCGTGGGCGACAAGATCCATCAACCGCTGGGACAAGACCGGAAGCCGGGACGCAAACCGGCGGGTGGGTCGAAGCGTGACTGGTCGGCACCGCTGCTTGTCGCCGCAACCCTGTGTCTGGTGATCGGCGGCGCGGCATGGGTGGCGGTGTCCGGCGCCGGTATCGTGACCATTGAGACGGCGGTCAGGTTTGACCTGCCGCAAGCCACAACACCGGACGAAATCGCCGCGGCTGATCCGGTCTTGCCGGATGCGTCCTCCGGCCCGGTCGCCGGCACACCGGCTGCGCCGGCACCGGACGCGGCGCTCAACAGCCTGCACGGCCGGTCCGGCGCCGAAATCGCCACCACCCTGGGTGACGACGGTGAGGAAATCAACAAGATCACGCCGGTCACGCGCCCCGATGGCCGTCCGGTCCTGCTCACCCCACCGGGCCGCGTCGGTCAGACTCCGCGTCTGGCGCATTTGCCCGATCCCGCGATTATCCAGGAGACGCCACTGGGGCCGCTGCCTGTGCGCGGCGCAGATGACGAACGTGCCTTTGACATCTACGCGCGGCCCTGGTCGGGCGCGCGCGGTGCCCGCGTCGTCATCATCGTTGGCGGGTTGGGACTGAGCCAGACCGGAACCCAGCATGCCATTGCCACGCTCCCCGAAGAGATTACCCTTGCCTTTGCGGCCAACGGCAACAGCCTGCAGCGCTGGATGCAGGAGGCTCGCCGCGCCGGGCATGAAATTCTGCTGCAGATCCCGTTTGAACCCTTCGGCTATCCGGCCAACGATCCCGGCACCGGAACATTGACCGTCGCCGCCGGGGCCCAGAGCAATCTGGACGATCTGCATACGGCAATGGCGCGGATTACAAACTACACCGGCATCACCAATTTCATGGGCGGCCGTTTTCTGGCAGACAGCCAGGCGCTGGAACCGATCATGCGCGACCTCGCCGGACGCGGTCTCATGTTTGTGGATGACGGCACTTCGGCACAATCGCTGACTGACCACTTTGCCAAGACTCTCGGCATTCCCTTTGCTGCTTCCGACATGGTGCTCGACGCGGTCCAGGAGCGCGGCTCCATTCTGGCCAAACTCGATGATCTCGAACGCATCGCCAGGCGAAATGGCGTTGCCATTGGAGTTGCGTCGGCCTTCGAGGTCAGCGTAGATGCAATTCGCACCTGGTCGGAAGAGGCCAGGGCACGGGGGATCGAGATCGTATCCGCGTCAGCGGTTGCGGATGATCCGGAAAAATAGACAGGAACGAAAATGGCAAGCCGCGACAAACGCATCGTAGACGCCGCCAGCCTTCCCTACCGGTTATGCGTCGGCGTCATGGTGCTCAATGCCGATGGTCTTGTCTGGGCCGGGCGCCGGATTGCCGAAGGCAACACCGAATATGATGGCTCGCCACAGCTCTGGCAGATGCCGCAGGGAGGCATCGACGCCGACGAGGATCCGTATCAGGCCGCCTTGCGCGAACTCCATGAGGAGACCGGCATTCGCTCCGTCGAGCTGCTTGCCGAAGCGCCCGACTGGATCGATTACGATCTGCCCGCGGCCCTGATCGGCATCGGGCTGAAGGGCAAGTATCGCGGTCAGCGGCAGCGCTGGTTCGCACTTCGCTTCACCGGCGATGAGTCTGAAATCCGCATCAATCCGCCGCCGGGCGGTCACAAGCCCGAGTTCGATGCATGGGATTGGAAGCAGATGCAGGATCTGCCCGGACTGATCGTCCCTTTCAAGCGCAAGGCCTACGATCAGGTTGTGTCAGCCTTCGCCCATCTTGTCGGTAGCCGTTCATGATGCGGATCGGTCTGCGCGGCCAATAACCGGCTGCTGACCGATGGCGGCGGCGGACCCGTTCGCCGGCAAGCTGTCCGCGTCCAAACGCATCGCCGCAGCCTGCCTCTTGAGGGTCGAACCGGATTTGCTCGATGACCCACAAAAAAGGCGGCCCGCAGGCCGCCTGATGAGAACGCAAGAAACCGGGCGGACTAAATCGCCGCTTCCAGCGTGGTCAATTGATCCAGATATTCCTGCGCCTTCTGCTTGCCGGCGTCCGTGGTCGCATCGGCAAAATCTTCCCGTGCATTCTGCAGCCGCTGGGCCAGGCTTGCCCGGTCGATATCGGCGACCGCAACGGCGGATTCGGCCAGCAGCGTGCAGCCTTCGGGCACGATGTCGGCAAAGCCGCCAAACACCACAAAACGATCACTCTTGCCATCGGCCATCACCACGGTGACCACACCCGGCTTGATTGTCGTCATCGTCGGTGCGTGATGCGCCATCACCGTCATTTCACCGTCGGCGCCCGGAAGCACGACTTCGGTCACGGTTGCTGACAAAAGCAACCGCTCGGGAGATACGAGTTCAAAATCGAAGCTATCAGCCATAACGTTCACTTTATCGCAGTGCAGTTCGAGTGCGCCGCGCAAGCCGGCCGGAGCCGGGTTGCGCGGGCAAGTTCATGATTAGGCGACTTCGGCCGCAAGGCGCTGAGCCTTCTCGACAGCTTCCTCAATCGTGCCGACCATGTAGAAAGCCGGCTCGGGGAGGTGATCGTAATCGCCGTTGACCAGGCCCTTGAAGCCCTTGATCGTGTCAGCCAGATCAACCAGCTTGCCAGGCGCGCCGGTAAACACTTCAGCCACGAAGAACGGCTGCGACAGGAAGCGCTCGACCTTACGGGCGCGGGCCACGGTGACCTTGTCTTCTTCCGACAGCTCGTCCATGCCCAGAATGGCGATGATGTCCTGAAGCGACTTGTAGCGCTGCAGGATTTCCTGGACCGCACGGGCAACTTCGTAATGCTCCTCGCCAATGATCATGGGATCAAGCATGCGCGAGTTCGAATCAAGCGGGTCCACAGCAGGATAAATACCCTTTTCCGCGATCGAGCGGTTCAACACCGTGGTTGCATCCAGGTGGGCAAAGGTTGAAGCAGGCGCCGGGTCGGTCAAGTCATCGGCCGGCACGTAAACCGCCTGCACGGACGTGATCGAGCCCTTGTTGGTGGTCGTGATCCGCTCCTGCATCTGGCCCATATCGGTAGCCAGCGTCGGCTGATAGCCCACAGCGGAAGGAATACGGCCCAGAAGCGCCGACATTTCCGAACCCGCCTGGGTAAAGCGGAAAATGTTGTCCACGAAGAACAGCACGTCCTGGCCATCGTCACGGAACTGTTCCGCAATTGTCAGACCGGTCAAGGCGACACGGGCACGGGCACCTGGAGGCTCGTTCATCTGACCGAAGACGAGCGCACATTTGGAGCCGTCACCGCCGCCTTCCTTGTTCACGCCGGACTCGATCATCTCATGATAGAGATCGTTGCCTTCGCGTGTGCGTTCGCCAACACCGGCAAACACCGAATAGCCGCCATGCGCCTTGGCGATGTTGTTGATCAGTTCCTGAATGAGAACCGTCTTGCCGACGCCGGCGCCGCCGAACAGGCCGATCTTGCCGCCACGGGCGTAAGGTGCGAGCAAATCGACCACCTTGATGCCGGTGACCAGAATTTCGGCTTCGGTGGACTGTTCACTGAACGCCGGGGCGTCCTGGTGAATACCGCGGCGCGACTTTGTCTTCACAGGTCCGGCCTCGTCGACCGGCTCGCCGATCACGTTGAGGATGCGGCCGAGCGTTTCGACACCAACCGGAACCGAAATCGGCTCACCCGTGTCCTGTACTTCCTGACCGCGAACCAGACCTTCGGTCGAGTCCATGGCGATGGTGCGAACAGCGTTTTCACCGAGATGCTGGGCGACTTCGAGCACCAGGCGGTTGCCCACATTGGTGGTTTCAAGCGCGTTCAGGATCGCAGGAAGCATGCCTTCATCGAACGTTACGTCAACAACGGCGCCGATCACCTGGGTGATGCGGCCGGTCGCACCGGCTTTCGCCGCTGCGGCTGATGCCGTGCTCGCCTTTGTTGCGCGCGCTGCTGCAGGCTTCTTCGCTGCTGCGGGTTTTTTCGCCGCTGCAGGCTTGGTTGCCGGGGTAGCTGCCTTAGCCATGTATCTTACCCTCTTCCGTGTACCTTAGAGCGCTTCCGCGCCCGAAATGATTTCAATGAGTTCCTTGGTGATCTGAGCCTGCCGCTGGCGGTTGTAGCTCATCGACAGCTTGTCGATCATCTCACCAGCATTGCGGGTCGCGTTGTCCATGGCGGACATTTTCGCACCCATTTCACCTGCAACATTTTCGAGCAGCGCCCGGAAGATCTGCACCTTGATCGAACGCGGAAGCAAATCCGCGAGGATTTCCTCGGCATCTGGCTCGTAGTCGTAGATCGCCGATGCGCTTGCATCGGTTTTCGCCGCTCCAGCCGCAGCCGGGATCAACTGCTGCGCCGTCGGAACCTGGCTGATGACCGATTTGAACTCCGAATAGAACAGAGTGCAAACATCAAAGCCGCCTTCCTCGAACAGCCCGATGACCTTGTCCGCGATCGTTTCCGCCTGGCCAAAGCTCATCTGCTTGACCTCGCGGAAATCCACCCGGTCGATGATCAGGGCTGCATATTCGCGACGCAGGATGTCATAGCCCTTCTTACCGACGCACAAGATCTTGACGGTCTTGCCTTCGGCCAGAAGCGAGCGCACCCGATCGCGGGCAAAGCGGGCGATCTGGCTGTTGAAACCGCCGCACATGCCGCGTTCTGCGGTGCAGACGACCAGCAGATGCGTGTCGTCCTTGCCGGTACCTGCCATCAGCCGCGGCGTATCATCGCCGCTGCCGACAGCCTCGGCGATGTTGCTCATCACCGAAGCCATGCGTTGTGAATAAGGCCGTGCGGCCTCGGCCGCCTCCTGCGCACGCCGAAGCTTTGCCGCGGCGACCATCTGCATCGCCTTGGTGATCTTCTGCGTCGCCTTGACGGAGGCGATCCGGTTTTTCAGATCCTTAAGTGAAGGCATCCGTTGTCCGTCCTCGGTCTCTTGCCCTTAAGCAAATGTTTTTGCGTAAGTGTCGATAGCGGCCTTCAGCTTCGACTTGGTATCGTCGCTGACAGCCTTTTCCTTGCGGATGGTATCAAGCACATCCTTGCCTTCGCTGCGCATATAGCCCAGCAGGCCCTGTTCGAACCTGCCGACCTGATTGACGGCAACCTTGTCGAGGTAACCGTTCACGCCGGCGAAGATCACCGCCACCTGTTCTTCGGTCTTGAGCGGCGAGAACTGCGGCTGCTTGAGCAGCTCGGTCAGACGCGCACCGCGGTTGAGCAGCCGCTGGGTCGCAGCATCCAGATCGGAACCGAACTGCGCGAACGCCGCCATTTCGCGGTACTGCGCAAGCTCGCCCTTGATCGAACCGGCAACCTGCTTCATCGCCTTGACCTGGGCCGCCGATCCCACACGTGACACCGACAGACCGACGTTCACCGCCGGGCGGATACCCTGGAAGAACAGATCGGTTTCCAGGAAGATCTGACCGTCGGTGATCGAAATCACGTTGGTCGGAATATAGGCCGAGACGTCGTTGGCCTGGGTTTCGATCACCGGCAACGCTGTCAGCGAGCCACCGCCATTGGCTTCGTTGAGCTTGGCGGAGCGCTCGAGCAGGCGCGAGTGCAGATAGAAAACGTCACCCGGATAGGCTTCACGGCCTGGCGGGCGGCGCAGCAGCAGCGAAATCTGGCGGTAGGCCACGGCCTGCTTGGACAGATCGTCATAGGCGATCAGCGCGTGCATGCCGTTGTCGCGGAAATATTCACCCATCGCACAGCCGGCGAATGGCGCCAGGAACTGCATCGGCGCCGCGTCAGACGCGGTGGCGGCGATGATGATCGAGTATTGCAGTGCGCCACGGTCTTCGAGAACCTTGACGAACTGCGCCACCGTCGAGCGCTTCTGGCCAACCGCGACATAGACGCAGTAGAGCTTTTCGCTATCGGGGCCATTTTCGTGAATCGATCTCTGGTTGAGGATCGTGTCCAGAATGATCGCGGTTTTGCCGGTCTGACGGTCACCGATGATCAGCTCGCGCTGGCCGCGGCCGATCGGGATCAGCGCATCAATCGACTTCAGGCCGGTGGCCATCGGCTCATGCACCGACTTGCGCGGCATGATGCCCGGCGCCTTGACGTCCACACGGGCGCGGGTCTTGGCCTTGATCGGACCCTTGCCGTCGATCGGGTTGCCGAGCGCGTCGACAACGCGGCCCAGCAGTTCCGGACCCACCGGCACGTCGACGATGGCACCGGTCCGCTTGACGATGTCGCCTTCCTTGATGTCCCGGTCGGAACCGAAGATCACCACGCCGACATTGTCGGCTTCAAGGTTGAGCGCCATGCCGCGAATTCCGCCGGGGAACTCGACCATTTCGCCGGCCTGAACATTGTCGAGACCGTATACGCGGGCAATACCGTCACCGACGGACAAGACCTGACCGACCTCGGAGACTTCGGCTTCCTTGCCGAAATTCTTGATCTGGTCTTTGAGAATTGCGGAAATTTCCGCGGCGCGGATGTCCATCAGCCAACCTCTTTCAGTGTATGCTTAAGGGTGGAAAGTTTAGTGCGAAGCGATGTGTCAACCTGGCGTGAGCCAACCTTGACGATCAGACCGCCCAGCAGCGACGCATCGACTGTGACGTCCAGCGTCACGGTTTTCCCGGTCACGCTGGAAAGCGTGGCCTTGAGTTCTTTTTCCTGAGCCGCGGACAACGCATGTGCGGTTGTCACATCGGCCGTCATTTCGTCACGCTCGCGGGCCACGGTCTCATGGTAGGAGCGGATGATCATGGGGACAGCGAAAAGCCGGCGATTGTTGGCAACGACCTTGAGGAAGTTTCCGACCAGACCTTTTATGCCCGCCTTGTCGATCAGCGCCACGATTGAACGCGACTGATCCTCGGCGGAAAAAACCGGGCTGTTGACGAGACGCTGCAGATCAGCGCTGCCGTCGATCATGGTCTGAAAACGGTCGAGATCCTTCGCCACGGCGTCAATAGACTTGGCGTCAGCCGCCAGCTCGTAAAGCGAGGAAGCATACCGTTCGGCGACACCGGAAATATGATGTGAGTTGTCTGCCACGGGCGGGATTGTCTCTCATTGCCATTCAAGCACCTGCACAGGACCGAAAGCCGGAATGGCAAGCATTTGAATCTGTTACGGTAAATTTCAGGCGACCCAAGTTCGAAAACCAGTTTTTCCCGAAATGCGCGGTCCGTCTAGCATAGAGCGTCAGGACTCGCAACACGCCGGGTGCAGCATAACGCACCTGCTTTAGGATGAAAGAACGCAAGTACGCAGCACTGCGATGAGCTCTGACAGGCTGAAACCGCTCATATCCAGCCCAGGCCGTAGAGCAGAGGCGCTGCGGCAAGCAGGATCTCGATCACGACCGACACCAGATTGAACAGCGTCACGCCGCGATCCGACATCATCGAGATGATTCGTCCGAAAGCGGTAAACAACCAGCCGGCGCCCAGCGCCAGGTAAATCAGCGGCTGGGCGAACAGAAGCGCACAGATGCCGACGCCGAGATAGAACCCGGCCATGGTGCCGCGCGCCTCCGACAGCGCTTCAGGATGATCCGGTGCCGTCTGAAGCCTCAAAATCCGCAAGCAAAGCCGTGGAGCAAACAGCAGCAGCAGACCGAACAGGATCGTCATCACCGCCGAAGACCATGCCAGCCACTCCCCCTGCGTCGTCGGCCAATAAAACTCCATCATCCGCATCTCCGTTTCATGTAGGCGGCCTCAAACGCTCAGGCGGCGCTCAAGTGACGCATCGGCCCAGGCCCCGCCAGGTCTCCCCATCGTTTATCATGCGGCACGCCTGCCGCCAAAACACCACGGACACTTCGCCACCTTGATGGGTATCATCCCGGGCAGCGCCGGGCGGCGAGCTTGCGCTCGGCGCGGGCGATCTGCCGCTCCCGGTTCATGATGTAGAACCCGCTCAGGCAGATGATCGAGGCGCCGACCAGGGTCCAGCCATCCGGAACGTCGCCGAAAACCAGCAAGCCAAGCAGCGTCATCCACAAGATCTGGCTGTAGACGAACGGCGCCACCTTCGATGCGCTGGCCAGCCGGCTGGCCTTGACCAGCAGCCCATGCCCGCCCATGCCGAACAGGCCGAGACTGGCCAGCAGCGCAAGCTCGATCATCGATCCCGGCATCTGGCCATAGATCAACGCCGGCGGCGCCATCAGCACGGCAGCGAAGATGCAGGAGTAAAACACCAGGCTGATCTGACTTTCCTGCATCGCCAGCTTGCGGGTGACGATGGAGTAGACCGACTGGGTGAGGGCCGCCAGAATCGCCCAGATCACCGCCGCCGAGAACACCTCGGTCCCTGGGCGCACCACAATCAGCACGCCGGCGAATCCCACCATGATCGCCGCCCAGCGCCGCGGCCCGGCCCACTCCCCCAGAAGCGGCCCGGCCAACGCGGTGACGAGCATCGGCACGCTGAGGAAGATGCTGACGGTTTGCGCCAGTTGCAGCTCGCGCAGCGCGAGAAAATTGAACAGCGTGGTTGCCGGCAGCAGCAAGCCGCGCAGGACCTGCAGCCCAACATTGTGCATCCGGTACAGCTCGGTGCGGCGCCAGCCCTGAAACACCACAAAGGCAATCAGCGCGTGGCTGAAAAACCGGCACCAGGCCACGAAAATCGCCGCATAGCCGACACCGACGAGATATTTGGCGACGGTATCGAGAAAGGCGAAACACAAAAACGTGCTCAGCGCCATCAGCATCGCAGCCGGCGGCATGGCTTCACGGTCGACATCGTGCCGCGCCGGGCGGGGATTGGGGATCGGATCCAACAGGCTGCTTTCTCTCGGGGTTATGGACGCGGCAGGAGATGCCGGCCGGGTTCATGAATGGTCGTTGCGGCACCCCGGCGACATGCAGGAGCCGCCGCATTGGACCTCCCCACCCCGGTACCCGTCAGACCTCGATGTTACAACGGCAAAGCCGGTGAGGAAGGTCAGGATTTTGCAGTCCGGGCAAACACCTCCCGGATGATCTTGCCGGCATTGCGCGCCTCGACTTCGGATTCGCGCACCAGCGTGTCGAAATGTTCGGTCAGCGCGCTGATCTGGCGGCTGTCGCGATAGACCAGATAGAATTGCCCGACATAGACCGCGGCCAGCAGACGGCCGAAGATCGACACCGGCGCCGAAAACACCTTCCTGGCATCGTAGAAATACAGCCTGAGCGAGGGATAGAGCCGGCTGCAGCGGTCCGCCATGAACTCGATCTGTTCGGCGCGGGCATCGCGGCCGAGGCCGTCCCAGTATCCTTCGCCGTATGCCAGCGACCGCAACTTGTCGATCGAGACGCAGATCTCGTAATCCGATCCCGGTGCGTGCAGCCAGTCAAATGTCTCGCGCATGGCGCCGCGGGCCTGTTCCGGGGTCTTGTCGAGAAACGCCGCATATTCCCACTCCAGCACCGCTTCGGTCTTCAGGATGTCGGGCAGGGTTGCCGGCACATGGCGGATCTTGTGACCGCGGGCTTCCTGATGCCAGGCGATGATCTGCTCATCCGCCGGCGTCCGGTGGGCGGTTGCGATGCGGAAACTCGCCGACAGCACCTCGGCTGCCGATTCCGGCCGGTCCGACAGGCCCAGCAGCCAGTCGGCGCTGACGCCGAGCGCACTCGCGCATTCGGCTGCCAGATGGGCGTTGGGCAGCCGCGTGTCGTCGCCCGCCAGCAATTGCGCAATCGTCGAGCGGTCGACGCCTGCGGCCCGCGCCAGCGCGCTGCGGCTCATGCCGCTCAGGGCCAGCCGGGCGGCCAGCCGGGTGCGAAACAGCTCTGCGCGTTCATCCTTCTTGACCTGAGACCCGAGGTCCCTCCAATTTCCGGGAGAGTCTTGGGTTTCCAATTTGACCTTATGCTGCCTGTTTTTCCAG
>NZ_JARGET010000026.1 GCF_029210485.1 Hoeflea sp. YIM 152468
GCCGAGGCCGGTTCCGCCTCCGGTCACAAGCGCAATTTCGCCGGAAACATCAAACAGCTCGCTGGCCCGCACCCTCAACCCCTTTGTGTGTTGTCGCTCGATTTGTGCACGAAATTGAACAAAAACACGCCATGCGTGCCGCCGCAACTGACAACTGGTAAAGCTTATGCACCACTCGTTGCGTGATGTGCATTTTTCCTGATAAACACTGGCGCAGCATCGCTCGGCAGATCCGGGTGGTGTCAAAAGGGGAACATGGTTGATCACACTCCTATTAACTGGAGGTGAAGCAACCGGGAGAACAAGATGCAAAGTCTATTGACGTTGAGCCGGGCTATTGACCGGATCAATGAGTTTTTCGGCCGCAATGTGGCCTGGCTGGTCCTTGCAGCGGTGTTGATTAGCGCCGGCAATGCGACAATCCGGAAGATGTTTGACATGTCGTCAAATGCCTGGCTGGAAGTACAGTGGTATCTGTTCGGCGCGGTTTTCATGCTCGCAGCCGGATATACTTTGCGCAAGAACGAGCATGTTCGCATCGACGTTCTGGCTGGCAATCTTTCCAAGAAGACACGTGACTGGATCGACCTCGTCGGCCATTTCATCTTCCTGCTCCCCTTCTGCATCATGATGACCTATCTCGCCTGGCCGTTCTTCTGGCGCTCGTTCCTGTCTGGCGAAATGTCAAGCAACGCTGGCGGTCTGATCATCTGGCCGGCCAAGGCCAGCGTTCTGCTCGGTTTCATTCTGCTGACCACGCAAGCTGTGTCCGAGATCATCAAGCGCATCGCCATCATTCGTGGCCTCATTGAGGATGAGCCCGGCAGCCGCCACGACTTGCCGCCGCAAGTGGAAGCCGGGCTTGAAATGAAGGGCGACAGGGATGCTTGATCTTGTTGCTCACAATCTCGCGCCGATCATGTTCATAACCGTCATGGCGATGTTGTTGATCGGGTATCCGGTTGCCTTCACGCTCGCCGCTGGCGGCATGTATTTCTTCGTTGCAGGTGTCGAACTTAGTGAGTATTCGCCCGAAATCCGGCTTTCCTGGCCCTTGGCTCAGGCCAACATGAACCGCGTTTTCGACATCATGCGCAACGACACGCTGCTGGCGATCCCGTTTTTCACCTTCATGGGGCTGATTCTGGAACGCTCGCGCATGGCCGAGGATCTGCTCGATACCGTTGGTCAACTCTTCGGCACCCTTCGCGGCGGCCTCGCCTTTGCCGTCATCATCGTCGGCGCACTGCTGGCAGCCACCACCGGCGTTGTTGCCGCATCTGTCATCGCCATGGGACTGATCTCGCTGCCGATCATGATGCGTTACAATTACAATCCCGGGCTTGCAGCCGGCACGATTGCTGCGTCGGGAACGCTCGCGCAGATTATTCCACCATCCCTTGTCCTCATCGTCATGGCCGACCAGCTTGGCCGTTCGGTGGGCGACATGTATGTCGGTGCATTTTTCCCGGCGATGATAGTCGTTGGCATGTACTGCGCCTACATATTCGCCATTGCCCTGATCAAGCCGCATTGGGTGCCTGCGCTGCCACCGGAAGCACGGCCGCTTGGCAATGGCGGACCTTCACTGATCCTGATCCTCTTGAGCGCAGTGGCGCTGTTTGTTTTGGGCTACATTTATGTCTTCCAGGAACTGCGCTATGAAACCCGGGTCGTTTGGTCGGCGCTTGCCGCGACAATCATTCCTTACGCTTTTGCAATGCTCAACCGCACCCTGAAACTGGGCTTCCTCTCCAGGATGGCCGAGCAGGTGGTGATCGTTCTGATTCCGCCGCTTGCGCTGATTTTTCTGGTGCTTGGCACCATCTTTTTGGGCATAGCAACGCCCACCGAAGGTGGTGCCATGGGCGCCTCCGGTGCACTGGTGATGGCTTCGATGAAGCGCCGTCTGGATATGAAAACACTTGTCCAGGCGCTGGATTCCACCGCGAAACTGGCAACCTTCGTGATGTTCATCCTGATCGGCGCACGGGTTTTCTCGCTGACCTTTTACGGCATTGCCGGGGACCGTTGGGTGGAGGAGTTGATGCTCGCCCTACCGGGTGGCGAGAACGGGTTCCTGGTCACGATCTCGATCATCGTTTTCATCCTCGGCTGCTTTCTCGATTTCTTCGAGATTGCCTTCATTCTTGTGCCGCTTTTGGCGCCAGTGGCGGAAAAACTGGGCATCGACCTGATCTGGTTCGGAGTCTTGCTCGGCTTCAACCTGCAGGCCAGTTTCCTCACCCCGCCATTCGGATTCGCACTGTTCTATCTGCGCTCCGTGGCCCCCATCAAAGCCTGGCACGACAAGACGACCGACCGAATGATCGACCCCATCACCACCAAGGCGATCTACACCGGAACCCTACCCTTCATCATCATACAGATTGTCATGCTGGGCATTCTGATCGCTTTCCCCGGTCTTGTGACCCACTACAAGACCGATCCGATAATGATGGACCAGAACGACATCGACGACGCGATCAACAATATCGGCAGTGGCGGATTTGGTCTGCCCGGCTCGGGTCTGAGCCTGGACGGCGGTTTTGGTCTTCCAGGCACACCAGGCTCCGGGGACTCCGGCGATGTCGGCATGCCCGCAATGCCGAACTTTGGCGGGCCATCTCAGCCGGCCGACAGCGAAGACCTGCCCGCGCCTGAAGGCCTGCCCGCGCCGGGCGGCGCGACAGGGCTGCCCAACTTCAACTGACCAGTTCCGGGTTACCTGAAACCGGCAAGGGGGGGAATGCCTGTGGCAGCAATGCTACCGCGCCATGCATCCAGTTGGATGCGCAAGGGCGGCTGTGGCGCTTTGAAAGCTGACATGTCGCGTTCAAGAAAAAAGCCCCGGAACAGAAAGTTCCCGGGGCTTTCACTCAATTCGCGTGAAATGGCGGCCTGTTAGAGCTTGCCACCGCGCTGCTGGATCATCATGAATGTATCCATATTGTACTCAGCCAGCTGGAACCAGAGATAGCCATCGCCACGATACCCCATATAGGAATCGTGGAGTTTCTTGAACTGAGCGTTTTCTGCGCCGATTTCCGCATACACCTTGTTGGCCGCGCTGAAGCAAGCCTCGAGGATTTCCAGACTGTAGGGACGCAGCTTCGTGCCTTCCGACACCAGCGTCTTGAGTGCTGGTGGATTCAAGATGTCGTAACGCGCCATCATCACGCTGTTGGCGAGCGCTGACGCCGATTTCACGACGCCCTTGTATGCGCTTGGCAACTCATTCCACTTGTCCAGGTTGATCAGGTTCATCAGCGTCACGCCGCCTTCCCACCAACCCGGATAATAATAGTACGGGGCGACCTTGTTGAAGCCGAGCTTGGAGTCATCATAAGGGCCGACAAACTCGGCCGCGTCGATGGTGCCCTTTTCAAGCGCAGCATAGATGTCGCCACCTGGAATATTCTGCGGAACCACGCCGACTTCCTGAATGATCCGGCCGCCAAATCCGCCGATGCGCATCTTGAGGCCTTGCATGTCGGCCACAGTGTTGATTTCCTTGCGGAACCAACCGCCCATCTGGGCGCCGGTGTTACCTGCCGGGAAAGCAATCATGTTGTTGTCGGCGTAAAACTCGTTGAGCAAGTCCAGCCCGCCGCCTTCGTACAGCCAGCCATTGGTCATGCGCTGATTGAGACCGAAGGGAACACCGGTTCCGAACGCCCAGGACGGATCCTTGCCAAAGAAATAGTAAGACGCTGTATGCGCTATCTCGATCGTGCCATCGCGCACCGCGTCGGCACCTTCAAGCGCACCAACGATTTCCCCGGATCCATAGGTCTGAATCTCGAAATTACCGTCGGTGGCTTCGGAAACAGCCTGAGCGAAAACTTCCGCCGCGCCGTAGATCGTGTCGAGTGCCTTTGGAAAGCCTGAAGAGCATCGCCATGTAACCTTCGGCGTTGTCTGCGCTATGGCCGGTGCGGCCAGCGTGGTTGCAGCTGCAGCGCTTGCGCCGGCAACCCCAGCCTTCTTGATAAAGGAACGACGATCCATAAATTTCCTCCCAGTTGAAACAACGCCGGAGGGCGAGTGGTTTGTCCACCTGTTGTACCTCGACGACATGGATGTAACTAACCATGTTGCGGCTGGCCTTTCAACCGCGCGCCGGAATTTCAGCAGCGATGGTCCGTCTTTATTGCCGGTTGCCCTGATCTCGAATCAGGTTCACAATTTCATCGTTTTCCGCAGCCGGATCAGGCAGCGATGGAATTGACAAACTTCGCATGAAACGCAAGAACCAGGCATTGCGGATCGCTGCAAAGCGTCCGTCGGATCAAGGGAATTGGGCAATGCACAGTGGACTAGTCGCAATACCGGCAGATATCCGCGAGTTCGAAGGATACACATGGCATGCAGCTCCCGACCAATACATCATGGCCGCGCTCACAGGCTCCAATGTTCTGCCATTGATAATACCTGCCCTGACCGAGGGCACCGATGTCGATATGGTGCTTGACCGGGTCGACGGTGTGCTGATCAGCGGATCCCGCACCAATGTCCATCCGTCAAATTACGGTGAGGACGAGACAGACCATCACGGCCCTTTCGACCCTGCCCGTGACCTGCTCAGTATCGCCCTTATCCGACGGACCATCGAGCGCGGAATTCCGCTGCTCGCCATCTGCCGCGGCATTCAGGAACTCAACGTCGCGCTTGGCGGCTCACTGGCCACGGAAATCCAGGAGTTGCCAGGACGGATGGATCACCGCAAGCCGCCGACCGAAGAGAGAGACGAGGCGTTTGCGATCCGCCATGCCATCAAGATCACGCAAGGCAGCTGTCTGGCGGCCATCCTCGGAGAAGGCGAGGTTCAGGTGAATTCGTTGCATCGGCAAGCGATCTCGCAATTGGCGCCGCGACTGGCGGTTGACGCGGTCGCAGAGGACGGCACCATTGAGGCTGTCAGCGTGATTGGCGCGCCCGGCTTCGCGATCGGAGTACAATGGCACCCGGAATACTGGGTCGGCAGCGACGTGGTTTCGGACAAGATCTTCGCCGCTTTCGGCGACGCTGTCAGGACGCGCCATACCCACACGGCTCAAGCCGCCGAATAGAACATTTGGCTCCAAGCCGCGCTGCGCATCCCGTCCCGTATGCGGAACGGGATGCCTGTCGAGCCTGGCAAGGTTTCACCGCGCAGCGCGGTCGATGCCAGTGCACTCGGGAACCGGCGTCAGTGCCGGCCGGCCATCAAGCCAGGCGGCGAGATTGTCCACCACCAGATCTGCCATGGCGTTTCGGGTCGACACCGACGCCGACGCCACGTGCGGCAGCAGACTGACGTTCGGCAGGTCCATCAACGCCTGCGGCACATTGGGTTCATCGGCAAACACATCGAGCCCGGCTGCGGCAATCCGCCGGTCAGCCAGCGCTGCTGCCAAAGCCGGTTCGTCAATGGTCGATCCACGCCCGACACTGATCAGCACACCTTGCGGGCCCAGCGCCTCGAGAACATCGGCGTTGACCGCTTTTTCAGTTGCCGCGCCGCCGGGAACCACCACAATCAGCGTATCGACAGCCGCTGCCAGCCCGATCAGGCTCGTGTGCCAGGGGTAGTCGACATCCTTTCTCTCGGTACGGGTATGGTAGTGGATCGGCAATCCGAAAGCTTCCAGGCGCCGGGCGATCGCCAGCCCGATTCGACCCAATCCGAAAATGCCGACGGTACGATTTCTCAAGGTCAGCGGAGTGAGCGGGTAGGCCCCGTCAGTCACCCAGCGTCCGGCACGCAGATACGCCTCGGCCTTTGGAAACTCACGCAGCGTGTTGAGCAGCAATCCGACAGTCGTGTCGGCAACCTCATCAGACAGCACATCCGGCGTGTTGGTCACCATGATGCCCCGCTTGGCCGCGTGGTGTGTATCCACTGCATCGTAACCTACGCCAAAATTGGCAATAATCTCGAGATTGGGCAAAGCATCAATGAAGTCGGCCGTGATCCCGGTCATCGCAGCGATGCCCCTGACACGTCCGCGCGTTTCCTCATTGATCAACCCGGCATCCGCTGCCCCGATCGAGATCGCTTCAAATTCCGCTTCGACTCGTTCGCGAACCCTGGGATGGACCTTGCCCGGCAGCAGAACCACGCGATCCGAACCGCTCATCGGCCCGCTCCCGGATTGAGCGGTGACGTTGACTGCCGGATCCGCATTTCCGGTTTTATCAAGTGCAAGCCATCGGCTTCGCTTGATCCATTGAGTTTGTCGAGCAGTGCCCGTGCCGCGAAACGGCCGACTTCCGACTGGCCGTTCCAGACCGTCGTCAACGCCGGCGTTGCAATTGCCGCTTCTTCAAGATCATCATAGCCCGTCACCGAAATATCCTTTCCTGGTATAAGACCTGCTCGCGCAATGCCGTTCATCAGGCCAATGGCCACAAGGTCGTTCCAACATACCGCCGCCGTCGGCTTAAGCGGATTCGCAAGAAAATTCACCGCCGCCTCAAACCCGCTTCGCTTGGTTCGCGGCCCGGGAATCCTCAATGCCGGGTCGACGGCAAGCCCGGCTTTCTGGAGCGCTTCGGCATACCCTGCATAGCGATCTCGTCCGGTCGACGTATGGTCGGTTCCGCCGATCATGGCGATGCAAGTGTGGCCAAGGCTGATCAGATGGTTGGTTGCAAGCGCCGTGCCATAGGCATCATCACCGCGAAATGTCGGCACATCAATCTCCGGCACCGAGCGGGCAATCAAAATAGCAGGCATGCCATTGTCTTCGGCCAGGCGAATGTCCGTGGCAGGGGTTCCAATAGCCGGCGACATGATCACACCATCCCCGCCAAGTTGCAGCAAAGTCTCGATGAAATTGCGTTGCTTGTCGACGGAATCATAGTGATTGGACAGAATGAAGGTCTGCCGGCTGCGATCGAGCTCGGTCTCGATTGCCTTGAGAATCTCCGCGTAGAACGGGTTCATGATGTCGTGAACGACAACTCCGATGATTCCCGACCGCGAGGTTCTGAGCGAAGCAGCGCGGCGGTTGTAGATGTAACCAAGCTCTTTGGCCTTTTCCTTGATGCGGTCCCGCGTCAGGTCGGCCACCAGCGGACTGTCGCGCAAGGCGAGAGAGACGGTAGCCGTCGAAAGGCCCAGGGCCTCAGCGATGGTAGACAGTTTAACTTTTTGCGCCAAATCCGGATTCCCTTTGGCGGAGCACCTCGCCCCGATTCAAACGTTTAAAGGAAACTAAAAGGTTTAAACGGGACTGGCAATCAATCAGTTACCGAGACGAGCCATCTGCGGACAATGGTGCCTTATCCTGCGGCGGCAAAGCATCCGGCAAATCATCACAATTCAGGCTTGCCGCTATATTGGCATCGACCGCCGCCAGAACCGCAACCAGATCTCTGAGCTGTTTTTTCTTCAGCCCGGCAAACGCCATTTTTTCGGTCCTGCGCTGCGACTTGCGGACCGATTTGATCTGGTCACGCCCGGCTCCGGTCAGAAATACCAGCATCTTCCGCCCGTCATTTTGTGAACTTTCACGCCGCACAAACCCTTGCGCCGCCAGACGCCCAATGGTCTTGGTAATCGTCGGCGCCTTGACCCCCAGCGAGACCGCTATCGCACCCGGTGTCTGGCCGTCCCTCGCATCGAGGGCCAGCATGACGCTATCCTGACCGGCATAAAGGCCAATATCCATCAAATGACGGGACAAAGCGGTCCGCGTGTTGCGCGCAACCTGATTGATCATCGAAAGTGCCTCAGCAGGGACACTCGCTTTGGATTTCTTGCCCTTGATTGTCTTTGTGGCGGACATCGACAGCTCCTCCTTGCGGGCTTAGGCCCATCACCATAGGGTCCGACCCTATTCAAGCCCTAGCGGAAAAACCACCACATGACCCTACAAACCGAACCAATCGCAATCCTTCCCCTGGGAGCCCACGAACACCATGGCCCCCACCTGCCCTTCGAGACCGATGCGTTGATTGCACAAGCTGTGGCCGAACGGCTTTGTGCGGCAGCGCCGGCTGAAGTTCAGACCGAACTGCTGCCGGTCGAACCGGTCGGTTACTCCATCGAGCACATGGACGTGGAGGGAACCCGAACTCTTGGTTTCGATGAGGCGGTCAATCGCTGGCTGAATATCGCTGCCGCCTGCTCCACCCGCGGCCTGTGCCGGCTCATGTTGCTCAATGCCCATGGCGGCAACGCGCCATTGCTGACAATTGTCGCCACCGAAGCCCGGGTGCGGTTCAACATGCTTGTTGTCGCCACAAGCTGGACGCGTTTTGGCATACCCGCCGGCCTGATCCCGCCGGAAGACAAGATCCTGGACATCCATGCGGGAGACATTGAAACCTCGGTGATGCTGGCGCTCAGACCCGATCTTGTCCGGCTTGACGCGTTGCAGGATTTCCCCTCGCGGCAGGCGGACTACGCCACACGCTTCACCCATCTGCGTGCCTATGGCCCGCATGCATTCGGCTGGAAAATGTCGGATCTCAACCCCGACGGCGCCGCCGGCAAGGCCAGCAGGGCCACCGCGGACAAGGGGGAAGCGATCCTGGCGCACGCCGTGCACGGTTTGAGTGACTTGCTGACCGACATGGCATCGTTTGACGTAAACGATCTCACTTAGATCCGTCATCTCATCCCGCCCGGCCCTGCCTGGTCGGACATCAAGGCCTGTTCGCACGCAAGGCACCGGGCGGGAACCTCAAGGCCGGCAATCATCGAGGCCATAGGAGTTGGCAATGGCGCCCCAAATCATATCCTTGTGAATGGCATATGCCGTTCCAACCGCCTATATGAAGGTCAACCGCATTTTCCGGACAGAGAGATCCCATGAGCGAAGCGCCATCCCCTACCCCTGTGGCCCAGATCCCCGTCACCGTGCTGACCGGCTATCTTGGCGCCGGCAAGACCACCCTGCTCAACCGGATTCTCTCCGAGCCGCATGGCAAGCGCTATGCGGTGATTGTCAATGAATTCGGTGAAATCGGTATCGACAATGACCTGATCGTCGAATCCGACGAGGAAATCTACGAGATGAACAATGGCTGCGTCTGCTGCACCGTGCGCGGCGATCTGATCCGCGTGGTCGAAGGCCTGATGCGCCGTCCCGGCCGTTTTGACGCCATCATCGTCGAGACCACAGGACTTGCCGATCCAGTGCCGGTGGCCCAGACATTCTTCATGGACGAGGACGTCCGCGCCAAGACCAGGCTCGACGCTGTCGTCGCGCTGGTGGATGCCTTGCATCTGCCTGCCCGGCTGAAAGACAGCCGCGAGGCCGAAGACCAGATTGCCTTTGCCGATGTGGTGATCCTGAACAAGACCGATCTGGTGACCCCGGAGCAGCTCGAGGCCATCGAACGAACGGTCCGCGCAATCAATCCGTCGGCCCGCATTCACCGCACCGAGCGCGCCGCCATACCACTCGACGCCGTGCTCGACCGTGGCGCTTTTGATCTCAGCCGGGCGCTCGACAACGACCCGCATTTCCTCGATCACGATCACCCCGATCATGTCTGCACACCGGATTGCGATCATGATCATCATCATCATCACCATCATGGTCACGATCACGGTCATGACCATCACGGCCACAGCCATCACGACCATGCCGCTCCGGCCGCCATTCACGATTCAACCATCGAATCGATCTCGTTGCGCGGCGGGCCACTCAATCCGAAACGGTTTTTCCCCTGGATCGAAAAGATCACCCAATTGGACGGCCCGAACATTCTCCGGCTCAAGGGCATCATCGCCTTTGAAGGCGATGCTGATCGCTACATCATCCAGGGCATCCACATGATCGTTGAAGGTGATCACCAGCGCGCCTGGAAAGACGACGAAAAGCGCGAAAGCCGCATCGTCTTCATCGGACGCGATCTCGACCGCGAGAAGCTCGAGCGGACCTTTCTGGCCTGCCAGGCCTGAGGGGTTCAGATCATGCCAACTGTCGCCCCGATTGATCTCGATGACCATTGTCTGGCCGCAGCTTTTCTGGAGGATGTTCCGGTCTTCGCTCTGGCCTCAGGTCAGGTCGTACGCCTCGACCACGGCACCCATAGGCATGAACTGCATGACGGCTTGCTCGCCACCGCCATCACCTGGGACGGCAAGAGCCTGATCAGCGGCGGCGAAGACGGCAAGGTGATGCGGCTTGACGCAGACGGGACAGAAACCACGCTGCGCCCGTCCGGACGCAAATGGATGGGCGCTGTTGCCACCGGTCCGCAGGGCGCGGTCGCGTTTGCCGAGGGTCGCACAGCAACAGTGTTGCTGGCTGACGGAACCGAACGGACTTTCGAAGAGGCGCGCACCATCGAAGGCCTTGCCTTTGCACCGAAAGGCCTTCGGCTGGCGATGACCCGCTACAACGGCGTGTCTCTCGTTTTCGTGCACGGCAGCGCACCTGCAATCGACTTCGAATGGAAGGGTGCCCACAATCAGGTGATGTTCAGCCCTGACGGCCGGTTTCTGGTCACCGCCATGCAGGAAAATGCGCTGCATGGCTGGAAGCTGGACGGCAAGCCGGGCGGGGAACAGCGCCACATGCGCATGACCGGCTACCCCGCCAAGGTCAAATCGCTGTCCTGGTCGAACAAGGGGAAATGGCTCGCCTCCTCCGGGGCTCCCTCAGCAATCGTCTGGCCGTTTTCGGGCAAGGACGGGCCTATGGGCAAAGGACCGCTCGAACTCGGTCAGCGCGCTGACACGATGGTCACCTGCGTCGCCTGCCACCCGCTGGAAGACCTTGTTGCCATTGGTTTTGGCGACGGCATGGTCCTTGCTGTCCGCTTTGCCGACAGCAAGGAAGCACTGTTGCGACGCCCCGGCAAGGGCCCGGTCACGGCCTTGGCGTGGAACAGGTCCGGTCGCCTGCTGGCGTTTGGATCGCAAGCAGGCGATTGCGGCGTTGTCGACATAGCCGGCTGAACTCGTTCCTGATCAAGACCAGGAAATTTCCAGCTGCGGGCGTCCATTGGATGTGCGCGCGCTGCTTGTCCCATGCTTGCCGATGACGCCGTTGACCCGCTTTCGGAAGGCGGAGAAGCTGTCGAAGGTGACAACATCGATGGCTTCATCAAGATCAAGCGACACCCGAAAATGCCCAGGTGCGGATGTGATGGCCTGGATACCCACCACCTTGGCGGTGAAGGGCTGGCCCAGATAAGCTCCGCTCACCCGGCTGCCGGGTGCCAGGCTTTCAGGCCCGGGCCGGTTGCCTATCGCCGCGTACAGCGTGTTCCAGTCATTATACCCGTACTGCGCGGCAATCAGCTCCAGCGCTTTGGAATGGCCGATGGTTTCACCGCTGGATTCCAGTCGGGTTCTCAGGCGTCTGGCCTGATCCTTGAGTGTGCTCAAATTTGGCAAGGGCGTGAAGTCACGCATGGCAGATCTCCTGTCATGACATACCGTATCCAAGGGGTGTCCGCGTTCCACCATCTGGCATGTCATCAAAAAGGTGACTGCTTGAAAGCCGGAGACTTCACCATGGCAATCTGCCTGCGAACGGCCGGGGCTCCAGACCCGAGAGACGTCAAATAGGTATGCCAAAGCTGATTGTCAATCTGCGGCATGTGGCCCAGAATACCGGCCAGGAATACAGAAGGATAAATTTAGCACGGAAAGGAGGGAACCTTTTGCGAAGACGTGCGTTGGAAATCTCAACGCGCGAGGAGAATTGCATGACCCGGCCGAAATCCGCCCCCCTGCTGAGCGCCACACGACGCAGTGTGTTGACCGGAGGAACGGCTCTGGCCGTTTCCGGCTTTGCGCCATGGCCTGGCAAGGCTTTCGCCGCAACTGTCGACATAGATGATTTTCTGGATCTTTCGATAAAGCTCACCGGCAATCCAGACCTTGCGGCGGAAGATGCCGCAAAGATGCTGCAGGCTTTCAAGTCCATCGGAAAAGCCGAGGAACTTGCCGCGCTGGTGGAGGGAAATGCCAATCCGGATCTCAGCAACGGTATCGTTGCCGCCTGGTACAGCGGAGTGTCGCCCGATCCCGAGAGCAACGAAGTCATTACCTACACCGAAGCCCTGATGTGGCCGGCGATGAGTTACAGCAAGCCGATGGGCTATTGTGGCGGCGCAACCGGGTACTGGGCCGATCCTCCCGCCAGCTGACCTCTTCTCGGCCGCATTTTAAGATTTACGGGAGCCAGCACCATGGCGCATGACATCACCGCAGACATTCTCATCATTGGGACCGGCGTCGCCGGCGCGATGGCCGGCGCCAAGCTCGCAGCCAGGGGTCTGAGCGTCGCCTTTCTCGAATCGGGCAAGCGCATCGATCGCTATGACGCGGTCGAAAAATTCTGGAATGCCAAGATCAAGGTGCCGGAGTCCCCTTACCCCAATGATCCCGAGGCGTCTCATCCGCTGTCACATCGGATTGAAGACTTCTATCAGCAAAGCGGGCCGGAACTGTTCAAGTCGACCTACATCAAGGTGGTCGGCGGGACGACCTGGCACTGGCTTGGCACGACATTGCGCAATCTCCCTTCCGACTTCAGACTGAAATCGCTCTACGGGCACGGCGTCGACTGGCCGCTCAGTTACGACGATCTTGAGCCGTTCTATCTCGAAGCTGAAAACGAAATCGGTGTCGCCGGAGATTCGACCGAGGATCTCGGCTCGCCACGCTCGGGCGAATTCCCGATGCCGCAGATTGCGATGACCTATCTCGACAAGCACTTTGCCTCGGCACTGGACGGCACCCGGTATCAGGTCCGCGCCACACCGCAAGGCCGCAACTCGCTGTTCCACGCGGATCGGCCGGAATGTTGCGGCAACAATTCCTGCATTCCGATCTGCCCGATCCAGGCCAAATACGATGCCACTGTGCACATCGCCCTGGCAGAACAGGCCGGCGCCACGATCCACGACCAGACCACAGCAACAAAATTGAATGTCGGAGAAAATGGCGAAATCGGCTCGGTCGAATTCCGCCGTGCAGACGGCACCACCGGCACCGCTTCAGGCAAGGTCGTCATTGTCGCCGCCCATGCCATCGAGACGCCGCGGTTGCTGTTGAATTCCGCACAGGAGAACGCTCCCAACGGCGTCGCCAACAGCTCCGACCAGGTCGGTCGCAATCTGATGGATCACCCCACCCGCCTGAGCTGGGCCGAAGCATCTGAACCGGTATGGCCCTATCGCGGCCCGCTTTCCACATCCGGCATCGAAAACCTGCGCGACGGCGACTTCCGCAAGCAGCGCGGCGCATTCCGCATCGAAATCGGCAATGACGGCCACAGCTGGCCCACCGGCGCGCCCGCGACCACGGCGGCGGATTTGGCAGCTCAGGGTCTGCGCGGTGGGGAGCTGGATGCGGCGATCAAGGACGTCACCTCGCGTCAGATCCGGCTTGCCTCGCTGGTCGAGCAATCACCGGACGCGGAAAACCGTGTGACCCTCGACCCCGACAAACGGGACGCCAATGGCATTCCCTTGCCGCGCATCCGCTATGATTTCGACGCTTACACGCGCAACGGCCTCGAGGCCGCCGAAAAGGCACATGAGGAAGTGTTTGCGGCTCTCGGTGCCAGGAACGTTCGCCATTCGCCCGAGGCTCAGGGCGCCGGCCATATCATCGGCACGACAAGAATGGGCTCGGACTCCGCGAGCGCCGTGGTTGACGCGGATTTGCGCAGCTTCGACCACCGCAATCTTTTTCTGCTGGGGTCGGGAACCTTCCCCACCTCTGCCACGGCCAACCCGACCTTGACCATCGCCGCCCTGTCACTGCGCGCAGTCGATGCGATCGCGGCCTCCGTCAAATAGACGGGCGGCGCATTGGCCCGGCAGCGCGGAAGAACCGAGCCTGGCGCGAGAGATCAAGCAGCCGGACCGGTCGCTTCCATCACCCCGCCCAGCGCTCCTTCGCGGTATTCCGTCGGGCTCACGCCGACACGCTCCCGGAATGCGCGGTTGAAGGGCGCAAGCGACGCGTAGCCAAGACTGAAGGCATGCTGGATGATCTGCTCGCGCGCCATTTCCGGGTCTGAGAGGCGGCGTTTGGCTTCCCGAATCCGGTAATCATTCACAAAAGCTGCGAAGTTGCGGTAGCCGAGACCGCCGTTGATCAGGCGTCGCAGCCGGTGCTCGGGCACGTTGAGCACATCGGCCAGGCCACCGATGGTAAGTCCCGGCTCCAGATAGAGCCCGCCATCCATGGCCTTGATCACCCGGTCCAGTTCAAGCCGATCCGCTGCGGTCAGCTCACCGCGCCCGGCCGCTGCAACTGATCCATTGCCCGCACGCTGGAACAACCCCTCCTTCAGAGCAGTCAGCCAATAGGAAAAACCCAAGGCCAATGTGAAATAGACCGCCGAATAGGCAAGGCACAGGTCGGCATAAAGCGGCGCGTTGATGCTGATGAGGTTGGTGACGAACACCAGCAGTGTGAACGGCGGAACCGAGAACGCCAGCGCCAGACTGAAACTGCGCCGCTCATCGACCAGATCGCTGGCCCGATTGCACAAGGCCCGATAGATGATCAACCCGAACAGCGTCGCATTCATCGCCACAAGCGCCATGGTGAAAGGCCACCGCCAGTCCTCCGGTGCAAAGGCGGCACCAGCAACAAGCGGAAAAGCAACCGCTACCGGCCAGAAAATGCCGACCCGCCAGCTGAACCGGTCATCAAACAACGCCAGCACGAACCACCACAGAGCAATGAAGTGCAATTGCTGGAATGCCAGCATCAGCGCGGGTGGCGGCGCCAGCATCTCGGTGAGTGTTGGTGCGTTGAGAATGATCTCCACCAGACCCGAAACACCGAACAGGATTCCGGTCAGGCACAACGGTCCGAAATCCGGACGGCGCACAAAGCGCGCAATCACCAGCAACAATATCCCGAACGTCGCACCCCGCAGGAAGAGGTCGATAAAGCCAGCCAGAGTCAATTCAATCGACATGTTCGTATCCGTGATTTGCGCGTCACCGGCGCGGGTGCGCGTCAGCCAGTCCTCGAGATAGGTGTTGCCGGGCCAACAATCCAATCGATTCCGGAATTGTCGCCTCAGAAATGAAACTTCCGCTTCGGATTTCAAAGGAGCGCGGCATACCCGCGTCCCGGGCACCAGGTTCAAGACATCGCCGGTTTTGCTCTCCCGCACAGGGTCAGCGGAACCGGCCTGAAAATGCCAAACCACTCTTGAAGGAGATCCCCATGAAAAAGATGACCGCAGCCATGGCCTTTACACTGGCAACCCTGTTGCCGTTCACCGCAGGCTCAGCCTTTGCCGCAACCGCCACCACCCAGGCCGAACTGTGCGCCACGGCGCCGGCCAAGGCTGCAGACGCAAACATTGATTGCGCAGCCACCTCCAGCTTTGACCGCGACGCCAACGCCGCCGCGAGCAAATATCCGTCCAGCCCCATGAACTACGGCAGCGGGCTCGTGTTCTGATCAAGCTCAGACCTGTCAGCAGCGCCGCGTCTTGTGAAAGTCGCGGCGCCTGTCTGTTGGCCATGCCCGCCGGCTCGATATCCCCTCCGGTTTCAAGCGCTCTGCGCCAGGGAATGGGCGCGAGTCCCGCGCGGCACACTCTCCCATTATCAAGGTGGGCCGTGAAAACGGACGCACAAACTTGATTTGCTTGTTTTCCCTTGAAATAACCTATCATTGAACAATATCGGTTTACTGTTCGATTTGTGCAGACAATGCCCATGATTGCCAAGCCGCGACGCGCACCAAGGACCCGACCCATGGATACATTGACCCGGATTCGCGCTTTCATCGACGTGGTCGAAGCCGAAGGCTTTTCGGCCGCCGCGCGCAAGGTTGGCCGGTCCAAGGCGCTTTTGTCAAAATATGTGCGCGAACTCGAAGACGACCTCGGCGCCTTGCTGCTCAACCGCACCACCCGCCAGTTCTCGCTGACGGAAGCCGGCCACACCTACTTTCGCACCGCTTCCGACATCCTCAAGGAAATCGACAATCTGGCTGATCTGGTGCGCGAAGGTTCGAAAGACCTCAAGGGGCGCATCCGGGTATCGGCGCCGCGCACCTTTGCCGACGCTGCCATCGGCCGCTCGCTGATTGAATTTGCAGCCGCCCATCCCGACGTGACGCTGGAAATCATCTCGGATGATCGTTTCGTTGATCTGGTCGAGGAAGGCTATGACGTCGCGATCCGCATCACCAAGCTTGAGGATTCCGGCCTTATCGCCCGCAAGCTTTCATCTTTTTCCCTGATCGCCTGCGCGTCACCGGAATTTCTGGCGAAACATGGACCGATCACGCATCCGTCCCAGCTTGCAGACCTGCCCTGCATCATCGATACCAATGGCCGGTTCCTCAACAATTGGCGTTTTGAGAACAAGGACGGGTCCACTTTCTCGGTCTCGGTCAAGGGACGGCTTGAGGTCAACAGCCCGCTGACGGCGATGCGCGCAGCCGAGGCCGGACTGGGTGTCGCGATTCTCCCGAACTTCGTTTTCAAGGAGCGCCAACCGGTCGGAACGCTGGTGCCGATCCTCGATGATTTCCTTTCTACCGACAGCGGGATCTATGCGATCTATCCGCATCGCCGCTATCTTCCCGCCAAGGTTCGTGCCTTCGTCGATTTTCTGACCCAGTGGTTCAAGACCGCCGCCTGATCCCGCCTGTCCTGGTTCCAAATGTCGCGGTGACTGGCGTCTGCCGAATTTTCGTCCATATTCAATGGCAAAGCACAGCACTGATCAGGACAGACAGAATTGCGGACCATGACCCTACATTCTAAGTGGCGCTTGCCAGCCATCGCTGCTTTTGCCGCCATGCTTGTCCCCGTGCCTGCCTTGGCACATCCGCATGTGTTTGCCGACGCTCGCCTCGAGGTTGAAACGTCTGCCGATGGCAGGGTGTCGGAGTTCCGGAATGTCTGGCGTTTTGACGAAGTGTTCTCGTCCAGCATCGTCCTCGATTTCGATGAAGACTCGAATATGGAGCTCGATGCCGGCGAACTGTCAAAGATCAGCGATTTGGTCACGCATTCACTGGCAGAGTTCGATTACTACACGACAGTCAGCATCGATGGCCGGGATGTCGAGATTGCGCTTCCTGAGAGGATCAATGTTGCCTTCCAGGACGGCCAGTTGCTGATGTTCTTTGCCGTTGTTCCCAAGGAGGAGCTCCGCCTGACCGGCAAGATTGCCATCGGCGTGTTCGATCCGACCATGTATGCCTCTCTCGACTTCATTCATGATGAGGACATGGTCATAACAGGGGAGTCGGCTTCCCGTTGTGCGCGCAAAGTGGTGCGGCCGGACCCGGACGAAGTGATGGCGCAGAATCAGGAATTCCTGACCGAAGCCTTTTTTGAAACAACCACCAACAATGATTTTTCAAAGCTGTTTGCCACACGGCTGGAGCTCGATTGCAAATGAAGCCTGTCATCTCTCGCGTTGTCGTTCTGGCAGCCGTCTGTCTTGTGCTGCTGACCACTATGTCCCATGCCCAGTCATCGCTCGGCATCGGCACCGCCGAACCGATGATCCGCCCCAACGGTTTTGGCGGCCCCTTTCTCGGCTGGATCAATCAGCAGCAGCAGGCATTCTACCGCGCGCTGACCGGGACTCTGAAAGCCATGCGGTCCGATCCCTGGCAAATGTGGGGACTGGTCAGCCTGTCGTTTCTTTATGGTATCTTCCACGCCGCCGGGCCGGGCCACGGCAAAGCGGTGATTTCATCCTACATGATCGCCAATGAAGTGGCGCTCAAACGAGGCGTGGTGCTTGCCTTTTTGTCATCGATGCTGCAGGCGGTAACGGCAGTGGCACTGGTTGGCTTTGCCTATTACGTACTGCGTAGCTTTGCCATATCGATGACCGAGGCGACGCATTTCATGGAAATCACCAGCTATGCGCTGATCGCCGCCTTCGGGTTCTGGCTGCTCAGCCGCAAACTGCTGTCTTTGCGCAGCAAGCAACCCGTCGCGGTGTCAGCTGCGGGGCACCAGCACGCTCATGCCGATCATCATCAAGGCCATGATCATGGTCATCATCACCATCACCATTCAGATAGTGATGCCTGCTCCACCTGCGGACATTCGCATCTTCCCGATCCGGCGCTGATCTCCGGTCGTGACTTCAGCCTGCGCGAAGCCTGGGGCGCAGTGGTGGCGGTCGGTCTCCGGCCTTGCACGGGCGCACTGATTGTGCTGACTTTCTCGATGCTGAACGGCCTCTGGCTGGCCGGCATTGTCTCGACATTCGCCATGGCGCTCGGCACGGCAATCACGGTGTCCGCTCTGGCAACACTTGCGGTGATGGCCAAGGGGGCCGCCGTCCGCCTGTCTGGCGCCTCGATGGGAGGTCATGTCGGCACCCTCATCGAAATACTTGGAGCAGCGATTGTTCTGGCTCTCGGATTGCTGTTGCTGGCCGCATCGCTGCAGGCCTGAGCCGCTCTATTCGGGCTTGTCCTGGGGCTTTTGCTGGCGCTTGCCGCGCAGCCAGAACACGGCAAAAAATGCCAGCACGAACGCGATTCCCACCGCGTAGGAAAGCCAGGGCGAAATCTCCGCCAGGGCGATCATCATCGAGGGCATGAAATAAAAGGCCAGCCCGGTGGCGCCAAGAATCACCGCAGCAGCAATCGCGGAAGAGCGGTTCGTGGCTGTGGGTTCGCTCATGGGACTTGTCCTTTGCAAAGTGGCATTCATCCACCGATTTCATCTGTTTCTGCACCACGGCAACACACGCGGCCATTCTGCCGCATCATCTACCTGTCATTGGTTTGCCGCTGCAAGCCGTTTCACGCTTCGGCGACACCCATCAACCGGTGAACCGCACATTTTCCGGCTGCACCTGCTCGCCATAGCGGCATCATCCGACGGTCTGCCTGATATCCTCCAGACGCTTCTTCTGCCGACCGTCCGGTTGGAAATTGGATGGGGCAAGCCAGGCTTCAAAAGCCCGCTTGCGCTCCGGCCATTCACTGTCGAGCATCGAAAACCAGGCCGTATCGCGGTTCATTCCCTTGGCAACGATGTGCTGCCGGAAGACCCCCTCGAACTGGAAACCCAGACGGGTTGCCGTCACCTTCGAGGGGGCATTGTCGTTGTGGCATTTCCACTCGTAGCGCCGGTAACCGAGACCCTCGAACACATGCCGCGCCATTAGGTAATGCGCTTCAGTTGACATTGGCGACCGCGCCATTGCCGTCCCGTGCGCGACCGACCCCACCTCCACCACACCGTTTGCCGGATCAGGCCGCATCAATGACGCCATGCCGGCAATATCTCCCGTATGGCGGCTACGGAAAATACAGGTGACCCAGCCCAGATTGCGCCCGGAGCGATCCAGCCAGTCACAGAGTTCGGATGCTTGCGAATAGGGGCCATTGGGGAAATAACGGATCAGATCGTTGACGCCAGCCCCGCCCAGCGCCTCCCATAACCCGGCCTCATGAACATCGCGCCGATATGGCTCGATCATCACATACCGCCCCGTCGAAGAAAAACCCTCCGGCGCAGGCCGTGCAGTCCATTTGGTCAAATCACGCATTGGTGCCACCTGAATTGAAATCCGCGCCGGGATAGGACATGAGTTGTTGCGACAAGACAACCACTGCCGCGAGGAAAAACACGATGCTCCATCCCGTTGCCGCCTTTGACCGCATTGGCGAAGAAAATGCCTTCGCAGTGCTCGCCCGTGCTACCGATCTCGCCAACCAGGGACGCGACATCATCAATCTCGGCATAGGCCAGCCGGACTTCAAAACGCCGGAACATATTGTCGAGGCGGCGGTCAAGGCCTTGCGCGACGGTCATCACGGCTACACACCGGCCAATGGCCTGCTGCAGACCCGGGAGGCGGTCTGCCGCAGAACCCTTTTTATGACCGGTGTGGACATCTCACCGGACAGCGTCATGATCATGCCCGGCGGCAAACCCACCATGTATGCCGCCATCCGCATGCTTGGTGAACCCGGCATCGATATCCTCTATCCCGATCCCGGCTTTCCAATCTACCGGTCGATGATCGAACATGTCGGTGCGCGCCCGATCCCGGTTCCGATGCGTGAAGAAAACGGCTTTGCCTTTTCAGCCGAAGAGACACTGGCTTTGATCACGCCCCAAACCCGGCTGCTGATCCTCAATTCGCCAGCCAATCCGACCGGCGGCGTCACCCCGAAGATCGAAATCGACAAGCTGGTCGCCGGACTGGCCGCCCATCCACATGTCGCCATCCTTTCCGATGAAATCTACGACGTCATGACCTATGACGGAGAAAGCCACACCTCGCTGCTGATCTATCCGGAGATCCGGGACCGGCTGATCGTGCTCAATGGCTGGTCCAAGTCCTGGGCCATGACCGGCTGGCGCATGGGCTGGTCGATCTGGCCCGCCAGCCTGATCGGCTATGTCCGCAAACTTGCGGTCAATTGCTGGTCCTGCGTCAACGCTCCGTCGCAATTCGCGGGTATCGCAGCCATAGACGGTCCACAGGATGCGGTGGCCGGGATGCTCACGGCGTTCGACCGCCGCCGCCAGCTGGTCACCGACCTGCTCAACGATTTGCCCGGCGTGTCCTGTGTTCTCCCGAAGGGCGCCTTCTACGCGTTTCCGAACATCTCGGCCACCGGCTGGAAGGCCAAGAAACTCGCCAGCGCTCTGCTTGAAGAGGCCGGTGTCGCCCTGATTGGCGGTCCGGATTTCGGCATTCTCGGCGAGGGCTACATTCGCGTCTCTTGCGCCAACTCCGATGAAAACATCGAAGCCGCCATCGCCCGGGTGGGAGAATTTCTGGCCGTGAAGAAACCCTGAACAGAAAAGGGCGGCTTGCGCCGCCCTTATCCGTCATGCCGTTCTTGGGAGGAGTGAAATGGCATGTCTGACACTCAGGCTGCGCTCAATTAGTTAACAGCAGATTAACGTTGATAGGCCGGTTTGACCTTCAGGATCGTGTAACCTGCAGGCTTTCAGCATCCGGCAAAATGGCGGGGCGCGCATGCGTGCCGCGATCCGTTCGATTTTGCGCAATCCTGGTCTCGGGCTGCCAGTACCTATCTGGTCACGATTTCCGGCCCCATCAGACTGTAGGGCAGCCAGGTCGACAGGCCCGGCACATAGGTCACGATGATCAGGAACAGGAACAGTACCGCCACGAAAGGCAGCGCTGCGCGGACCACCTGCACCAGACTCATGCCTGTGATGCCGGAGGTGACGAACAGGTTGAGCCCGATCGGCGGCGTGATCATGCCGATCTCCATGTTGACCACCATGATGATCCCCAGATGCACCGGGTCGACGCCGAGTTCCATCGCGATCGGAAACACCACTGGCGCCACAATCAGCAGCAGACCGGACGGCTCCATGAACTGGCCGCCGATCAGCAGCAGAATGTTGACGGCAATCAGGAAGGTGAACCAGGTAAACCCGTAGCCGAGCATCAGCTGGGTGATCGCGTCAGGAATCCGCTCCGATGTCAGCACGTGGGCAAACAGCAACGCGTTGACGATGATGAACATCAGCATGATGGTGGTTTTCGACGCGTCCACCATCACCTTGCGGGTGTCTTCGTTGAAGAAAGCCTTGCCGAAATTGCGACCCATCAGGGACAGATTGCGGCTCCAGACAGGAAGCCCGGCCACCAACGCGCCAGGCACACCGGCAAGTCCCTTGTCGCCACGCCAGGCTGTGTAAGCCACCAGAATGGCAAACGAGATTGCCAGCCCCAGATTGGAGCGCCCTGCAAAGGTGATGCTATCGGAATCATTGGTGGCGAAAAACGACAGGATCATCCAGACGAAATAGAATGCCAGGGCATAGACGACCCCGGAAAACCCGGCACGGGCACTGCGTGAATCGGTCTCGCTCACCCATTTGATGCCTGCCATCGGCCCCATGTCCCGATAAATGAAGAGGGCAATAAAGAAAGAATAGACGGCGGCGACGGCAGCGGCTTCGGTCGGGGTGAAGACTCCGCCATAAATGCCGCCGATAATGATGATGATCAGGAACAGTCCCCAGCCGGCATCCTTGCCGCCCGCGACGATTTCACCAAATCCGCGCCATGGCTCCGACGGCAGGCCCTTGATCCGCGCGACGATGTAAATCGCGATCATCAGCATCAATCCCGCAACAATGCCGGGCATCACGCCAGCCAGGAACATCCGGCCGACCGACACATCCGTTGCCGCCGCATAGACCACCATGACAATCGATGGTGGTATGAGGATGCCAAGAGTTCCGGCATTGGCGATGATACCGGCTGCAAATTCCTTCGAATAGCCCACCTGCCGCATGCCGGCGATGGCGATGGTGCCGATGGCGACGACCGTGGCAGGAGACGAACCCGACAAGGCCGCAAACAGCATGCAGGCAAGCACGCTTGCCATGGCCAGGCCGCCCCGGAAATGGCCGACTGTCGCGATGGCAAAGCGGATGATGCGCTTGGCCACGCCCCCTGTCGACATGAACGCCGACGCCAGCACGAAGAACGGGATGGCGAGCAAGGTGTAGTTTTGCGATGCGGTGAACAACTGGATGGCGACTGAGGACATCGAATCGGTGGAGAAGAACGCAATCAGAAGGATCGACGACAGCCCCAGCGACACCGCCACCGGCACACCGACAAACAACAGGCCAAGAACGAGCACAAACAGAATTGTGGTTTCCATGCCGGATCAGTCCTTCAAAACGTTGCGGTTTTCGGCAACGAGGTCTTCCGCCTCATGTCCGGCAATGATCAATTCTCGGTCGCCGCGCCATATCGCGATCATGGCTTGCAGCGCCCGGAAGCCGAACAGGCCCAGGCCGATGGGGAGAATGAGATAGGCAATCCAGCGCTGCACACGCTCCCGCAGCCCGAAGCTGTCCTGCATCCAGTCCGGATAGCGCAGGTCATCAAGGCCGATGCCGATCTGGTACATCTTTGACCAGTAAACCATCGCCCCGCCGCGGGTCTCGGCGCCAAAGACGCCGAGCCACACAGATTCAATCAAAATAGCCGCGTAGAGGAAGGCGCAGACTGCGCCGAAAATTGCAAAAGCCCGGAAAACCGGTTTGGGAAACAAGCGCAGCAGCGCGTCGACGCCCAGATGCATCCCCTGTTTCAGGCCGTAGCTCATACCGAACAGGATCATCCACGCAAACAGGATTCTGGTAAACTCGAGGGCGCCGGTCCAACCGCTGTTGAAGCCGTAGCGCGCGACAACCTGAGTGAAGGAGACGATGGTGATCAGCGCCAGAATGATCGCGAGCACATTCTCCTCGAACCGGGTCACTGAATCCGGGTTGCGCCGTTCCGCGATCCAGAACAGCAAGATCACCCCGCCCATGATAAGATAAGGCAAATACGCGTTCATGGCGTCCCCCTCGATTGCCTGTTACCCGCCCGCAGTCACATGGACGGATCCGGGAGAACGGCCCCCCGGATCCGCCTTGCAGAAAGGACCGACCTAGCTTGCGTCGTTTGAAGCGACCGCAGCTTCAATCACATCGACGCCGATATCGCCTTCGAACTTTGTCCAGACCGGCTTCATCGCATCTATCCAGGCCTTGCGCTGCTCGGCATCAAGTTCGCGGATCGTGCCGCCGGCATCGAGAATGTTCTGCCGGTTTGCAGCTTCCGTCGCGGCGACCGCGGCATTGGCTTCGATCGTCACTTCATCTGCGATCTTGACAAACTGGTCGCGGAAATCGGCGTCAAGGCTGTTGAGCCATTCCGTCGAGGTCACGAGAAGGTAGGCCAGCACCTGGTGGTTCGTTTCAGTGACACCGTCCTGAACCTCGAAGAACTTCTGCGTGTAGATGTTCGACCAGGAATTTTCCTGCCCATCGACAACACCTGTCTGCAACGCGCCATAGACTTCCTTGAACGCCAGTTTCTGGGCCGAGCCCCCCATGGCTTCGATCATCGCCACGGCCACGTCTGAGGTCTGGACCCGGAATTTCAGGCCATTGGCGTCTGCCGGCGTCAGCAGCGGCTTGTTGGCCGAGAACTGCTTCAGGCCTGACGACCAGTAGCCAAGACCGGTGTAACCGACATCTTCCATGACAGTCAGCAGGCCCTTGCCGGATTCTGATTGCGTAAAGCCGTCAACCGCCTTGAGGCTCGAGAACAGAAACGGCAGATCGAACAGACGGTACTTGAGCGTATAGGCTTCGAACTTCGAAAGCGACGGTGCTGCGAGCTGGACATCGCCCAGCAGCAGAGCCTCGAGAACCTTGTCGTCGTCAAACAGCGTCGAATTGGCAAACACTTCCATGCAGGCCTTGCCGTTCATTTCCGAGTTGACGCGCTCGGCCAGCAGGGTTGCTGCGTCACCCTTGGGGTGACCGGTCGCAGCCACGACGTGGCTGAACTTGATGACCATTTCACCGTCATCGCAGTTTGCCGAAGCGGCATTGGCGGTGATCAGGAGGGCGGCGGCAGAAACCGCGCCAGAAAGAAGCTTTTTCATGAGATATCCTCCACTGGGGCAAGACTGCCCGGGACTGCACTGGCGAAGCGGAGACCGGAGAAATCCGGGAATGCCAGCACCGCGTGTGGATGCGCCCTTCCCGGCGATGTCCTCCCGCCCATCGCGTTCACAAACTATAACAGCAAATGCCATGCCATATCCTGGAATCCGCTCGGATCGCCTGGATTTACGCGCAATTTGGGCAAAAACCTGAACACCCATGGATCAAAATCACGTCTGACGGGCAGCAGACGACCCATTCGGCATCCCTCATGGGTTGCCTACGACCCATGCTCGTTGTCGCTGGCCTTGATCCCCAGCCGCCGCATTTTCTCATAAAGCCCCTTGCGGGAAATGCCGAGACCTTCATAGGTGGGCTTCAACGCACCGCCATTTCGACTGATTTCAGCCAGGATCACGGCGCGCTCGAAAGCGTCGATCCGATCCGAAAGGTGACCTGATCCGGTTTCAACACCGGCTTCGGGGTTGCGCCCGAAACCCGACCACATGCCCAGGACAAACCGGTCGGCAACGTTGCGCAACTCCCGCACATTGCCCGGCCAGTCATGAGCGAGCAGACCTGCTTCATCCTGCGGTGTTATGGCCGGGATTTCGCGGCGATAGCGTGCCCTAGCTTCCCTCGCCACGTGGAAGAACAGCAACGGAATGTCGTCCCGGCGCGCCCTAAGTGCAGGAATTTCAAGAGTAATCACATTGAGACGATAATAAAGATCGGTCCGGAACGCAGGATTGTTGTTGAGATCCGACTTGGTCGCGGCGACAAAGCGTACATCGAGCGCCACCTGCCGGTTCGATCCCAGCCGTTCGATCGAGCGGCCTTCGATCGCACGCAGCAGCTTGGCTTGCAGGTCGATCGGCATCGATTCAATTTCATCGAGAAACACGGTGCCGCCATTTGCGTGTTCCAGCTTGCCCACCCTCAATTTTTGCGCCCCGGTAAAGGCCCCGGCTTCGTGACCGAACAATTCGGATTCGAAAATCTCCGCCGGCAGCGCCGCACAATTGATGGCGACAAAATTGCCTTTTCGACGCGGACCATAATCATGCAGCGCGCGTGCCACCACTTCCTTGCCGGTACCGGTTTCCCCGGTGATCAGCACGTCTGCGTCGGTTTCCGCCACCGCCGAAATCTGCGCCCGCAGATGCTGAATCGCCGGATTGCGCCCGACCAGCCGGGAGGACAGTTCGTCGCCGCCTTCGAGCGCCGTGCGCAACGAGCGGTTTTCCAGAACCAGCCGCCGCTTTTCCAGTCCCCTCTCCACCACCGAGAATAGCCGGTTTGCGGCAAATGGTTTCTCGATGAAATCATAGGCTCCGGCGCGCATCGCCTCGACCGCCATTTGCACGTCACCATGTCCGGTAATCAGCACCACGGGAAGGGTCGGATCGATTCCGAGGATATGGCGCATCAGGTCCAGCCCATCCATGCCGGGCATCCGGATATCGGACACGATGACACCATAGAGGCTGCGCAGTGGCAGATCGCCGACATCTTCCGCACCGGCATGGCAAACCACGCTCAGCCCTTCGAGTTCGAGCGATTGCCTGAGCGCATGCCTCAACTCAGCATCGTCGTCGACCAGATGAACGACTCGATCCTGAAGCCTCAATGCGGAAGTATCGTCCAACAGCCGGCTCCTCCTCTGGGTTTTCAAGAAGACCCTGAAACCATGGCCACCCCGTCTTGTCCAGCTTCAGACAACGATGTGGCTGGAGGCAAGCCCAGGCTCTCCCCCTACCACTTCATCATCTGCATTGGCAGCCTGCAAACTGATCGTGAAACACGCTCCGCCGTCTGGATGATTGCCAACAGTGATCGTGCCGCCAAAATCCCGGATGATATTGTCGGCGATCGAAAGCCCTATGCCGATCCCCTCGCCCACCGCCTTGGTGGTGAAGAAGGGATCGAACACTTTCGGCAATTGATCCGGATCGATCCCCCGACCATTGTCGCGCACGGTGACGATCACACGGTCGCCTGCCCGTCCGGCGTCGATGTCCACCACCGCATCGGGCTGTCCAGACAACGAGTCGACCGCATTGTTGATCAGATTGACAAACACCTGGCCGAGTCTGATGCGGCCGCCGCGAACATGGAACCCGGACACGGCGTCGCCGACATGAATGGTGGATATGCCTGCCGCCCGTGCCCGCGGCCGGGCCAGCAGAAGCGCCTCTTCGATCACGGTTCCCAATGGAACCGGGCCGATGGTGGCCCCCGGTTTGCGCGAGAACGAGAGCAAGGTCCGCGATAGTTCCGCCATCCGTTCGACCAGTCCGTTTATCCGCGTCAGGTTCCCCGATACCTCCGATGTCGCACCGCGCTCGAGGAATTTCAGAGCATTGTCTGCATACGTCCGGATCGCTGCCAGCGGCTGGTTGTATTCATGACTGAGCGCAGCAGACATCTGGCCCAGAGCGGCAAGCTTGGCCGTCTGGATCAGTTCATTCTGTGTCTTGTGCAAGCGGGCTTCCGCCTGGCGCCGGACTTCAACTTCCTGACTGAGCGACCGGTTGGTGATCGACAGCGCCCGCGTCCGGTCCCGCACGACACGCTCAAGACGCAACGCAATTGCCCGGTCCCGCCGTGCCCGGATAATTCCCATCTCGTAGCGCCGCAGCACCGTCAGCATGACCAGACCGGCCAGAAGGCAGGCCAGCGTGGCGATCGCGGCCGCATTGAGCCGTGCACTCTCAACCGGCGCCGGATCCGCCAGCACATGCAGATCCCACTCAAGCAACGGCAGATGCCGCAGAAGATCCAGACGCTGTTCAAACCGTCCATTGATCAGATAGCGCCCACCTCCATCGGCCGGGCGGACATCAGAGATGTGCTGAAGTCGCCAGTCCGGATCATTGGCCAGGAACACCGTTCCGGCTTTGTCGGTCACGAAAATACGCCGCGCCGACAACGCCCAGGCCGCTTCGACGCGATAGAAATCAACATAGACGACGACGACACCGACGAACTTCCCGTCCCGGCGCACACCGGAAGAAAACGCATAGGTTCGCTCGTTTTGATCGTTGGAAAGCGCCGCACGGCCAAGCCGGCCCTGCCGGGCGACCTCAATCAGGCTCGGCAGACCTTCATCGCTTCTGGCGAAGGAACCGCGCGCATTGGCCAGCAACTCGCCGTCGGGGAAAAAGAAAGCCACATCCATCGCCGCCGACATGCCGGCGATGTTTTCCGCCATCCGCCGCGCACCGACGTTCTGGGCATTGCCTTCGGCATCCCGCACGAACAGGGTGCGTATCGAGGATTGACGCGACAAAAGCGGCGGCATCAAGCGGTATTTGTCGAGCACTCCGGACAGAATTTCGGTCTGCACCGCCAGTGTTTCGCCGGCCTTCTGCATGACCTCGGAAAGCGCACGATCTTCGGCCGAGCGAACCGACCACGCGACAATGACCGAAGCGAAGATCGCCCATAGGACAAACAGCCCGATTCTGATCCGGCGAAACTGCAATTCGATTGCGGCGCGTGACTGCATGAACCGACTTTAGAATGTTTCCCGGTCGGATTGAAACACTTCCGTTTCCAGTCCGGCAGGAACCATTAAAGGTGTCAGACCTTTGCAGCGGCAACCGTTGCCTCGATGTGATCGACCAGCGGGTCCGGCAGCCCCAGGCGTCCGGCGAGCAGGTCGAGGAACCCCCGCTCGGCGCGGCTATCTGGCTCGATCGCAAGCCGCGCTGCCGTGAACATTTCCACTTTCTCGGCCTCATTCGAAGCTGCCGCGACAATCCCGTCCATATCGACCGGCTTGGACAACTCTTGCTCGAGGAAAGCGATGGCGTCAGAGCCCAGGCCCGACAGGGCCAGCTTGTCATGAATGCGGGCCCGTTCTGCATCATCGACATGACCATCGGCACGCGCAGCGGCAATCATGACGCGGATCAGCGAGAGCATGAAATCGGTCTGTATTGCGTCGGGTTCAACGGAAAATTCGGAATCCGCAGGCGGCGGCAGCACCTCGGTGTCTTGGGTCGCCCCTTCGCCGCTCGCGGAATTGCCAGCCTGGTAGTTTTTCCAAGCCTGATAACCCAGCCCCGCAATCGCGGCCATGCCGCCAAGCCTCAACGCCGATCCGCCCAGGGCGCGTCCCGCCCCCGTTCCAAGCAGCACCGCGGCGAGGGCGCCTGTCGCGATCGGATTTTGCTTGGCAAGTTGCGTGGCCTGATTGGCCTTGTCGCGAACCGTGCCTTCGGTACCGGGAATGTTGGAACCGAGAAACTGGTCAAGCAGGGCTTTGGGATCAAACATGCAAACTGGTCCTTGTCTTCCAGGGGTGGAGCCGGAAAGTCCGACCGTCGATCTCACCTAGGAAGCACAAAAATGGCATTCAAACGGCGCTGGCAAAAAAACACCGCTTCAGCCAGTCAAGCACCGAGGCCGTCCCGAGTGCTCAACCGGGTCCCTGCCGCAGGAACTCGTCGGGGCTCGCCTAGGCCGACAGCCGGGACGCTTCGGTGGCCAGACGGGTGATGCCTTCCCAATCGCCGGCTTCGACCAGCGCGGCTGGCGCCACCCAGGATCCACCTACGCACACCACATTGGGCAAGGACAGATAGTCACGGGCATTGTCAGGCGTTATCCCGCCGGTCGGGCAAAACAGGGTGCCGGCCAGGGGCGACGACAGTGACTTGAGATAGGCCGCACCTCCCGCCTGTTCGGCGGGGAAGAACTTGAGCACTTCATAGCCCTCTTCCCTCAGCGACATCACTTCACTCGGAGTTGCGGCGCCTGGCAGCAACGGCACCGGCGATTTGCGGGCAACGTCAAGCAGTTCAAGCGTCGTGCCGGGCGAAACGACAAATTGCGACCCGGCCTCGACTGCCTGCCGATACTGACGCGCATTGAGCACTGTACCGGCGCCCGGTATCGCATCTTCAACTTCACTTGCGACCGCCTGAATTGCCTGCAGTGCCACCGGCGTTCTCAACGTGATCTCGATCGCTTTCAGCCCCCCCGCCACCAGGGCCCGCGCCAGCGGCACCGCATGAGCCAGATCCTGGATCACAAGCACGGGCACCACCGGCTGCAATTTCAGGATGGAAATGAGGGCTTGGGTTTTTTCGCCCATGGCGATTGTCCTTTCGCGACGTCAAAATGAAGCGTTTCGCATAGCCTTTCGCCGTGGCCTTGTCCATGCTGGGGGCAAGCCAGAGGCGTGCGGCGTCACAGACCGATTGCCTGAAACGCACGAACACGCTATTTCCGCAGGGATGAAAACACCTGCAACAAAACCCGTTCCGAACCAGCCTGTGGTGGTTGCCGCACTCTACCATTTCGCCCGTCTTTCAGACCACGAGGCGCTGCAGCCGCCATTGGCTGAAATGTGCTGCGATCTGGGTCTCAAAGGCACGCTCCTGCTGGCGCGCGAAGGCATCAACGGCACCATTGCCGGCTCCCGAACTGCCATCGACACAGTGCTCGCTCATCTTCGCGCCATTCCCGGGCTCGAGCGGCTCGAACACAAGGAAAGCAGTGCCGCCCGGATGCCGTTCCGGCGCATGAAAGTGCGGTTGAAGACCGAGATCGTCACCATGGGTGTTGCCGACATTGATCCGCTCGAAGGCGTCGGCGCCTATGTCGACCCGAAGGACTGGAATGCGTTGATTTCCGATCCCGACACCATCGTGATTGACACCCGCAATGATTACGAGGTCGGGATTGGCACCTTTGCCGGTGCGATCAACCCTGAGACCCAGACTTTCCGCGAGTTTCCGGGCTGGGTGGAAAAGGCCGGCCTTGACGACAAGTCCAAGCCGGTCGCCATGTTCTGCACCGGCGGAATCCGGTGCGAAAAGGCAACCGCCTTCATGCGCGCCAAAGGCTATGAGAATGTCTATCATCTCAAGGGCGGCATTCTCAAATACCTCGAGAATGTGCCGGAAGAGGAAAGCCTCTGGCAGGGCTCCTGCTTCGTCTTTGACGAGCGCGTTGCCGTGACCCATGGCCTGCGCGAAAGTGATGAAATCCTCTGTCGCGCCTGCCGCAACCCGGTCACGCCGGACGCGCAAGCCTCTCCGCTTTACGAAGATGGCGTCTCCTGCCCGCAGTGTTACGACAGCCGCAGCGAGGAAGACCGCGAACGCTTCCGCATGCGTCAGCGGCAGATGCTGGCAGGGCGGGCAGCCGCCCGCGCAGAAGCTGGAGACGCATGAGCCCGAACCGGATCATCATTGTCGGCGGCGGGATTGTCGGCATCGCCACGGCGGCGTTGCTGTCCGAGCAAGGCTTGAGCGTAACCGTGATCGACCGCTCCGGCATTGCCGAGGAAACCAGCAAGGGCAACGCGGCAGCGCTGGCGTTTTCCGACATCATGCCGCTGGCCTCGCCCAAGATCCTGCTCAAGGCGCCAAAATGGCTGCTTGATCCACTCGGACCGCTGTCGATCCGTCCCTCCTACCTGCCCAAGCTGACACCCTGGTTGTGGCAGTTCTGGAAGGCCAGCCTGCCGGCGCGCCAGGAGACCTCCATCGCGACGCAAACCGCGCTGATGCGGCTGGCCGAATCCGAAATGATGGCGCTGGTCGACCGCGCCGGTCTGGGCGGCAGGGTGCGCCATGACGGCTCGCTGGAGCTTTACGAAAGCGAAGCGGAATTCAAATCCACAGCCAATGGCTGGCAAAGGCGTAAACAGGCCGGCATCGCCTTCGAGCATGTGCGCGGTGCCCGGCTGGCCGAACTTCAACCCGGGCTTTCATCGCGATTTGTCGCCGGCACATTCGTGCCCGGCTGGAAGACCGTCTCGGAACCGCAGCACTTCGCCCAAGCGCTCTGGGCTTATGCCGAACGTTGCGGCGCTGTCTTCGAAAAGGCCGAAGTTCTGGGGCTGGAGCGCTCGGAGACCGGACCATCGGTCCGGCTTGCCGACGGGAGCGCTCGTGAGGCAGACCGGATTGTCGTGTGCGCCGGGTCCTGGTCGACGCGGCTGATCAACAAGGTGACCCGGCTGCGCATTCCGCTGGACACCGAGCGCGGCTACAACACGACCCTGCCGCGGGGTGCATTCGATCTCAAGCGCCAGTTGATCTTCGGCAATCATGGTTTCGTCATGACGCCGCTCGATACCGGAGTGCGGGTGGGCGGCGCGGTCGAACTCGGCGGGCTCGATCTGCCGCCCAATTATGCCCGAGCCAAGTCCATGCTTGCCAAGGCAGCCACATTCCTGCCTGGGCTGAAAACCAGCGGCGGCATTGAATGGATGGGCTTTCGGCCTTCCCTGCCCGACAGCCTGCCGGTGATCGGCGCGCTTCCGGAAGATCCGTCCGTGCTGCTGGCCTTCGGCAATGGCCATCTGGGTCTGACCCAATCGGCGGCGATGGGACGGCTGATCGCCGATCTCGTCGGCAACAGGACGCCAAGTATTGACATTGCGGCCTGCCGGCCCGACCGTTTCTGAAACCTCGCACAAAAGAGCAAGCCATGGCGCGCAATCGTTTCTTCTGCATCGACGGTCACACCTGCGGCAACCCGGTGCGTGTCGTCACCGGCGGCGGCCCGCAGCTTGCGGGTGCCACCATGCTGGAGCGCCGCGCCCATTTCCTTGCCGAATTTGACTGGATCCGCACCGGGCTGATGTTCGAGCCGCGCGGCCACGACATGATGTCGGGCGCCATTCTCTATCCATCAACGCGGGATGATTGCGACATCGCCTTCCTGTTCATCGAGACCTCGGGCTGCCTGCCGATGTGCGGACATGGCACCATAGGCACCGTGACCATGGCAATCGAGAACGGGCTGGTCAGCCCGCGCAATCCGGGCACGCTGGCCATCGACACGCCGGCCGGCCGAATCGTCGCCCGCTATGAGATGAAGGGCCGCAAGGTCACCGAAGTGCGTCTGACGAATGTGCCCGCATTCCTGCACTCCACCGGCATCAAGACCGATTGCGACGGGCTGGGCGAGATCAGCGTCGATGTCGCCTATGGCGGCAATTTCTACGCCATCGTCGATGCCCAGGAGAATTTTTCCGACATGGCAGATTTCTCCGCCGGCGATCTGATCCGCATGAGCGCGAAGCTGAGAGAACGCATCAACGAAGAGTTTGAATTCATCCACCCCGAAAAACCCGAAATCCGTGGCCTGACTCACATATTGTGGACCGGCTCTCCGACCAGGACCGAAGCCCATGCCCGCAACGCCGTCTTCTACGGAGACAAGGCGATCGACCGGTCCCCTTGCGGCACCGGAACCTCGGCCCGCATGGCGCAGTGGGCGGCCAGAGGGAAGCTCAGGCCGGGCGATGATTTCGTCCATGAAAGCATCATCGGCTCGCTGTTTCATGGCCGTGTCGAGGCCGCTGCCGATGTGGCGGGCAAACCCGCGATTATTCCCTCTGTTGCTGGCTGGGCCGTGGAGACCGGGCTCAACACCATCACCATCGACGACGAGGAAGATCCCTTCGCCCACGGCTTCGTGGTGCGCTGATCAGCCTTCCGCTGTGGGCCGCGATCAGATCGCGGTACCAGTATCCAGACTGCTTGATGGTTCGTCTCTGTGTTTGATAGTCGACGTGAACAAGACCGAAGCGCATCGAATAGCCTTCCGCCCATTCGAAATTGTCCATCAGGCTCCAGCCGAAATAGCCTTTCAGCGGATAGTTTTCGCTGACCAGGTCGGCTGCAACCGAGAGATGGGTTGAAACATAATCCAGGCGCATCGTGTCGCTGACAGCGCCGTTTTCAATCTCCGTATTGTCGGCAGCACCATTCTCGGTGATGTAGAAATCCGGCAATCTGTAGCGGTCATAGAGATACCGGACCACGTGGGAGAGGCCCCGGGGTTCGATCTCCCAGCCAATGTCGGTTTTTTCGGGCTTGACCGCCGGTGCGGTTGCAACATGCGGAAAACTGGAATCCGGATCGTCACGCACCCGCATTGGCGTGTAGTAGTTCAGCCCCCAGAAATCGAGCGGTTGGCTGATCGTCTCCAGATCGCCGTCCCTGATACTCTCGGCAAGATCCGGACATGCCTGGAGTACGGACGCTGGATAAGCACCCTCAAACAGCGGCCCGAAGAACACGCCATTGTGGAAATCATTGGCCCGAATCTCAGCGTTGAGGTCTGCCTCGCGCTCTGTCTCAGCCATCACGCTCATCGCGTTGAGAACAATGCCGACGGGGATTTCCGGTCGCTCGGCGCGGATTGCCCGCACGCCCAGGCCGTGAGCCAGGTTGGTCACGTGCAGCGCTGACATTGCCGCCTCGATCGACCGTTCGCCAGGTGCGTGAACACCGGTCAGGTGCCCCAGATAGACCGAGCACCAGGGCTCGTTGAAGGTGACGATGGTGTCGAGCCTGTCTCCGAGGCGCCGCGTTGCGAGACCGGCATACTCGGCGAATGCCACCGCTGTCGTGCGATCCGTCCACCCGCCGCGCCCCATCAGAGCCAATGGCAGGTCCCAATGGTAAAGTGTCGCAAAGGCCTCAATGCCACGGGATTTCAGGCCGTCGAGCAGTCGGTCATAGAAATCGAAGCCCTTTTCATTGATCGGACCTGTTCCGTCAGGCAGAAGCCGCGGCCAGGCCAGCGAAAACCGGTAGGCCTTGGCGCCCAGGTCAGCCATCAGATCGAGATCGGCCTCAAGCCTGTTGTAATGGTCGCAGGCGACATCGCCGGTGTCGCCGCCTTTGACCCGGCCCGGCATGTGTGAGAATGCGTCCCAGATCGATGGCTTGCGGCCATCAGCCTCCGCTGCCCCTTCGATCTGGTAGGACGCCGTCGCCACGCCAAACAGGAAATCGTCCGGAAAGCGGCCGGCAAGCGTTTGAGGTGAAGCGGCGCGTGTCATTTTGCGATCCGATCTCGCCGTTGGTCTGAAGTGAACGGGGCGTCAGTCTGCGGGAAGCCGGTCGATAAAGGCCTTGATGGTCTCACTCAGTTCCACCGGCTTTTCAATGCAGGGCAGATGCGCGGCACCCGGGATTTCCTGATACATCGCACCGGGAATGAGCCGTGCCAGTTCGCCCACCAGTGCAGGCGGCGTAGACCCGTCATCGCTCCCGACCACGCAGATCACCGGGATGCTCAGGTCCGCACTGGACTGGGTGAAGTCACTGTCACGGATCGCAGCACAAGTTCCGACATAGCCTTCCATCGGCGTCCGCTCCAGCATCATCCGGTAACCGCTGAATTCGGCATTGTCGGCGCTGCGATACTCCTTGGTGAACCAGCGCTCCAGAATCGCATCGGAAATGGACGCAATGCCCTGATCGGTGATTGCGGCAATGCGCGCGTTCCACATATCCGGCGTACCGATCTTGTGACCCGTGTCACACAGGATCAGCGCCCGGACCAGATCCGGCCGCTTGGCGGCCAGCCCTTGCGCGATCATCCCGCCGACCGACAGGCCGCACAGGATGACATTCTTGGCTTCAAAATGCTCGATCAGGGCGATCAGGTCATCGATGTGGTCGTCCATGGTGATGTCGCCCTCACCCGATTCTGACAGGCCATGTCCGCGCTTGTCGTAGGCGATGATGCTGTAATCGCCAACCATGCGGACAATCACATCGCGCCAGATGCGGTAATCCGTGCCCAGAGAATTGGCAAACACGATGGTTGGACGGTCCGGTGCCGCGCCAATCACCTGATGATGGAGGACAACACCGTTCAGGCGGGCAAATTGCATGGTCAGGATTCCTTCGGGCATTCTAAAGCAGGGTGGAAGCTGCTGCTTTACGCCAGAGTGCATCCCGGCGCAAATCCCGGCGGGAAATTGGCACGCGGCCTGTGTTTCTACACAACCGCCGCATGCCATTGCCACATCAGTCAGACATACCGGTTGACCACATTCTCCAGCCATTCCTGCTTGCCGGATTTCGGCTGCGGATCGATGTTGTCCGCTTCCACCCGCGCCGCGATCTGGTCGAGCGACATTGATCCATCGAGCATGGATTTGGCTTGCGCGCCGTCCCAGCCCGCATAACGGTCTGCAACAAAGGACGACAAGGCCTTGTCTTCGATCATCTTCGCGGCCGCCTTCAAACCGCGGGCACAACAATCCATCCCGCCGACATGGGCGGCCAGAAGGTCTTCCGGATCAAGCGACTGGCGCCGCAGTTTCGCATCGAAATTGGTGCCGCCGGAGGCAAACCCGCCGGCCTGCAGGATCTCGTAATAGGCCAGTGCCATTTCCGGAACATTGTTGGGGAACTGGTCGGTGTCCCAGCCCGACTGGTAATCGTTGCGGTTCATGTCGATCGAGCCGAAAATGCCCAGCGCCCGCGCGGTAGCCAGTTCATGCTCGAAGGAATGACCGGCCAGAATGGCGTGCCCCTGCTCGATGTTCACCCGCACCTCGTTTTCAAGGCCATAGCGTTTGAGGAAACCGTAAACCGTGGCGACGTCGTAATCGTACTGGTGCTTGGTCGGCTCCTGCGGCTTCGGCTCGATCAGGATGGTGCCCGTAAAGCCGATCTTGTGCTTGTACTCGACCACAAGATTGAGAAACCGGCCCATCTGGTCGAGTTCGCGGCCCATGTCGGTGTTGAGCAGCGTTTCATAGCCTTCACGACCGCCCCACAGCACGTAGTTTTCACCATGGAGGCGCTTGGTGACATCCATGCACGCCTTCACTGTCGCCGCTGAATAGGCAAACACGTCCGGATCGGGGTTGGTGGCTGCCCCCGACATGAAGCGGCGATGCGAGAACAGGTTGGCCGTGCCCCACAAGAGCTTGACCCCGGTCTCGGCCATCTTGCCTTCGAAATAATCGGCGATGGTTTCGAGATTGCGGCGGCTTTCGGCGAATGTGTCGCCTTCCGGCCGCACATCGAGATCGTGAAAGCAGAAATAGGGCGCCTTGAGCAGCGAGAACATCTCGAAAGCGACGTCGGCCTTCAACCGCGCCTGATCCATCGAATCGCCGAACCAGGGCCGTTCAAAGGTCTGGCCACCAAAGGGATCGCCGCCCGGCCAGGTGAAGGAATGCCAGTAGGCGACGGCGAAGCGCAAATGATCTTCCATGCGCTTGCCCATGACGATCTCGTCGGGATTGTAGTGCCGGAAGGCAAGCGGGTTTTTGCTGTCCTTGCCCTCGAACGGAATGGACGTGATGTTGCCGAAAAATCCAGTGCTCATGACATGGCTCCTCTGATTGCAGGATAAAGGGCACGATACTTCAGGTATGCCTCATCAAAAGCGGCTGAGTGATCGCTATTGGGGTCTATGGTTCTGGCCGTGGCCGGTGGTGTGCAAACCGAGAACGGATCTGCGCTTTCAGCCGCGATCAGTCCGAGCCGCGCGGCCCCGAAGGCGGCGCCGAAATCGCCCCCCTCGGGAATGTCGATCGGCAGGCCCAGAACGGTGGCGAGCGCCTCGATCCAGTAGCCGGACCGGGATCCGCCACCAATCGCAGTCACCCGCGACAAAGACGTGCCGGCCTGGGCCAGTGCCTCCAGACTGTCACGGAAAGCGAAAGCCACGCCCTCGACCACGGCGCGGGTCATGGCGACGCGATCGGATTCATGGCCGAGACCGGCGAAAACGCCACGAATGGCGGCATCATTGTGCGGCGTCCGTTCCCCCGAGAGATAGGGCAGGAACAGCACGGAACCCGGCGCAACCAGTGTAGCGCCAAGCTCCGCGGTCAGCGCCGAAGGCTCTGTCGAAGTAATACCCGAAAGCCAGTTCAGCGAATCCGTTGCCGACAGGATGACGCCCATCTGGTGCCAGGTGCCGGGCAGGGCATGGCAGAATGCATGCACGGCACTGTCCGGATTTGGCAGATAGCGGTTGTTGGCTGCAAACAGCACGCCCGAGGTGCCGAGCGAGGCAAAGGCCTGGCCGTCGGCCACCGTGCCCATGCCGCAGGCGGAGGCGGCATTGTCGCCCGCCCCGCCGGCAATCGGGATGCCGGCCGGCAGCCCCAGGTCCGACGCCGCTTCGGCGCGCAACGCGCCAGCACGATCGGAGCCTTCGACCAGCGCCGGCATCTGGCTGCGGTCGAGGCCCGTAGCTGTGAGAAGCCCGTCATCCCAGTCGCGTTTGCCCACATCAAGCCACGAGGTACCGGCCGAATCCGACATCTCGGAGATGGCCTCGCCGCTCAGCCAAAGCCGCAGATAGTCCTTGGGCAAGAGCACCCTGGCGACACGCGAAAAAGCCTCCGGTTCGTTGGCCGCCATCCAAATCAGCTTCGGCGCGGTGAAGCCGGGGAACACGATGTTGCCAGTCAACCGCCGGAATTGCGGATCTGCGTCGAGCTTCGCCGCCTCGCGGTAACTGCGGGTGTCGTTCCACAGGATACAGGGACGGATCACCTTGCCATGTTTGTCGATGGTCGTTGCACCATGCATATGGCCCGACAGGCCGATGCCGCGCACCTTGGCAAGCTCCGCCGCATGGGTTTTCGCAAGCTCCGCCAAGGCAGCCTTCGTTGCCGTGATCCAGCTGTCCGGATCCTGTTCCGACCATCCGGGATGCGGTCGCTCAACGCTGAGTGGCGCGCTGGCCGATCCGACGATTGTTTGTTTGCCATCGATCAAAAGTGCTTTGAGCGACGATGTTCCGAGATCAAGTCCGAGATACATGGCGGAACGTCCTTTCATGGAGAAGCAGGCTGGTCGTGACAACAGGGCTCATGGCAAATTGTCCCTGAGAAATACATCGATGCGGATGCGCTCCTGGGCGGTGAGCGGGTCCAGCCCGTCGGCCCGCGCCTTGAGCACGCGAATGGCGCTGCGCACTTCGTGGCCGCAATCCTGGTTGATGATGGCATCAAACACGCCATCGGCCAGCGCCTGGCGCGAGTGCGGTGTTACCTCATGGGCGACCACGGCAAAATTCCGGTGCCCGTGCTGCGCCAGCGCATCGATGAGGCCGCGATTTCCGGCGCCAAGATTGTAGATGGCAACGATCTCCGGTCCGGTCTCAAGCGCCATTCCGACACGCTGCCTGACGGTGTCGGCATCATCATTGGTTTCCACCGGGCCTATCACGCCAAGCTCCGGGAACTCCGCTTCCAGAACTGCCGCAAAGCCGGACGCCCTTTCCGAATGGTCGGAAAGCTTCATCGAGCCGGCCACAACCAGCACCTTGCCGGGCCGTCCCGTACAAAACCGCCCGATCAGGCTGGCAGCGGTCCGGCCGGCCGCGATATTGTCGATGCCGCAGTAATGGACGCGCTGCGAACCGGGCAGATCGGAGACAAGTGTCACCACCGGCACACCTTGTTCGACCAGCCGGTTGACCGCAGCTGTCACATCGTCAGTGTCCGTGGCGACCAGGCCAACGCCGCTGACGGTTTGGGGATCAATCGACTCCAAGACCCTGACCAAGGCTGCAGGGTCAAATGGCGGCACCGTCTCGATCCGGATCACGGTGCGCTCGATTGACGAGCGCTGAGCTGCAGCGGTGATTTCGGCGGTAAGATTTCGCAGAAAGCTGTTGGGTCCGCCAGGCACGATGAAAACCAGCGGATAGACTCGCTTGCGCGCCAGATTGGCAGCCGTCACATCCCGGACATAGCCCAGCAGACTGACCGCAGCCTCAACCTTGTCGACGGTCGTCTGCCGGACCCCGGGCCTGCCATTGAGAACGCGGTCGACAGTGGCGAGACTGACACCGGCCGTAGCCGCAATATCATGCACAGTTGGTCGCATATCTCCTCCTGAGGGGGTTCTAGGTCAATAATTGAGGTACGTAAATCATAAAATGCGAGAAAGCCCGCGGGCGCTTTGCCCTTCAGCAGCATTTCCGCTACGATCCGCGCAGTTCTTGCCCATACTTGACGCAACCGGCGCAATATGGCCTAACGCAGCGCTTGCCGGTTCCCGCCGCGCCTCGCTTGGCTGCAGTGTATCCGGTGAACGATCGCAGCCGGCACACACCGCTGCGCGCACTATTCAATCGGACCTGAAAGCGGACGAAAACACATGGCCAACACTGCAATGCGGGTGCGGATTGCCCCGTCTCCGACCGGCGAACCGCATGTCGGAACCGCCTACATCGCCCTGTTCAACTATCTTCTGGCCAAGAAACACGGTGGCGAGTTCATTCTGCGCATCGAGGACACCGATGCCGCCCGCTCCACGCCCGAGTTTGAACAAAAGGTTCTCGACGCGCTGACATGGTGCGGTCTTTCCTGGTCTGAAGGTCCCGATGTCGGCGGCCCCTATGGCCCGTATCGCCAGAGCGAGCGCAAGGACCTCTACCTTCCCTACGTCGAGAAGATTGTAGAAAACGGCCATGGCTTCCGTTGCTTCTGCACACCGGAGCGGCTGGGCGAGATGCGCGCCGAACAGCGCGCCGCCGGCAAACCGCCAAAATACGACGGACGATGCCTGAGCCTTACGGCAGAGGAAGTGACCGATCGCATGAAGGCCGGCGAGCCATCCGTGGTACGGATGAAGATCCCGACCGAAGGCTCCTGCAAATTTGTCGACGGGGTCTACGGTGCGGTCGACATTCCCTGGGAGGCCGTCGACATGCAGGTGCTGCTCAAGGCTGACGGCATGCCGACCTACCACATGGCCAATGTGGTTGACGACCACCTGATGAAGATCACCCATGTCGCGCGCGGCGAGGAGTGGCTGTCTTCGGTGCCAAAGCATATCCTGCTCTATCAGTATCTTGGACTTGAACCGCCCGTGTTCATGCACCTGTCGCTGATGCGCAACGCTGACAAGTCGAAGCTGTCGAAACGCAAGAACCCGACCTCGATTTCCTATTACGCAGCACTCGGCTTCCTGCCCGAAGCGCTGATGAACTTCCTCGGCCTGTTCTTCATCCAGATCGCGGAAGGCGAGGAATTTCAGACCATGGATCAACTGGTTGCCAGTTTCGACCCGGAGAACCTCTCCAAGGCTGGCGCGATCTTCGACATGCAGAAACTTGACTGGCTCAATGGCCGCTGGCTCCGCGAAGGTATTTCCGAGGCAGAGTTTGTCAGCCGTGTTCTGGCCTGGGCTCAGGAAAACGACCGCTTTGGCGAAGGCATGAAGCTGGCGCAGTCGCGCATCACCAAGCTGTCTGACCTGCCCGATCTGACGGGTTTCCTGCTCAAGGGTGATCTGGGCCTGACTGCGGATGACTTCTCCCGGATCAAGAAGGTTCCGCTCGAGGACGTCCTGGTTGTCCTGCAGACGGTGCAGCCCGATCTCGAGAAGATCTTTGAATGGAATGCCCAAACCATCGAGGAGGAACTGCGCGCCATTTCCGAACGCAGCGACATCAAGTTGCGCAATCTGCTGGCGCCGCTGTTCATTGCCGTTTCCGGCTCTTCGCGGTCCCTGCCGCTGTTTGATTCCATGGCCATTCTTGGCCGTTCCGTCGTGCGCCAGCGCCTCAAGCAGGCCGAAGCCGCCGTCAAGGCAGGTATCGGCGCCGCCAAAACCAACAACGGATAACACGATGAACGACACCACAACCGAGCCCGGCCTTTCCTCCGACGTCACTGAAGTGCGGGCGCAGAAGCTGGCAAAATTGCGCGACATGGTAGCCGAGGTCTATCCGGCACGTTTTCACCGCACCATGACCAGTGACGAATTCGCGGCAAAATATTCCGATATCGAGCCCGACACCCTGACCGGCGACATCATCACTGTGGCGGGCCGGGTCTATTCCTCCCGCAATTCCGGCATGTTCATGGACATCCATGACGCCTCCGGAAAGGTTCAGATTTGCAGCCACAAGGACACCACGCCGCAACAGGCACGTGATCTGCTGCCGTTGATCGATCTCGGCGACATCATTGGCGTAACCGGCGAAGTCCGGCGCACCAAGCGCGGCGAACTGACCGTCAATGCTCATGAAATCACCATGTTGACCAAGTCGTTGCTGCCGATGCCGGAAAAGTGGCACGGGCTCTCCGACATCGAATTGCGCTACCGCAAGCGCCACCTCGACATCATGGCCAATGAAGAATCCAAGCTTCGCTTCCAGCAGCGTTCGAAGATCGTTTCCGGCATCCGGCACTTCATGGAAGATGAAGGGTTCATGGAAATCGAGACGCCGATGCTGCATTCGGTCTATGGCGGCGCCACTGCCGAGCCATTCAAGACCCACCACAACACGCTCAAGCTTGACATGTATCTGCGCATTGCGCCGGAACTGTATCTGAAACGGGCGCTGGTCTCCGGCCTGACAGACAAGGTGTTCGAGGTAAACCGCAACTTCCGCAATGAAGGCGTCTCGACCCGGCACAATCCCGAATTCACCATGCTTGAGTGCTACTGGGCCTATGCCGATTATGAGGACATCATGGGTCTGGTCGAGCGGCTGTTCGAAAGCCTGGCCCTGTCAATCCACGGCACCTCCGAGTTCATGTATGGCGAGACCGAAATGTCGTTCAAGGGCCCGTTCAAGCGGATTGCCATGCCCGACGCGGTGCTGGAAGCCACAGGCATCGATTTCCGAGCCATCGCCACCGACGAGGAAGCCCGTACAGCGGCCAAGGCTGCCGGTTTCGACGTCGAAGATGACTGGACCTGGGGCGAATGCCTCGCCTTCATCTTTGAGGAGAAGGTCGAAGCCACACTGATTCAGCCGGCCCATGTCACCCATTTTCCCAAGGACATCTCGCCGTTTGCCAAGGAAGTGCCGGGCGAACCGCGTCTGGTCGAACGTTTCGAGACCTACTGCAACGCCTGGGAACTGGGCAATGCCTTTTCCGAGCTTAACGACCCGGAAGAACAGCGCAAGCGCATGATTGAGCAGCTGGAACAGGCCCACGCCCGTGGCGAAATGGAAAAGCAGCTTGATGAGGAATTTCTCGACGCCATCGACCAGGGCATGCCACCGGCAGGCGGCCTGGGCATCGGTGTCGACCGGCTGATCATGCTTTTGACCAATGCGCCATCGATACGCGACGTGATTCTGTTCCCGGCCCGCAAGGCCCGCAGCGAATAGGCAGCGGCTTTCTTAGTGGCCGCCCAAGTCTGCGGACTCGGCGGCCATTTCATCTTCGTCGACCGCAACACTTGTGAGCACGCCATCGATCATCTCGCCATGGCACCCTTCAACCAGGTCAATCTCTCGGTTGATGGCCTCTATCATCAGCATCGGCATATCGACCCGCTCGCCAAAATAGTGTCCGGTTGCTGTCGGCGCGCTGTCCACATAACGCACCTCCCACGGCTTTGACACCGCCAGAGATCGGCTCGGACGAGGCGCATAGACGATCTCCGCGCCAAGCGCAGAGCCACGCAGGTCGGCCCGCGCTGTCGGCCCCCGATAGTCCGAAACCTGGACGATCACGAGATCGGGGTTCAAAGTTTCGGAAAGATGACGGGCCACCCGGACCCCGGTCCTGACCCGCGCTGCAGGTTCGGTATCGTCGGTCGAGATGACGGCGATCAGACGTGTTTCCTCACCCCGCCGGAAATCGGACTGATAGACCGTCTTGCAATGGCCGCCGATCGTGTCCCCATACCCCGGAATCATGTGTGCCGGGGCAAACACCAGCGCGGCGGTTCCCGAAACCCCGAGGAACAGCAGGAACCCGCCTGACAGCAGGACAAGCTTGCGGGAAACGCGAAACAAACGGAACAAACTATGCTGGGCGGCAGCCATAAAAACAGAACCCTTGACGCAAAACACTTGGGGGCACTGTAGTCCAACGCAGTTTCGTAATTATTAACCCTGATTTCGACCGGTGACCCAGATCGGGTCACCGCGGATCCGGGACCAGGAACCGCCTGTCGATATCGGCTTCCCGGCCCGGAATGTTCAACCGCATCGGCGACGCCGCCCGCTGTGCAATGACCCGGCCTCTTGCCATCACCAGAAGCCGTGTGGCCCGCAAACGGATCGCCTCGATCGGATTGCCGGCATCAAGAACCACCAGGTCGGCCCGTTTTCCGACCTCCAGGCCATAGTCCGTCAGCCCCATGATCCCGGCACTTTGGGTGGTGACCATCTCGTAGCAGCGGCGCATGTCATCGGGACTGGTCATCTGCGCCACATGCAGCCCCATGAAAGCGACATCGAGCATGTCGGCGGTGCCCAGCGAATACCAAGGGTCGAGCACGCAATCCTGGCCAAACCCGACACGAATGCCATGCGCCAGCATCTCCGGGACCCGCGTCATGCCGCGTCGTTTCGGATAGCTGTCGTGGCGGCCCTGCAGGGTGATGTTGATCAGCGGATTGGGAATGGCGGCGACTTCCGCCTCTGCCATCAGCGGCAGGAGCTTGGACACATAATAATTGTCCATCGAGTGCATCGAGGTCAGATGCGATCCGGCCACCCGGCCATGAAGGCCGAGCCGCTGGGTCTCAAAGGCCAGTTGCTCGATATGCCGCGACAGCGGGTCATCGGACTCGTCACAATGCATGTCGACCATCAGCCCGCGCTGGGCCGCGATCTGGCAAAGCTCGGTCACCGACGCGCGGCCATCGGCCATGGTCCGCTCAAAGTGCGGAATTCCGCCAACCACATCGACACCGAGATCAAGCGCCCTGATGGTGTTCTGCCGCGCAGTCGGCGAGCGGTAGAGCCCATCCTGCGGAAACGCCACCAGTTGCAGATCAATGTAGTGAGAAATCTCCTGCTTGACCTCGAGCAACGCCTCGACGGCGAGCAGCCGGTCATCGCAGATGTCGACATGGGTGCGGATCGCAAGCAGACCCATCGAGGCGGCCCAGTCGCAATAGGCCAGCGCGCGTTGTTTCACCGCCTCATGGGTCAGCAGCGGCTTGAGTTCGCCCCAAAGGCCGATGCCTTCAAGCAGCGTACCCGAGCCATTGATCCGCGGCTGGCCGTAAGACAGCGTCGCATCCATGTGAAAATGCGGATCGACAAAGGGGGGTGACACCAGGTTGCCGGTGATAACAATGGTTTCACCCGCCTCGGCCTCGATGCCCGGAGCAATCGCTGAAATCCGGCCGTCCTTGACGGCAACGTCCGCGCTCGATCCGTCAGGCAGAACGCCGCCCTTGAGCAATATGTCAAAACTCATCTCTCGCCTTTCTGATAGGGAATCATCAGCGCTTTCGGGTAGGTCGCGCGACGGGCGACGACGACCAGCGCCACGATCGACAGCACGAACGGCATCATCAAAAAGATCTGATAGGGGATGACGCCGCCGGTAATCTGCTGCAGCCGCACCTGATAAGCATCAAACGCCGCGAACAGGATCGCCCCGATCAAGGCCTTGCCGGGCCGCCAGGAGCCGAACACCACCAGCGCAATGGCGATCCAGCCACGTCCGTTGATCATTTCGAAGAAGAACGAATTGAACGCCGACATGGTCAGAAATGCTCCGCCGATCGCCATCAGCGCCGATCCGGCCATCACGGCGCCGATCCTTAAAGCGGTCACCGATATCCCTTGCGCTTCCACAGCGGCCGGATTCTCGCCAACCGCCCGAACCGCCACGCCCAGCGGGGTGCGATAGAAAACCAACGCCACCGCCGCGACCGTGAAATAGGCCAGATAGGTCAGCGGCGTCTGATTGAAAAGCGCCGGCCCAAGCACTGGAATATCCGACAGCAGCGGCACGGCGAACGGCTGGAATGGCTCAATCTTTGGCGGCGAAGTCACCTCCGGCAACAAGATCCGGTAGCTGAAATAGGTCAGGCTCGAAGCCAGCAACGTCACCCCGATACCGGTCACATGCTGCGACAATCCCAAGGGAACGGTGAGGAATCCGTGCAGCAGCCCGAACATCGCACCGGTCATCGCGGCGACAAGCACACCGGTCCACAGATCGCCGCCCATATAGACCGTGAACCAGCCCGAAAACGCACCGGCCACCATGATCCCCTCAATGCCGAGATTGAGCACGCCGGCCCTCTCGCAAATCAGTTCGCCCATGGTCGCAAAAATCAGCGGCGAGGCAATCCGGATCGCCGCGACCCAGAAGCTGGCAGTGAACAAAATCTCCAGGGCTTCGCTCATGTCACCTCCAGCGCACGCGGTAGCGCATCAGCATGATGGCGGCGACCATGGTCAACAGCGATATGGCCACCATCACCTGGGCGATGTAGCTCGGAACATTGGCGCTACGGCTCATCGCATCGGCGCCGACAAAAATTCCGGCCACGAAAATGGCAGCCACGATCACCCCTAACGGGTTGAGCATCGCCAGCATCGCCACAACGATGCCTGTGTAGCCATAGCCGGGCGACAGATCGAGTGTCAGGTTGCCCTTCAGCCCGGCCACTTCCGAGAAGCCTGCAAGCGCCGCAAGACCACCCGACAGCAGCGCCGTCTTGGCAATCACCCGGTTGACCGGAATGCCCGCAAACCGCGCCGCTTCGGCATTGTGCCCGACTGCACGCATCTCGTATCCAAGGGTGGTCTTTTTCATGATCACCCAGACGATGAGTGCCGACACAACAGCCAGCACGAAACCGAAATGCAGCCGCTTGCCCTTTATCAGGCGCGGCAGTTGCGCGTCGGCGATCATTCGCTTTGATTGCGGCCAGCCCATGCCGGTTGGATCCTTCAGCGGCCCTTCAAGCAGCATCGAGACAAACAGCAAAACGATAAAGTTGAGCAGCAGGGTTGTCACAACCTCGTCAACGCCAAACCGGGTCTTGAGAATGGCAGGGCCCAATAATGTCAACGCTCCGGTCAGCATTGCCGCAATCATGATCACGGGGATCAGCCCTGCCGAAGGCAGTGCCACTGCGCCGGTTCCCAGAACCACGGTCATCACGGCCCCAAGATAGAGCTGCGCTTCGGCGCCGATATTCCACAGCCGGGCCCGGAAGGCGACTGCGACTGCCAGCCCGGTAAAGATAAGCGGCGTCGCCCGCGTGAATGTCTCCAGAAGCGCAAATTGCGATCCGGCGGCGCCCTTGACCACCAGCCAGAACACCGTGAACGGAGACGCTCCGGCTATCATCACCAGCAACGAGGATAACAAGATCGTTGCCAGGATCGCGCCAGCCGGCCAGAGCAGCGTGGCGGCCATCGAGGACGAAGGTCTTGGCTCAAGCCGCATGGCTCGCCCCTGCTTCCGTGCCGTGTCCGGCCATCAGTTCACCCAGTTCCATGACGCTGAGCTCGCCGCGGGCCGAGGGGCGCGACAGCTGACCGCGATGGATCACGGCGATACGGTCGGACAGGGTCTGGATCTCATCAAGATCCTCCGAGATCAGCAGCACGGCCGCACCGCGGTCGCGCGCCTCGATCAGCCGGGCATGCACATAGGCCACCGCGCCGACATCGAGCCCGCGGGTCGGTTGGCTGGCGATAATGATATCGGGATCACCATCCAGCGCCCGACCGAGGATAAGTTTTTGCATATTGCCGCCTGATAACAACCGCACACGCGCCTCCGGCGACGGGCATTTGACGTCATAGGCCTTGATGATACCGCTGGCAAAAGACGCCGCCGCCTTCCAGTTGAGAAAGCCGAAGCGGGAGAAACGGGGGCTGCGATAGGCTTCCGAAATCACGTTCTCGGCCACGCTCATATCGCCGATCATGCCGGTGGCGTGCCGGTCTTCCGGGATCCGGCCGATGCCGCAATCCAGCGCCGCGCGCGGAGACCAGCGAACAGTTTTCTGGCCGTGAACAACAATATCACCCCCGCGCGCTTCCAAGGTTCCCGCGATGAGAGCGGCAAGGGCCGCCTGACCGTTGCCGGAAATCCCCGCAAGGCCTGTGATCTCGCCGCCCCGCAATTGCATCGAGACCCCGTTGAGCCCCGCCCCACCCACGCTTCGGGTTGAAATGTTGTTGAGTTCGAACAGGATCTCGCGTGAGGTCGAAGGCCCAATCTCATTGACCGGCAATTGCCCGCCAACCATCAGCTCCGCCAGTTGACGCCGCGTTGCCTCCGACGTCTTGCGCTCACCGGCAAGCTTGCCGCCCCGCAACACCACCACCCGATCAGAAACCGCCTGCACTTCGCCCAGCTTGTGCGAGATGAAGATCACCGACAGCCCCGCCGCCACCAACTTCTTCAAGGTCGCAAACAAGGCTTCGGTTTCCATCGGCGTCAACACCGCCGTCGGTTCATCAAGAATGAGAATCCGCGCTTCTCGATACAGCGCCTTGAGGATCTCGACGCGTTGCCGCTCACCCACGGACAGTTCCGCAATCATCCGGTCCGGCTCCACCTGCAGCCCGTAATCGGAGGCCAGTTGCGTGATCCGTTGCCGGGCCTGCGCCTTGCCGAGATTGAACGACCATAACGGCCGCGTGCCAAGCACGATGTTCTCCAGAGCCGTCATCTGGTCGGCAAGTGCAAAGTGCTGATGCACCATGCCAATTCCGGCCGCCAGCGCCGCGTTCGGGTCACCCGACGGCAAGGCCTTGCCGAAGACTTCGATTTGCCCCTCGTCGGCGGTGTAATGGCCGAAAAGAATGTTCATCAGGGTGGTCTTGCCGGCCCCGTTTTCGCCAAGCAGCGCCACCACCTCACCGCGTTTGAGCGCCAGCGAGATGTGATCATTGGCGACCAGCGCACCGAATCGTTTGGTGATGCCCGTGAGGCGGAGAACCGTCTCCGCCTCCGGGAGGTCAGCAGTGTCCATCAGTTGGACTTGGGCTCTTCGTCGTTGACCTCGACCACCAGGTCGCCAGCTTTGATGGCAGCCTCACGCTCCATGACCAGCTTCATGGCGTCTTCGGGAACCTTGCCTTCGAAAGTTCCGAGCGGCGCCAGCGAGCAGCCGCCTTCCTTCATCAGCGAATAGATCCCGTAATTGTCGGCCTTGAAAGTGCCTGCCTTGACCATCTCGATGGCGTGGTCGAGCGTTGGCTCGAAATGCCACAGCGCTGACGCGACGACGGTTTCGGGATAGTCCGCCTGGGTGTCGATCACGTTGCCGATTGCCAGCACGCCTTTTTCCGTAGCCGCATCGGAAACGCCAAACCGTTCCGCATAGAGAATATCGGCGCCGCCGTCGATCTGGGCGAAGGCGGTTTCCTTGGCCTTCGGCGGGTCGAACCATGAGCCGATAAACGCCACCTGGAACTTTGCATCGGGCGCGGTTTCCTTCACGCCGGCCATGAAGGCATGCATCAGCCGGTTGACTTCCGGTATCGGAAAGCCCCCGACCATGCCGATATTGTTCGACTTGGTCATGGCGCCGGCAATGATCCCGGACAGATAGGAGGCGTCCTGAATGTAATTGTCGAACACGGCAAAATTCGGCGCATCGTCCTTCGGCTGAAAGCTCGATCCCATCAGATAGGCGGTTTCCGGATAATCCGCAGCCACCTGCCGGGCGGCGTCCTCGACACCAAAGACTTCGCCGATGATCAGCTCATGCCCGGCTTCCGAATATTCGCGCATGACGCGCTCATAATCATTGTTGGACGTGTTTTCGGAGAAGACGTATTCAATGTCACCGCGTTCCACCGCAGCATTGGCAGCCTTGTGGATGCGGCTCACCCATTGCTGCTCAACCGGCACGGTATAGATCGCTGCCACCTTGAGCGGCCCGTCAGCGCGAACATGGCGGACAAATCCGGGCAGGGTCAGGACTGCAGCGCTTGCGGCTGCTCCAGCAAGGAGCTGGCGGCGCTTAAGAAGTGGGAAACGGCTCTGTGGTGTCATTCTTGTCATGGCTGACGCTCCTGTTGGACAATGATTTTCTGGCTGTACCCGTGATTATTTTTGACCAAAAGATAAAACGTGCTTCCGGCCTTGGCAACCACGTTATCAGTGCTGTGCATAAACCTCGAAAGCACACCGCCGGAGCATCATGCCAGAATGGGGCTATTCACCAGACCAGCACGGTTTGGGGTTGCACATCAAAGGTAATCCGGCACAACAAACCGGGGAACAGCAATGCTGTATGATCGGCAGAGACTGCGCAAGCGCCCCGGCTGCCGGTCCCAGATGGGCGGAAATGAACCGGAAGGATGCGATCCGAATGACCGATAGCTCCCAAGAAAACCTGCTGGCGCTCAATTGCGGCTCGTCCTCGATTAAATTCGCGCTGTTTGACGCTGATTTCCAGCGCAGATTTTCCGGACTGGTTGAAGCGATCGGGCACGGCCAGACACCACGGCTCAAGACCTCGGAGGGAGATGCCGGACAGTTCGGCGCGCCCGATCAGGTGCACGCAGACGTCTTGCCGCAGCTGTTCACCCAGATCATCCTTCCCCGTGCCGGCACCATTTCGGGCATCGGCCACCGGATCGTGCATGGTGGTGAGCAGTTCGCTGCACCAGTCAAGATAGATAGCCTGGTGCAGGCCGGCATCGCTGACCTGACGCCCCTGGCTCCGGGCCATCAGCCCCACAATCTGGCAGGCATTGACGCCGCAACCCGGGCCTTGCCCGGGGTTCCCCAGATCGCCTGTTTCGACACCGGTTTTCATGCAGGCATCGCCACGGTCCGGCGCGAGATGGCGCTGCCTCGCAGCTTTGCGCGGGACGGTCTGATCCGGTACGGCTTCCACGGAATTTCCTACGAGCACGTCGCCGCAAGCCTGCCCGGTCTCGGCTTGTCTGAAGGGCGGGTGATCGCCTGCCATCTCGGCAATGGCTGTTCGATCTGCGGCATGGCCGATGGCAAAAGCCTCTGGACATCCATGGGCTTCACGCCGCTCGACGGACTGATGATGGGCCAACGCCCGGGGCGGCTTGATCCGGGAGCGGTCCTCTGGCTTGTCGAGCAGCATGGCGGCAGCACGGACGCCGTCAGCAAACTGCTTTATCAGCAGAGCGGCCTGTTGGGCGTCTCCGGATTGTCTGGCGACATGCGTACGCTTCTGGCCAGCAAGGATGCGGATGCGGGCTTTGCGGTCGAGATGTATGTTGATCGGCTGGTTCAGGAAATCGGGGCCGCGGCAACCAGCCTCGGCGGTGTCGATGCGCTGGTGTTCTCAGGCGGTATTGGTGAAAACGCCGCACCGATCCGCGCCATGACCCTGGAAAAGCTTGCATGGCTCGGATTCATGTTCGATCCGACCGCCAATGCCGCCGGCTCCATACGGTTGACGACTGAAGACAGCCCCCGCCAGGCCTTTATTGTCGAAGCTGACGAAGAGCGGGTCATCGCCCAGGCAATAGCTCGCCTGCTTCGGCAACAGGTTTGATCGCCGGCTGACAGGCAACGCGTCGCGACCGTTTGCGCACTGGTGCATGTACTTGAACTTGAAGAGTGCAAATGACAGGATGGACTAGCCTCGGTGCTGTGCGCTGCGTGAATTCCGAGGCGGCAATTGGGTTTAGAAATTTCCATCGCAAGCGTGATTTTATCCCGTATCCCTGACCATTTCTCAGATGAATTTAACCGTAGGCCAAAAAATGAGCAGCAAACCCAGACTCTGGATCACCCGCAAGCTTTCGGACGCGACACTCGAGCGCGCTGCGCGTGATTATGACACTGTTATCAATTTCGACGACGGGTTGAGCACAGCCGATGATCTGGTGAGCATGAGCGCCCAGGTCGACGCCATCATTCCCTGTCATTCCGAGCAGTTCAACGCGGACGTTGCCCGCAGGCTTGATCCACGGCTGAAAATCATCGCCAATCATTCTGTCGGCGTCGATCATTGCGATTTGCCGGCGCTGAAATCGCGCGGGATCGCGGTGACCAACACGCCCGACGTGCTTTCCGACGCAACCGCGGAAATTGCCATGCTGCTGATGCTTGGTGCGGCCAGGCATGCAATCAGGGGCGATCACCTGGTCCGTTCCGGAGGCTGGAATTTCTGGAGCCCGTCCTTCATGGTCGGCAAACAGGTGACCGGAGCCCGTCTGGGCATTGTCGGGATGGGTCGTGTCGGGCAGGCCTTCGCCCGCAAGGCGCGCGGCTTCGACATGGAGATTCACTATTACAACCGCAGCCGTCTGACGCCGGACGAGGAGTTCGGTGCGACCTATCACGATACGATCGACAGCCTGCTTGAGATTTCCGATTTCCTGTCGCTTCATTGCCCGGCCACGCCTGAAACGACCGGCCTGATGAATGCCGGCCGGCTCGCGATGCTGCCGGAGGGCGCTGTTTTGGTGAACACGGCACGTGGCGCCCTGGTCGATGAAGCAGCCCTTCTCGAGGCTATCGTCAGTGGCCGCCTTGCCGCTGCCGGCCTTGATTGCTTCGTCACCGAACCGGGCGGCAATCCGGCCTTTGCCGCACACCAGAACATTTTCATGCTGCCGCATATCGGCAGTGCAACCCGGCACACCCGCGACGCCATGGGGTTCCGGGCACTTGACAATCTGGATGCGTTCTTTCGCGGCGAGACGCCGAAGGATTTGCTGTAGCCCAAAGCCGGAGGCAGCCTTCGACCAAATCGGGATATGGCACCGACCGGCACCGCTCGGCTCACGCAACAGCAATCCCCGGCGGTGGAAGCAGCTATCAACCTGATCACTGATGCGCCATCAGACCTGATGCAGCACTCACACCCGCCGGCGCGGCCCCACCCGCTTTCGCGTCAGGTCATCCTTGCGCTTGACCCGTAAAGCGCGTCGCATCATGGCATAAGCCATCACACCCCAGACGATCTGCCACCAGACCGGAATCAGAACCGGGCTTGCCGGCACAGCGGTCAGCAGAAGTGGACGCGAGCGCGCGTCGCAAGCGTTGAACCGACAAAAAAGTTCGCACCTCAAGCACCACCGGTCGATCCCACAGGAAAGCTGCACTAATGCCAAAAGCTGTGCTATCGGCTACAAGCATTGTTTGAACACCGAGGTCTGACACGAAATCTTGCACCCTCCCGAATTGATCATTTTTGATTGCGACGGCGTCCTCATCGACAGCGAGGTGATCAGCGCCCGCGTGCTGATAGAGGCTCTGGCAGATGTCGGCGTGCCGGTTGATATGGACCATGTCCAAACCCATTTCCTTGGCCGCAGCTGGGCCAAGGTTGCAGCGGAAATCCGCACCTCGCACAGCTTCCTGCCGGGGGCGGATTTCGAGGAAAAGTACCGCACCGACCTGCTCGCCCACTTCGAAAATGAGCTGGCGCAGACCGTGGACATCGAAACATTGCTTGGCAGGCTCAAAACCAGGACTTGCGTGGCCACCAGCAGCTCGCCGAAACGGACTTTGCGCTCTCTCGAACTGACGGGATTGCTCAATCATTTCGAGGGCAGGATTTTCACGGCCTCCGAAGTCGCTCGCGGCAAGCCCGCGCCGGACCTGTTTCTGCATGCGGCTGAACGAATGTGCACCGACCCGGCCCGGTGTCTCGTGATTGAAGATTCCGTGCCAGGCATTGAAGCAGCCCTGGCCGCTGGCATGCCGGTGCTGCGCTTTACCGGCGGCAGCCATCTCAAGGGCAACAGCGAGCGGGTGCTGACACTTGGCGGAAAGGTGCAGTGCTTTGACAATTGGCAGCAATTCCCCGAAATGGTGCCTCTAGCCATTCGCAACCAAGCAGACGGGTAAACCAATGAGCAATGTGGGAGATCAGGAAACCAGCCGTCTCGATGATGCAGCCCGTGCCGGGTGGCTCTACTATGTTGCCGGCAACACCCAGGACGAAATCGCCCGCAAACTTGGCGTCTCCCGGCAATCGGCACAGCGTCTGGTTTCGCTCGCCGTTAGCGAAAAGCTCGTCAAGGTCCGGCTCGATCACCCGATCGCCCGATGCATGGAGCTTGCCCACGGTCTGAAGGAGAAATACGGACTGCTCAGCTGTGAGGTAGCCCCCACCGATCCGGACACCCCGACAGCCTTGACCGGTGTGGCGCAACTGGCCGCAAGCCACATCGAACGTGTTCTGAAATCCGACCATCCGAAAATCATCGCCCTGGGGACCGGCCGCGCTCTGCGCGCCTGCGTCGAGCAATTGCCCAAGATGGATTGTCCGCATCATCGTATTGTCTCGCTGCTCGGCAACATGATGTCCGATGGCGCCGCCACGCCTTACAATGTGGTGATCCGCATGGCTGACCGGGTCAATGCCAGGCATTATCCGATGCCGTTGCCGGTGTTCGCCCGTTCGCTGGAGGAGAAACAATTGCTGCAACGGCAGGAAGCTGTTCACAATATCCTCGACCTGGCGCGGCAGGCTGACGTCACCTATGTCGGGATTGGCAATATCGGCGACAATGCTCCGCTGCTTGTTGACGGATTTGTCAGCCGTGAAGAAACCCGCGCCCTGATAAAGGCCGGCGCGACCGGCGAGATCACATCCTGGGTGTTCGATCGCAACGGCAAGCTGATTGACGGCTTGACCAATGACAGGGTCGCCAGTGCCACCCTCAAGGCCTCGCCGACCAAGCCGGTGATTGCCATTGCGGTTGGCCCGCTCAAGACCGATGCCGTTCTGGCCGCCCTACGCGGCAAGTTGATCAACGGCCTGATCACGGACGAAGCCATGGCCGAACAATTGCTCATCCACTAGTCAAAATTCAGCATTCCTACCGTCCTGATAGTATTAGGCGAATTGAAGCAGAACCCGCTTCTGTGCAGGTGCAGCATCGATTCGCCATTGACATGAACCTGCCCATACGTGAATATTTGCTCGTCCAAATGGCAATTGCCCACCACGGGCATTGGGAGGAATTCATGAAGAGATTTGCAAACGTGCTTCTGTGCGCGTCGGCGTTGTCGATGCTCGGCACAGCTGCGCTAGCCGAAGAAATCACCATCGCGACTGTCAACAACGGCGACATGATCCGAATGCAGGAACTGTCGTCGACGTGGGAAGAGATGTCCGGCCACACGATAAGCTGGGTGGTTCTTGAAGAGAATGTGCTGCGCCAGCGGGTGACGACCGACATCGCCACAGGCGGCGGTCAATACGACGTGATGACCATCGGAACCTACGAAGTGCCGATTTGGGGCAAGCAGGGTTGGCTCGTTTCCTTGAACGACTTGCCGGCCTCCTACGAAATTGACGATCTGCTGCCCGCTATCCGCGGCGGCCTGACGGTCGATGGCGAACTCTATGCGGCACCTTTCTACGGTGAATCATCGATGGTGATGTACCGTACTGACCTGATGCAAAAGGCCGGCATGACAATGCCGGAGGCGCCAACTTGGTCCTTTATCCGCGAAGCCGCCGCGGCCATGACCGACAAAGATGCGGGCATTTACGGGGTCTGCCTGCGCGGCAAGGCCGGTTGGGGCGAGAACATGGCGCTTCTGACCGCCACCGCCAACTCGTTTGGCGCCAAGTGGTTCGACATGGACTGGAACGCCCAGTTCGACAGTCCGCAATGGAAGGAGGCCTTGACCTTCTACATTGAAATGATGAATGAATCAGGCCCTCCCGGTGCAGCCAACAATGGCTTCAACGAAAATCTTGCCCTGTTCCAGACCGGCAAATGCGGCATGTGGATTGACGCCACCGTGGCGGCATCCTTTGTCACCAACCCCACGGATTCTCAGGTTGCCGACAGTGTCGGCTTCGTCCTGGCGCCGGACAACGGTCTGGGCAAGCGCGGCAACTGGTTGTGGGCCTGGTCTCTGGGCATTCCTGCTGGCACGCAGAAAGCTGAGACTGCCAAGGCGTTCGTCGAATGGGCAACGTCGAAAGAGTATCTGGCGCTGGTTGCGGAAAATGAGGGATGGGCCAATGTGCCGCCGGGCACCCGCACGTCGCTTTACGAAAATCCGGAATACGCCAAGGTTCCCTTTGCAAAGATGACTCTCGACAGCATCAATGCAGCAGATCCACAGAACCCGACCGTCGACAAGGTGCCTTATGTCGGCGTCCAGTTTGTTGCCATCCCCGAGTTTCAGGGAATCGCGACGGCTGTTGGCCAGCAGTTCTCCGCAGCCCTTGCCGGAACGACATCGATTGATGATGCACTCGCTAATGCGCAGGCCCTGACCACGCGCGAAATGCAAAAGGCCGGCTACCCCAAGTAGGGTCTCCGACCACCTCGGGAGCCGGAACCTACCCGGGCCGGCTCCCGGATTTACACCCAATCTGTCCCCGTCCTGTCAAGGAACCGAGCCATGGCGACCGCCCACTCACGCAGTGCAGCACGCTTGATGATATCACCCGCAGTGATTTTGCTGCTGGGTTGGATGATTATCCCGCTGTCCATGACAATCTACTTCTCGTTCCTGCGCTACAATCTGCTGTCGCCCGGCAATGAGTCCTGGGCCGGGTTCGACAACTATCGCTATTTTCTGACCGATCCGGCGTTTTTCGATGCGATGGGCAACACTTTCATTCTGGTGCTTGGCGTGTTGTTGATTACCGTTGTCGGCGGCATCTTGCTGGGACTGCTGCTGGATCAGCCCTTCTTCGGCCAGGGCATCGTCCGCATTCTGGTGATTGCACCATTCTTTGTCATGCCGACAGTCTCCGCACTTGTGTGGAAAAACATGTTCATGAATCCGGTCAATGGCTTGTTCGCCTATATGGCAACCGCCGTCGGGCTCGAGCCGTTCGATTTCCTCAGCCACGCGCCGCTGGCGTCGATCATTCTCATCGTCTCCTGGCAGTGGCTGCCGTTTGCGACCTTGATCCTGCTCACAGCTCTGCAATCTCTGGATCAGGAACAGCTTGAGGCCTCAGAGATGGACGGCGCCGGACCTATCAACCGGTTCATTTTCATCATGCTGCCGCATCTCGGTCGGGCGATCACCGTTGTGATCCTGATCCAGACCATTTTCCTGCTCTCCATCTTCGCCGAAATTCTGGTCACCACCAATGGCGGCCCGGGTACTGCGACCACCAACCTGACCTACCTCGTCTATGTGCAATCGCTGTTGCAGTTCGACGTGGGCGGCGGTTCCGCCGGCGGCATCGTTGCTGTCATTCTCGCCAACATTGTCGCGATCTTCCTGATGCGGATGATCGGCAAGAACCTGGACGCTTGAGATCATGGCGCGCGCTGTTTCCACCCGACGTAAACTCATCGTTACCCTTCTGGCTTGGACGATAGGCATTGCGATCTTCTTCCCCATCCTGTGGACTGTCCTGACCAGCTTCAAGACAGAGGCCGAGGCAATCGCTTCACCGCCGTCCCTGTTCTTTTTCGACTGGACCACAGAGAATTACGCCGCCGTGCAGTCACGCTCCAATTACGGCCTGCACTTCTCCAATTCGGTGATAATCTCGCTGGGCTCTACCCTGCTCGGCTTGCTGATTGCCATTCCGGCTGCCTGGTCGATGGCCTTCGTACCCGGCAAATGGACCAAGGACATCCTGATGTGGATGCTATCGACCAAGATGCTGCCTCCGGTCGGCGTTTTGATCCCGATTTACCTGATGTTCCGCGACACCGGTCTGCTCGATTCGCGTCTGGGACTGGTGATCGTGCTGACGCTGATCAACCTGCCGATCATCGTCTGGATGCTCTATACCTACTTCAAGGAAATTCCGGTCGACATACTTGAGGCCGCACGCATGGATGGAGCCGCCCTCTGGTCGGAAATCATCTATGTGCTGACTCCGATGGCGGTGCCCGGCATAGCCTCGACCCTGCTGCTGAACGTCATCCTGGCCTGGAACGAAGCTTTCTGGACCCTCAATCTGACGGCGGCAAAAGCCGCCCCGCTGACCGCCTTCATCGCCAGCTACTCAAGCCCGGAAGGCCTGTTTTATGCCAAGCTGTCGGCTGCCAGCACCATGGCCATTGCACCAATCCTCATTCTTGGCTGGTTCAGCCAGAAACAGCTCGTCCGCGGCCTCACCTTCGGCGCTGTGAAATAAGGAACCTGAATCATGGGACGCATTACACTCGACAAGGTGACCAAGCGCTTCGGCGACGTCGAGGTCATTCCACCGCTCGACCTGACCATAGAAGAGGGCGAGTTCGTCGTCTTCGTCGGCCCTTCGGGCTGCGGAAAGTCCACCCTGCTGCGTCTGATCGCAGGCCTTGAAGATGTCACGGGCGGCCAGATCCGCATTGACGGCAAGGATGCCACCGAAACCCCGCCCGCCAAGCGCGGCCTGGCCATGGTGTTCCAATCCTATGCGCTCTATCCACACATGAGCGTGCGCAAGAACATTGCCTTCCCGCTCAAGATGGCGGGCATGGATCAGGCCGAGCAGAAACGACGCATCGACAATGCCGCCAAGGTGCTCAACCTCGCGGACTACATCGACCGCCGTCCAGGCCAGCTCTCGGGCGGCCAGCGCCAGCGGGTTGCCATCGGCCGCGCCATCGTGCGCGAACCCGCGGCCTTCCTGTTCGACGAGCCGCTGTCCAATCTAGACGCCGCCCTGCGCGTCGGCATGCGTCTGGAAATCTCCGAACTGCATGAGCGGCTCAAGACCACCATGGTCTACGTCACCCACGACCAGGTCGAGGCCATGACCATGGCCGACAAGATCGTGGTGCTGCGCGCCGGCCATATCGAACAGGTGGGATCGCCGCTGGAACTCTACAGGGCTCCGCGCAACCTCTTTGTCGCCAGCTTCATCGGCTCGCCGAAGATGAACCTGATTTCAGGATCCGAGGCGGCAAAACGCAGTGCCAGCACCATCGGCATCCGCCCCGAGCACATTTCTGTCTCCCCGACCGAGGGCCTGTGGAAGGGCCGCGTCGGCGTTTCCGAACACTTGGGATCAGACACTTTCTTCTACGTCCATGACACCGGTCTGGCCGACGACATCACTGTCCGCGTCAGTGGCGAGGTCGAACTGCGGGCCGGAGACACCGTCTACCTGACACCAGATGCCGAGAAGATCCACCGCTTCGACCAAGCCGGGTTGCGACTGAAATGAACCGTCTGACTGGTCTTGCGGCAACGGGATGCACTGATGTCTGAAACTCCTCAATCCAGGCCGCATACACCAGCACGGCTGAACACGGCGGCTTTGATCAACCTCCCCGTAGGCGTCAGCGCGCCCGGCTATGACCGCAGCGCCTTGAGCGCCGGTGTCTTGCACATCGGCGTCGGCAATTTTCACCGCGCCCATCAGGCCCACTATTTTCACCGTCTGTTCGAACTGGGCGAGGATCACGATTGGGCGATCATCGGCGCAGGGCTGATGCATTTCGACACCTCCATGCGCGAGAAGCTTGGGGCCCAGGACTGGCTCACCACCGTGGTCGAACTTGACCCGGACGGATACCGGGCTGACATCATCGGCTCCATGATTGATTTTGCTCCTGTCGATCCCGCTTCTCTCGTTGCGGCGATGCAGGATCCGAAAATCCGCATCGTGTCTTTGACCGTGACGGAAGGTGGCTATTTTCTCAGCGCCGAAACCGGCGGCTTTGATCCGACCCACCCGGCGATCATCCGTGACGCGGGCAACAGGGATGAACCACACACCGTGTTCGGCGCCATGATTGCGGCATTGGCCGCACGGCGGGCAGATGGCATCGCGCCGTTTACAGTGATGTCGTGTGACAACCTTCCCGAAAACGGCCATGTCGCTCGCACCACCCTTCTGGGTTTGGCGCAGCTGATGGATCCTGATCTGTCAGACTGGATCGCCGCCCACGTGGCATTTCCCAATTCGATGGTCGATTGCATAACGCCGGCCACCGGAGCCCGCGAAATTGACCTGGTGCGCAGCAATTACGGTATCGACGATGCGGCGCCGGTTGTTTGCGAACCATTCCGCCAATGGGTGATGGAGGATACGTTTCCGCTTGGACGGCCTTCGCTTGAAAAGGTGGGAGTCGACTTCGTCAGCGATGTTGCGCCCTATGAATTGATGAAACTGCGGATACTGAACGGCGGACACGCAACGATTGCCTATGCCGCGGCATTGTTGGGGCACCATTTCGTCCACGAAGCCATGGCCGACCCTCTGATTGCCGGTTTCCTGAACAAGCTCACCGTCGAGGAGATCCTGCCGACGGTGCCGCATATAGAAGGAGTTAACCTCTCCAGATACATCACCGTTGTGGCTGCGCGATTTGCCAACGCGGCTTTGGGCGACACCATCCCCAGACTTTGCCTTGACGGCTCCAACCGTCAACCAAAGTTCATTTTGCCGACCGTAGAAACGCGATTGCTCGCCGGCCAATCGGTCGACGGTCTGGCACTGGAAGTGGCGCTCTGGTGCCATTACTGCGCCGGTTGCCGCGACGACGGCACCACCATCGATCTTGAAGACACCAATGCGACAAGATTGCGCAAGCACGCTCTGGCGGCCAAGACAGATCCGCACGCATTTCTGGCCATGGCGGATATTTTCGGCACGCTCGCCGATGCGCCTGTCTTCGCCGGAGCCTTCCGCAAGGCTCTCATCCGCCTCCAGACCAATCCAACCCGTGTCGTGCTCGCCGAATATCTGGCTGATGGATCAGACTGAGGCTATGACGGGAGCAGATTGCTGCCAATCGTTTTCGCGGGAAATGCGGTCCATTTCTTCTGCTTGGCTTCCCGCAAATATTGCGACAAACCTCCATCACAGCCCCATCCTGTCCGAGAGGACGTTTTCGCAATTTGCGCAAACTGTACAGCCATCAACAGACACTGCATCAATAGTAGGCCTCTCAACAACGTTGCCTATTATTGACACTCTGCCAAATCATATGCGTCATACGGGTGGACAGCCAAGCCTGCATCTGTAAAAATTAAGCAAGTCGACAATATCGACAGGATGGCAACCGTCAAATCAATTGGCGAACCATCAATAAGGGGAAGGGCGCAACAGCCCGTATCAGTTAGGGAGCGTGTTTTTGGTATCAACCAACACGGATGAAGGCTTTGTCGTCTTCGACGGAGTGCAGAAGAGCTATGACGGGGAAAACCTAGTCGTAAAAGACCTCAATCTTTCCATTGCCCGGGGCGAGTTTCTTACAATGCTGGGCCCGTCGGGATCAGGCAAAACCACCTGTCTGATGATGCTGGCAGGCTTCGAGACCGCCACCAATGGCGCGATCAGGCTGGACGGCAAGGAAATCAACAACATTCCTCCGCACAAGCGCGGCATCGGCATGGTGTTCCAGAATTACGCCCTGTTCCCGCACATGACTGTCGCTGAAAACCTCTCGTTTCCGCTTGAGGTTCGTAAGATGGGCAAGGCGGAACGCGAAACAAAGGTTCAGCGCGCTCTCGACATGGTGCAGATGGGCGACTTTGGCGGCCGTCGGCCAGCGCAACTGTCAGGTGGCCAACAACAGCGCATCGCGCTGGCCCGCGCGTTGGTGTTCGAAGCCGAATTGGTGCTCATGGATGAACCGCTCGGCGCGCTCGACAAGCAATTGCGCGAGCACATGCAGTTCGAGATCAAGCACATTTCCGACAAGCTTGGCATTACGGTTGTGTATGTCACCCATGACCAGACCGAGGCGCTGACGATGTCGGACCGGGTCGCCGTGTTCGAAGACGGCCGCATCCAGCAACTGGCGCCGCCGGACGAACTCTACGAGCAACCGCAAAACAGTTTCGTTGCGCAGTTCATCGGCGAGAACAACACGTTGATGGGCAAAGTCGAGAAGATGGACAAGGACAGCGCGGTTGTCCGCCTCGACAATGGCGATCTCATCGATACCGTTCCGGTCAATGTCAGCAATGTCGGCGACCGGACACTGGTCTCCATTCGCCCCGAACGGGTCGAGTTCAACCGCGAGCGGCTTCTGCCTGACGCCCATACGCTCAAGGCCGAAGTGCTGGAATTCATCTATATGGGTGACATCTACCGCACCCGGCTCAGGGTTGCCGGCAAGGACGATTTCATCGTCAAGACCCGCAACGCCCCGGATCAGCGCCGGCTCAAGCCCGGTGAAATGATCGAGATCGGCTGGCGTCCGCAGGATTGCCGCGCGCTCGACGCTTAACAGCAGAAACCATACCCCCAGTGTCAGCCCGAGCCGTGGGGGGAATCACAACGGGAATCCTAACAAGGAGAACAAGTATGAAATTCAAACTAGCAACATTGTTGTGCGGAGCCGCACTGGCAACCACCGGCGTGCACGCCCAAGACGTCAAGATGGCCGACACCTTGACCCTGGTCAGCTGGGGTGGCGCCTACCAGAAGAGTCAGATCGCGGCCTATTCGGAGCCCTATCAGGCGATGCACCCTGATCTCAAGATCGTCTGGGACGAAAGCTCGGCCGAAGCCGTGGCCAAGCTGCGCGCCATGAACGAAGCCGGCAACATCACCTGGGATCTGGTTGACGTTGTTGCCGCCGATGCCATCCGGCTGTGCGATGAAGGCCTGGCGATGGAATTTGACGCCGATGAGCTGCTGTTGCCTGCCACCGACGGCACACCGGCATCGGAAGACTTCGGCGACCTGCTGGTCAGCGATTGCTTCATCCCGCAAATCGTTTATTCGACCACCTTCGGCTACCGCACCGACATGGTCGGCGACACACCGCCAACCAATATCTGCGACGTGTTTGACCTTGAAAAATATCCGGGCAAGCGTTCGCTCGAGAAGCGCCCGATCAACAACATGGAATGGGCCCTGCTTTGCGACGGTGTCGCCAAGGCTGACGTCTATGACGTGCTCGAGACCGAAGAAGGCCAGGCCCGTGCACTGGCCAAGCTCGACACGATCAAGGATGAGGTGGTCTGGTGGTCGGCAGGTGCCGATACGCCGCAGCTGCTCGCCGATGGCGAAGTGGTCATGGGCTCGACCTATAACGGCCGTCTTTTCAGCGTGATCGAAGAACAGAAGCAGCCTGTCGCCATGCTGTGGGACGCCCAGGTGTTCGATCTGGACGGCTGGATCATTCCCGCAGGTCTGCCTGCCGAGCATCAGGCGCGGGTTGAGGACTTCGTCAAGTTTGCCACCGACACTCAGCGTCTGGCAGATCAGGCCAAGTACATCTCCTATGGTCCTGCCCGCAACTCGTCCGCACCGCTGGTTGGCAAGCATGCCGATCTCGGAATCGACATGGCTCCGCATATGCCGACCGATCCGGCCAATGCGACCAACACCTTCCTGTACAACTACACATGGTGGGCCGATTACCGCGACGATCTGGATGCCAAGTTCCAGGCCTGGCTTGCCCAGTAAGCAACGACAGTGCGGGAGGGGCCGTTTGCGGCCCCTCCCGAGCCATCCGATTCGAATTGATGCGACAGCAGGACGGAGCCGGCCCCTATGACCGATGCCACGCACACCCCTTCAGACGGTCCGATGCTGACTGCTGACGGCATCCCGCTGAAGAAGAGCCTGCAGATCGCGCTTCGCCGGCAGAAGCTCCGGGCGCTGGTATTGATTGCGCCGCTGCTGCTGTTCGTGCTGATAAGCTTCATCGCCCCGATCGCCGACATGCTGTTCCGTTCGGTGGAAAACGATATTGTGTCGCAGACCCTTCCGCGCACCGTCATCGCCTTGCAGGACTGGGACTACGACGACGGCAAGGCCGCGGCGCCGGAAAAAGAAGTTTTCGCGGCGCTTTATGTCGATCTCTCGGAGGCGGAAGAATTCAAGACCCACACGAGATTGGGCTCGCGTCTCAACTACGAGACCACCGGCATGTCGTCGCTGCTGCGCAAGACCGGGCGAGGACTTCGCCGCATGGGCACCAGCATCTATACCGAGCAGTTTGAAGCCCTCGATCCGAAATGGGTCGAACCCGCCGTCTGGGTGGTCCTGATGGAGCAGCCCGGTGTCGCCACCGCATTGCCCGAGACTGCTTCTGCATGGGATTCCTGGAAGCGCATCGTCGCCAACAAGGGCGACTTGCTGGCCGAGGAACAGCCTGACGACTTCATCTACACCACGCTGTATCGCGACCTGGCCAATCAGCCGGCAACGGCCATCGCCGCCTATACCGGTGCCGAAGCCGGGCTCCTCATGGCAGCCGACAGCGCGGTCGACGGATTTGAAACGGTCTCGCTCAAGGATCAGTTCATCAAGATGGACGAGGATTGGGCCAGTCCGCAGGTCTGGGGCACCGTGAAGGCCTTTTCATCGCCCTACACCGCCGGCTATTTTCTCGCCTCGGTGGATCTGAAACAAACCCCCGCCGGTATCGAGCAGCAGCCGGAAAACCAGAAGGTCTACATGCTGTTGTTTGGCCGCACCATGTTCATGAGCGTGGTGATCATGGGCTCATGCATCCTGCTCGGCTACCCGATCGCCTATTTGCTGTCCAACCTGCCGCTCAGGACATCGAACCTGCTGTTGATTTTGGTCCTGCTGCCGTTCTGGACCTCGCTTCTGGTGCGGACATCGGCCTGGAAGGTGCTGCTGCAGCAACAGGGCGTCATCAATGATATTCTGGTCTGGCTTGGCCTGGTCAGCGACGGCGACCGGCTGGTGATGATCAACAACCAGTTCGGCACCATCGTCGCCATGACCCACATCCTGCTGCCGTTCATGATCCTGCCGCTCTACTCGGTGATGAAAACCATTCCACAAACCTATGTGCGCGCCGCCAAATCGCTCGGCGCGACCGACTGGACCGCTTTCTGGAGGGTCTATTTCCCGCAGTCTGTGCCGGGCATCGGCGCCGGATCGATCCTCGTTTTCATCCTGTCCATCGGCTACTACATCACCCCCGAACTGGTCGGCGGCACGACGGGCACCTTCATTTCCAACCGGATCGCCTACCACATCTCGTCCTCGCTCAACTGGGGCCTCGCGGCCGCACTGGGGACGATCCTGCTGGCGGTCGTGCTGTTGCTCTACTGGGTCTATGACCGCATCGTGGGCATCGACAATGTGAGCCTGGGGTAGACCAATGCGCAAATTCAAAAAGCCTGAAGTCGACCTCGTCCGCTTCGTTCTGCCGCTCATGGCCCTTGCCGGCGCCGGCTTTGGCTTCCTCGTCGGCACTGCAAATGGTGCGCCGCTTGCCGGAACGGCCATCGGCGCCGTTTGCGGCGTGATCCTTGCCTGGGTCCTTGCCACCTATGTCCCCTCCAAACGCACGGGCATCGCCGCGACCACCGTCCTTTTCGCAATCGTCGGGCTGGTATTGGCCGGCAGCGGCGGCATTGTCGGCGGACTGATTGTGGGCTTCGTGCTCGGCTGGCTGAGCTATTGGCTGTCCACCGGCAGCTACCGCGCCGGGACGCAGATCTATGCAACACCGGGCCAGGTCTTGTGGCACAACACGTACAAGCTCATCTGCGGCATCATCTTCTTTTTCCTGATTGCACCGATCCTCACGGTGATGCCGTTGAGCTTCAACGCCGAAAATTTCTTCACCTTTACACCGGCAATGCTGTCGTTTGATCCCGAAGGCTATTCATTCAAGCATTACCGCGATTTCTTCACCAATCCCGACTGGCAGCAAGCGCTAAAGAACTCGATCCAGATTGCGCCTGCGGCGACCATGATTTCGGTCTCGCTCGGCACACTGGCCGCCATCGGCCTGTCGCAACCGCATGTGCCGTTCCGGCGGGCGATCATGGCGATCCTGATTTCACCGATGATCGTGCCATTGATCATTTCGGCTGCCGGCATGTATTTCTTCTATTCGCGCATCGGTCTGCAGGGTACCTATATCGGCGTGGTTCTGGCTCATGCCGCCCTTGGCATTCCCTTCGTCATCATCACCGTGACGGCCACATTGGTCGGCTTCGACAAATCGCTGACGCGCGCGGCGGCCAATATGGGCGCCAACCCGGTGACAACCTTCTTCAAGGTGCAGATGCCGCTGATCCTGCCGGGTGTGATTTCCGGCGGCCTGTTCGCCTTCATCACCTCATTCGACGAAGTGGTGGTGGTGCTGTTTGTCGGCTCGGCGGGGCAGAAGACCCTGCCCTGGCAGATGTTCACCGGCTTGCGTGAACAGATCTCGCCCACCATCCTCGCGGTCGCCACGCTTCTTGTCGGCGTTTCGATGCTGCTCTTGACCACGCTCGAATTGCTGCGCCGCCGTTCGGAACGTTTGCGGGGCTTGTCGCCAGGCTGACAGCGGCCAGGCCCGATTGACCAGTCGCTGAGGCCGCCAACCGGCCAAGCCATGTCAATTCCGCGATCGGCTTTGGGTTGAAAATCGGCTACATTACAAGAACCGGCTTCACGTCCCGGTCACGCCAACATTCAGGATGAGGAGCCGATGGTCACGATCCCGGAAGGAACCGCCGGCGCCGGTGGCGAATAGGACATTTTTCATCATCACCGAATCTGGTTCGGGAAACGTCACCGATATCCCCCATGGTCGGGAAGAGACGATCATCCGGCGCTAAGGCAGTTCAGGCTCGATCGGATCGGATTGAACGTCAACGGACATGCATTCAGTCACAGTGCCCCACTGTCCTTTGCGCATCCTGACATGTGACTTACACCGCTTGCGGTGGTTTTACTCCCCTTGCGCGGCTTCGCTCTGGCCGGCTCCGGCAATGGTCAACTGCGTGTCCGCAGCAGCCAGCGCCGCCGAGATATGCGCAGGCGGATCACGGTCTGTGATTAGCTGATCGAATGCCGAATAGTCGCAGACGGTAACCAGGCCGCGCCGGTCAAACTTGGTATGGTCCGAAACCACCAGCTTGCGCTCTCCGCATGACAGTACCATGCGGGCAAATTCCGATTCCTCAAGGTCGAAGTCCATCACCCCACTGGCGTCCATTGCCCCCGCCGAAATAACGGCATGATTGACGGTGAAACGGCTGATGAACTCAATCGCCGAAACCCCGAAAGCGGCGCCAGAATCGCTTCTGAGTTCACCACCCGCCATATAGACCTTGTTGCCGTTTACTGTCGCCAAGGTCCGGGCAATGTCGGAGGAATTGGTCACCACGGTGAGCCGCCGGTGACCGAGCAATTCACGCGCCACAAAGCTTGTCGTCGTTCCCGTGTCGAGCATGACGGAATCGCCATTGTGAATCAGTTGCGCCATTTCGCGGGCAATCCGACGCTTGCTGTCGGAATTTTCACGCATGCGCCGCTGAAACGGCGCTTCTCCAACCTGTCCCGCCAATCCCACAGCCCCGTGGATTTTCAGAACCGACCCGCTTTCAGTCAGCGGGCGCACATCGCGCCGGACCGTCTCAAGCGAAACACCAAGCCGGGCAGCAAGCCGCGAGATGGTCACGGTACCCTCGTCGGCCAGTATCCGCATGATCTCCGTATGACGTTTCGACAGCATTCTGACACCTGTATTCCCGTCTGCTTTCTAGGCGAACAGTCCCATGGAATCAATCAAAACGAACTCAATCGGGCAGCAAAACGAAATATAGCCACAGAATTGATTGACAAGGGCCAAAGCCTGGTGTGGGATTGGAGGGTTAAAAAGTCACGTACGGATGCGCTGCTGCTTGGTCTCTTCTTGGGCAATCAAAGGCGCCGGAATGCGAGACACAACAGGGTGAACAGGAGGCTCGACATGCATTCAGCCAAGTACTTTTCCGGCCGCACCTCCAGGCAACTGACCGCGGCGCTCGTCATCTCGAGCGCTTCTTGTTTCGGTCTGGCTGCTTCGGCAATGGCCCAGGAATCCACCGACTCGATCAAGCTGACGCTCCACGACTGGACCGGACAGTTGATCACCACGGAAATCATGGGCGAGGTGCTCAAGAAAGCCGGCTATTCCATCGAATATGTCCAGGCCGATTATCTGGCCCAGTTCGCCGGACTGGAAACCGGCGACCTCCATGTCGCCATGGAAATGTGGGAAACCACTGGCCGTGATGCCATGGATGCCGCCACTGCAACCGGTAATGTCGAGAATTTCGGGCCGACCGGCATGAAGGCCAAGGAAGAGTGGTGGTACCCGTCCTACATGGTCGAGAAATGTCCGGGCCTGCCCGACTGGGAAGCGCTCAAGGACACCGCTTGCGCCGAAGCTTTCTCCACGGCGGAGACAGCGCCCAAAGGCCGCTACCTGGGTGGACCGGTGACCTGGGGCGGGTTCGATGACGAGCGCGTCGAAGCGCTCGATCTTCCTTTCGAGGTGATCCACGCCGGAACCGATGCCGCGCTTTTTGCGGAACTCGAAAGCGCCTATCAGCGCAAGGCACCGATCATGCTGTGGATCTACGCGCCGCATTGGGCCCCGGCCAAATATGACGGTGCCTGGGTCGAGTTCCCGGAATATTCGGCGGAGTGCTACAATGACGCCGCCACAGGCCTCAATCCTGACATGGCCTATGACTGCGGTAAGCCCTTCGGCGAGATCTGGAAGGTCGGCTGGGCCGGGGTGAAGGACAAATGGCCCGGCGCCTATGACGCCATCAAGGCGTTCACCATCGACAATGACGAGATGGGCAAGATGATCACCGAAGTCGATCTTGACGGCAAGTCGATCTCCGAGGTCGTCGGAGACTGGATGAGCGCCAATGAAGCCCGCTGGTCGGGCTGGATCAAGAAGTAACCGGCCTGGCTGGATGGTGCTGCATCCGTCTGACAAACTGCAACCGGGCTGCAAGGTCCGGGTGCAGGCCACAGATCACGCATCAGACCCCGTGCGGGTCGGCGCATCCCGCCCGGTTTTCCTGCAGTCCAGACTGAGTTATCCATGACCACTCCCGAAGCCAGGCTCGTCTGCCGCAACGTATGGAAATTGTTCGGCGCGGATGCCGCCGCCTTTCTGGCCCAGCACAATGGGCGCCCCGAAGCAGCAGCCATCGCCCGGGCAGGACTCGTCGGCGCTGTCCGGCGGGTCGACCTGGACGTGCACGAAGGCGAGATCTTCGTCATCATGGGCCTGTCGGGATCAGGCAAATCGACGCTGGTCAGGCTGATGTCGCGCCTGATTGAGCCCTCGGGTGGCGATGTGCTGTTCAAGGGTGAGAACCTGCTCAAGCTGTCGCAGTCGCGGATGATCGAGATCCGCCGTCACCAGATGGGCATGGTGTTCCAGCATTTCGCCCTGCTGCCGCACCTCACGGTGCTCGACAATGTTGCCTTTCCACTCGACATCCAGGGCATGAACCGTCCTGCCCGCGAAGCACGGGCGCGCGAGATGATTGACCTGGTCGGTCTGAATGGAAAGGAAAGCGCCTTTCCCCGGCAGCTCTCTGGCGGCCAGCAGCAACGGGTCGGCATTGCCCGCTCGCTCGCCGTTGAACCGGAAATCTGGTTTCTCGACGAGCCTTTCTCGGCGCTCGACCCGCTTATCCGCCGCGAGATGCAGGACGAGTTCATGCGCCTGCAAACCAAGCTGCACAAGACCATCGTCTTCATCACCCATGATTTCGATGAAGCAATTCGCCTTGCTGACCGGATCGCCATCATGAAAGACGGCGAGATCGTCCAGGCCGGCACGCCCGAAGAGATCGTGCTGACACCGGCCACCTCCTATGTGGCGGAATTTACCAAGAATGTTGCCCGCGCCAAGGTGATCCGGACCCGCAGTCTGATGGTCCCTGCCGATTCTGGCAGCGTCGAGGGGCCGGTTGTCTCGGCGCGTTCCACCATCGCCGACGCGGCGCCATTGTTTCTTGATGGCGTTGCGCATCTTGGCGTCACGGATGACGCCGGTGAACTCATAGGCAGGCTCGACCGCGAAACCGTCGTTGCGCTGATGTTGCAAGGCTGATCATGGCGATGTCCGGAGCGCCCCTGTTGAAATCCGATGCAGCCCCGGCGCCGCCACCGTCATTCCGCTTGCCGATTGCCTGGGTGGCGGCCGGTGCAGTGTTTGTGCTTTTCTGGCTCTACGCCAAGCCGGTTTGGCCTGCGGCCTTCGAGTATCCGAAAACCCATGTGGTGAAGCTGGCAAAGTGGATCAGCGCCGCAATGAAGTGGCTGATTGACGAAGCCAGTTTTGGCCTGTTCAGCTTTACCGATTTCACCCGCTTTGTTTCCGCGGTATTGGATGTGCCCTATACCCTGGCCGCGAGCCTGCTTTCTACCGGATTTCTCGAAGGCAGCGGTTCTTCGGCAATCCAGATCGTGCCACCCTTGCCATGCGTTGCCGTGATCGGCCTGGTCATGCTGCTTGGGCATTGGCTTGGCGGCATCTCGCTGGCGCTGCTGGCCGGCGGCTGCTTCCTGTTTCTGGCGGTCTTCGGGCAATGGACCAGCGCCATGATCACCCTTGCCTCGATTCTGGTGGCCGCACCCTTGGGTGTTGTCTTCGGATTGCTGTTCGGCATCGCAGCTTGGCGGTGGCGCTGGGTTGAGCGCGTGATTGCGCCAGTGCTCGACCTGATGCAAACAATTCCGGTGTTTGCCTATCTCGTTCCGGTGCTTTTCCTGTTCGGATTTGGTCCTACCGCAGCGGTGATCGCCACCCTGATTTTCGCGACTCCGCCGATGACTCGCATCGCGATTCTGGCACTGCGTGCCGTCCCCTCCGAAATCATCGACCTGGGCAACATGGTCGGTTGCACCGACCGGCAGATGACCTGGCGGGTGATGGTCCCGGCGGCGCGTGAAAGCCTGATGGTGGGCATGAACCAGGTGATCATGCTGTCGCTGAACATGGTCATCATTGCCTCGATGATCGGCGCTGGCGGGCTGGGTTTTGACGTGCTGGCAGCGCTTCGGCGGCTTGATTTCGGGGCGGGTTTGGAAGCCGGCTTCGCCATCGTCGCGCTCGCCATTGCCATGGACCGGTTGAGCCAGGCTGCGGCTGAAAAACTGTCGGCTCCCGCCGCCGGGAACCAGACATCAGGGCTCGTTGCCCGCCACCCCCATCTCGCTGCGGCCTTGGGACTGGTCCTGATCACCGTCGTCCTGGGCTATGCCGTCCCGGCCATTCACACCTATCCTGAAGCACTGCAACTCTCGACAGGCACTTTCTGGTCGGAAGTCGTTGCCTGGATCAACATCAACTATTTCGATGCGCTGGAAGCGATCAAGAATACCATGCTGCTCAATGTCTTGATCCCGTTCAAGCGCTTTCTCGGCGATCTTCCCTGGCTTGGCGTGACGGCGTTTCTGGGCTTTGCCGGCTACAGGCTTGGCGGCTGGCGGCTGGCACTGCTCACCGTCTGCCTTCCGCTGTTCATTGCCGTCACCGGCCAGTGGGAAAAGGCCATGATCACCGTCTATCTCTGTGGCATCTCGGCGGCGATCGCCGCGCTGATCGGCGTTCCGATCGGCATCTTGTCGGCCACCCGCGACCGCATCTGGTCCGGGGTGCAGGTGGCCATCGACACGCTGCAAACACTGCCGAGCTTTGTCTATCTGATGCCGGCCGTGATGCTGTTCCGGGTCGGCGATTTCACCGCCATGATTGCAGTTGTGGCTTTCGCCGTTGCCCCGGCCATCCGTTACACCGCGCTCGGCATCCGCAAGGTCGACCCCAGGCTGATCGAAGCCGGTCGCGCCATGGGCTGCACAGAGTGGCAGATTCTCACCCGTATCCGGCTCAAATTGGCGCTTCCCGAGATTCTGCTCGGGCTCAACCAGACCATCATGTTTGCCCTGTCCATGCTGGTCATCACCGCGCTGGTCGGCACCCGCGATCTTGGCCAGGAAGTCTACATCGCGCTGACCAAGGCCGACACCGGGCGGGGCCTCGTGGCAGGTCTGTCAATCGCCGCCATCGCCATTGTAGCCGACCGCTTGATCTCGGCCGGCGCCAGTCACACCCGCCGCCGCCTTGGTCTGGAGTAACCATGACTGACCTTGCTTCGCGTGATCAAATCCGCGCCCTGCCCTGCTTTTCCGGCCAAATCGAGATCGAACCGCTAACCGGTGGACTGAGCAACGAAAACTGGCTTGTCAGCGATGGCGCTGGCCGCCATGTCGTCCGGCTCGGGCGGGATTTTCCGTTTCACCATGTCGACCGCGAGCGCGAAGTCATGACGGCTTGCGCCGCCCATGATGCCGGTTTTGCCCCGCGCGTCGAGTACTCCCAACCCGGCATCATGGTCTCGGCCTTTGTCGATGCGAAGACCTTCGATGCAGCCGATGTGCGCGCCAATCCCGAGCGGATCGGGCGGCTGATCCATGAGTTCCACACCACGATGCCGCGTCACATCAAAGGTCCGGGCTTCATGTTCTGGGTCTTCCACGTCATCCGCGATTATGCCCGGACGCTGAAATCCGGCCACTCGCGGATGGCTGACAATTTGCCAGCCTGGCTCGAACTGTCCGACAGCCTCGAAGCCGCCCAGTCGCCACTGCCGATCATTTTCGGACACAACGACCTGCTGCCGGCCAATTTTCTCGACGACGGCCACAAGCTCTGGCTGATCGATTTCGAGTATGCCGGCTTCTCCACCGCCATGTTCGACATCGCCGGCGCAGCCTCGAACGCCGAAATGAATGAAGACGAGGCCGCTGTGCTGCTTGAGGCCGCACTCGGTTCCCCGCCCGATCGCGCGCTGACCCAATCCTTTCACGCCATGCAGTGTGCCTCGCTGCTGCGCGAAACCCTGTGGAGTCTGGTCTCGGAACTGCATCTCGACGCACCCGGCGTGGACTATCAGGCCTACACCTCCGAAAATCTGGCTCGTCTTGACGCTGCACTTGCCCAGTACCATTCGACCTACGGAAAGACATCACCATGACACTCCCTGACAAAGCCCAGATCGTCGTCATCGGCGGCGGCATTATCGGATGTTCGACGGCCTACCATCTGGCGCGCGACCACAAGGCCGATGTCATTGTGCTCGAGCAGGGCCAGCTGACATCGGGCTCGACCTGGCACGCCGCCGGTCTGGTCGGGCAGCTGCGATCTTCGGCCTCCATCACCAAGGTGCTCAAATATTCCGTCGACCTCTACAAGCGGCTTGATCAGGAGACCGGGCTTGAAACCGGCTGGAAGATGTCGGGATGCCTGCGGCTTGCCACCAACCAGGACCGCTGGATCGAATACCGGCGACTGGCCACCACAGCGCAAAGCTTCGGCATGGACATGCAGTTGCTGTCGCCGCAGGAAGCCAAGGCCAAATTTCCGCTGATGCAGGTCGATGATCTCGTCGGCGCAAGCTGGCTGCCGACCGACGGGCAGGCCAGCCCGTCCGACATCACCCAGTCATTGGCCAAAGGCGCACGCATGCACGGCGCCAAGATCCATGAGAATGTCCGGGTCACCGGCTTCGACATGAAGGACGGCCGCATCACGGCAGTGAAGACCAACAAGGGCGACATCGCCTGCGAGACCGTGGTCAATTGTGCCGGGCAATGGGCGCGCCAGATTGGTGTGATGGCGGGCATCAATGTGCCGTTGCAGCCGGTCAAGCACCAGTACGTCATCACCGAGAAGATCGACGGCCTGTCGAGCGACGCGCCGACCATTCGCGACCCTGACCGGCGTACCTATTTCAAGGAGGAGGTCGGCGGGCTGTCCTTTGGCGGCTATGAGCCCAATCCTCTCGGCTGGACCACGGGCGACGTGCCCGATAATTTCGCGTTCCAGCTTTTTGACGATGATTACGACCATTTCGAACAGCACATGACCCAGGCCATGGAGCGGGTTCCGGCGCTCAACACTGTCGGCGTCAAGCAGATGATCAACGGCCCGGAGAGCTTTACGCCGGACGGCAATTTCATTCTCGGGGCGGCGCCGGAATGCTCCAACATGTTCGTCGGCGCCGGTTTCAATGCCTTCGGCATTGCCTCGGGCGGCGGCGCCGGCTGGGTGCTGGCGCAATGGGTGATCGACGGCGAAGCGCCGCTCGATCTCTGGGTGGTCGATATCCGGCGGTTTTCCGAGATGCACAAGGACAGGCAGTGGGTCAATGATCGCACGCTCGAAGCCTATGGCAAGCACTACGCCATCGGCTTTCCCCATGTCGAGTATGAGTCCGGCCGCCCGCGCATCGTTTCCCCGCTCTATGACCGGCTCAAGACCCACCGCGCGGTCTTCGGCTCCAAGCTTGGCTGGGAACGGCCCAACTGGTTTGCACCCGGCGGCATGGAGGCCGCTGACATTCCGACCATGGGCCGCCAGAACTGGTTCGATGCGGTTGGCGACGAACACCGCCATGTGCGCGAAAAGGTCGGCATCTTCGACCAGTCTTCCTTTGCCAAATATGAAATCAGCGGAACCGATGCGCTCGCTGCCCTGAGCCGGATTTGCGCCAATGATGTGACCAAACCGGTCGGACGACTGACCTATACCCAACTCCTCAACACCCGCGGCGGTATCGAGTCCGATCTGACCGTAGCGCGGTTGGCTGACGACAAATTCTACGTCGTGACAGGTACCGGGTTCCGCACCCATGATCTGGCCTGGATCCGCGAGCATGTCCCGCAAGGCGCTGATGTGCGGATCGATGACATCACCGAGGACTATGGCACCCTGTCTCTGATGGGCCCACGGGCTCGTCACGTGCTGGAAAAAATCACCGCTGCCGATGTGTCCAACGACGCATTTCCTTTTGGCCATGTCCGCAACATCGACATCGCCGGCAGCCGGGTTCGGGCGCTGCGCGTCACCTATGTCGGCGAACTCGGCTGGGAACTCCACATCCCGATTGACGTGATCGGCGACGTCTTCGATGCGCTGATGGACGCCGGCAAGCCCTGGGACATTCGCCCCATAGGTTACCGCGCGCTCGAATCCTTGCGTCTCGAGAAGGGCTATCGCGCCTGGGGCTCGGACATTACCCCCAATGACACGCCGTTCGAGGCAGGTCTCGGCTGGGCGGTGCGGCGGAACTCGAATGCCGGCTTCATCGGCGAGGCCGCCCTCAAGGCAATGGCCGGCCAGCCCCTGACCAAACGCTTTGCAGGCTTTGTGATCGACGATCCGGACGCTGTTCTGGTCGGACGGGAAACCATCTTGCGCAATGGCCAGCCAGTCGGCTACCTCACCTCAGGCGGGTATGGCTACACACTCGGCAAGAGCATCGGTTATGGCTATGTCCGCAATGAGGAAGGCGTGTCGAAAGAATTCCTTGAGCAGGGTGACTACGAACTGGTCATTGCTCTTGACCGGGTTCCGGCCCGGATCGGCCTGAAACCCTTTTTCGACCCGGCCAACACCAGGGTCAAAGCCTGAGCCGGGGCAGAACTCAGCTCAGCTTCAGCGCAATGCAGCGGCTCGGCGTGGTTCCTTTCTCGCCGGGCATCGACACGTAAGGCCCGGTGTCATCGACAAGGCTGCAGATATCGGCAGCTTGAAGGTCAGAAATCCGCTGACTGAAACTCGTCTGCCAGAGCTTGTCCTTGACCGTCAGGACAAGGATTCCGCCCGATGCGCAAATTCGCAGCAGATCATCCAGCCCCTCGATCCCGACATGGCCCGACGTGAACACGCCAGCCGAAATGATCGCCGCAAAATGATGGTCGCTGAAGGGCAACGTGCTCCCGAGCGCGGCCTTGTGCAGCCTTTTGTAAACACCCTTGCGCTCGGCCACTGCCAGCATACCGGTTGAAACATCCAGCGCATCGACATCGCAGTAGCCGGTGATCGCCAGCCACTCGCCGATCAGCCCGGTGCCCGCACCGGCATCGAGCAAAGGCCCGGCGCCTTTCGGGACGTGCCGTGCGAGCATCGCCAAAGATATCGCGGGGTGCCGGTAACCGGCGAGCGACATGTCACCATCGTATTGTTCGGCCCATAAATCATAGACCCGCGCCACATCGTCGACGCTTTCAGCCTGGTAGACAGCTCCCAGTCGGGCCGTCTTGTCTTCAGAGGTCATGTCCAGCTCCAGTGTTGATGCGCACTCGGTTACCATAGCCATTTCAACATCTTTGTGGAAATGTGCGGGAACAGTTAAAACAAGGAGATGTACTGCCCCATGCCCGATAACACCGAAAGCATGCTGCGCACCAGTCTTTCAGACATCCCGTCACTTGCCGGCTACACAGGACCTGTCGAACGTCTGGGAGGCCTGACCAATCTGGTCTTCCGGGTCGGTGATGCCTGTGTGCGCCTGCCCGGCGCCGGCACAGAAGAATACATCAACAGAGCCCATGAAGCGGTCGCCGCGCGTGCTGCTGCCGACGCCGGGGTCAGCCCCGAGGTCATTCATGCCGATCCCGAAACCGGCATCATGGCCACCCGTTTTGTCGAGGGAGCCACGACCATGACACCTGACGCGTTTCGCGCCGATATCGGCGCTGTTCGTCGGGCCGGCGAAGCCTTTCGCCAATTGCACACGTCCGGAGCTCAATTCCCCTTTACCTTCGAGTTGTTCGCCATGATCGACGAGTATCTGGCAATCCTGTCGACCAGGGAGGTGGCCTTGCCGGAAGGCTATCATGACGTGGTCAGCGAAGCCCAGACGGTGAGGGCCGCGTTGGCGCGCAACCCCGTCGACCTGGTCGCCTGCCACTGCGATCCATTATGCGAGAACTTCATCGACACGGGCGAGCGCATTTTTATCGTTGATTGGGAATATTCCGGCATGAACGACCCGATGTGGGACCTGGGCGACCTTTCGGTGGAAGGCGAGTTTGATGCCCGGCAGGATCAGGCTCTGTTGCAGGCTTATTGCGGCGGCACGCCTAATTCCGCAGACCAGGCGCGCATGATCATTTACAAGGCGATGTGTGACTTGTTGTGGACGCTGTGGGGCCTGATCCAGCTCGCCAACGGCAATCCGGCGGAGGATTTTCGCGCCTATGCCGACGGCCGCTTCGCCCGCTGCAGAAAGCTGATAGCCAGTGCCGAATTCGCTGACAGCCTGAGCACGCTACAAACAGCCTGACATCAATTGGAATTCGACACAGGCGCACCCCTGCTGCGCCGGCATGTCTCGGCCTTCCTCTCACAAGTCTCTGTCGATGCACATCGTGCTTCAGAAGTGAGGCAGACAGGATACCGGCGTACAAGACCGCAGCTCAATCACGCCGCTTGCCACCTGGTTGCTTGCGTGGCGTTACCAGAGGTTGAAGTCTGTAAGCATTTCTTTGCTCCGGCAATCCGGTCATACCGCCTCCCCAGCCTCGCCCGACACGGTCAAACTGCCGTATAGATGCACATCGACCAATCAACCCCAGGGAACTTTACTGACACAACCACGTTTACGGATTGTGGGGCCGACGCATGGTGCTGGCCTGAATACATCCAAGGAGATTTCCAATGCATGGAATCATTTATCTGGTTGGCCTCGTGGTCGTAGTCTTGTTCATCCTCTCCCTGCTCGGCTTGCGGTAAGACGATGGAGCCGACAGGGGTAAAATCTGCACCGGTTCACTCGGATAATTTGCCCCATGGGCAATCCTATCTCGAATGGGGTGCAGTATGGGGTGGTGGCGTCGTCGCTATCGCCACATCCACGGTCCTCGGACAATTCGGATCAACCGGCGGGCTCGCGCTGGGCGACCCCATGCTCGCCAGTGGTGAACCTTCCTGGCAGGTGCTGGTCGCCAGTCTTTGGCTGTTTGTCATGGCGCTGGCCAGTTCAGCAGGAGGCGGATACATCGCCGGCCGCATGCGCAGCCGCTGGAATGATGCTCCCAAGACCGAGGTTGAGTTCCGCGATGGTGTCCACGGCCTGTCCGTCTGGGCGGTCTCGACAATAGTGGTCGCCGCTTTTGCAGCGAGTGCTGCCGCACTTGCAGCACTCGGTGTCGAGGCAGATGCTACCGCAACGGATCTTCCGGCAAATGTCGTCGAATACACCCAGACCATTACCCTGGTCTATGGTTTTGCGACCGCTGCGGCGAGCGCATTGGGCGCCGGCGCAGCCTGGTGGTTTGCCAGCCTCGGCGGCAGTCATCGCGACGAAGGCACAGACGTCCACCTTCTGACGCCGCGGTTCCTGAGGCGCTGACACCTCGCCCTGTCAGCAGACTGTAAAACCAATCAGGGGCGCCACATTGCGGCGCCCCTTTCTTTCTGCATGCTGCCGATCCAAAACCGGCCGCACAGCCTATTTCATCGAGGCCTTGACCTCGGCCACATCGGCGGCTGTCATCTCGCCGATGGTGACCACTTCGCCGTCCTTGATCTGCCAGAGGCGGAACGGGCCGGAGATATCGCCGTACTGGTCGAACGACACATTGCCGATCACGCCCTGATAATTGATTGCCTTGCCCTCGCCGATCAGCGCCAGCGCCTTCTTGAACTCTTCGGGCCCGGCATAGATCACTTCACCTTCAGGATCGACCACCGAGCGGATCGCATCTCGAATGGAGTCGGATTCGGCCTTGCCTGCCTTGGCAACAGCCAGCCCGACAATCGCGCCGGCATCATAAGACCGGTCAGCCGCCGGTGCCGATGGCGCGATGCCGCCGGAGAACGCTTCATAATTGGCATAGAAATATTTTGTCGATTCCGTCTCGGTGGTGCCCGACGATGTGCCATAGGCGCCGTCGAGATATTGCGCACCGACCGCCTCGATGAAATCGGTCGAGTTCATGCCGTCATTGAGCAGAAAATTCTGCGGACCACCCTGGCTGATCCAGGCGCGCGCCACGGTGGCTCCATCCACCGGATAGCTGATCAGGTAAAGCGCCTCCGGGTCGCCATCCATCGCGGCGGTGACTTCGGCGCTGTAGTTCGGCTGATTTTCATTGTAGGGCGTGGCCGAGGTAATCTCGCCGCCCAGGGCTTCGTAGGAGGCCTTGAATTCGCGCATCATATTGAGGCCGAAATCATTGTTTACGTGGATAATCGCGAGTTTTGTCAGGCCCGAATCCATCGCATATTTCGCGGCCGCAATGCCCTGCAGCGCGTCCGAGGTAATGGTGCGGAAAAAGTAGCCGCCAGTCTTGCCGTCACGGCTGAGCTGCGTCAGCGTCGGGCTGGAGGACGCGGGCGATACCTGCACCACACCGGCGGCGGCGGTTACCGAGGTCAGGATCGGAATCGACACCGATGAGATTATGCCGCCAATGACAACCGGCACCTGTTTGACATTGACCAGCTGGGTTGCCTGATCAACGGCGACATTGCCCTGGCTTTGGCTGTCACGGGTATCCGTCACCAACTGACAATCCAGCACGCCACCGGCTTCATTGATGTCGCGGAAGGCCATTTCCACCGATTTCGCGCCAGCCTGGCCATAGGCGCCGGCGGGTCCGGTCAGTTCCATCACCATGCCGATGGTGATGTCGCACGCCTGCGAACTCAGCGCCGAGGCACAGAGCATGGCCATGGCAAGGCCGGATTTTCTGATCATGTTCATTCGCGTTCTCCTTGTTATGGGGCCTCTCCCGCCCGCTTTGTTATGTCGAAATCCACGTTTCCTGCAGCTGCCGCCAAACCACGCCCTCCGGTGCGTTCGGGTCGGCGCTGAACACGGCAGAGGAGCGACGGGCAGATTTCTGACCATCGATCACCTGGTGTTCGTCGTAAATCAAAAGCGCAACATCGTCATTGAGCTGCCGCGCTGCAATCAAATCCACTCTGATTTCGAAATCCGCCGGACGTTTGCCGCGCGCGCCGGTGATCATGCCGACAATGGCGTCGGTGCCAATGGTGGTGCCGTCAGGTTCAATCATCATCATGTCCGGCGCAAAGGCACGGATCGATCTCTCAAGCTCCGCTTCTCCGGCCCGGCCCGTGAACCACTCGACAAAGAAAACGTGCCGGTTGATGACTTCGGCCTGTGCGCACGCGATCAGATCCATCGGCTCAGTGCCCCTCTTTGTTGAGATTGTACTTCATCACCGAGCCATGCTTGCCGCTCCTGTCCCGCTCCAGCGTGTAGACGTCGCCGGGCACCGGGTTGGCACGCGCCAGGACCGCATCGATCTCGGCATAATCCTGCGCGCTGAGCTCAATGCCGGGGATCGCCAGATTGCGCTCGAGATGATTGCGATTGCGCGCGCCGACAATCACTGCTGCCACGCCCGGGCGTTCAAGCACGGCCCGGCTGGCGATCGAGGCAATGTCACTGCCATGACGGGCGGCAACAGATGCAAGCACGTCCAGCAGGTCCTGGAACAACGGCCAGCCACCGAATTCGTCCACAATCAGCTTGTACTTGATCAGCGAGCGGTTTTCGAAAGGCGGCTGAAGCTCCGGCACACCAAGCATCCGTTCCGAAAACAGCCCGCCTGCGACAGATCCGTAGCACAGCAAGTTGACGCCATGGGCCTGGGCCGCTTGCACCATCGAGCGCGACGGCCGCTCATCGATCAGCGAATACTGAACCTGCATCGACACCAGCGGCACGCCGGCGTTGATGATCCGCAGCATTTGTTCGGTGTCGAAATTGGTTCCGCCGATATTGGCGATCTTGCCTTCCTGCCTGAGGTCCGCAAGCCAGGCGGCGACTTCCACCTGACGGTCAATCTCGTAGTCCCACCAGTGGAACTGAACCAGGTTGAGTTGTTCCAGCCCAAGCCGCGACAGCGAGGTTTCGATGCCTTCGGCCACATCGGCCCGGGTCAAGGTTTCGAGCTTGCCGAGATCCGGTACGAATTTCGTGTGTACCTTGATCCGGTTCAACGCCTCGGCGCCGCGAACCCGGCTGTACTCTTTCCGGAACTCGCCGATCATGGCTTCCACACCGGTGTAGATATCAGCGCAGTCGAACGTCGTGATTCCGGCATCGGCAAAGGCGATCATGTCTTCAATTCCGGCCTGCCGGTCGATCTCGCCATGGCCACCCGCCAACTGCCAGCCGCCCTTGATGACACGAGAAATCCGGTGTCCTGGCGCCAGGTCAAACGTCTGCATTGTCATCTCCCAAAGGCACGGCGGTGGTCTCGGAATGTTTGAAATGCCGGAGTTTGGTGCGGGTGATCTTCAGCCGCGAGGGACAATGCGGGTCCGGACAGGCAATCTCCGCATCGGTGGACATCCAGTCATTCGGATCCGTCGGGCGCTGTTTGGCGGCCAGCAGCGGCAGCACCGAGGCCAGCGAGTAGATCGATATGCCCTGGCCCTCGGGCAGATGCAGCATTTCACCGCGAAGTTCGAAATAGTCACCCACATTCGCGCCGCACCAGATCTTGGCGCCGTCAGGAGCAACCACCTCCACCTTCAAATCCCACAGTTCGAATCCGTCTTCGCCGCTCATGCGACACCTCCACTTTCCGCATCCCAGAATTCGGCTCCAGCCCTTTCGAGAATGGCGAAGGACTGGCTGATATCGGCTGACAATTCCCGCGAAACCCTGGCTTTGTCACCGGCTTCGATTGCGGCCAGAATACCGCGGTGATGCAGGGTTGCTGCCGTATCCGTGAGCGGGCTGTGCAACTTGGCGGCAGCGCGAACATAGGGTCCGGCCTGCATCCACAGGCTTTCGACAATCGGCATGAATACCGATGAACCGGCGGCCTCGTAGAGCAGAAAATGGAAGGCATGGTTGAGGGTGGCGACATCATGGGCCTGCCTGGTTGCCTCATACTCGGCTGTCAGATCTTCAAGTCTGGCGAAATCGGGACCGGTCAGATTGGCGATCGCACGGGCTGCCAGCTCACCTTCGATCAGCGTCCGGGCCTGGGCAATGTCGCGCGCGCGTTCCAGCGTCAACAACGGAACCCGCACCCGGCGGTTCGGCATTGCTTCCAGCGCCCGCTCCGAAACCAGCCGTGCCAGAGCCTCGCGCACCGGCATCGAACTGACAGACATTCGCTGCGCCACGTCGCCGGCCAGGAAAATCTCGCCGGCGTCAAATCTGCCCTGGATCAGCGCATCCCGGAGCTGATGATAGATCCGGTCCTGAACGGTTTCCTTGCCGACCGGCGCGAGCCGGTCGAGGCCTGGCCCGTCAAACTTTGACGTGGTCTGAATGTTCATTCCGCCAAGACAACCTTCTCCGTTTGCAGCTTTACTTTAGGCATCAAACATGGTCCTGTAAATGATAAATGATAGTTGATCAACTTTGGTTGCTTGAATGACAGGACGCAGTCAGACCCCCATTCTCGAGGCGCGCGGCGTCAGCAAATCCTTTGGTGGATTCTGTGTGGTCAACGGGATTTCGCTTGATCTGGCCGCAGCCGAAATCCTCGGCGTGATCGGGCCGAACGGTGCCGGAAAATCAACTCTGTTCAACCTGCTGGCCGGAGCCTTGCCGCTGGATTCAGGCAGCATTCATCTGGCCGGCAGGGATCTGTCGCGCGCCCGTCCTGAAGCCCGCATCCAGTCGGGACTTGGACGCACGTTCCAGATCCCCAGACCATTTCCCCGCATGACAGTTCTCGAAAACGTAATGACCGCTGCCCAGAACCAGCATGGCGAGAGCCTGCTCTCCGCCCTCATCGCGCCGCGCCGGGTGGCGGCACAGGAACGGGCCAATGCCACACGCGCCCGCGACATTCTCGATTTCGTTGCGCTCTCCCATCTGGAGGACCAGCCCGCGGCTGTGCTTTCGGGCGGCCAAAGGAAACTGCTGGAATTGGCGCGCGTGCTGATGGCCGAACCACGCGTCATCCTGCTCGACGAGCCCGCCGCTGGCGTCAACCCGGCGCTTCTCGATCTGATCATCGACAGGATCATTGCCGTCAACAAACTGGGAATTGCTGTGCTGCTGATCGAACACAACATGGAAATGATCGCCCGGCTGTGCCCCCGTGTCATGGTTATGGCCGCAGGCAAGGCACTCGCCGAGGGCACGCCCGCCGATGTCACCAAGCGCGCCGATGTCATTGACGTCTATCTCGAAGGCATGCCGGCGTGACGGCGCTCTCGCTTGCAGATCTTCAGGCCGGCTACGACCCCGACCTGCCCATCGTCAAGGGCGTCAGCTTCACCGTCAAGAAGGGCGAAGCTGTCTGCATTCTCGGTCCCAATGGCGCCGGCAAATCGACGATGATAAAGGCCGTTGCCGGCCTGGTTCGCTCATTTGGCGGCCAGGTCCACCTGGGCGGGCGTGATGTCACCGGTCTTGCCTCCCATGTTCTGGTGCGCAACGGCATGGGCTTCGTGCCGCAGACCGAGAATATTTTCACCCGCCTCAGCATCACCGAAAACCTGCAGATTGCCGCGCAATTGCTTCCCCGGCAGGACCGTGCCGGCCGGATCGAGGCGATGCTCGACATGTTCCCCGATCTCGGATCCCGTCCCCGCGAGCTGGCCGGAGCGCTCTCCGGCGGTCAACGCCAGATGCTGGCCGCCGCCCGGGCATTGCTCACCGAGCCACAGGTGCTGATGCTTGACGAGCCATCCGCCGGCCTGTCCCCCAAACTGGTGGCTCAGGTGTTCGACACCTTGCGCCGCATTTCTCAAACCGGTGTGACTCTGATTCTGGTCGAACAGAATGTCCGCGCGGCGCTGGCGCTCACCGATCGCGCTCTGGTGCTGGTGGATGGCAAGCTGGCTCATGACGGTCCGACGGACGCGTTGCACGACGGAAAGTTTTTGGGTGAGCTTTTCCTTGGCAACCGCGCGGACGAGGCCATCCGATGAACCCTCAAGCCATCATCGATGGACTGATTTCCGGCTCGACCATTGGTCTCGGCGCAATCGGTCTGACACTGACTTACTCCATCCTGCGCTTCGCCAATTTCACCCATGGTGATTTTCTCGCCTGGGGCGCCTATCTCACCCTCACCGTGGCAGGTGTTCTGGGCGGCCTCGCCGCTGGTCTCGGCGCACCGGTCTATCCCTTCAGCTTCGGCTGGGGGTTGCCGCTGGCGATGTTTGGCGGTGTTGTGTTGACTGTAGCGCTGACGCTGGGGCTCGATCGCATTCTGTTCGGACGCCTGCGCGCCCGAGGCGCAGACGCGATCATTGTCGTCATGGCCAGTTTTGGCGCATCGATGGCGCTGCGTTCGCTGCTCGAGTTCATCTTCACCGCCAAGCCTGCCTATTTCACCAAGGCTCTGCAAATCGCCAAGCCGCTGGGGCTTGGCATGCGCGCGACACCGGACCAGCTTCTGATGATCGGGCTGACGGCTCTGCTCGTCCTTGCGCTGCATCTCCTCGTCACCCGCAGCGCCACCGGCCGCGCCATGCGGGCGGTGTCTGAGAACCCCGGTCTGGCCGGTGTGTATGGCGTGGATGTCGACAAGGTCATCCGGGTCACCTGGATCATCGGCGCCAGCATGGCCTGCATTGCCGGCGTCATGGCCGGTCTGCTCGTGCAGATCAGGCCGTATATGGGGTTCGATCTGCTGCTGCCGCTGTTTTCCGCCGCCATTCTCGGCGGCATCGGCTCTATTCCCGGCGCCATGCTCGGCGGCCTGATCATCGGCCTTGCCGAAGCCTTCGCGGTCCAGATTGTCGGTGCCGAGTGGCGTGCTGCCATCTCGTTCATCATTCTTGTGCTCGTGCTGATGTTGCGGCCGCAGGGCCTGTTCGGCCAGAGGGAGGCGTAGATGGAACTGCTCGCCTACGCCGCCTTCTTCCTCACCATCGCCCTGACCTATGCGATCATTTCCCTGGGTCTGAATGTGCAATGGGGACAGACCGGTCTGTTCAATGTCGGCATCGCCGGTTTTGTCGGATTGGGTGCCTATGTCTCCGCGGCGCTGACCACACCGGACGCCGCCGAACGCATTGGCGGCTTCGACCTGCCGATTGCCCTGGGCTGGCTCGCCGCCATGGCCGCAGGCGGTATGCTGGCACTGGCGGTCGGCTTGCTGACCCTGCGAATGCGCTCCGACTATCTGGCGATCACCACATTCGGCATTGCCGTTGCCCTTCAACTTGTCTTCCAGAACACCGAAAGCCTTACCGGCGGCGCCTTCGGCATGGCTTTCATACCGCGCCCGTTTGCGGCCCTGCAGGGTCAGGCCTTTGCCTTCAACGCCCTCAACCTGGCACTGACCGCGGCCGTCGTCCTGGTACTCTATCTGCTGCTCGAACACCTGCTGCGCAGCCCATGGGGCCGGGCGTTGCGCGCGGTGCGTGAGGATGAAACCGCGGCTCAGGCGCTTGGCAAGAACCCGATCCTGCTGCGCATCCAGGCCTTTGCGCTCGGTGGCGCCATCATGGCTTTGGCAGGCGGGGTGCAGGCGCATTTCATCGGCTTCATTGCGCCGGGCAATTACCTGCCGATGATGACTTTCCAGGTCTGGGCCATGCTGATTGTTGGCGGCTCCGGCAACAACAGGGGCGCCATCCTCGGCGCGGTGCTGGTGTGGGCCATCTGGGCACTTTCGGGCGCCCTGATCTCGGAGGTTTTCCCGGCGGATCAGCAGGCGCGTGCCGCCTCACTTCAGATTGTCGTCATCGGCGTCATGCTCTGCGCCATTCTGCTCTGGCGACCGCAGGGAATTCTGCCCGAGGTGCGCTCCGTGTCGCGTCATCTCGGACACCGCAACAAGGACAAGTGATTTATGAAACCTGACCGCATCGATCTCGCTCCGGACCTCTCCATCAGTCGCATTCTCACCGGTCTCTGGCAGGTTGCCGACCAGGAGAAGGACGGAGTTACGCTTGATCCAGTCACCGGAGCCAAAGCGTTGGCGGACTACGCCAATGAAGGTTTCGACACCTTCGATATGGCCGACCACTACGGCAGTGCCGAGCTGATCACCGGCGAATTGCTGCGCAGCTGGCAAGGCGAGGTCCGTCCGAAAGCCTTCACCAAATGGTGCCCCGAGCCCGGACCAATGACCGCCGGGATTGTCCGCGCCGGTGTTGAAGAACGGCTCGACCGGCTTGGTGTCGAGCGTATCGACCTGCTCCAGTTCCATTGGTGGACCTTTGAACATCCGGCCTGGCTCGACGCCCTGCACGAACTCAAGCTTCTCAAACAGGAAGGCCTGATCGGGCAAATCGGTGTCACCAATTTCGATGCCGCCCATCTCAATCTTGCGCTGGCCGAAGGCATTCCGCTTGTCTCCAATCAGGTTTCCTTCTCGCTGATCGACCGCCGCGCGGCAGGTCACCTCGCCGAAACCTGTGCCAAACATGGCGTTCGGCTCCTGGCCTACGGGACTTTATGCGGCGGCTTCTTGTCCGAACGCTGGCTTGGCAAGCCCGAACCCGAAGCCGTGAACGACTGGAGCGGATCCAAATACCTCAGGTTCATCCATACTGCCGGCGGCTGGCAAGGCTATCAGGGCATCCTCAAGGCCGCGGCCTCCATTGCCAAAAAGCATGGCGTCTCGATTTCCAATGTGGCCACGCGCTGGGTGCTCGAACACGCCCATGTCGCCGGCGTCATTGTCGGGGCACGGCTCGGTGAAAACCAGCACCGCGCTGACAATTTGCGCCTGTTCCGGTTTCAACTCGATGCGGACGATCATGCCTTGCTGGATCAGGCCTTCGTTGCGACCCGCATGATCCCGGGCGATTGCGGCGATGAGTACCGTCAGCCGCCATTCCTCACCGCATCGGGCGATCTGAGCCATCACCTGGCGGAAATGCCGAACGCCATGCAAGCGGTCCCCGATCCTGAAAACCCGGACCGGGCGCGGGTCTTCTCCGGATCGCTGTGGGAGCCGATCGCCGGCTATTGCCGCGCAATCCGTGACGGCGACCGCATCGCGGTTTCCGGCACCACCGCCACCCATGGGGTCGATCACACTGTGGCGATCGACGATGCAGGCGCGCAGACGACCTATATTCTCGATAAAATCGCGGCATCTGTACGGGCGCTTGGAGGCGATCCGAAAGACATCCTGCGCACCCGCATGTATCTGCGCGGCAATGAGGATGTCGAACCGGCAGCACGCGCCCACGGACTGCGCTTTGGCACCAGTCCGCCGGCCAACACCACATTTCTGGTTGGCAACCTGATTGGCGATTTTCGCGTTGAAATCGAGGCCGAGGCCATCGTCAGCAAACACCGCAAATAGACCTGCTGGATGAGCTCAGATCCCGAGCCTGTCGCGTAGCCGGTAGGCCGCAACCGAAGGCGCAAGAAACCACGGGTTTCCGGTGTAGAACGGCCGCGTCTGGAACGGGATTTCGCTGAACGCGCCCAGATCTGGATCAACGCCCGCTGCCGCGCGACCGATTTTCGACCCGAGATATCCCGCCATGCCCACGCCTGACCCGCAATAGCCCATGGCGTAATAGAGCCCCTTGTCCTCGCCGCAATGCATCAGCGTGTCGAAGCTAAAGGCCACGATCCCGGCCCAGGAATGGCTGATCCGGGTTTGCCTCAGGTCCGGAAACAGCCGGACCAGTTCGGCCAGCAGTTTCGGCCCGCTCTTGCGCGGATCCGTCTCCTGCAGCGACACCCGGCCACCGAACAGAATGCGCTTCCGGTCCGGTGAAGGCCGGTAGTAATACACCAGCTTTCTTGTGTCGGAGAGAATGCGACTGGTCGGAAACAACCGGTCCATGGTCTCCCCCGGGATTTCCTCGGTGGCAATCACGTAGGACCCGATCGGGATCACCCGCCGCTGCTGCCATGGGGTCAGCGGCCCGGTATATCCATTGGTGGCGACAATCACCTTGTTGGCACGAATCCGGCCCTTGTCAGTGGACACATCAAATCCGTTCGGCCCGCGCTGCAAATCGTTGACCCGGCATTGGCTGATGATCCGCGCGCCAGCGGATCGCGTCACCGCCAGCAATCCGGCGTGATATTTTCCCGGATCAATGCTCGAATGCCGAGGAAAGACAATGCCGCCATAATAGGCATCGGTGCCCAGCTCGCTGTGCTGCTGATCGCGGGGCACCATGAACGCCCCGGTCTCAAAACCCGGATGACGACCCTCACACTCACGCAGCAGCTTGCCATATTGACCCGCTGTATGGGCACCGTGGAACCGGCCGACAACCGAGAAATCGCAATCGATGTTTTCGTCGCTGACAAACTTGGCCACATGATCGAGCGAGGCCTGTCCTTCTTTCAGGATGGCGATCGCACGCGCTTCTCCATACCGCCGCTTGAGTAACGAAAAGGACGGCTTGACGCTGGTCGAAATCTGTCCGCCGTTGCGTGTCGAGCAACCAAAGCCTGCGGCCTCGGCATCCACCACCACCGTATCGAGCCCCGCCCGCGCGGTCTGCAGCGCCGCATGCAGTCCGGTGTAGCCCGACCCGATGATCACCACATCCGCGGCAGCAGGCAATTTCATCAGATCATCAGGCTGGCGCGGGGTTGCATCCCACCAGTAAGGCTGCGGCTTGAAGTCGGCGCTGAAACAATCGCTCGGTGCTGCCATGTTATCGTCCTGCGTGGTCGGAGAGGATCATGTCTGCCCCCTTTTCCGCCACCATGATTGTCGGAGCATTGGTGTTTCCCGAAGTCACGGTCGGGAACACGGAGGCGTCGATCACCCGGAGACTTTCCAGGCCATGCACCTGCAACCGTGGATTGACGACGCTGTCGGTTCCGCTCTCGCCCATGCGGCAGGTACTGACCGGATGAAACACGGTGCCCGCGCGGGCGCGAATGTCGGCGATCATTTCCTCGTCGGTTTCCACCTGCCGCCCGGGACGGATCTCTTCTTCGAGAATCTCTGCAAATGCCGGAGCCTGAGCCAGTTTGCGCATGAACCGGGCGCCTTCCAGTTGCTCGGCGACATCATGATTGGTCGACAGGTAATTCGGATGGATCGCAGGCGCGTCAAACGGATCAGACGATCTGAGTTCGAGATGTCCCCGGCTTGTCGGTCGCGTCGGCTGGGTTCCCAGGATCACACCCGAAAACGGATCCGGGCTCATCAGCGGCCGCTTGCCGGGTGGCGCCTTGGTATAGCTGACCGGCGAGAAATAGAGCTGCATGTTGGGTCGCTCGAGCTCCGGCCGGGTCTTGATGAAGCCACCGGCCTGGTTGACGCCGAGGGACAGCGGCCCCCTGCGTCGCAAGACATAGTTGATGCCGTGCCGCAGCTTGCCAATCAACGGACGCAGGTCATCATTGAGCGTACGCACCTTGGCTCTGTAGGTGTGGTCGATGCAAAGATGGTCCTGCAAATGACGGCCCACATTGGGGTGTTGCCGCACCATTTCGATGCCCTGCCGCTTCAACACATCGGCCGGACCGACACCTGACAGCATCAAAAGCTGCGGCGAGTTCACAGCGCCGCCTGAAACGATCACTTCACGGCCAGCCAGGACCTGCTCGACCTTGCCGTTCCGGACATATTCGACACCGGTGGCGCGCAGGCCGTCAAACAAGATCCGTGTCGCATGCGCCCGTGAAATCACGGTCAGGTTGGATCGCCTGCGCGCCGGCTGCAAATAGGCCCGGGCCGCCGACATGCGGAAGCCGCCCTTGGCGGTATTTTGATACAGCCCGACGCCCTCATTGGTGGAGGCATTGAAATCCGGGTTGTAGGGGAGCCCGCATTCCTCACCGGCTCGAATAAAGTTCTGGCAAGTCGGGTGTAGATCGCGCTCCATGGTCGATACATAGAGCGGCCCGTCACCCCCGCGCCACTCGCTCCCGCCCTGGTCGCTGGTCTCGCTCTTCTTGAAAAAGGGCAGAACCTCATTCCAGCTCCACCCCGGATTGCCCATCGCCGCCCAGTCGTCGAAATCACCGGAATGCCCGCGAATATAGACCATCGCATTGATAGAGGACGAGCCGCCAATGACCTTGCCGCGGGGCCAGTAACTGACGCGATTGCCGGTGCCGGAGTCCGGTTCGGACATGTACATCCAGTTGATGCGCTTGTCGTAAAACGCCATTCCATAGCCAATCGGCATCCAGATCTTGAAGTTCCGGTCATGCCCGCCTGCTTCAAGCAGCAGCACCGAATATCTGCCGTTCTCGGTCAGCCTGTTTGCCAGAACGCAGCCGGCAGACCCTGCGCCGACAATCACAAAATCATAGGTTTGCACGTGATGCGCCAGTCTTTGGTTCGGGTGTTTTGGTTTGCGGTTCAGGTTTGGGGTTTGTCGCGTTGCACCAGGATTGACACCAGCGCCAGCAGCGCCGAGCCGACCATCAGGAAGAAAGACACTGCATTGAGCACCGGTGTCGAGCCGACCTTGACCATCCGGTCATACATGGTGATCGTCAACGGCGCTTCCGATCCGACAAGAAACAACGTGGTGTTGAAGTTTTCAAACGACACCAGAAACGCCACAATACCGGCCGCTGCCATTGCAGGAAAAAGGAACGGCAGCGTGATCGTCCTGAGCACCCGCGCCCGGCTGGCGCCAAGATTGTAGGCTGCCTCTTCCATCGACTGGTCGAATTTGCGCAACCTGGCAATGATCACCAGCGAAGTGATGGTGGTGATGAAAGAGAACTGCCCGAGCACCACCAGCACGATTCCCGGCCGCAGGAAATCCAGATCAAGCGACAAGCTCTCTTCCGCACCATTGGCGATATTGCTGGCGAGCAACAGGATCGAAATCCCCAGGATGACGCCGGGAATGACCAGCGGCACCACCATCATGATGTAGAAGAAATCCTTTGCCGGAAACCGGCAGCGCACGAACAGGAAGGCATTGCAGGTGCCGACAAACACCGAAAGCAGCGAAACGAAGCTTGCAATGACGAAAGAATAATAAAGCCCGCGCAACAGTCTGCGGTCATGGAACATGCCGAGCTTCGGCTCGCTATCGTTGAAAAACCAGTCAAGCGTGAATCCCTGCCAGGGCAACGACGGAAACACCGAATCGTTGAAGGCGAACATGCCCGCCGCAACCAGCGGCGCTGCCAGAAACACGAAGAAGGCCGCCACATAGATGCGATAGCTGGTGAGAAACGCGGTATTGGGTTTGATCGCCATCAGCTTCTCGCCACCGTGCTGTTGAGTGTCTGTCCGGAGAGTTTCAACCCGCCCCAGATCACGAGAGAGGTGAACGCCAGCAGCAGGAAGCCGAACGCCGCACCGGACTCCCAGTTGTAGCGGGTGATGAACTGGTCATAGATCTGTTCGGTGAACCAGCTCGAGTTCTTGCCGCCGAGCAGGATCGGGGTCAGGTAACTGCCTGCCGTCAGCATGAACACCACGATGCAACCCGAGACGATACCCGGCATCGCATACGGAATGATGATCCGCCTGAGCACGGTCGGGCCGTTGCCGCCGAGGTTGTAGCCGGCTTCGATCATCGAATTGTCCATGCCATCGAGTGTCGAAACCAGGGGCACGATCATGAACAAGATGACCGTATAGACCAGTCCCATGATCACCGCCGCATCATTGTAGAGAAATTCGATCGGGGTATTGATCAGGCCGGCCCACTGAAGGCTGCTGGAAATGATGCCGGTTTCCCTGAGCAGCAGGATCCAGCCGAAGGCACGGATCAGGTCGCTGACCCAAAGCGGAATCAGGCACATCAGGAACAGCGCGCCACGGGTGCGGTTACCGGCGATCTTGGCAATGTAATAGGCGATCGGAAATCCCAACAGCAGCGCCAGCACGGTGACCAGCATTGACATCGATCCGGTGCGGATCAGGGTGTTCCAGTAGATCGGCTCATTGAAGAAATTGATGTAATTCGCAAGCCCGAATTCATACACCCGCGGCCCGACCTTCTCCTGCAGGGATATGTAGAACATCCCGAGATGAGGCAGGACAATGAGCAAAATGATCCACAGCGCGAACGGTGCAAACAGCAAAAACAGCGACAGCCGTTTGATATCGTTCTGCATCATCTGTTCGCCCTCAACCCTTGAAGCTCATGGTCTGTTCGCAAGACCATGAAAGCGTGACGTCATCTTTTGGCTTCAGGTCCTGTGTCCCGCCGGTCAACACCACATCCGCCTCGATAAGCTCGCCCGCCCGGTCACGCACCAGCGCGCGGCTGTTGGCGCCGTTAAACAGAATGCTGTCGATCTTGCCACTGATGACATTGTGGGTCTGGTCCGCCACCTTGGGCTGACCGGTGGTTTTTTCCGCCGTGATGAACTCCGGCCGGACAAAGGCGCTGACCGTGTCGCCCACACCGGGAGCGCCAGATCCACGCACCGAACCGCGCATGGTCAGACCTGCTTCGGTTTCGACTTCGACAGTGCCGTTTTCGGCGCGGATAACCCGCCCGGCCCAGCGGTTGGTGTCGCCGACAAACCCGGCGACAAATGCTGCGGTAGGGTTATGATAGAGCTCCTGCGGCGTTCCGATCTGGACAAATTTGCCCTCGTTCATGATCGCCACATTGTCCGACATGACCAGGGCTTCGGACTGGTCGTGGGTGATGTAGACAAAGGTCGTGTCAAACTGATGCTGCAGCAGTTTGAGCTCGATCTTCATCGCCTCGCGCAGCTTCAGATCCAGCGCGCCAAGCGGCTCATCGAGCAGCAGCACGTCAGGATCAAGAACCATGCAGCGGGCAATCGCGATGCGCTGCTTCTGGCCGCCGGAGAGCTGGGTGATTTCACGGTTGGCGACATCAGGCAGCGAAATGCGCTCGAGCACATCGTGCACCTTGGTGCGGATGACATCTTTCGAGGCTCCGGCGCACCGCAGGCCATAAGCGATATTTTCATAGACATTCATCATCGGAAACAAGGCGAGGTGCTGGAACACCATTTTCACGTTGCGCCGGTTTGGCGGCGTGCCGATCACCGAATTCCCCTTGATCCGGATGTCTCCGGAACTTGGCTGCTCAAATCCGGCGATCATCCGCATCAGGGTGGTCTTGCCACATCCCGACGGACCAAGGATCGAAAAGAACGAACCCTTGGGGATCTCGAATGAGACATTATCAACGGCTCGGACCGATCCGAAGTGCTTTTGAATCTGGATGCATTCCAGATCGTTCTCGGTGATTGATTGCATCGAGTGCCCTGTGCAGTAACGTCAGAAGTCTATGGAGATTTTGATGCGGCCGAGCCCTGACGGGGTCAGCCGCATCTCGTCACGAATACAAGATCGTGGTGTCAGGCCTACTCGGAACCGGTGGCAGCCTTGATCTTTTCAAGCGTCTTGCCTTCCATGTCCTCGACACCGGCCGGGATGTTGGCGAAGAACTTCAGATTGTTGATGTCGTCGTCGGTAAAGGAGGCATTGACGGCAGCCTTCTTGTCATCCGGCAGCAGATCCTTGCCGCCTTCAACAGCGGCGATGGCGCCGGTGCTGGCCGACATGATCTTCACGTTTTCGGGCTCGAGCACGAAGTTGATCCACTTGTAGGCGGCATCGTCGGCTTCACCCTTGCGCGGAATGGCGAAGGTGTCGATCCAGGCAAGCGCACCGGTCTTCGGCGGCACGAACACGATATCCTGGTTTTCGCCATGGAGCTTGTAGGCGGTCGAGTCCCAGGTTTCCGACGCCACGATCTCGCCGGACATCATCATCGCCGAAAGGTCGTCGCCGCCCTTCCAGTAGGCCTTCAGATTGTCCTTGCAGGAAATCAGCTTGTCGGCGACCTTGTCCAGGATGGTCTGATACTTGTCGAGATCGGCATAGGCTGCGAACGGATCTTCGCCCATGTCGAACGCCATCCCGAGAAGGATGGTGCGCTTCAGCCGCATCGAGGTCTTGCCCTTGTATTGCGGGTCGCACAGGTCGCCCCACGCCTTGACATCGGGCGCCGATGTCTTGTTGGCCATCAGTCCCGACGTACCCCACTGGTGCGGCACGGCATAGACTTCGCCATCGATCGTGGTGTTGGCCTTCACGCCGTCAAGCAGCTTGGCCTGCATGGCGTCGACATTGATCTTGGAAAGATCCAGTGGTTTGTAGATGTTGTATTCCTGCTGCACGGCATAGATACGGTCGTGGCTCGGCTGAGCCAGGTCGAATCCGGCACCACCGGTCGCGCGCAGTTTGGCAATCATTTCCTCGTTGTTCGAAAACGTCACCTCGACAGTGATGTCGGGATTGGCCGCTTCAAACTTTTTCACCAACTCGTCAGGAGCATAGGAGCCCCAGGTCAAAAGGCGCAAGGTCTCCGCCTGCGCCGGTCCGGCTGCCATGACGGTTGTGGCCAACAGCCCGGCAATTGCTAGTTTCATGATCATGTTAGACTCCCTTTATACCCTCTGAAGATCAGCGCATTATTGTTATAACCCGCGCAGATGACAAGAAGCGTAGCCCCTCATTGGACTGCACCGCATATCCATTATAGATAATTTTCCATACCACTTTATGACAGCATCCTACCCCGCCTGTGGCGGATTGCAATCGAGTGCCGCCCACGTCACAGGCCGGGGCAGACCCTGGCCTGTCATGCGAACAATTGCGCCATCACCTCCATGCCCTGCCGGATTTCGCTCTCGCTGGCTGCCCCATAGCCGATCACCACACCTTTGCGATCGATCGGCGTCAAACAATAGCGTCCGATGCCCGACAGGGTCAGTCCCGCAGCACGAGCCCTGTCGACGAAGTCCTTCTCGTCCGGTTGCTCCGCCTTGAAATAGCCGACCGTGTGAAACCCAGCCGATGCGCGCTGGACATGCATGTGCTGGGCAAATTGCCTGGCATGCTCATGCACGATCTCGTGGCGTTTCTTATAGTGCTGTCGCATGGTTCTGATATGCGTCGAGAAATGCCCCTCGTCGATAAAATCGGCAACAATCGCCTGCGGCCAGGTCGGCACGCCACTCAGGGCGGCGGAAAAGATTGCCGACAAGGAATCGACCATACTGGCCGGCGCCACCAGGAATCCAAGCCGCAGTGACGGAAACAGGGTCTTGGAGAAGGTGCCGACATAGATCACCCGCCCGTTCGTATCGATGCTCTTCAGGGTCGGCAGCGGCTGCCCGCCGAAATAGAAGTCCCCATCATAATCGTCTTCGACAATGAAGGCGTCAGCCCGGTCAGCCGCATCCAGCAGCGCCAGCCTGCGGGACAGGCTCATGACCTTGCTCAACGGCTGCTGATGCGAGGGGGTGACGAAAGCCAGTCTGAAATCCGGCGCCTTGGCCAGACCTTCGGCAACGACAATGCCCTCCTCATCCACTGACACCGGAACCAGCTCGGCCCCTTGCGATATGAAGGCGTTGCGCGCGCCGATGGCGCCGGGGTTTTCAAACCAGACCTTTTCGCCCAGGTCGAGCAGCATGCCGCCAATAACCGAGAAGGCCTGCTGCGCGCCGCCAACGACAAAGACCTGTTCAGGGTCACACTGGATTCCGCGACTGGCGTTGAGGTGGGTTGCAATGGCCGCACGCAATCGGGGCAATCCATACGGACTGCCATACCCCATCACAGCATCCCTGCCCGACCTGAGGTGGCGTGCCGACAGCCGCGCCCATTGCGCCATCGGAAAAGAGTTGAGTGCGGGCAGCGCAGTGACGAAAGCTTGCGACTTGTGCGGCAGCCGCCGCCGCTCGGCAAACAATTGCCGCGCCATGACCGTCGAGTGCGACAACCGCGGCTGTGTTCCCGGATCGCTTCCGGAGGGCTTGCGCTTGACCGGCGTCCGGCCGGTCATCGTGTGACTGACAAAGGTCCCCGCGCCGATCCGCGACTCCAGAAGCCCTTCCGATATCAGCCGCCCGACCGCATCGAGCGCCGTTGTCCGCGACACGCCGACTTCGCTGGCCAGGGTCCGGGTTGCCGGCAATCGCTCGCCGCCCTTCAAGCCGCCCGAGAGAATGATATCGCGCAACCCCATATAGAGTTGCACACTGATTTTACGGTCCTCGGTCCGGTCGATGCGAATCGAGGAGAGAATGGCCCCCGCCTTGGTTTTCATAACAATACTCCGGAGAATCGAAAACTGGTCTGCAATCTTTGCCAGATTGGACCTTATCGTAAGTCCAATCTTCCCGCTACGGTTCCTGAAACATCGGCACGGGTTTGTAAATTATGAAAATCTCTCATATCGAAACGTTCACCAATGAGTTCGTCTGCTTCGTCAAGGTCACGACGGACACCGGTGATATTGGCTGGGGCCAGGTGGCACCCTATTACGCAGATATCACAGCACAAATCGTGCATCGGCAGGTCGCACCCTATGCACTGGGTCAATCGGCACTCGATATCGATTACCTTGTCGATCTCATCCCCGAGAAAGAGCATAAATTCCCCGGTTCCTATCTGAAGCGCGCGATCGGCGGCCTCGACACGGCGCTGTGGGATCTGCGCGGCCGCCTGGAAGGCAAGCCGGTCTGCGAGCTGATCGGCGGCACGCCGGGTCCCCTCCGTGCTTATGCGTCGTCGATGAAACGCGACATCACACCAAAGGACGAGGCGGCACGCTTGAGCCGCCTGCGCGACGAATTCGGCTTCGACGCTTTCAAATTCCGGATTGGCGCCGAATGCGGGCGCGGCAAGGACGAATGGCCCGGCCGCACCGAGGAAATCGTCCCCACCATGCGCAAGGCTATGGATGACAGCGTCGCACTGCTGGTTGACGCCAACTCCTGCTACAGCCCGGATCAGGCAATCGAAATCGGCAAGATGCTTGAGCAAAACGGCATCAGCCATTTCGAAGAACCCTGCCCTTACTGGGAATACGAGCAAACCAGACAAGTCACCCAAGCGCTGTCGATCGATATCACCGGCGGCGAACAGGACTGCGAACTGCCGAACTGGCGCTGGATGATCGACATGAAAGCCGTCGACATCATTCAACCCGACATCTGCTATCTGGGTGGCCTCACACGCACCTTGAGGGTTGCCGACATGGCCCACAAGGCCGGACTGCCATGCACGCCGCACAGCGCCAACTGGTCGATGGTGACGCTGTTCACCATGCACATGCTGCGTGCCATCCCCAATGCCGGAAAATACCTCGAATTCTCCATCGAGGTCGAGGATTACTATCCGTGGCAGTACGGTCTGTTTGTCGAGTCACCCTACACAATCGTCGATGGTAAGGCCACGGTTACGAATGCCCCCGGCTGGGGCGTCGAGATCAGCCCGGCCTGGCTGGAGCAGTCCAAACACCAGATCAGTTCTTTGGGAGCCTGAACAATGCTGACACAACCCGACGGCTTGCTGAAGTATCTGACGGACGCCTCCAGTCTTCGTCTTCCCCAGGGCCATTTTATCGACGGTGAGTTTCGCCGCTCGCGCTCCGGGCGATCGATGCAAAGCGAAGATCCCGGTCGGGGGGAAGCCTTTGCCGATTTTGCCCGCGGTGACGCCGATGACATTGCCGACGCTGTCTCCAGCTCGCGCAAGGGCTTTGCCGTCTGGCGCCGTACGCCACCGGCAGACCGCGGCCGTGTTCTCAACCGCACAGCCGAACTGATCCGGCAGAATGCCGAGCGGCTGGCCATAGCCGAGTGCCTGGACAGCGGCAAGCCGATTGGCGAAGCCCGTGGCGATGTCTCCGGCGCCGCCCGCACTTTTGAGTATTACGCAGGCGCATGTGACAAGCTCGAAGGCCAGGTGTTTCCGCTGCCTTCCGGTTATGTCGGCTTCAGCCAGCACGAGCCCGTCGGCGTGACAGCCCATATCATTCCCTGGAACTTCCCGATTTCGACGGCTGCTCGCGGCATGGCGCCGGCGCTGGCCGCCGGCTGCAGCGTGATCGCCAAACCGGCCGAACAGACCCCGTTCACGGCGCTTCTTCTGGCGGAATTGCTGGCCCAGGCCGGCTTGCCCGCAGGCGTCTGCAATGTCGTCACCGGCACCGGAGTGGAGGCAGGCGCGCCTCTCGTTGCCCACACCGGCATCGACCACGTCACTTTCACCGGCTCGGTTGCCACCGGAGCCCACGTGATGCGCGCCTGCGCCGAAAACGTCACCCGCTCGGTGATGGAACTCGGCGGCAAGTCGCCGGTCGTGGTTCTTGATGATTGTGATTTTGACGCCGCCATCGCCAATGTGACCGGCGCCATCTTCGAGCACGCCGGACAGATCTGCTCGGCCGGGTCGCGCCTGGTGATCGAGGCCGGCATTCACGACCGTTTTGTCGAGACGCTGGCAAAGAAAGCAGCCGCGATTTCCCTGGGCCACGGCCTCCGCTCGCCGGATATGGGGCCGGTCAATTCAGCCGCCCAGCGCGACAAGATCCTCGGATTTCTCGACCGGGCCCGCGAGCGTGGAGCGGAATTCCTGGCTGGCGGACTTGCCGCAACGGCAGCCGAATCCGGCAAGGGCTATTTCATCGAACCGACGATTGTCGCCAGCCGGCCGCAGGACGACGAACTGGTTCAGGAAGAGATTTTTGGCCCGGTTCTCACAGTCCAGAAAGCTGACGATGCAGACCATGCGCTGCACCTGGCCAATTGCACCCGCTTCGGGCTGGTTGCAGGCGTGTTCACCCGTGACTTTTCCAGGGCGCATCAGCTCGCGCGCGATATCGATGCCGGGCAAGTCTACATCAATGAATATTTTGCCGGTGGCATCGAAGTGCCGTTCGGCGGCAACAAGCAGTCAGGCTTCGGCCGAGAAAAGGGCCTTGAAGGGCTCAAGAGCTATTGCAAGACCAAGAGCATTGCCGCCCGAATTGGCTGAACGGATGTAATTCCGGTCCGGCACGCAACATCTGAAGACTGGAAAGACCCGCCAAACTTTGACGGGTCTTTTTCTTGAATGGGCGATCTGCCGTCATCACGCAGCCGGCTTAGACCTTCACCGCCACCACTGCCATGCAGTCTCCGGCCTTGACCAACCCTGGAAAATGCCGTGAAGCCACGATCCCCGCGCGCCTGGCGCGGTAATCCACAGGCGCTCTGCCTGTCCGGTCAATTGGCCAGACGCGGGCGACAACTTCGCCTTCCCTGACCTCGTCACCCAGATCCCGCACCGCCTCGATCATGCCGTCATCCTGGCAGAACACGAAACAATCATCATCAGGCATGTCGAGCATCACCGAGGGCGCGATCTCCAGCTCGCCCTTCATGATTCCCGCATGAATGAGCACATTGCGTACGCCCTTCTTGGCAATGGCATTGGACCGCGCTGTCGAGGTGCCGCCACCACCAAGTTCGGTCGTGACAAAGGTCTTGCCCTGATCTTCGACGCTCGTGTCATACATGCCGACATTGTCGATCTCGAGCATGATCATCGAATAGGGGGCATTGAACGCCTCGACTGCGGCCACACAGGCCGCCTGCTGATCCTTGTTTTCCAGCACATGGGCAGAAGCGAAGGGAATGAAATCCAACGTCTTGCCGCCTGAATGGAAGTCGAGCACGATACTGGCTTCCGGCAACAGAACGGTCTGGATGTAATCCGCGATCTTTTCCGTGACAGTCCCGCTTGGCGAACCGGGAAAGGACCGGTTCATGTTGCCCCGGTCAATCGGCGATGTGCGGCTTCCCGCCCTGAACGCCGGATAGTTCATGGCCGGCACGATGATCACCCGGCCCTCGATATCCTCCGGCTTCAACGACACGGCCAGATCCATCAGCGCAACCGGGCCTTCATATTCGTCCCCGTGATTGGCGCCGGTTAGAAGCGCACAGGGCCCAATTCCGTTCTTGATCACGGTGATGGGGATCATCACCGATCCCCAGGCGGAATCATCACGGCTATAGGGCAGGCGGAGAAAACCGTGATGCACTCCATCTTCGTTCAGCGGAATTGTCGGTGTAATTGGATTGACGGACATGGGCGATCAATCCTTCACCAGCAGGCGGCGCGGAACATTGGCCAGGCACTCGGAGCCGGTTGCGCCGATGACGATGCTCTCGGTGATCTCAAAACCCCAGTCGTCCATCCACAACCCGGTCATGAAGTGGAAGGTCATGTTTTCCTCAAGCACGGTCTTGTCCCCGGGCCGCAGCGACATGGTGCGCTCGCCCCAGTCTGGCGGATAGGACAGACCGATCGGATAGCCGGTGCGGTTATCCTTGCTGATCCCGTACTTGGTCAGCACCTTGAAGAAGGCGATCGCGATATCCTCGCACAGATTGCCCGCCTTGGCAGCCTCGAGCCCGGCCTCCATGCCTTCGAGAACAGCCTTTTCCGCATCGATGAATGTCTGCGTCGGCTTGCCCAGAAACATCGTGCGCGACAGCGGGCAATGGTAGCGCTTGTAGACACCGGCAATTTCGAAGAAGGTGCCCTCGCCGCTTTTCATCGGCTTGTCGTCCCAGGTCAGATGCGGCGCCGACGCGTCAGCGCCCGAGGGCAACAGCGGAACGATCGCCGGATAGTCGCCGCCAAAGCCGAGGTGGTCGTCATAGCGCAGACCGGCTTCATAAATGTCGGCCACGAGGTCGCATTTGCGGTAGCCGGGCTCGCATTTGTCGAAGATCGTCTGATGCATCCGCTCGACAAGACGCGCAGCCTTGCGCATGTAGTCAAGCTCCTGGCTCGACTTGACCGCCCGTTGCCAGTTCACCAGCGTCGTGACGTCGGAAAACCGGGCATTGGGCAAGTGCTTTTGCAAGGAGGCAAAGGCAGCCGCTGAAAACCAGTAATTGTCCATCTCGACGCCGATGCGCTTGTTGCCCCATCCGCGCTCATCAAGCTTTGCCGAGAGATAATCCATCGGATGACGTTCGGTCGATTGAACATAATTGTCCGCATAGCCGATGATGGTGCTCTCAGCCAGGTAAGAGGTGCGCCGCGCGCCATTGGCATCCTGACCGCGGCCGAACCAGATCGGGTCTCCGTCCGGACCGACCACCACGCATTGGTGGACATAGAATGACCAGCCGTCATAGCCCGTCAGCCATGCCATGTTGGACGGGTCGGACACGACAATGACATCGACACCTGCTTTGACCATGGCAGCACGCGTCTTGGCGACGCGCTGCGAATATTCGTCCCTGCTGAAATTAAGAACTGGCGCGGACATTCGGGGGGATTTTCCTTTCTTGGTGGGAAGTCAGTTTGAAAAGTCTGAACCAGCCTTCGCCGCCAGGGCACGCGCGCTGGCAAATGTCGCGATGGCGGTATCCTGGATGCCGGTACCGGTCAGATCGGCAATGGTGATTGCGTCGTCGGACGGCCTGCCCTTGGCTTTGCCGGCGACGATCATGCCCAGTTCTGCAAAATCCGCATCCGACGTTGCGGCACCGGCGGCAATGGCCGACCGCAATTCACCCAGGGTGCGGGTTTGTGTCAGCCGGTCGGGAACATAAAGCTCTGCTTTGGCGAAGCAGCCCGGATCGAGCTCGTTCTTGTGGTCCTGGTCCGAGCCCATGGCCGTGATGTGCTGCCCCGGCCGTAACCAGTCGCTTCGCAGGATCGGCTTTGACGCCGGTGTCGTGGTGACGATGACATCGGCCGCAGACACCGCTGCCGCAATCTCGGTGGCAGCGGTGACCTCGATGCCCAGCTCTCGCGTCATTTCAGCAGCAGCGATCATGGCCCGGTCCGGATCGCGCGCCCAGATGGTCGCCGTCTTGATCGGGCGCACCAGGCAAAGCGCCTTGAGTTGCAGCTTGCCCTGCACGCCCGCCCCCAGGATACAAGCCGTTGACGCATCGGCACGGGCCAGGTGCCTTGCCGCAACCGCGCCGGCCGCTGCCGTGCGCACATCGGTCAGGTAGCCATTGTCGAGCAGCAACGCCTCGAGCATGCCGGTTCTTGCCGCAAACAGCACCATAAGTCCCGATGTGCTTGGCAGGCCGATCTTCGGGTTGTCGAAAAAGCCGGGCGAGATCTTGATGGCAAAGCTGTCGATGCCCGGCACGAATGCGGTTTTGACATCAACCTCGCCATTGAACGCCGCGATCGCCATCGACAGGATCGGCGGCATCACCACATCGCCGGTCGCCAGTGCGGCGAAGGCCTGCTCGATGCAATCGACGGCGTCGAGATCAAGCCCCACCACGCCACGCAATTCCGCCTCGGTCAGGATCTTGATGCGGGCCATGTCATGCAACCTCTTTTGTGACATCGACATCTTCACCGGAGATGATGCGATGGTGCTGTTTCATGTCGATATTGCCGCCGCTCAGAATTGCTGCGACAGGTCCGGCGCTTTCGATCCTGCGCGCCAGCAACAGCGCAACCCCGACAGCCCCGGAGCCTTCGATGATCTGCCGTTCCTGCCAGTAGACATGCCTGATCGCGGCCGCTATTTCCGCCTCGCTGACCAGCACCACCTCGTCGACCAGATCGCGGGTCATGGCAAATGTCAGCTGGTTATCCAGCCCAATGCCGCCACCGAGCGAGTCGGCGAGCGTGGCCAACTCTTCGACCAGCACCGGTTTGCCGGCTGCAAGACAGGCATGCATGGCCGCACCACGTTGCATCGAAACCCCGACGATCCGGACATCCGGCCGTCTGGCCTTGATCGCGGCGGCAACACCGGAGACCAGGCCGCCGCCGGAAACCGGAACCAGAACGGTGGCCACATCCGGCACCTGTTCCAGAAGTTCGAGCCCAAGAGTGCCTTGCCCTGCAATGATCTTGCGGTGATCGAAAGGCGGGATCATGATCATGCCGTCCTCAGTCACCAGACGATCGACCTCCCCTTGCGCCTCGTCCTGCGAGCTGCCGACAATCCGCACTTCGGCGCCTTGCGCCTTGATCCCGTCGATCTTGGCCTGCGGAACCAACCGTGACATGCAGATGATGCATCTCACCCCGGCCGCCCTGGCAGCATAGGCAAGACCCCGCCCGTGATTGCCGGTCGACACACCGACAACACCACGGCGCTTCTCGTCATCGGAGAGGCACGCAACCGCATTGGTTGCCCCGCGCAGTTTGAAGCTGCCGGTGATCTGCGTGTGTTCCAGCTTGAGGGAAACCGGCACACCGGCGAGATCTGTCAGTGAGACGGACAGATTGACCGGTGTGGTGCGCACGGTACCCGCGATGGCCACGCGTGCCCGCTCGATTTCGCCGAGATCGACAAAGGCGTGTGACGTGCTCATGCGACCGCACCGAAAGCATGGTCCGGCAACTCACGCTCAAACAGCCGGCCGAACCGCGCGGGTTTGTGATCGTGAAAACCGCCGAGTCGGGACATCGCCCATGCGCTGGCCTGATTGGAGGTCACCACCGGCTTGCCGAGTCGCTCCTCAAGCTCGGCGATGACGTTGATTGCCGGCAGCCCGGTGCAGGATATGAACAGCGCTTCCGCATCGGGCGTGTCAACCGCGATCGCGGCGTTGAGGATGGTCCGGTCACTCACCCGCGCCATCTCGCGGTCATCCTCCAGGCCGAGACATTCAACACGACACAGCTCCAGCCCGTGTTTCGTGAAATATTCTGCCATCGGCTGGGTGGTCTCAACGAGGTAAGGCGTCAGGAGTGCAAGACGCCGGACCCCGAGCGCCGCAAGAGCCAGCCGCGCCGCCCCCGAAGGCGTGACCACCGGAACATTGCCGATACCCGCCTGGATCGACGCTGTGACGCTGTCGTCGCCAATGGCGACAGAAGCCGAGGTGCAACTGTAGCAAATCGCTCTGAGCGGCTGCAACGGCGCCAGCAATGCCGCCGCGTCGGTGAGACGCGGGGCCATTTTCCGCAGGTTCTCCGGTGTCGTCGGGTTCTCGAAAGCAACCCGTGTGACATGGATGGCAACACTGTCGCCGGGCAATTGCCGGTAAAGGTCACGCTCGCTGGTCATGTCGGTTGCGAGAGCTATGAGCCCGAACCGGGCAGTCGCGCTGGCGTCATCAAACCGGACGATCTCTGCCGATTGTAAGGCTTTGACTGCAGTCATACGCCGTTCCTCCCCACTTCATGGGACATATTCACTGTCCTGCTGACAAAAACGCTAGACCACCATCACCGGAATGGACGCCAGGCTGGTGACTTTGTGAGAGACACTGCCCAGCAGGAATCCCTGCATGTCGCCCAGGCCGCGGCTGCCGACGATGATCAGGTCCACCTTGTGATCTTGCGCAAACTGGACAATCATTCGCGCTGGCTGGCCGGCCTTCACAAATGCGCGAACTTGATCCGCACCTGCTTCGGCGGCGATCTTCTTCGCCTCCTCGGCAACGTCCTTGGCGTAATCACGCATCGAGTCATCAAGGTTTTCCGGGTCTTCCGGTCGCACCATCGACGTTGATGCCTCCAGAAGTGAGTGATGACGAAACACCGTCAGAATCAACAGCTCGCAGCCACAGGTTTGCTGCAGTTTCGACGCCAGCATCAGCGCCTTCTTGGAGCCTTCCGACCCGTCGACCGCAACCAGGATTCGCTCAAACATCGATCTATCCCCTTACCGGAATGCGAGATCGCGCAGGAACAAAGCGATCTGCGGAAAATAAATAAGGGCTACAGAGACGCACAGCAGGATCACCGTAAACGGAAAGATGCCGCGAATGACCTCGATATAGGGTCTCTTGAAGATGGCGATCGCCGTAAAGATGTCACAGCCGAACGGCGGCGTTGCCGACCCGATCGCCACCTGAAGCGTGATGATCGTTCCCACCAGCACCGGGTCGAGACCCACCGTTTTGACCACCGGAGCAAAGATCGGAACCAGGATCAGAATGACCACGATGGGATCGACAAACATGCACCCGATGAAGAAGGAGATCGAGATGACCGCCAACACCCCCTTGGGCCCCATATCCGCGACTCCGACAGCCGCCAGGATCTCCTGCGGCACCTGGGCAAATGAGATCACCCAGGAAAAGGCCGCCCCGGCGCCAACCAGAATGAACACAACGGCCGTGATCAGCCCCGTAGATTTGGCGATCCGGTAGATATCGGGCAGGTTCAGGGATCTGAAGACGATAAATTCGAGAATGACTGCATAGAGCACGCAAGCTGCAGCGGCCTCGGTCGGGCTGAAAATGCCGCCATAGATTCCGCCAACGATAATCACCGGAAAACCCAGCGGCCAGATCGCCCGTTTGACCGATTCACCCCGTTCAGCCCAGGTCGCCTTGGGCTCGGTGGGAACCTTGTTCACAATCGCATAGACCATGCTGTAGGCGGAAAACAGCACGAGCAACAGCAGCCCCGGGCCAATCCCGGCAATGAACAGCTCGGAAATCGATGTGCTGGAAATCACCCCGTAGATGATCATCCCGATCGATGGCGGAATCAGGAACGCGATATCCGACGCATTGATGATCAGCGCCAGAACAAAGGAATCCTTGTACCCGGCCTTGAGCATGCGCGGGCGCAAGGGCGAACCGACGGCGACAACCGTCGCCTGGGTCGAGCCGGATACTGCGCCGAACAGCGTGCACGCAGCCGCGGTACTGACCGCCAGCCCGCCTTTGATGTGACCCACGAACTTCATCACCATGTCAATCAGCCGGTTGGCCGATTGACCGCGGGTCATGATATCGGCGGCAAGAATGAACATCGGTACGGCAATCAGCGACGCCGGCCGGATGCCGGCAATCATCTGCTGAACCATGAAGTCCATTTTGCCCAGATCGCCAAACATGAAGACAAAGCCGACAAAGGTGGAGACGAGCAGCGGAATCATCATCGGAAAGCCGAGCAGCAGCAGAACGATCATGATCAGGAAAATGGTCAGTGCCATGGATCGTCTTCCTCAAACCTCGAGTTCGTCATCGTCGTAACCCTCAAGCACGCGGGTCGACAGATAGATGTTTTTTCCGGTCAGGTTCTTGACCGCGGTCAACGCATATTGAAGTCCGGTCATGAAGAAGCCGATCGGCACCCAAAGGAAGATCCAGTAGACCGGCAACTGAAGCGAAGGCAGTACGCGGCCGGATGTGGCGACCTTTCCGATATAGCCGATCGAGAAGTAGCAGAGCGCAAACATCGTCACGGCAGTGGCCGCCGCGATGAACACCATGAAGCTCCTGCGAGCCCTGGCCGGCAACGCATCGTAGATCGCCGACATGCGGATATGGCGGCCCTGGCGGGCAGCATAGCTGATGCCCGCGAAGGTGATCAGGATGATGAGGATCCGGTTGAGTTCCTCGGAGAAAAACAGGCTGTACTGAAACACAAACCGCCCGACGACATTGGCAATCGTATTGACCGCCATCAGCAGCACGCCGGCGGCGAGCAGTACGGACTCCACCCGGCTGATTGTCGAATCGATCACGCCCAGAAAGCCCGGTAGCGAGGATTCGTGCGGATTGTGCTCCGTTAGCTCTTCCAAGATAGCCTCCCGGCTTGTTGGCTGACCGCACCGGAGGCCATCTTCAAACGGCCTCCGGAAGTATCGATACCTGCAATCCGGAACAGATCAGCCCTTGGTTGCGTCCAGGTCAGCCTTCATCTGATCAAGGATTGCCTTGCCGCTCTCGCCTGTCATTTCGATGAATTTGGCTTCGACGCCAGCGGCGGCGGCCTTGAAGCAGGCGCGCTCTTCTTCCGTAAGGACGGTGACGGTCATCTCCGGCTTGGCTTCCATGATCTTTTTCAGTTCACTGTCGGCCAGTCCCTTCTGGTATTCGACAATGTAGTCATAGGCCGAGGCGGCAGCGTCCTCGATGACCTTCTTGTCGCCATCCCCGAGGCCATCATAGAAATCCTTGTTGGCCATCACTGCCGTGGTGAAATTATTATGCCCGGCATAGGTGATGTAATCTGTCACTTCATACAGTCCGGTCGAATACAGGTAGAAGGTGGGGTTCTCCTGTCCCTGGATGATGTTGGTCTGCAGGCCGCCGTACACTTCGCCCCATGGAAGCGGGGTCGGTGTGGCGCCGAATGCCTTGTAGGATTCAACCAGCAGCGGGTTGGTCATGACGCGGAACTTGACCTCGTTGAGATCGGCGCAACTCCTGACCGGCTCCTTGGTGGTCATCGCCACTTCGCCTTCCGGGAACATCACCAGAAGCTCAAGGCCCTGTTCGGCATACAGGCTTTCGAAATCCTCGTTGATCGCCTTGCTTTCCTTGTAGAACCGGGCGAGATGCGCCTGATCGGTTGGCAGCAGATAGGGCACGAAAAACACCTGTGCCTCCGGAATCAACGCACCGGTAAAGCCGGGTGACTGATCGACAAACTGCAGGATTCCGGCCTGGGCCTGCTCCATGATATCGGCCGATTCACCCAGGGTCCCGTAGGGAAAAAGCTCAATCGTATGATCGGAATTGGCTTCGACCGATTCCTTGAATTTGGTTGCATAAACACCCTGAACCTCGGTCAGGGATTCTTCGAACGCGTATTTCCAGCTGTCGGCCTGCGCGCCGATCGTGCCGGTTGCAAGAATGGCAACGGCAGCAACGCCACCGAGAAAAGTGCGGAGTGTCGAATTCATAGTTGGTTCCTCTCTGAATGATTATCTGTTCGCATCACTGTCCGGCCAACGTGCCGGTGCAAAAATCTGCGGGCAGACAAAAAGCGAGCGCACTTGATGTCGCCGGCGTCCCCCAATGACTGAGCGAGTGGAAAGCGGTGAACCCAGCCCCCTCACTTCTTTATTGTTATGACTTTTAAGAGATTAAAGAAGGACAATAAAGAGTCAATGCGATTATTAAATCATGACAATTATTGCAGTTCACTATTGCGCCATCGGACGAGATGCCCGCGCGACCGCGGCATCCGGCCCCGGCCGCGCGCAGCGTACCAGCCGCTACAATGTGAGCAATGCCGGCTCGGGATTGCTGCGAGCGAGACGCGATATCACCGTCAATCCGCGCTCGAACGCCTGATCCGTTTCGGCTCCCAGACAAATACGGACGCCGTGCTTGGCCACGGTTTCGGACATGGCAAACGCTGACCCGGGCGCCACAGCCACTCCGTTGAGCCGGGCATGGGCCACAAACCCGTCTTCGGTCCAAGAGCCTGGAATGGGCAGCCAGATATGCATTCCATTGCTGCTGGAGTGGAACGGAATTCCTGCAAGAACCTCAGCGGCCAGTTCATTCCGTCTGCCCAGCGCCTGCATCTGCCAGTTCAGCAGCCGCTCTGCCGTGCCATCATCAATCCACCGGCTGCCGATCTCGGCCATCAACGGGGTGGCCATCCAGCTGGTCACAAGATGCCGGTTGGCGGCGGCCGATTCAAAGGCTTCCGGCATCGTCAGATAGCCAAATCTGAGGCCTGGCATGATGCATTTGGTCATGCTGGTGAAATAGAAGGTTCGCTCCGGCGCCATCGCAGCAATCGGATCAGGTCTGCCGGGCTGGAGCGGCCCCCAGGCATCGTTTTCGATGATCAGCACATCATAGCGTCGAGCCAGCGCCACCAGCTCCCGCCGCCGTTCAACCGACATCGTGACGGCGCGTGGATTCAATCCGGCCGGCATCAGATAGACCGCCTTGACTTGGGATTTTTCACAGGCAGCAGCAAAAGCCGATGGAACAATGCCCTCCATGTCGACTTCCAGCCCTTGAATCCGCAATCCCAGATACCGAGAAAGCGCCTTGAGCGTGTGGTGCCCCAACTCCTCGGTCACGATCAGGTCACCAGTGCTGGCCACGGTCATCAGCGCGATTGTCATCGCCGAGGTATTGCCATTGGTCATCAGCAGCCCTTGGGAGGAGGGCTTCAGCCCGCACAGCGCAAGCCAGTTCGCAGCGGCGTCATTGTACTTGCGCAACGCCGTTGAAGGCCTGAAGGCGGACACCGTCGAGGCCGGCATGTCGGTCGCAAGCCGGGCCAGAGCCCGCTGCATTTCGGCAAGGTGCAGGTTCTCAAACACAGGCATCAGCAGCGAAAAGTCGATAAACTCGCCGTTCTGGCTGTCAGGCACAAACGGGGTTTTGGTGTCGCTGCGCCCGACCCTGACGAAGGTTCCGCGCCCGACTTCGCCGGCGATGAAGCCCCTTCGGATCAATTCATCATAGGCCCTGCTGACTGTCTGCACGCTCAGCCCCAGATCATAGGCAAGGGTGCGGTGGGTCGGCAGCCTGTCGCCGTTGCGCAACTCACCTGCGTCGACCGCCCGGATCAGGGCGGCGGCAAGCGATTTGTAGGCAGGGCGGCGCAGGTCTTGTGGTTTTGGAGGCCAAATTGTCATGATTTACTGATGACCTCAATCAGTTAAATTGACAACCCCTCATTGCTGCATCAAAAGTCATCGCCATGGCCTCACTCAAACTCGATGACCGCGACATCAAGATTCTTGCGACGCTGTCGCGGGAAGGTCGGATATCCAAATCCGAACTGGCCAAAAGGGTCAACCTCAGCCCGACCCCCTGCTGGGAACGGCTCAGTCGGCTGGAAAAAGCCGGAATCATTTCTGGCTATCATGCCGATATCGAATTGCGCCATATCGGACCGCAGGTTTCGGTTTTCGTCATGATCGAGTTGGAAAACCATCGCTCGGCGACCTTCCAGACCTTTGAGCAGGCGATCTCTCGCTATGACGAGATCATGTCATGCTGGGCCCTGGGTGGCGGCTTTGATTACCTGCTCCATGTCATCACCCGAGATATCGACAGCTACCAGAGGCTGATTGACGATTTGCTCACGCACAAAGCCGGGCTGGCGCGGTATTTTACCTACATTGTCACCAAACCGGTCAAGCATTCGACAGTTCCGCCTTTCGATATTCTGACCGCTGTGGCGCCGGAGACGAATTAGCCTGCCAAGGGCGAAACAATGGATGAAACCTCTGGCAGAAGCACAGCCATCAGAGAATTCATCTTCGCGGACCCGGCTAAAGTCTGAGCACATCAACCCAACCCGCGAGCAACGCCGTGTCCCTTGTTCAAACGAAATTCAAAACGACGCAGTTCGAGCTGTCCGATCCCGCCCTGTTCCGGGGCTTTTCCTATATAGGCGGGCGCTGGACAGCCGGAGCCGCAGCCCAGATGTTCGCGGTCTCCAACCCGGCCGATGGTAGTCACCTTGGCGATGTCGCCAGTCTTTCCGCCAAGGACAGCATCGGGGCCGTTGATGCCGCTCAGAATGCCTTTGCCGCATGGTCTTCACTGCTGCCGCAGCAGCGATCAGTCATTCTGCGCCGCTGGTTCGAGCTGATGCTGGAACACAAGGAGGATCTGGCCCGGATCATGACGCTGGAACAAGGCAAGCCGATTTCCGAAGCCCGCGGCGAGATCGACTACGGCGCGTCCTTTGTCGAGTTCTTTGCCGAGGAGGCCAAGCGCCCCAACATCGAAAGCGTCACCTCGCATCTGCCTGACGCGGAAGTCGAGATCTGGCGCGAACCCGTCGGCGTCGCGGCCCTGATCACACCGTGGAATTTCCCCTCCGCCATGCTCACCCGCAAGGCAGCAGCAGCCCTCGCCGCCGGATGCACCGTCGTGGCGCATCCATCCGCAGAAACACCTTTCTCAGCTCTCGCCTTGGCCGAGCTTGCCGAGCGCGCCGGCTTCCCCGCGGGTGTCTTCAATGTCGTCACCGGCAGCGCGCCGGTCGTCGTCGAACCCTGGATGACCGACAAGCGGGTCCGTGCTGTCTCCTTCACCGGCTCCACCGAAATCGGCAAACTGCTCTACAGGCAGAGCGCCGACACGGTCAAACGGCTGGTGCTCGAACTGGGTGGCCACGCACCTTTCATCGTGTTTGCCGACGCTGATCTGGACAAGGCGGTTGCCGAGGCCATCAAGGCAAAATTCGCGACTTCCGGCCAGGATTGCCTGGGCGCCAACCGCTTCTTCATCGAGCGGCCGGCCTATGATGCGTTTTGCTCCAGATTTGCAGACGCAACGGCAAAACTGACGGTGGGCATCGGCATGGACAACCGGGACATCGGACCGCTGATGAACGACAAAGCCGTCGCCAAGCAGCGGGAGCACGTCGCCGATGCGCTTGCCAAGGGTGCCAGACTGCTGACCGGCGGGGACCAGCACAAGGCCGGCCCATTGTTCTTTCAGCCCACGGTGCTTGCAGATGTACCTGCCGGCGCGCTCATTATGCACGAAGAGACCTTCGGTCCGGTCGCCGCCATTGCGCCGTTCGACACCGAAGAAGAGGTGCTGCAAAAAGCCAATGATACCGAGTATGGACTTGTCGCCTATCTGCACACCCAGGACCCGCGCCGGATCTACCGCGCCAGCCGGGCGCTGCAGTTCGGCATGGTCGCGATCAACCGAACCAAGGTGACCGGCGCACCGATTCCCTTTGGCGGGATGAAACAATCCGGGTTGGAACGCGAAGGCTCGCGCCTTGGCATGGAGGCCTTCACAGAGGTCAAATATGTCTGCCGCGACTGGGCATGACACATTTCAAAAAGGACACAACAATGCTGACCAACGACCAACTGTCCCAGTGGGACCGGGAGAATTTCTTCCACCCGTCAACCCATCTCGCCCAGCACGCGCGCGGCGAAAGCTCAAGCCGCATTGTCACCGGCGGCGACGGCGTGTTCATCGATGACCGTGACGGCAACAGGCTGCTCGACGCATTTGCCGGGCTTTATTGCGTCAATGTCGGCTATGGCCGCGCCGAGATCCAGGATGCGATCGCCGCCCAGGCCAAGCAACTGGCCTATTACCATGCCTATGTCGGCCATGGCACCGAGGCCTCGATTACGCTCGCCAAGATGGTGCTCGACCGGGCGCCGTCCAACATGTCGAAGGTCTATTTCGGCCTCGGCGGCTCTGACGCCAACGAAACCAACATCAAGCTGGTCTGGTATTACAACAACATTCTCGGTCGCCCCGAGAAGAAGAAGATCATCTCGCGCTGGCGCGGCTATCACGGCTCCGGCCTGGTGACCGGTTCGCTGACCGGCCTTGAAGTCTTTCACAAGAAGTTCGATCTGCCGCTGTCGCAGGTCAAGCACACGGTCGCGCCGGACTATTTCCGCCGCGCCGATCTGAGCCAGACCGAAGCCCAGTTTGTCGCCCATTGCGTGAGCGAACTTGAAGCCCTGATCGCGCACGAAGGCGCCGACACGATTGCCGCCTTCATCGGCGAACCCTTGCTCGGCACCGGTGGCCTGGTGCCGCCGCCGGCCGGTTACTGGGAAGCCATCCAGAAGGTGCTGAAGAAGCACGACATTCTGATGATCGCCGACGAAGTGGTCACCGGTTTCGGCCGCCTCGGCACCATGTTCGGCTCCGATCATTACGGCATCGAATCCGACATCATCACCATCGCCAAGGGTCTGACGTCGGCCTATGCGCCACTGTCGGGATCGATCATCTCCGACAAGGTCTGGAAAGTGCTGGAACAGGGCACCGACGAGAACGGCCCTATCGGTCATGGCTGGACCTACTCCGCCCACCCGATCGGCGCAGCCGCTGGTGTGGCCAATCTCAAGCTGATCGACTCCATGGGTCTGGTTGAAAATGCCGGCAGCATGGGCGCCTATTTCAACAGGACGATGAGCGACGCCCTCGGTGACCACGCCCATGTCGGCGACGTGCGCGGCGAAGGCATGCTCTGTGCTGTCGAATTCGTTGAAGACAAGACAGACCGCGCCTTCTTCGATCCGTCGAAGAAGATCGGCCCGCAGGTGGCCGCGGCCCTGCTCAAGCGAAACGTCATTGCCCGCGCCATGCCCCAGGGCGACATCATCGGCTTCGCACCGCCACTCTGCCTGTCAAAGACAGAGGCCGACACGGTGATTGCGGCGATGGCGGAAGCCGTCAAGGAAGTCCTCGGCTAATGCATGTCGCGCAAAAGTGTGCAGCGATTTTGCGACAACGACATGCATAAACAAAGAGCCTGAAGTGCGTCACCCGGAACCGGCTTGATGCGACGCGCTTCAGGCCTGACAGGAGTCCGGGTCGGCAGCCTTGCCTTTTAACGTGAACCAGCTCCTTCGGGGGCTGGTTTTTTTGTGAGCCTTCCCCGCCGAACACGACGGCACGGCACGGCTCTGCGCTACCGCGCCGACACGACCGGAACGGCGATGCGCCCTGCCAGCCTGTCAGAGGCTCATCAACAACCGCTGCCGCCAGCGTGATCACGGCAGCCGGGCCGTTTGCATCCGGCGCCAACGTGACTGCCCCTGCCCGTGGTCATCCCCTTGCTCCAGGCCACCAAAATGAGACCCCGTCAGCCATATTTTTTTAACGCTGCGCTGAGCAGAAACCCTGGCACGGACGCGCATGCGGGTTCGATCCGATCACCCTGTCAACGCGCGCGGCATCAGGCGAGACAAGAAACGGCATCTGCGCCTTCCGTCCCGCCTGTCTCAACCGAAATCTCAGAGCGCGGCGATGCAGAGAATTTCGACCTTGTAGTCCGGTGTCGCCAACCGGGATTCACCGGCGGCACGGGCCGGGGCATTGCCGGGCGATACCCAGGCATCCCAGACCGCGTTCATCTCGGCAAAATCATCCATCGATGACATCCAGATAGTGCTCTGGAGGATCTTCGACTTGTCCGTTCCCGCAGCCGCCAGCAACCGGTCGATGTTGGCGAGAATATCCTGAGTCTGCACAGTCACGCTGGCCCCTGCGGTGCCGACCTGTCCGGCCAGGTAGACGACACCACCATGGATGACGGCCTGGCTCATGCGAGCCCCGGTTTCAATACGTTTGATATCACTCATGAGTCTTGTCCTTGTTTCAAATTCAATGTTTCGCGTGCGGGGCTTAGCGCCTCAACCACAGACAAGTCCAGAGCTGCCTGCCGGCCCATACAAAGATCTGCAGCCAGCTGTGACAGTGCCGGTGCAGTCTGCATGCCGTAGCCGCCCTGGCCGGCCAGCCAGAAGAACCCTTCCGTTTCCGGGGCAAATCCGACCACAGGTGTCCGGTCCGGAGCAAAGGTCCGCATCCCGGCCCAAGAATGCTCGACCCGTGTCACCGGAATCGTCACGGCCTGTTCGAACCGGTGCAGCCCTTCGGCGATGACCATGTCGTCGGCCCAGACATCATGCGGCTCGACCGGGTCTTCCTCCGCCGGCGAGACCATCAGCTTGCCAGCCTCGGGCTTGGCGTACCATTGGTCTCCGGCATTGGCAAAAAGCGGCCAGCGGTTGATGTCATGGCCCTCGGGTGCCGGAATCAGCGCCGCCGAGCGGCGCAAAGGCGCCAAACCCAACGCCCGCACGCCGGCCATCTGCGCCAGGTGATCGGCCCATCCGCCAGCGGCATTGATCACCACAGCCGCGCTGAACTCGCCCGCCGGCGTCACCACCGTCCAGAGCCCGTCATGACGGGCGATCGACGTCACCGCCGCACCGGTGACAACCTTGCCGCCATGTCCACGATGAAGCCGGGCAAAGCCCTGCAGCATCCGGTCAACATCAATGTCCTGTGCGTCCCACTCGATCGCGGCGGCAGCAATGGCGTCCCTGCGCAGGATCGGCACCAGCTCAAGCGCTTGTTGCGCCGACAGTTTCTCCAGCCCTTCGCTGCCGTCCAGATAGGCCTCGTACCTGTCCAGATCATCCTCTGTCGCAACCAGCAGCTCACCGCGCGGCGTCAGCAGGCTGCTGTCGGAAACCTGGTCGGGCCGCGTCAGAAACGGGGCCGACGCAGCGCTCAGCGCCCGCAATGTCGCATTGCCGTAATTGCGGATGAAGATGGCCGCCGAACGGCCGGTCGAGTGATGGCCAATCATCGGTTCGGCTTCCAGTACGGTGACCCTTGCATCCGGCGCCAGACGCGCCGCGACGCTGATGCCGGCGATACCGCCACCAATCACCAGAATATCGCAATGCGTGCTCATCCTTGCTGATACCCGTCGAGAAAGCTTGTCAGATTGTCGCCCAGGTCGGCGGACAGATAGCCACCTTCCTGCACGATGACGGCAGGAAGATCCAGCCCTGCAATGGCTGCAGCGATCCGGCCAAAGCCCGGCGTGGTCACCTTGAAGCCATGAAACGGATCGTTCTCGTGGGCATCAAGCCCCAGCGCCACGACCAGTGTGTCGGCACCGAAGGAACCGATCCGTGCCAGCGCCACCTCCAGTGCTGCCAGATACTGATCATCATTGGTACCGCGCGGCAGCGGCAGGTTGAGATTGTATCCCAAGCCCTCACCCTCGCCGCGCTCTTCGGCATGCCCCCAGAAAAACGGATAGAAGCGCGCAGGATCGGCATGGATCGACACCGTCAGAACGTCGCGGCGCTGATAGAAGATGCCTTGCGTGCCGTTGCCGTGGTGCACATCGACGTCGAGGATGGCCGGCCGTCTGCCGGAGCGCAGCAAGGCCTGCGCCGCAATTGCCGAATTGTTGAGAAAGCAGAAGCCGCCAGCCAGATCAGCGAACGCATGGTGTCCCGGTGGGCGGCACAGCGCATAGGCGGCTGGCTCGCCGGCGAGCACCGTGTCGACGGCGCTCAGCGCAGACTGGGCCGACCAGTAGGCCGACTGCCAGGTGCCCGCGGCAATCGGGCATGAGGTATCCGCCTGGTGAAACCCGGCCTGTCCGGAAGCGGATTTCGGATAGCTTGCGGTGCGGCGGTCGGGATGGATGTTGGGAATCACCTCGTCGGAAGCGCCCTCGGCCCTGATCCAGCGGCTGTGAATGGTCTCGAGGAAGCGAAGATATTCCGGCGAATGGATCTCCGCGACGGGACCGAGACCATGGTCGGTCGGCCCCACGAAGTCACATCCCGCAGCCCGGGCGCCACGGCTCAACTCCTCGATCCGTTGCGGTTGCTCGGGATTGGCCGACACCTTGCCATTGGCCATGAAGTGCTTCGGATCATGCGCCCGCTGCCGCTCATCGAAAATGGCTTTCATGGTTGTGCTCCCAGGGCATCATAGGCCGTGCCCACCAGTGTCATGTATTGGGTCTCGGTCGTGGGGACGAAGCCAAGACGCTCATAAAAGGCCAGCGCCCGCGGATTGTCATGGTAGACATTCAACCTGAGGAAGCTCGCATTCCAGACCTCAAGACCGGCGGCGCGGACCGCTGCCAGCAGCGCAAGACCCAGGCGATTTCCCCGCGCCTCGTCAGCCACCCACAGGTCCGAAATGTAAACGCCGACCGAACCGTAAACCGTGGAGACGAATGGCGAATAGGCCGCGACACCAACGATGGCCCGGTCAGCCGTCTCCGCCAGCAATGCATGCATCACCGGTGCCGGTCCGAAGCAGAACCGGGCGATGTCCGCATCGCTGGCTCCATGTTCATCCCCCATATCGGCGGACAATTGCGCCAAAGCACGGTTGAGACCCGCCGCATCCGCTGCCACGGCCGGCCTGATCGTGATCTCGTGACTTTTCAAAATGCCACCATCTGTTTTCCCTTCAGCCCCAGCATCGCCCTTGCCTCGTCAGGTGTTGCCACAACCCGGCCGAGCGCTTCAACAACCCCGCGCACCTTCTCGACCTGCTCGGCATTGGACTTCGCCAATTGCCCGCGCGCGATATACAAATTGTCCTCCAGTCCGACCCGCACATGACCGCCCATGGAGGCACCAAGCCGCGCCATCTCCATCTGCTGCCGGCCTGCGGCAAGCACCGAGAACAGGTAGCTGTCGCCAAACAGTTTGTCCGCCGTTTGCTTCAGGTGCGCCAGGTGCTCCGGCTCCGCAGCAATGCCGCCCAGGACCCCCATGACGAACTGGATGAACATCGGTGTCCGGATCAATCCCCGGTCGGCAAAATGCTTGAGCATGTAGAGGTGGCTGACGTCATAGCATTCGAACTCGAAACGCGCACCGCGCTCCTGGCCCATCTGTCTCAGCACGCCCTCGATGTCGCGCGGGGTGTTGCGGAACACGAGATCGTCGGAGTTTCGCAAGAACGGCTCTTCCCAGTCATGCAGCCACTCGGTGCGCTTGCCGAGCATCGGATACAGCGCAAAATTCATCGTCCCCATATTGAGCGAGCACATTTCCGGCTCCGCCGCCAACGGCGCAGCCAGCCGCTGCTCAAGGGACATCACGGCGCTGCCGCCGGTGGTCATGTTGACCACGGCATCGGTTGTCTTGCTGATCACCGGCAGGAAGGCCATGTAGTGCTCGACTGAGGCCGAAGGCTGTCCGGTTTCGGGGTTGCGCGCATGCAGGTGCAGGATTGCCGCACCGGCGTCGGCGGCGCCAACGGCCTGTGCGGCGATGGCTTCGGCTGTCACCGGCAGATAGGGCGACATCGACGGCGTATGGATCGAGCCGGTGATGGCGCATGATATGATGATTTTCGACATGCTGTTTCCTGTCAGGCCAAAGCGGCGGTGAGTCCGGCCTTGGCGGCAAACCTGTCGAGTGCGGCCGTCAGCATGTCGATGATCTCATCGACCTGATCTTCGGTCACGATCATCGGCGGGCAAACGAGAAAATGATCGCCATCAAGGCCGCCCCTTGTGCGGCGCGAGTAGATGATCAGGCCTTCGTCATAGGCCATCTCCACCAGGTCGGAATGGGCATTCAATTCCTTTGGCAAGGGCTGCATGGTCTGCCGGTCCGCCACCAGTTCGAACGCCAGCAACAAGCCTTCCCCCCGCACATCGCCAATGAAGCCGTAGCGCTGCATCAGATTGGCGAGCCGTCCCTTGAGCACGCTGCCGACACGCGCAGCGTTGCCCATCAGGTCTCCGGTTTCAATTTCCTCGAGCACCGCCAGTCCTGCAGCGCAGGCCAGCGGATTGCCCGCATAGGTATGGCCGTGCAGAAACCCCCCGGCATCCAGCACCGGATCGATCAGCCGGTCATGTGCGATCATCGCGCCCAGGGGGGCGTAGCCGGCGCCGAAGCCTTTCGAGATGGCAATGATATCGGGCTCGACACCCCAATGATCCGCGCCATAGAACCTGCCGGTGCGGCCGCCGCCTGACATCACTTCGTCATGGATCAGCAGGATTCCATAGCGGTCGCAGATCTCGCGCACCGCCTGCATGTAGCCCGCAGGCGGCATCAGCGCGCCCGTGGACGCGCCGCCGATCGGCTCCTGGATAAAGGCGAGCACGGATTGCGGACCTTCCTCGATGATCCTGGCTTCCAGCATCGCAGCATAATACGCGCCGGTGGCAGGATCATCGATGGCCAGACCATCGAGATAGGCCCGCGGCGCCGGGATCTTCGGCATCGCCTGCAGCATCGGCTCGAACGGTGCCGACAACGGGTCATAGCCGGTCAGCGCCAGGGCGCCGAGCGTGGAGCCGTGATAGCTGGGGTGGCGGGAAATCACCTTCCAGCGTGTCCCCTGCCCGACGGTGACGGCATATTGCCGCGCCAGCTTGATCGCGCTCTCGACAGCTTCCGACCCGCCGGAAACGAAGAAGACTTTCTCCATCCCTTCGGGCGAAAGCGCCGCCACCTTGGCTGCAAGACGTTCGCTCGGCTCGGTTTCAAAATGCAGCCGATAGCCGAAGGTCGATTTTTCCATCTGCCGTCGCATCGCATCAAGCACGCGAGGATTGGAGTGACCGATATTGCTGACCATGGCGCCGGACGATCCGTCAAGATAACGCTTGCCGTCAACATCCCACATATAGACGCCACGCGCTTCCGCCAGCGTCGGACGACGGTTGCGGGTCTGATAGAACAAGTGACTCTTGGGCTTCACGAACCAACCTCCAACGGCAAGGCTGCGCAGTCTTTCGGACGGAAGGTCAGGGCAACCTGAGCACCCGCCGCAAACGGATGATCCTCGATCATGTTGATTGCCTGCATCTGATGGTCGCCGACACGCAGAAAATAGCGGGCCGATTGGCCCTGATAGTCGACATTCTCGACCGTTGCGTTGACGGAAAGCATGCCATCGGGCGCTGTTCCGGCCGGTCTCAGCAGCAGTTTCTCTGCACGGATGACCAGCTTGACCGGACCCGCTGCCGAAATCTTCGGCGCCCGTTTCTGCGCGATGATGATGCGGGGGAAATCCGCAAGGTCGAGGGCGATTTCACCGCCGGAAATATCTGTGCATTGAGCGGCCAGCAGATTTGACGCGCCAAGGAACTGGGCCACGAACTCGCTTGCAGGCGTGTTGTAGACCTCTTCTGGCGCGCCGACCTGTTCGACCCGGCCTTTCGACATGACGATGATCTGATCCGACATTGCCAGCGCTTCGGTCTGGTCGTGGGTGACAAACACCGTGGTGACGCCGATGCGCTGCTGAATCCGCTTGAGTTCAACCCGCATGTCCTCGCGCAGATTGGCGTCAAGCGCCGACAAGGGCTCGTCCAGCAACAAGACATCAGGCTCGATGACGATGGCGCGGGCCAGCGCGATGCGCTGCTGCTGACCGCCGGAGAGTTCTTTCGGATAGCGGGCGCCGAGATCGGGCAATTGCACCAGGTCCAGGGCTTCGGCCACCTTGCGCCGAGCGTCTTCCTTGCCGACATTGCGGTAGTTGAGGCCGAAAGCGACGTTCTCGGCAACCGTCTTGTGCGGGAACAGGGCGTAGTTCTGAAACACCAGGCCGAGATTGCGCTTGTGGATCGGCACGTCATTGACGCGCTTGCCCTTGATGGCAATTTCGCCCTCGGTGGGATCGAGCAGGCCGGCGATCATCCGCAAGGTCGTCGTCTTGCCACAGCCCGACGGGCCCAGCAGGGTGACGAAACTGCCGTCCTCGATATCGAGCGACATCGGATGCACCGCGGTGAAATTCCCAAAGCGCTTGACGATTTGGGTCAGGGAAACTGCGCTCACGCTCTCGTGCCTCCGGTTGAGAAAACTTCCGGCCCCGTCCCGACGACGGGGCCGGCGCCAGGCTTAGTAGCCCTTCTGGACGCGGCCGAATTCCTTCGACCATTCCGCTTCGTTGCCATTCCAGTAGCCCGGATCGGCAAAGGTCAGACCCGCAAGCGTGCCGGTGGCGTCAAATGCCGGCAGTTTCGGGATCTTGGCGCCAAGGTCGACCTTGGTCGGATCAAGCGCCGGCGGATAGCTCTGGCCTTCCGCCACCGCAATCGAGGTGTCCTTGTCGAGCATGAAGTTGAGCAGTTCTTCGCAGGCCGCCATCGGGCTGCCGCGGAGCACGAACAGGCATTCCTGCCAGCCAAAGCTGCTCGGCGGATCGTAGTAACCGATGTCGTGGCCCTGTTCCTGCAGCGCATAGATGCGGCCGGACCAGCCTTCTGTGACGTAGATCTCTTCCTCGGCCATCAGACTCATCAGTTCAGCCCCCGAAGCCCAGTATTTGAGCGCCAGGTCCCGGTGCTTGCGCACGGCATCCCAGGCTGCATCGAGATCCTGGATGTCATTGGGGTCCTGACCTGTCTGCAGCGCCGCGTACCACATCCGGGTGCGCCAGTCGCTCCAGCCGCCGATCTTGCCCTTGTACTTCTCGTCGATGAGAATCTTGGCACCCTTTTCCTTCATCTCCTCATCGCTGATGTGCTTGCGATTGTAGGCAAGTCCGGTGGTGCCATAGTCGTAGGGAGCGGCCGACAGGCTGTCCGGCGTGATCGACTTGAAGGCGTTCATCAGCGCCGGCATGACATTGGCCATGTTCGGAATGTTGGCGATGTTGAGTTCGCTGGTCAGATCGAAGCTGGCGTAGCGGGCGTAATCGAACACGCCGGAAAGGTGGGCGATGTTGTATTCGCCCGGCTGGCTGGCCCGCACCAGGGCGAGGTATTCGTCGCCGCCCGGGAAGGTGCCGTCAATGACCTTGATGCCGGTCTTTTCGGTATAGGGATCGAAGGCATGCTTGCGGAAGGCTTCCGAGACAACGCCGCCCCAGCCGTCAAAGCGGACCTGGGTGACATCACCGGCTGCCAGGGCCTGGCGGGCGAACGGCATCTGCAGGCCGTAGGCAGCGCCCGCGGCGCCGAGAAGGCCGAAAAACTTGCGGCGGCTGATGTCGCCGTTCTGGAACCGCTCGCGCAGTCGTTCATAACGTTTGGTATCGTCCATCTGTGTTCTCCATCTTGGGGTTCAGGACCTTGAGCGGTTCATACGCCGCTTCTTCTTGCGAGTATTCGAGCCACGGCTACCCCGATGAGCGGCAGCCCGACCGTCAGCACGATGATCACCGTGCCAAGAGCATTGATCTCCGGAGAGATCGAATTGCGAAGCATCGAGAATATCTGCGTCGGCACGGTTTCGATGCCGCCCGGCTTCCAGAACAAGGTCCCGGTGATATCGTCGAAGCTGATGGTGAAGGCGAACAAGCCGCCCGCCGCCACGGCCGGCATCAGCAGCGGCAATGTGACGGAGAAGAAGGTCTGCATCGGCGAGGCCCCGAGGCTCAGCGCCGCCTCCTCGACATCGCGGCGGATGCTGACCAGCCGCGCCTGCACCACCAGAATGACGAAGGGCAGCGTGAAGATGACGTGACCGGCCAACAGCAGCGTGAAGCTCTTGCCGATGTTGAGAAAATTGAGAAACAGCAGCAACGCCACCGCCAGCACCACTTCCGGCACCAGGATCGGCGCGATCAGCAGGGTGGTGATCAGATTGCGGCCGGGGATCTTGTACCGCACCAGCGCCAGGCTGGCGAGCACGCCAAGCACGGTCGAGATGGTGGCGGTCATCAATCCGAGCACGATCGAGGTGCGGAACGCGCGCAAGATCGCGTCGTTGTTCCACAGAGCCTCGAACCAGCGGGTCGACAGGCCCGTCATCGGGAAGCTGCCAAACTGGTTGGCATTGAATGACAACAGCACCACCACCACGATCGGCAGGAACATGAACAGATAGACCAGGATCGTGTAGGTGCGGATCAGACTCCAGCCCATCAGCCAAGCCCCTTCGCCAGTTGCGCCATGCCGAGGTAGCGGTTGTAGATCAGCACCAGTACCCCGAGCACGATCAGCAGGAGCAGCGACAGCGCCGAACCGAGCGGCCAGTTGAGCTGGCGGATGATGGCTTCATAGACGAGGTTGGCGAACATGGCGTCAGGTGGTCCGCCGAGAATCACCGGCGTGATGTAGGTGCCTGCGGCCAGCACGAAACACAGCAACCCGCCCGCAGCCAGACCCGGCAGCGACAGCGGCAGCGTCACCTGCAGGAACCCCTGCCAGCGGGTGGCCCCCAGCGACGACGCGGCGTCTTCGAGATTGGTGTCGATGCCATCGAGACTGACGAAGATGTTGAGCACCATGAACGGCAGCAAGAAGTGCACCAGCCCAAGGATCACGGTGGTCTGATTGTAGAGCATCTGGATCGGCTCATCGATAAGGCCGACATGGATCATGGCCGAGTTGAGCGCGCCGGAGACGCCGAGAATGTTGATCCAGCTCATGGTGCGGATGATGTAGCTGATCCAGAACGGCAGCATCAAAAGCAGCAACAGGATCATCTTGTTGCCTTTGGAGCGGGAGATGAAATAGGCCGCCGGATAGCCCAGAAGCGCGCAGGCAACGGTGGTGATGGCGGCAATCTTGAGGGTGTTGAGCAGAATGTCGCGATAGAACCGGTCCGTCAGCACTTCCGTCCAGTTGTCGAGATAAAAGCCCGGAGTGTCGGCGCCGACAGCACTTTTGAGCCAGAATGAATAGACGACAATGAACATCAACGGCACGATCAGCAGCAGGCTGATCGCCGTCAGCGCCGGTGTCAGCAGAATCCACGGCTGCCGCGCCTCGCGTTGTTCGATACTCATTGTTGTCACGCTCCCCCGCGCTTTTGTTGTCTCATGATGCGAAACCCCACGTCATTGAGCAAATAGATAATTGATATCCACGCCATTGATGATATCAATAATGAATGAGCAGCCTGACACCGCCCGAACGACTTGCGCGTGATCTCGACTGGAATCTGCTGCGCACTTTCCTGGTGCTGGCCGAGTCCCGGTCGGTCACCGAAGCTGCTGAACGGATGTCGTTGAAACAGCCCACCGTCTCCAGCGCCTTGAAGCGGCTGGAAGACAGGCTCGGCAAACGGCTCATCAACCGCAAGCCTGGAAAGTTCGAGCTCACCGCTGCCGGACGAATGCTCTATGATGAAGCCATCGACATTCACGGTGCCATCCTCCGTCTCGGAACCGCCATAAGGGATGTCGAGGATGAGGTCAGCGGTCATGTCCGTATCGTCATGGCCAGCCATGTCGTCAGCCCGCTTGTCGATACGACGCTCAACCGTTTCCACAAAAATCACCCCCGCGCCACATTGTCGATCGAGGCCATGGCCAGCCGTGCCGCTTTGACTGCAGTGGCCGCACGCCGGGCCTCGCTTGCCATCTGCCTGGTGATGGACCGCAGCCCGCAGCTTGAATACCGGCGTCTCTTCCGCGAGTATTTTGGCTTGTTCTGCGGTCCGACCCACCCGCTGTTCGGCAAGAAAGCCGTCTCCATCACCGATCTCGCCGGCCATTCCTCCGTCAGCTTCGTCACCGACCAGATGGGGGATGCGCTCCGTGCTGTCGCTGAGATGCGCGCCGAAGCGCAACTCGATTCACGCATCGTCGGCACCTCGCCCAATCTGGAGGAAGTCCGGCGGATGATCATGGCCGGCCTCGGCATTGGTCCGCTGCCGCTGCATGTCGTGCGCGAGGATGTCGAGCGGGGACGGCTCTGGCGTTTGCCGCCTTATGACTCACCGCCGGCAATTGACGTGCACGTTGTTTGGAATCCGCACGCCAAGCCAAACCGGGCTGAAACAGCGATGCTGGCCGGTCTGATCAATGCGATCGAAACCACGCCGATGGAGCGCCGCATTTACAGCTGAGCCTCGAGGGGTAAACCAGCCGCAGGACTGGCGGGATGGTCACAGCGCTGTCAGCCGGCAAATGCGGCAAAGCGTGCACCGAGCTGACGAATGGTGGCCACATCGGCATTGGCGAAAGCAACCCGCAGGTAACGCTCCAAACCTTTGCCGAAGAACGAGCCGGGAATGGTCAAGACACCTGACTCGCATGCCAGCCTGTGGGCGGCGTCATGGGCACTGAGATCGGCAAACGGATGCCGGATGAAGGCGAAATAGGCGCCAAGGGCTGAAATCTCCCATTCCGGTGCGCTGCCCATCACTTCGGTCAGTGCGGAAGCCCGTGCGGCGATCTCGATTGCATTGGCCCGGCGCCAGTCGACGAGGCTCGGAATTGCCGTGGCAAGGGCCGCTTGCGGTGGCCGGGGTGCGCAGATCTGCAAATTGTCCATCACCTTGGCGATCTGGGCAACGACAGCCTCCCCCGCCGCAACCGCGCCGACACGATGGCCGGGAATGCAGAAGGATTTGGAGAAGCTGTAGAGACCGATCAGATTGTCCTGCCAACCAGCGACGGAGAACAGGTCATGCGGTGGCCCGGCATCAAGCGGCAGAAAATCGCGATAGGTCTCATCGATGATCAACCAGATACCACGCGCACGGCACAGCTCGAAAAGGTCGCGCAGCAGACCGGCAGGATAGGTGGCGCCGGTTGGATTGTTGGGTGTGACCACCGCCAGCGCACGCACCTCGGCTGTTATCATGGCTTCGACCGCGGCCGGTGTCGGCAGAAAGCCGTCTTCAGCATGGCAGTCCACATATCCGATCTTGACGCCGGACATCGCCAATGTGGTCTCGTGATTGAAATAGCACGGATTGGTCAACAGCACGGCGTCACCAGGCCCGGCAACCGCCATCATCGACACCATGAAGGCCTGGTTGCAGCCCGAGGTGATGTGGATGTTGGCCGGTTCGACGCCGGCCGCGTAGAGGCTGCTCATCCAGTCTGCATAGGCTGCGCGCAAACCCGGTTCGCCTTCAATCTCGCCGTATCCGGCCATGGACACCGAACTTGAAGCTTCACCAAGCCAATTGAGCATATCAGGGTGCGGCGGGTATCCGGGCACGGCCTGCGACAGGTCGATCAGCGGACCATGACGGCCATCATACTCGCGCTTCCAGGCCTGCACTTCGGGGATCGGCGGCGCGGCAAGTGTCTCAACCAGAGGATTTATACGGGCGATCGGCATGATGGATGCTTTCAAGGATCCGTGACTTCGACCGGATCGGTTTCGGTTTGCTGTACTGTCTACACCTGTTGCGCCCGGCGAATGGTTCGCCGCGCCGCAATCAGTCGCTCGGCCTTGGCGTCGTCTTCCTCAAGGCTGGAATACAACCAGTCGATAAAGGCGTCGACAGCCGGCGTTGAGCGCAGATCATTGCTGCAGGCGACGTAAAATGCGTGAACGGCGGGAACCGCAAGCTTGAACGGCACGATAACCTGTCCTTTGGTCAACAGGCTCGCCGCTGTCAAGGTGTCGCCGAGGGCAATGCCGTGGCCAAGCACCGCAGCTTCAAGCGCCAGTCGGACATCGGAGAAGTAGTGCTGCTGGCCACCGGTGATGCCGCGCACATCCACTGCGGTCAGCCAGATGTGCCATTCATGTCCCCCGTCGCCGTGCAGGATGGTGTGCTCTGCGAGGTCCCTGGCGGAACGGATTGGCCGATTGTTGACCAGCGAGGGGCTGGCGATCGGGAACAGGTCGAAATGCGACCAGAGCTTGAGCCAGCAATCCGTCCAGCTGCCATCGCCATAGAGTATGGAGATATCCACATCGGAAGAGTGGATCATCGCAGGATCATTGCCGGCAGTGAAGGTCAGCCGGATTTCCGGATAACGGGCGGTGAAACTCGCCAGCCGCGGCATCAGCCACAGCGATAGAAGGGCTGAAACACAACTGATCGACAGGGAACCAGATTTGGCTGGCCGCGTCATCCGGGCGGTGGCGGCAGCAATTTCCTGAAACGCTGATGTCACAGAAGGTAACAGATCAGCGCCATGTTCGGTCAATGTCAATCGCTGGCCGCTGCGATTGAAAAGCTTGACTTTCAGTGACGCTTCCAGGGCCTTGATCTGATGGCTTATGGCGCCGTGAGTGACACAAAGCTCCCGCGCTGCCTTGCTCAGAGAGCCGTTTCGGGCGGTCGCCTCGAAGGCGCGCAATGGGTTGAGAGGTGGCAATCGCTGGATCATGGCGGAACTTTCTGGGTGTGAGAATAACTCACATGAACTGCACTAACAATATCAATTGCTTTCCTCTCTCCGCTTTGCAAGATTTCAAGCAGGAGATGGCCGCAAGGCCCGCTATGAAGAATCTGGGAAGGATGCGACCACGATGGCATGGGACAAGGCAAAGCTCGACGAGCTCATTGGCAAGTACGGCGAGAGCCACGGCGGCGAACTGTTCAACCCGAAGTTCCGGCGCGTTGCCGACAAGATTTTCACCGAGAGCGGCACGCGGCTTGCGCCCTATTCAGGCATCCCGACATTTCTGACCGCGCCCTATGTCGAGATCGACAACGACGCCCCGGATTTCGGCGATCTGCAGGTGGCCATCATCGGCATGCCGATGGATCTGGGCGTCACCAACCGCAACGGCTCGCGCTTTGGCCCCCGCGCCTTGCGCACCATCGAGCGCATCGGTCCTTACAATCACGTGCTTGATTGCGCTCCGGTGCACGAGTTGCGCGTCGCCGATATCGGTGATGTCAGTTTCCGCAGCCGCTACCGGCTGGAGATGAGTCACGAGGACATCGAGCGCCGCGTCAATCAGATTGTCGACGCCGGCGTGTTGCCGTTGTCAGTGGGCGGTGACCATTCGATCACCCACCCGATCCTGAAAGCCGTCGGCAAGAAGCGTCCGGTTGGCATGATCCACATCGACGCCCATTGCGACACGGGTGGCGCCTATGACCTGACCAAGTTCCACCATGGTGGTCCGTTCCGCAATGCGGTGCTCGACGGCGTGCTGGATCCGACGCGGACGATCCAGATCGGCATCCGCGGGGCTGCCGAATATCTCTGGGAGTTCTCCTACGAATCCGGCATGACCGTCATCCATGCCGAGGAAGTCACCGGCATGGGCATTCCGGCAATTCTCGAGCGCGCCAAGCAGATCATCGGCGACGGGCCGACCTATCTCTCCTTCGACATCGACAGCCTCGACCCTTCCTTCGCGCCGGGAACAGGCACACCGGAAATCGGTGGGCTGACGACGCGTGAAGTTCTCGATATCATTCGTGGGCTCAAGGGCATGAACATTGTCGGCGGCGACGTCGTCGAAGTGGCGCCGCAATATGATTCGACGACGAATACGGCACAGGCCGGTGCGCAGATGCTGTTCGAGATCCTCAGCCTGATGGTCTTCAGCCAGGCCATCACCGGCGGGCCCACCTGACGCCGGCCATGAGTTTGGCCATTGAACGGAATGCAATGAGCAACGGCGGCAGCCGCCGGATACAACCAACCATTCCGGAGGGGTACACCATGTCACTGCATCGCAGCCAGAAATCCTCCATCGCAGCTTCTGCACTGCTGAGTTCCGGCAAGACAATGGCCGGCAGCAAGAGCACACTGGAGAGCAATCAAATCGCCCGTTGACAGAGAAAAATTCAAGGGCAATTCAAGGGAACCCGGTCACAGACCGGCAAACAAAGGAGTAGACAATGCCAAAGTTTCTCAACTCAGCCATCAGCCGCCGGGCAGTCCTTGGCGGCACCGCCGCCGCCATAGGGGCGCTGTCGATGCCGTCGATCCTGCGCGCCCAGGACCGTTCGCTCAAAGTCGGCATCTATGGCGGGTACTTCAAGGATTCCTTCGACAAGAATATCTTCCCCGATTTCACCGCCGCCAGTGGCATTGCGGTGGAATCGATTGCCGAACCGACCGGCGAAGCCTGGCTTGTGCAACTCGAACAGGCAGCCAAGGCCGGGGTTGCGCCCGCCGATGTCTCGATGATGTCGCAGGTTGCCATGCTGAAGGGCCAGTCCACCGATCTGTGGGCGCCGATCGACACGTCGAAAATCAAGAACTATGACGATCTGCTCGAGCGTTTCGTCAACAAGTATCCCGATGGCCGTGTTGCCGGCATCGGCGCCGTGGCCTGGTACATCACGCTGGTAACCAACACCGACGCGTATCCCGAAGCCCCCGACAGCTGGGCCGCATTCTGGGATCCTGCCAATGCCGACAAGCTCGGCCTGCTGGCGCTGGTGTCGAACTCGTTCCTGCTGGAAGTGACCGCCAAGACCTTTATGGGCGGCACCAATGCACTCGACAGCGAAGAAGGCATCAACAAAGCCTTTGAAAAGCTGGCCGAGGTCAAGCCGAATGTCCGGCTCTGGTACCGCGACGAAGCCCAGTTCGAACAGGCGCTGAAATCCGGCGAAATCCCGATGGGCCAGTACTATCACGACGTCACCGGGCTTGCCGCCGCCGACGGCCATCCGGTCCGCTCGACCTTCCCCAAGGAGGGCGGCATCCAGGATTCGGGTTGCTGGGCCCTGTCGCGCGCCTCGGACAAGATCGAGGAGGCGCATGTGTTCATCGACTATATGAGCCAGCCTGAAATCCAGGCAACTCTTTCACGCAAGGTCGGCACCGCGCCGACGCTGAAGCGCAATCTGCTCGACCTGACGGATGACGAGTTCGCCAGCGTGTCATCGGACATCGATCCGATCATCCCGCGCTACGATCTCTACCAGACCAAGTCCGACTGGTTGAACCAGAAATGGACCGAGCTGATCGTCGGCTAGACATGATTGCGTCGCTTGATGCGACGTGGTTGCATAACACGGGAGGGGCCAGTTCGCCGCCCCTCCCCGACCCCGGCCAAACGGGGCAATGACAATGGGGACACGATGCCTGGATTGACGCTCGATACCGTTCGCAAGGATTTCGGCAGCTTCACAGCGGTCAATGATGTGCAGTTGAGCGTGCCGCATGGCACTTTCGTCTGCATGCTCGGACCGTCGGGCTGTGGCAAGACCACATTGTTGCGCATGATTGCCGGACTGGATCTGCCGACCAGCGGCGCCATCCGGCTTGATGGCGATGACATCACCAGGGTGCCGACGCACAAGCGTAATCTTGGAATGGTTTTCCAGTCACTGGCCCTGTTTCCGCATCTCAGCGTCGGCGAAAATATCGCCTATCCGCTGCGGATCAGAGGCGCGCCGCGTGAAGAGCAGAGAAAACGCGTCGACGAGCTTCTGGCGATGATCCATCTCTCCGGCTATGCCGACCGCCCTGTGGCAAAGCTTTCCGGCGGTCAACGCCAGCGCGTGGCGATCGCCCGGGCCTTGACACGCTCGCCGAAACTGTTCCTGCTCGACGAGCCGCTGTCGGCGCTCGACGCCAAGCTGCGCGAGGCCATGCAGGTTGAATTGCGACAATTGCAGCAGCAGCTCGGCATCACCACGATCGTCGTCACCCACGACCAGCGCGAGGCCATGACCATGGCCGACACCGTGGTGGTGATGAACAAGGGCGAGATTCGTCAGGCCGCAAGCCCGATGGAAATATACCGTACGCCCGCCGACACCTTCGTCGCCGACTTCATCGGCTCGACCAATCTCATCGACATGGACACCGACAGCACCGGCCGCGCCGTAGCGCTGGGCCAGGCCATACCGGGTCTGTCTGCGCCCGGCGGCGGCAAGGCGATCATCTCGATCCGCCCGGAAGACGTGCAGCTGACCGCGCCTGGCAGCGAGGGCGCCATCACCGGCACCGTGACCTTCGTGCGCGATCTTGGCGGCACCATCGAGACCTTCATCGATTGCGGTGGCAAACCGATTATTGCGGTGTCGACGCCGCGGGCCCGGCCCGATGTCACGGTCGGCCAGCCGGTCGGCATACAGCTTGATCCCGGCGTCTGTGTGGTGCTGGCGAAATGAGACGCGAAGCGCCGCAAAAGCTCACAGATTATGGACCGCTGGCGTTTCCGGCGATCATGCTTATCGTGTTCTTCGTCATTCCGTTCGGAACCATGATTTCGGTCAGTTTCTTCCAGCGGCTTCAGGGCGGTTTCTACACTCCGGCCTTCGTGTTTTCCAACTATGAGCGGTTTCTGAGCCTGTTCTTTGCCAATGTGCTGGGCTTTTCGCTGATGCTGGCGGTTCTGGTCGCCATCTGCTGTGTCGCTGTCGGGGTGCCGTTCACCTATATGCTGACCAAACTCTCGCGGCGGTCGCAGATCGTCTGGATGGTCGCATTGTTGTCGGTGTTGTCACTGTCGGAAGTGATCATCGGCTTTTCCTGGTCGACCTTGTTTTCCCGCACCGCCGGCATCACCAACCTGCTGGTGGCGCTGGGGTTGATGGACAAGGCGATCGCGCTGGCGCCGGGTTTTCCGGCCGTTCTGACGGCGATGGTCTACCAGGCGCTGCCTTACACCATCCTGGTTCTCTACCCGGCATTGGTCCGGCTCGACCCGACGCTGACCGAAGCCGCCCGGACGCTGGGCGCAACGCCAATCCGCGCGTTTTTCTCCGTCGTGGTACCAGCGCTCAGAACCACGATCCTTGCCACCCTGATCATGGTGTTCATCTTCGCGCTCGGCTCCTACTTGCTGCCGCAGATCCTTGGCCGGCCGCAACACTGGACGCTGTCGGTGCTGATCACCGACCAGGCAATCTATCAGTCGAACATGCCCTTTGCCGCGGCCATGGCTGTGTTTCTTGTGCTCGTCACATTGGGGCTGGTGGCGCTGACGCTGTTTGCCGGACGCAAACGGGAGGCGGTCACATGAGTGTTATTCTGCGCCGGATCTATTTCACGCTCGTCGGCCTGTTTCTGTCCGCACCCTTGATTGTCGTCGCCGGCGTGTCGGTCAACGCCAAGCAGACGCTGGCCTTTCCGCCGCAAGGGCTCTCGCTGTCCTGGTACGTCGACATTTTCACCGATACCGGCTGGCGCAATGCGCTGTTTGCGTCGCTGACACTGGCGATCCTGTCGGCAGCACTTGCCGTCTCCATCGCGTTGCCACTGAGCTGGTTCTTGTGGCGTCGCATTGCGCCCTGGGCCAATATCTTCCAGCTGCTTGGCATCGCACCGTTCACGCTGCCGCCGGTGATCACTGCGCTGGGACTCCTGACCTTCTGGGCCACCACCGGGCTATATGGCCAGCCCTGGACCGCGGTGATCAGCCACGCGATCTTCTTCGTCACCCTGCCGCTGGTAACACTGTCGCTGGGCTTCACCTCCATCGACCGCTCGCTGGTCGAAGCCGCAGCCACCATGGGCGCCGATGACCGCACCATTTTTCGCACCGTGGTGCTGCCGCTGATCACGCCCTATCTGGTCTCGGGCTACGCTTTCGCCTTCGTGCTCTCGCTCAACGAATATATCGTCGCCTATATGACGGTTGGCTTCACCATGGAAACCTTGCCAATCAAGATCTTCAACGCACTCAGATATGGCTACACCCCGACGATGGCCTCCGTCACGGTGTTGTTCGTGGTTCTCGCTGCGGTGATTTATTCGCTGATCGCGCGATATGGCGATCTGCTGAAACTGCTTGGCGCCAACTCCGAGGAAAAAACATGATTCGAATTGCGGTATCGCAAATGCAAACGGCGGGCACCGACATTAGCGCCAATCTGACACGCATCCAAACCGACGCCGAGAAAGCAGCGCAAGCAGGTGCGTGCCTGCTGGTGACGCCGGAGCTGGGTGTGACCAGCTATGCCGGCGGCCACGAGATCGTCACTCTGGCCGAGCCCGCCGATGGGCCGCTGGTCACCCGGCTGGATGAGATTGCCCGCCAATCGGGCGTCGCCATCGTTGCCGGATTCGCCGAAAAAGCCGGAGGCGCTGTCTACAATTCGGCTGTCTATACCGATGGAACCGGCGCGCCATTGGTCTATCGCAAGTCACATCTTTACGGCGATTACGAGCGCGGCCTTTTTTCGCCCGAACAACCCTCGACCTGCCTGTTCACCCATCGCGGCATGACGTTCGGCATGCTGATCTGCTACGACGTCGAATTTCCCGAAAACGTGAGGCGGCTGGCTGTGGCGGGCGCAGAGATGGTTCTCGTGCCAACAGCCACGCCAATGGGGAATTCAGGCAGGTTCATCGCCGAAAAGATGATCCCGGTGCGTGCCTTCGAGAACCAGATCTTCGTCGCCTATGCCAACAACATCGGCCGCGATGGCGCATTCGACTATGCCGGTCAATCAATCATCAGCGCACCGGATGGAACGGTTCTGGCGATGGCAGGGCTGGGGGAGGAATTGCTGACGGCAGATATCGACCCTGGGCTTTACGCGCACTCCCGGGCCGAAAACCCCTATCTGAAGGATCTTCAAGCGATGGCGGCACCGTGAATCGATCCGCCGGCACCCGGGCCTGCAGCGCCGTCTATCCGATGGGATGCGCAAATACGCTGCAGGCCAAGGGGTCAATGCGTGTCCGTTAACGTCCAAATGCAAGCATTTGAGCGCAACCTACGTCAGGTTTTCGCCATTTGATCTTACCCGGTCGCGATCGCTTCCTGCACCGCCAGCTCGGCCATCGCGAGAATCGCCTCGCGGGACTTGGCCGCGGCGATGAAGCGGCCATTGTGACAGAAGCCCGCTCCCTCAACCCCGCAAGCAGCCTCCAGATCAGCATTTGTCAGGCCAGCCCAGGCAGCGGGCAGATCCGCACGCAGCTCAAAGCCTTCATCGGCGCGGCGGATGCCGGTCAGGCACCAATCCCTGTCGCGCGGATGAACCACGAACAGCAGATGATCTGCCCCCGACTTGTTGACTGCTGAGCGGAACGGCATGCCCTGCGGCAGTTCCAGAACCCGGCTGTCGCCCGCATCGGTGATCGCCTTGAGCACGATATCCTCGGCACGCAGCTTTGCCGCACTTTCGGCGATACTGGCTTCCAGAAACTGCCGCGCAATAGCAAGTGCTGCGTGGAACGCGCGCTCCAGCGCCTCCGGATCCGGCTCGTCGAACACCGGTTTGAGGGTTTCAAGCAGAACCGGCAACGTCAGCACAGCCAGCGGCCCGGCAACGGCGGGGCTCATGGCGCCATTGTCCATCAGATCTATTGGCAAGACAAAGCTGGTGTCGAAAGCATTGTGCACAGTTTCGATATGCGCATCGGGAAGCCCTGTGGCAGCAAGATAGTCACGGCCATAATGTTTCCAGATCAGGCCGAATGAGCTGTAGGGCTGGCCATCCCCGCGCAACGGAGCGCCGCGCTGGTGGTGATCAAAAATCAGCGCATCAGCATCATAGGCGCCACCAACATCATAGATGATGCGGTTGTCTCCAGGGGTGATCCACTCCGGTGCCCGGCTGCGGACAATACGCGCTTTGGGAAAAAGCCGGGTCAGAACAACGCTGGACAGCAATTCATCAGCATGGAAGCCGCCGGAGTGAGTGATGAGAAAATCGGGGATCATGCAGCGATGCGCCTTGCTTTTCGCGGAAACTCCGCCTGCGGTAGTCACCAGATAGCCATAGTCGGCGGCCAACTCAACCCATCGGCTGTTTCCGGCCCACGACAAAACCGGACCGCAGACGCTCGATCGGGATCGCAAGTAGGCGTCAGTTGTCGGCCATTGCAAACCGCGCGTTGGAAATTTATCCGTGCAAAACAAGTCCGGGACGCAATCGGCTGCGTGGCTTCGGCTGTTCCCGTCAAGAGACGGTCGAAGCCACGATCCTCTGCTGGGGCGGTTGCTCCGGCCTACCCCAACGCCATCGGCATGAAGCGCTTCATCCGCCGTCTGCGGCAAACCCTGCTGCTTCGATTGCTGCAATGGCGCATGCTTCATCGTTGTCCGATGAATCACCTGTAATGCCCACCGCTCCCAATAGCTTGTCCTTGTGCTTTATCAGCACCCCGCCCGGCACCGGAACGAGCGATCCTGAGGCCAGGCTGTTCATCGCCTGAATGAAGTACGGTTGCGATTGGGCGCGCTCAAAGAGTGCGCGCGACCCCAACCCCATGGCGACCGCCCCGCGTGCTTTTCCCTGCGCTATATCGGGGCGAAGGTTGCTCAGCCCGTCTTCGCGCGCCAGGGCGACAAGGGAGCCAGCACTGTCGAGGACCGCAATTGCAAGCGGCTTCATGCCTTTGTCCTTGCGCCATTCCAGCGCAAACGAAATAATGAACTGTGCGGTCTGTAAATTAAGTTCCAAGCCTTGATCCCCCGAACCTGATACGGCGTATTGCGCTGACGTCCAACCGCGGCACAGGTCAGGCTGCAATGACCGCCTCGGCGCAGATCATGGTCTCAATCTCTGCTGTTTTATAGCCCATCTCAATCAGGACCTGTTTTGTATGCTGCCCCAGAACCGGTGCAGCTTGCGTGATCCTGGCTGGAGTCTCGCTGTATTTCACCGGATGCCCCAGGGTTTTGACCTGACCCGCTGTCATGTGTTCCACGTCAACGATCATCTCACGCGCCTGAGCCTGCGGATCTTGATGCATTTCGAGAATGTCCAGAACCGGCCCGGCCGGCAACTTCGCCGCTTCCATTCTGGAGAGCCAATTGGCCGTGGTGTCTTGTTCGAGAATGTCATCCAGAATCTGCACCAATGCAGGCAAGTTCTTCATGCGCTGCAGGTTTGAGGAGAACCGCGGATCGGCATCAAGTTCCGGTGCAGAAATGACATCGAGAAATCGCAACCAGTTGGTCTGATTGGCAGCGCCAACATTGACCCAACCATCACGTGTCTTGAAAGACTGATACGGCGCGTTCAGGGGATGAGCCGATCCCATCGGCTTGGGGTTTTCGGCTGTCGCGAAGGCAATGGCGGATTGCCAGTAAGTCTGGACAATCGCTGCCTCAAACAGTGAAGTGTCAACCTTCTGCCCGCGTCCGGTCTTGAGCATGTTCGCATAGGCCGCCGACACCCCCATGGCGGCCAGTATACCTGCATTGATATCGGAAATCGGAGCGGCGACCTTCACGGGTGGACGGCCAGGCCCTTCGCCGGTGATCGCCATCAGCCCTGACATGCCCTGGGCGATCAGGTCGAAACCGCCGCGCTCCGCATAGGGGCCGGTGCGGCCAAAGCCGGAAATCTCGCAATAGATCAGGCGTGGGTTGAGCTTTGAAAGCTCGTCATAGCCAAGCCCCAGCCGTTCCATTGTGCCCAGCCTGTAGTTTTCGATCACGACATCTGCATCCAGAAGCAGCTTGTGCAAAACCTCGACCGCCGCAGGGTCCTTGAGATTGAGGGCAATCCCGCGCTTGTTGCGGTTCATCATCATGTAGGCTGCGGATTCACCCGCGATTTCGGGGGGCACGAACCTGCGGCTGTCATCACCGGTCGGCTTTTCCACCTTGATCACATCCGCCCCCATGTCAGCCAGCATCAGCCCGCAGACAGGGCCGGCCATTATGTGAGCCAGTTCAATGACCTTCATACCTTTGAGCGGGCCGGACGGTGCAGTCATTTGCCTGTCCACTCCGGTCTGGTCTTGCCGAGAAAAGCCTCCATGCCGATGCGGAAATCATCGCTCATGTAGCACATCGTGATCAGGTCGGCGTCCTCTACCTTTGTTGCCATCCGGTTGCGGCGCATCGCTTCCTTGGTTGCCCGCAAGGTCAGGGGGGCCATGGAGCCAATATGATGTGCCAGTTCCTCAGCCCGGGCCAGCAATGAGGGCTCGTCTGTCAAAACCTCGCTGACCAGTCCGGCAGCCAGGGCTTCCTCAGCGGCCATGAGCCGTGCGGTGAAGATCAGCTCGCGGACCCGTCCTGCACCGACCAGATTGGAAAGGCGCTCCAGGTTTGCTGCCGCCAGACAATTGCCAAGGGTCTTGGCGATCGGGAAGCCGAACTTCAAACCGGCCGACGCGATCCGCACATCACAGGCTGCAGCAATCGCTGCACCGCCACCAGTGCAGGCTCCGTTGATGGCGGCAATCGTCGGCAACGGGCAACGCTCGACCGCATCGAGAACGCTGTTGATCCGGGCTTCATACTCCAGCGCATCCTGCGGCGTCTCAAATTCCCTGAACTGGGTCATGTCGGTTCCGGCAGCAAAAGCTCTGCCGCCTGCTCCGGACAGGACAATCGCAGTCAACGACCCGTCAGTCGGCGCGTCCCGGCAAATCTCGGCGAGCGCTTCATACATGCCAAATGTCAGCGCATTGCGGCTCGCCGGGCGATTGAAGGTGACCCAAAGCGTCTTGCCGCGCCTGTCCTGTGTAAGGTCTGGCCTGGTCTCGGTCATCGGTAGAAATACTCCACAAGGAACATCGGAACAGCAGGCACATACGTGCAGAGCATCAGCACCGCCAGAAGAACAACCACAAACCAGATATTGACCTTCGAGACCTCCCAGATATTGGCCCGGGCCACCGAGCAGGCAGTGATCAGAACCGATGCCACCGGCGGCGTCTGCTGGCCAATGGCAAGGTTGAGCGTGACAATCAGGCCAAAATGAACGGGATCAATGCCGGCAGCCGTAATCAGCGGGATCACAATCGGGATAACGAGAATGATGGCCGCTGCCGAATGCAGGAAGAAGCCAATGATGAGGAAGAAGAAGTTCAGAATCAGCAGGATCGCCCACTGCTCGGTGGTAATCGACAAAATGCTCTGGGCCAATTGCTGCGGAATCTGGGCGCGGGTCAGAAAGCCGCCCATCAGCACCGAAGCAGCAACCAGAAGCATGACAACGGCGGTCTGGATGCCACCGTCAAGCATTGCCCGCCGCAGGTGACCCCAGTCGATGTGACGGTACCAGGCTGACACGACGATGGCCGCCAGCACGGCGAGGCCTGCGGCCTCGGTCGCGGTCACGAAGCCGCCGAATATACCGCCAAGAATGATCATGGGCAGGGCAAAGGCGGGCAGAGCATCAACAAATGTTTCGCGCACACGCGGCAGGTTGAAGGCCTCTTCGGTGGGAAAATTGTAGCGTTTTGCAAAAAAGTAGGCGACGCCCATGAGACCTGCGGCCCCGAGCAATCCGGGCACGACACCCGCGACAAAGAGTTGTTCAACCGATGTATTGGCAGAGGCGGCGTAAAGGATCATCGGAATCGACGGTGGGATGATGATGGCAAGCGACGCTGACGATGAGGTGACGGCTGCAGAAAATTCCTTGCTGTAGCCACGCTTTTTCATTTGCGGGATCAGGATCGACCCCATGGCGGCAACGTCTGCGACCGCAGATCCGGAAATCTCGGCAAAGAACAGGGACACCCCGATATTGACCATGGCAAGTCCGCCGCGGACAAATCCGATAAGACTGGAGACAAAATTGATCAGCCGGTCGGTGATGCCGCCAGCATTCATGATGGCGCCGGCCAGAACAAACATCGGGATCGCAATAAGCGAGAAATTGGTCGATCCGTCATACATGTCGAGTGCTATGGTCACCAGGCTGTCGGTGCCTTCGGTCAACACGAGACCTATGACGCCACACATGGCAAGGGCCACGGCGATCGGCACATTGATGCAGATCATCAGCATCAATCCGATGAAAATGGCGAATATCAGCATCAGACCCGGTCCTTGTTTTTTTCAAGCTCAGCTTCGACTTCTTCCTCGATCTCGGCGTGCTCGAGTGAAATCCCCGCTGCGGTCGTCTTCCAGTACCCAGGCAGACTGAGCACCTGGCACAGAATGAACAGCAGCGCGCCAATCGGGATAACCGACTGCGTCACCTGCACCGGAACCCATCTGATCGAGATCAGGGTATCGCCTGCAAGCACCTCGAGAACCTGGAATCCTGCGCGCGCCATGAGGAGAAAGAACACCAGCACGATCGCTTCGCCCAAAACCAAGGCCGTCATCCGGAACGCGGGCGGCAAAGCCAGCAAAACCGTATCAAAACCGATATGACGACGGTGCAGCGCCGCCAGTGCCGACCCGTAATAGGTAATCCACGCCAGCATGATCGCCGCCACTTCATCGTACCAGGAAAAGCTTTGCCCCAGCAGACGCGCAATCACCGCAAGCGTCACGATGATGGTCAGGACGATCATGAGCGATATGGTAATCCACTCGAGAATCTTGCCCAGGACCGAGATGGTCGAAGGTAGAAAAGAGGACGAGGCTTGCTCCATTGCGGACCTGTCTGTTCTGATTTTTCAGGAAATTTCCCTGTGGTCAAACAAGGCTGTGGCGACCACATGACGACATCGTTCGAGATGGTCGGGCAACAGGCCAAAGCCTGTTGCCCGAGGACAAATCAGTTGGCCTTGGCAAGACCGAGGACCTGATCGATCATCTCCTGCCCGCCGTCGACTTCATCGGCAAAGGCCTTGTAAATCGGCTTGGAGGCTTCGATGAACGCTGCCTTGTCAGCCTCGTTGACCTCCACACCCGCAGCCTTGATGACGTCGAGCAGATCGGTCTCAAGCTGCGCCGCCGTTTCATAGGTAAAGTCCTGCGATTTGCTTCCGCAATCGGTCAGCATTGCCTGCACATCTTCAGGCAGACTGGAGAAGCTTTTGTGTGAGGCGAGGATATAGGCAGGTGTGTAGACATGGCCGGTGATGGACAGATATTTCTGCACTTCCTGGAATTTCGCAGAGGCAATCTGCGCATAAGGATTTTCCTGGCCGTCCATGACGCCGGTCTGCAAAGCCGTAAAGACGTCCGAAAACGCCATAGGCGTCGGGTTTGCGCCGTAAAGTTGGAACATCGAGACCCGCCAGACCCCGTTCGGGGTGCGCAGCTTGATCCCCTCAAGATCGGCAGGAACGTTGATCGGCCGGGTGTTGTTGGTGATATGGCGGAAGCCGTTCTCTGCAAGACCGACGATGTGATAGCCCTTTGCCTGGGCCGCAGACTGGAACGTGTCCATCATTTCGCCCTGGACCCGGCGCATATGATCACGGTCAGAGATAATGTAGGGCATTTCAAAAATGCCGAACACATCATCAACCGAAGACATGATTGATGAGGGCAAGGCAAAGTCGACCTGGCTGAGCTTGAGCTTCTGCAAAAGCTCCTTGTCCTTGCCGAGCTGCGATGACCCGAAGGTCTGAACTTCAATCTTGCCGTCGCTTGCCGAATTGACGCATTCTGCAAAATTATCTGCACTGGCTTCAAACAACGAGCCAGGTGCGCCAACATGGCCGAATTTCATTGTCATATCAGCGGCAAAAGCGCTGCCAGCGATTCCGATTGCTGCTGTCGTTGCGAGCATTCTAGTGATAAATTTCATAGTTTTTCCTCCCAGTAGACTACTTCATTTAGTCAATTTACGTCCCTGCAATTCTGGACTAGCTCCCTCCCTGAAGCACATCCATTGCAGCACTTACTCCCCCGGCCTTGTGGGGGATGTCGGCCTTGTTCAGGCCCATTTCCACACCTGCCAAAGTGGCCATCAACATCAGGTCGTTGAAATCACCAAGATGACCGATCCGAAACGCGCGGTCAGCCACTTTGGACAGACCGCTGCCCAGTGACATGTTGTAATGTTCCAGGGTTTTTGCCCGGAACCGATCAGCGCTCTGCCCTTCAGGCATGAGAACCGCAGTCAGCACACCGCTTTCCTGACCCTGCTTCGAACACAGAACTTCCAACCCCCAGGCACGAACTGCTGCACGGGTCGCCTTTCCATGGCGCTGATGCCGCGCGAACACGTTGTCGAGCCCCTCCTCATGCAACATGTCGATCGCCTCATTGAGCCCGAAGAGAAGGTTCGTATTGGGCGTATAGGGAAAATATCCGGTCTTGTTGGGCCCGACCATATCCGCCCAATCCCAATAGGTGCGCGACAATCCCGCTGTCTTGTTGGCAGCCATCGCTTTTTCGCTGACCGCATTGAACGACAGCCCAGGCGGCAGCATCAGACCCTTCTGGGATCCCGACACCGTCACATCGACACCCCATTCGTCATGATTGTATTCAAGCGAAGCCAGGCCGGAGATGGTGTCGACGAGGAACAATGCAGGGTGCCCCACATTGTCTATGGCCTTTCGAATGGCAGCAATCGGCGAGACCGATCCGGTCGATGTTTCGTTGTGCACCACACAGACGGCCTTGATTTCATGCGCCTTGTCTTCGGCCAGATAGGCTTCGATAAGATCCGGGTCTGCGCCGCCGCGCCAGTCACCCTCGATAAACTCGGCTTTCAGTTGCAGCTGCTCCGCAATCTTTTTCCACAGGGTCGCGAAATGCCCGGTCTCGAACATCAGCACCCGGTCGCCCGGTGAAAGTGTGTTGACCAGCGCCGCTTCCCATGCGCCGGTCCCCGACGACGGGTAGATGAAAACATTCTGTTCTGTCTTGAAGATCGTCTTCACGCCGTTCAGCGCTTGCATGCCGACTTTCGCAAACTCCGGGCCGCGATGGTCGATGACCTGCTGCGAGATTGCCCGCAAAACACGTCCGGGAACCGGGCTTGGTCCGGGTATCTGCAAGAAATGTTGTCCTGTCTGTCTCATGATTCCCCCCGGGAGTCTGTCTGATTCTGGCCCAACCTCATTGCTCTATCGAGGTCACGCTTCATATTTCCTGTTGTGGATATTACATTTTGAATTCATAATTAAGTCAACAAAAATTTCGTCTCATTAATTTTGGCCAGGTGGTTCAGGTGTCGCATATTGCTCAAATCCTTTCCAAACGCGTCCAGGGCGACATTCTGTTCGACCGGTTTTCCCGCGGTCGTTATGCAACGGATGCCTCCTTCTATCAGATGATGCCGGTGGGGGTTTTGTGCCCCAAATCCGAAGACGACATCAGCGCCGCCATCGATATTGCGCGGGAACAGGGCGTACCCATCCTCGCCAGAGGTGGCGGAACCTCCCAATGCGGACAGACCGTCAACGAAGCTTTGGTTCTGGACAACACGCAATATTTCAATGACATCATCGAGCTCGACGTCGAGAACAGGCGCTGTGTGGTCCGTCCCGGCATCGTCCTGGACGAGCTCAACCGGGCTCTCAAACCACACGGGCTCTGGTTTCCCGTCGATGTTTCCACCGCATCGCGCGCAACCATCGGCGGCATGGCAGCGAACAATTCATGCGGCGGAAAATCCCTTCGCTACGGCATGATGCGTGACAATGTGCTGTCGATCGAAGCCATCATGGCTGACGGCAGCAAGCATCATTTCGGAGCTGACATCGCCAACCAGTCCGAAGCCTATACCGCGCTCTCAACCGAGCTTCTGGCGCTGGGCGCACGGGAAGCAACAGAGATCGATGCCCGCTTTCCCAACGTCATGCGCCGGGTTGGCGGCTATAATATCGATGCGCTGGTGCCAATGGCCGCTCCCAACAATCTTGCCCACCTGCTGGTCGGCTCGGAAGGAACGCTTGCCTATTCGACAGCGATCGAACTGAAACTGTCTCCCCTGCTTTCAGGCAAGGCGCTCGGGGTCTGCCACTTCCCGACATTCTATCAGGCCATGGATGCGGCGCAGCACCTGGTCACCCTGCTGCCCCAGGGCGTGGAACTGGTGGATTCGACAATGATTGCGCTGGCGCGCGACATCCCGATGTTCCGCAAAACCATCGAGAACTTTGTCACCGGCGATCCTGAAGCGCTGTTGCTGGTTGAATTCATCGAGGAAGATGCCGCCGACAACGTGGTCAAACTGCGACAGCTTGAACAGATGATGGGAGATCTCGGGTTTTCCTGGTCGGGAACAGGCGACCGCTGGGGCGGCGTGACATCGGTCACCGATCCGGTCTTGCAAAACCAGATTGCCGAGCTTCGCAAGTCCGGGCTCAACATCATGATGTCGATGAAAAGCGATGGAAAGCCGGTCTCCTTCGTCGAGGATTGTGCGGTAGAGCTGCCGGATCTGGCCGAGTACACGGCCGGCCTCACCGGCATTTTCGAAAAATATGGCACCAAGGGCACATGGTATGCCCACGCATCGGTCGGTTGCCTGCATGTCCGGCCGGTTCTCAACTTGAGACTGGACAAGGACGTCAGGACGATGCGCGCGGTTGCCGAGGAATGCTTTGACCTCGTTGCGCGCTACAAGGGCTCCCATTCAGGCGAACATGGTGACGGCATTGTCCGCTCCGAATTTCACGAGAAGATGTTCGGACCGCGGATGGTGGCCAATTTCGGTGAAGTCAAAAAGCGCTTTGATCCCACCGGTCTGTTCAATCCGGGCAAGATCGTTTCCCCGCCCAAGATGGATGACCGGCGGCTGTTTCGCTATGGCCCGGACTACGCCGTTCCCGAGATGCACACGGAACTTGACTGGTCGGAATGGACCGGCAGCGGCGGCGGTTTTCAGGGCGCGGTGGAAATGTGCAACAACAATGGCGCCTGCCGCAAGCTCAAGGGCGGGGTCATGTGCCCGTCCTTTCGCGTCACCCGCAAGGAAAAGGACCTGACCCGCGGACGGGCCAACACATTGCGGCTGGCAATCTCGGGCCAGCTTGGCGCCGATGCGTTTGCTTCTGACGAGATGGCGGACACCATGAAGCTTTGTGTGTCCTGCAAGGGATGCAAGAGCGAGTGTCCCACAGGTGTGGACATGGCCCGGATGAAGATTGAGGTGCTGGCCGCGCGCGCCAGGAAAAACGGCCTCACTCTTCACGACCGTCTGGTCGGTTTCATGCCGCGCTATGCCGTCTGGGCTTCAAAAGTTCCCTTCCTGATGAATTTGCGGGACCGGATCCCCGGTCTGGCAAGACTGTCCGAGCGGCTCACGGGATTCACGGCAAAACGTGCCCTGCCGCAATGGAGCGCCGTTCCGTTCAAGGACAGCGAGTTGAAAGACAGCCCAGCGCCGCAGGCGGTGTTGTTTGTCGACAGTTTCAACCGTTATTTCGAACCGGAAAACCTGCGCGCAGCGGTCCGCGTGCTGCAGGCGGGCGGCATATCGCTGGATGTGGTCAAGGCAGCCGACGGTGGCAGCCCGCTTTGCTGCGGCCGGACCTTCCTCTCCGTCGGGCTAGTCGACAAGGCGAAGGAAGAAGCACAGCGACTGGTTGAGGCATTGCTTCCTTATGCGGAAAAAGGTTTACCTATTATCGGCCTTGAGCCGAGCTGCCTGCTGACCCTGCGTGACGAGATCCCCGCGCTCCTGCCCGGCAGGGAAACGGCATTGATTGCAAAACAGGCCTTCATGTTCGAAGAGTTCATCGCCGCTCAATCTGAAAACCCGGATTTTCGTCTGCACTTGAAATCACCAGCGGAGAAAATCGTCTTGCACGGCCATTGCCACCAGAAAGCAATGAACGTGATGTCCAGCATCGAGCAGGTCTTGGCCATGCTTCCCCATACAACCGTGGAAAAGGTTGAAACCAGTTGCTGCGGCATGGCAGGTGCATTTGGCTATGGCCTGGACACCCATGCGATATCTCTGCAAATGGGTGAGATGGATTTATTGCCGGCGGTACGCGCGGCTCAATCCGCCGCAATCATTGTTGCCGACGGCACGTCTTGCAGGCAGCAGATCAGTGACAATACGGACCGCAAGCCATTGCATGTCGCCCGTCTTCTCGACATGTCCCTAACACAGGATGCCTGAGACCAAATGACCGCAATGACTGATACCAATGTAATTGAACGAAGGTCACTCCATCTCGAATTGGTGGAGCGCATTCGCCCACTCATTGTCGAAAGGCAATTGGAACCCGGGGACAAGGTGCCCGAAAGGGATCTGTGCGAACGCTTTGGGGTGTCGCGCACGCCGATGCGCGAAGCCCTCAAGGTCCTGGCGGCCGAAGGCCTTGTCCGGCTGGAGCCCAATCGTGGCGCCTGGGTGACGGTGGTCACTGTGGAAGAAGTCGAGGAAGTGTTTCCAATCCTGGGTGCTCTCGAGGCGCTGTCGGGGGAACTTGCCTGCGCCAACATCACCGATGCGGAGCTCAGCCATGTCCGCCGGCTTCACGACCAGATGATGGACAGCTACCGCGACAGAAATCTGGCGGAGTATTTCAAGACCAACCAGAAAATCCACCGGGCGATTCTTCTGGCCGCAAAAAACCACAGCCTGACAAATGCCTGCCAGGTGCTGTCAGCGCGGATGCAAAGGGCCCGCTACGCAGCAAATCTGTCGGAGGAACGCTGGGCCGACGCCGTCAAGGAGCACGAGCAGATTATCCAGTCGCTCGAAGCGCGCGATGGCAAGCGATTGAGCCAGGTTCTGGCGCGGCACATGAAGAACAAGCAGGATTCAGTGCTGAAATGGCTCAGAAAAGCCACTGCAGCCCAGGAAACAACCCTGGTTTGATCGCACGCAAAGACAGCTCCGATCAGAGCCAAACGATTTTATTGCATCCATGACGCAAGAATCCTGATTTGAAATGACCTGGAAAGTCGTTCATCGTGATGCCCATCCTCATCGGCAATCACTGGGAGCGGGAAACTTGGCCCTCATCTGGAGCGATCTGGACGAAAGCGAACAAACAGCGCTCAAACGGCTGAACCGCGGCCCCTACCCCGCGCTGCAACCCGCCATGGCCGAACGCTTGATTGAATTCGGGCTGGCGGAGCGGCGGCCGCGGGGAGTCGGCATCAACCGCGAAGGACGCGAGTTGGTGATCAACGCCTTGCTGAACCAACGCGAGAACTGATGCGCGACCCCTGCTGTTTGCACTTGCGCCGGGCACATGCATGTCGTTGTCGCAAAACCGCTGCACAGCTTTGCGCGGCATGCATTAGTCTGATGACTTTGGCACTGTCGCGGCAGGTCCGGCGATGGCCGGCGCCGGCAGAGCAAAATCCTGTTCCGAAAGCATGATCTCGGCCAAGGTATAGGCATCGAATGTGGTTATGAAGGCAGCCAACGCCTGGTTCAGCAACCGGGGCAACCGGCAGCGGTTTGAGATCAGGCATTGATTGGCCGGGGTGAAGCACTCGACCAGCGAAAAATCCGTTTCCGTCGTCCGGATAACGGCGCCAAGATTGATCTCTTCGGGGCGACGGGCCAGTGTGAAACCACCCGAGCGACCGCGCACCCCGCGCAGATATCCGGCTTTGGTCAGCAGGTTGACGACTTTCATGAGATGGGTTTGCGAAATCCCGTAGATCCGGGCGGTCTCTTCGATCGTCACCAGCCTGTCGCCCGCAGCTCCCGCATAAAGAAGCACGCGCAAGGCATAATCGGTAAAAGTGGTCAGTTTCATGAAAGTCCTCAGTCTCGATAAGCCGTTGTCTGCCGAAGCGGACAGCGACGAACATGGCCTGGTCACGAGTTGCGACTGCTGCACCTCTCGAGGCACGATCGTCACAGCGCTGCTATAAGCGCGCATATGGGACGAGGCAGCGTCCACCCCAGCAGCCGTCACACGAACGTCATCACCACGATTGCGCCCAGCACCACCAGCACAAGACCGCCGATCAGCATCGGCAAAAGCGTGTTGTCAGGGTCGATATCGCGCGTTTCATAGGTGACCGGTTCGGTTGCTTCGGTCTTGTCTTCGGGTTCGGGCATGTTTTGGCATCCTTCATCCATGTTCACCGTCTCGGGCTTGCACCGAGCTCACGACTGTCTCACCAATTTGGTTCACGTCGTTTCATCGCATCAGGTTACGGCCCATACCGGCCAAGGAACCGTAAGCAGAAACCTAGATCATAATAGATATATTGACAATGCATCTTTAAGCGGGAACATTGCAAATGCTGGATGAGGCAGACAAACTGGCAAAGCCGGACACCGGCGCGGACCGTCTTGCCTCCCCAATCTGCTTCGGCACCGATGGAGGCTTGCCATGAAGATCGAGTTTGAAGATGGCGGCATTGTCATTGATGCAGCCATTGTCGGACCATTGCTCAACGTCGCGCCGGCCGAAGTTCCGAGGCTGATGCGCGAAGGCGCGATCACCAGCCTGTCTGAGGCAGGAATCGACGAACATGCGGGCGAGCATCGCCTGAGTTTCTTCTACCAAGGCCGCCGCCTCCGTTTGCAAGTGGCCGCATCAGGTGAAATTCGGGCGCGGTCGATTGTCGATTTTGGCGACATGCCGCTGCCGCGGGCAATGCATCGGCCTGGTGCGTGAGCTTGCCGGAGGTCAACAAAACAATGACGCACCACAACATTCGTACATCTCGACACGGCGCCGCAGCCAGACCGAGACTGCCGGAAGCGGTCGCTGCCTTTGTCACCATTCTCTGGCTCGGCCTGGTTCTCGGAGTTTCGTTCATCGCCACGCCGGTGAAATTTCAGGCCCCCTCGCTCAGCCTGCCGGTAGCGCTTGAAATCGGCAGAGCGACGTTTGCACTGTTCTCGAAAATCGAGTTGGGCATGGCCATGCTGCTGACCCTTTCCATTCTTGCCTGCAACCGCAGGGCACTCTCCACCATTCTCGGCGCGGCACTGATCACGATTGTGGTTGTCGAGACAGTCTGGCTGTTGCCTGTTCTTGATGAGCGGGTCGAAATCATCCTTTCCGGAACGGCGGCACCGGCTGGCTGGTATCATTTTTTCTATGTCGGCATTGAAACGCTGAAGGCTGTCCTTCTCGTGGCGCTGTCGGCTCACCTGCTGCGGCAACTGACAGCAACGAATGCGGAAACACGATCTGAATGAGCAAGCCCGCCCATGACGATTTCGATAGGCCTTGGCCTGATCGCGCTGGCCGCATTTCTGTGGAGCCTTCACACAAATCAGTATGAGGGTCTTGATGGCGCTGCCGTGCGGGTCCTGCTCCCGAATGCAACGCCAGTTGCTGCCGGGAAAAAGCTCTCACTTCAGACTGCCATCAATTCCGTGTTTGTCATCTCCAACGCTTCCCGATAGGTCCTGTTTCCAAAGAGCGGCTGGTAAGAATCCCGCTGCGCGCTCAAAATGCATCAATCGCACTCTATCTCTGGAGCCAAAATGTCGTCCAAATATTTCGTGCCTCGCGGGGGCCACCCGAGCCAGGACCAACTTCTCACTGACCGGGCAGTGTTTACCGAGGCCTATGCCGTCATCCCCAAAGGCACGATGCAGGATATCGTCACCAGCTCTTTGCCGTTCTGGGAGAAAACCCGATTGTGGGTATTGTCGCGCCCCTTGAGCGGCTTTGCCGAGACATTCTCACAATACATTATGGAGGTGGCACCTGGTGGCGGCTCCGACCGGCCGGAATCAGATCCCGGGGCGGAAGCAGTCCTGTTCGTGGTGGAGGGGGCGGGCTCTCTCGAGGTCAATGGTCAACGCCACGACCTGCAGCCGGGCGGGTATGCCTACTTGCCGCCCCAAACCGACTGGAAATTGCACAACCGGGGATCAGAAAACCTGATTTTTCACTGGATCAGGAAGTATTACGAGGCGGTGGATGGGCTTGAAACACCTGATGTGTTGATCGCCAATGAAAACGACATAGCGCCGACCGTCATGCCCAAGACAGATGGCAAATGGGCCACGACCCGGTTTGTCGATCCCGATGATCTCCGGCATGACATGCATGTGACGATCGTGACGTTGGAGCCGGGAGCCGTCATTCCGTTCGCCGAAACTCACGTGATGGAACACGGATTGTACGTCCTGGAGGGCAAAGCCGTCTACCGGCTCAATCAGGACTGGGTCGAGGTGGAAGCCGGGGATTACATGTGGTTAAGGGCATTCTGCCCGCAAGCCTGTTATGCCGGAGGCCCGGGAAATTTTCGCTATCTTCTCTATAAGGATGTCAATCGACACATGAGTCTGCGACCACCGGTGACAGCGCCGCGCACCCGATAGGATGGGGGTGCTTTCGCCCTTTCAATCCATGCATGTCGCTTGTCGATCCTATCAAGCCGTTTGAACGCGACAGACATTGGATTTGCCGCTCGGCCGCCTTCCTGACTCCGGATCTCGAGACAGGATTCGGGCTTTCGGTCGAAGCGGTGTCTCGGGACGTCGTTGCCGCATTACAGGGGCTGTAAGGTCTCGCAAACCTTCACAGGGGTGAGCAATTCCGCTCACTCCTGGATCAACCCCTGGCCGGTCTCGCCTCCCCGATCTCTGCCCGCTGGATAGCTTGACTTTTGATTTCCAAAGGATCAGGATTCAACTTATGCATGCGACCAGACGACAGTTTCCAACTCTTTACAGGCTATGCCCTATTGGAGGCACCTGAGCCCCGGTTCGCAGCGCCCCGGGCGAAGCGCGTGGGCTAAACTGCTCGTAGTGCAGTGACCCCAAGCCTGATCAAGACAATCCGCTCCAGACAATTCATTTCAACTGTGGTGACGCCAATAGCGTGCATGCAGCTCAATTTACAGCGATGAGGTCAGCCAATGGCTCCCAGCACCAAAAGAGTACACAAGCCCGCAATCACCATGACCCGCTCGGATCATGAACGGCTGTCGAAGCTCGCTGAGACCCTGCCCGCCAAGACATCCTTCGTAGCTGATCAGCTCTTCGTCGAGCTCGACCGGGCGCGCATCGTGGCCGACGGCAGGATTTCAAGCAACATCGTGCGCATGGGATCCAGCTTGCGCTTCACCAGCGATCTCGGTGAAGACAGGTCCGTGACGCTGGTTTTCCCGGGCGAAGCGGATATTGCCAAGAACCGGATATCGATCTTCACGCCGATAGGCACCGCGCTGATCGGCCTCTCGGCGGGACAATCTATCGACTGGACCGCGCGAGACGGGCGCGTCCATCGCTTGACCGTGGAAAGCGTGACCCCGCCGAGCGGCAATTCCACAACTTCCGAATCCGCGGAGGTAAAACCATGACACGAGCTCTGCTTCCCTGCGGCATCTCCATGTTCCGAGGTTGCCTCATCGCAGGCTCGTAGCCCCTGTGCCGCCATCTGCGGCCAGGGGAATCTCCAATCTGTTTCACCACGACAACGCTCCTCAATATGGAGCGATGGAGACCTGCGATGTCGAACGAAATCTGCATCCTGACCAACGTTGACTTCACCGTCCTCGAGTTCTTGCGCGGCCGCTGCCAAGGCGCAGACGATCCGCTCGCATCTATCCTCAAGAGGAAGATAGAGTCGGCGCTTGTGATGGCTCACAGCGACGTTCCCGGCAACGTCGCCACCCTGAACAGCCGCGTCACCTTCTCCGTCGATGGCCGCGACAGGGACACAAGAATTATCTCGAGCGCCCGTTCGGAATCACCTGCCAGCATGTATTTGCCAGTCACAAACCTGCGCGGGCTGGCGCTGCTCGGCCTTGCCGAAGGCCATGGTTTTTCCTTCCTCAACAAGGAAGGTATCGAGGAGCGTGTTCTCCTCGAAAAGGTCTTGCACCAGCCAGCTATGCCAAGACAAGAGAAGGAAGCCGTCGAGGCTGTCGCCAAGCCGGCGCAACCCAAACCATTTCTCAGGCTGGTAGGAGGCACCCTCACCGACCAGGCCCCTAAGCCCCATACCGACCCCGGAGGATTCGATGATGATCCCGGCCCGTCGGCTGCCTAGCCACGCTCGTTGCCCCCGCGAAGGCCTGTTGCGTTCAACTGGACTGCCTTGAACGCGCAACTCACCATCGCCGTGCCCGTATCAATCCATGACATGCCGGCCCGCATTAGGTGATAGCTTGCCGGCCCCTCTGATCACGGACGTGATCAGCGGAAATCGCGCCATGCAAGGCCATCGTTCATCTGCATCTCTCCCCACCCGGCACTGGAACTTCGTATCTCCCGTTGGTCTTCATCGGCAAATCCCGGGCATCGGTGGCAAATTCATGTGGATTGGAGGAGCCGGAGCCTAAGGCTTCCGCAACCAGGTGCAGTCTTGTAAACACGACCACACATGCTTTGTTTCAACGGCTTACGGCGACAAAGGCGCAGCCAATCGAAGGGGTGGCGCTGATGTCAAACGAATTAAGTCCGCCAGGTTTGTTCATCATCTCTGTCCGACAGGTTCTCCCACGAACTAAGGTCTTGATTCCGGCTGCCCGAAGCGCCATTGCAAAACCTGGCTTGCCGTAGGAGGACTGCCCTTATGAAAAATGCAGACCAGTTTCCAAACCGAAGCACGCCGTCAATCAACGCCCCGGCTGATATTATCACGGAATTCGTTGCCACAGCCCATCCTGTCGATCTGGCGGATTGGCTTGGCCAACTGCCGCGTTCGGAGATCTGGTCCCTCATTGCAGACATGGATCTGGCACGGCGCGCACTCGTGTTTTCACACCTGTCCCCGGAGCTCCAGGCAGACTTGGCAGCGGAAGTTTCACCGCAAGACCTGGCCGAAATCGTTACCCAGATGGAAACAGACGACCGCGTGGACTTTTTCAACCTTCTGACCCCGGTTGAACAGCACCGTCTTGCGCAGCACCTCGCTGATGAAGAGCGCGAAAACATACGCCGTCTTTCCGCGCATGATGCAGACACCGCCGGTGCAATCATGACAACGGATTATGCGACCCTCGGGGCAGACATGACAACCCAGGAAGCGATCGCGGAACTGCGCCGCCAGGCACCGAATACCGAGACGATCTATCGCTCTTATATTCTCGATGGCACCGGCCGCCTGATCGGGTCACTCAGGTTGCACGAGCTTATCCTGGCGGTGGACGATGCCTTGATTGGCGACATTATGGATCAGTCGCCGATTTCCGTTCCTGTCACCATGGACCGGGAAGATGTTGCAAAGACAATCGCCCGCTATGACATTCTCGCATTGCCGGTGACCGATGCGGACGGCAGGTTGTTGGGGATCGTTACGCATGACGATGCGGCCGACGCAATGCAGGCTGAGACGACGGAAGACTTCCAGAAGATATCGACGGTACTGCCATTCACCCAGAACCTGCGCGAAGCCGGAATCGGCATCCTTTATTCCAAGCGTATCGTCTGGTTGGCACTGCTTGTGTTCGGCAATCTGTTTTCCGGCGCGGGCATTGCCTATTTCGAAGAGACGATACTCGCCTATGTCTCGCTTGTGTTCTTCCTGCCGCTTTTGATCGACAGCAGCGGCAATGCCGGATCACAGTCGGCCACATTGATGGTGCGCGCGCTGGCGACTGGAGATGTGGCCTTGAAGGATTGGCGAAACCTTATCCTGCGCGAGCTCGTTGTCGCTTCGGCGCTGGGCGCAACTATGGCTCTGGTTGTCTTGCCGCTTGGCGCGGTCCGCGGGGGAGCGGAAATCGCTTTGACGGTCGGGTTGACTATGTTCATGGTGGTTATCATTGGTAGCCTTGTCGGTATGTCGTTGCCATTTTTGCTCAGCCGTTTACGGCTCGATCCGGCCACAGCTAGCGGGCCGCTGGTCACGACGATTTCAGATGGTGTGGGTGTGCTGATCTATTTTTCGATCGCGACACTGGTGCTCGCGATCTGACATTGAGCTGATGCATTTGCTTTGGCGTTCGGACGGATCCAGTTGAACGCGGTAGGATCAGGTCAGGGCCGGGCAAGGGCGATGGATCAGGACATCGCAGCCAGCATCACGCAACGGGCGTCGGGTGACGCTGGCTGTCTGTGCCCGCCGGAGCAGACCGGCGGGCCCGAAACCCGGTGCAATCAGGTCGGCACTTTGACCGGCGTGTCCTGCGCATCAGCATTCTCGGCGAGCGGTCTGCAGCACGCTGGTTCCCGGTGCGCGCCAACACCGCATCATCCTGTGGAACCATACCAACTGCCGCAAGGATGCTGTTCGCAATTGCCAGGCAGCCTCCGCAGCACGGTTGAGGCGATCGGCATCAGGATGCCCGTATCATGCGTTGATGTCCCGAGCGTCCATCATCTGATCGTAGGTCGCAAGCAAGCTCGAAGCCACGACATGGGTCGCTGCGGCAGTCGTGGCAGCAAATGCAAGTCCTGCTCGCGCCGGATCCGCCATGGCGATGGCCACACCGGCTGGCGTGCTGGCAAATGAAACGGGCGCGGACTCCTCGTCCAAGACGAGGCCTCCATCATCCTCCCAGCGTGCGATGCAGGCGGCGTTTGACTGTGGTGCAGCGGTTTGCGTGTCATTTGCCTGGTCCGGAGCAAACGATTCAGGAAACAAGTTTTCGAAATCTGCTTTACAAAGCATCATGGTGCGAGACTCCCGTGTCTGGATTGGTCAATGGAATGGTGAGGGGCGGTCGCGGTGCCGAAATCCGACGGTGCGACCAGGCCGGAGACGGCTGTCATGCAGCTTGCCTGAACCCCTCATCATCCAGCACGGGGGCTGGCTGCGCGGGGCTCACCGGAGCCATTCGCAACTCGCGATCATCAAACTGCTTTACAAGATGTTTGATGTCTCCGCGGTAGATGCCGATGTCGCGAAGCAACCGGTCATCAAGCGCATCCAGCGCCGCGATCATCTTGCGGCGTCTCCACCTGCGGAGAACAAGCCGGAACAACCTGCGGAAGATTGCCAGCCGTGCGCGCGGCTCTTGAGGCTTGAAATTGGGATCGAGCATTTGGCGTGTGAGATAAATGGACATGATATCCTCCAGTCCTGAATGGCTGAAACCGGGACACAGCATTGCAGGCCAGCGCAGGAGGAACGGATACCCGTCATCACTGCCGCAGGGCGCGCAATTGCCTTTGTCATGTAGTGTGATCGTTATGAGATCGGGCAAAACCCCGAGACATGGACAGGCGCAATACGCCCGGCCCGCTCGGGGCTACCGGCGGTTCAGGAGTTGTCCTGCTGAAAGCAAGAACTTCTTATGAAGTCTGAACATCATCATGCATAGGATCTGGCCATCGAATTGCGGTCTTTCAATGGCGCAAAATCGAGTTGCGGCTTTACGTCACAGGAGATGGTGCTGCTGACCCAAATCCAGCGATCCAGGCCCTGCGAGGCACTCAATCACTTCCGACAATTGACTAACGCATGCCCCGTACCTAGCTATAGAGTCATGTTGGCACACGTTGATCAGATTCGGTTTCTCCTGCTGATCCGCTCTCTTTTCGGGACGGATTAGGTAGATCACTGCCTGCCACATTTCCGGGACCCGTCTGCTTATCGTGAGAATGACCACCTGACGACCTGTTCGGCCGACGAAAGGTATCAGCGGCTCAAGCCTTGCGCGATTTGCGCATCTTGAGCTTGGCTTTGCCCGGCGGCCGTGGACGGCGCAGCCTCACTCGATCCGCAACGGAAACGGGTTCATCACAGAGTAATTTCAGTCTGCCGCCAAGCCGCGGCCTGCCATATTTGCGAGAAAAAATTGTTGCCTCAGTCAGAAGCGATCACAACACAGTGCCCGATGCAGGGCGTGAGCCGCATCAGCAGGGTGGATCTCTCATCCATCAAACAAGGCGAGTGCGATGGCGTGACGACCGGTCCGGTCTCAGCCGGCCTCCTCCCGACCACATTATCGGCGCACATAAGCGCCAAAAAGCCTTGCTGGCCGGCTCCGGTGATTCGCCTGATCGCCGTGTCCCCCTTGAACCCGGACATGGCAGCTGATCGTGACTGGAACAGACGCAGCAGGTCCAGATCAGCGGCGGCATTGAGCATTGCTGGCACGATCCTTGATCGTTGGAGGAACGCGAATTGACCATGCACATACCTGCCTGGGCGGCCGCGACCGCACATGCCGAACCCGAAGGAAGACACCTGTGACCTGACCCGGTCATGTAGCTTCCTTCGGGCAAAACAATCCGTGCCACGAACAGCTTATATCCGGAGCAACTCAGATGATCCCTTCCATCACCCGCATCAATTGTGCCAACTGCTATGAAACCCTGCCCCGCGCTGCCTCGCACCGGTGCCCGTTCTGCCGTGCGCCGGTGTCGCAAACCGGTTTCGGCGCCACGAGCGTCTGTCTCCGTTGCAATGCCCTTATCCCCCGCGCCCACGCGGGACAATGCCCGTCCTGCACCGTCCCAAGTTTCGCCAGACCCGGCGCGGGGTTGCCGGGAGGTCAGAGGCCATGACCGCGAAGCAGCACATCAGACGCCTGGCCTGGCCAAGTGTCTCCCTGGTTCTCAGCCTGGCCCTCGTGTTGTTCCGCGCCGACCTCACCAGATATTTTGAACTCGATGAGACGGTTTCGCTCGGCCTGAAAGCCCTGGCATATTTTGCGGCCGCTTGGCTTGTCAGCCGGGTGTTCGCCATGGCCTTGGACAGGGCAGGGACACGCAGCCGACCCTACCCGCGTTTGCTCAACGACATCATTGCAGCCATCCTCTTTCTGGTCGCGTTCGTCGGAACCACCTCCTTGTTCATGGGACAGGGCGCATTCGGCGCACTCGCGGGCTCCGGACTCGTGCTCGCTATGCTGGGCTTCGCCATCAGGAACGTCGTGGCCGATACTTTGTCTGGCGTGGCGCTCGGAATCGAAGGCCCGTTTCGCATCGGCGACTGGGTCGACATTGACGGTCTGGCGCGCGGCAAGGTCGTGGAAATTGGATGGCGCACGACGCGGGTCCTTACCCGGGATTCAATGTATCTTATCTTGCCCAACAGCCAGATCGCCCGGCAGCGCATCACCAATTACTCCGCGCCCAAACCCCATTACCGCGCCCAGGTTACCATCACGCTCGACCACACGATGCCGATCGAGCAGGCCCGCAAGATTTTGCTTGGTGCCGTGCGTGAGGCGAAACTGATCCAGCACGATCCAGCGCCTGACGTGCGTGTTTTCGCGTATGAGGATGTCGGCATCATCTATGCCGTGCGTTACTGGTTGTCCCGGTTCGACAGGGATATCGATTGCCGTGATGAAGTGTACGGTCTCGTTGACGATGCGTTACGCCGCGCTGGGACAACTGCCCCCCGTCGCAGGATAGAACTGATGAATACAGAAACAGCCACTGACGCGGCACGCGCCACTGATCAGCCACCAGCGATCCTGCACCCGTTTCCCAACGCTCCGATGCCGAAGCCCTGAACTCATCGGCAACTTCACCCCCCGGAACAGGGTAACAAGACGATGTATCCCAAATATAAGCAACCTAGCCAGGAAAAGGACTCAAGCTCTCAACACATAATCTGCATTAATCTGCCGGCAATCGGCACTCCGTTACATCAATAAACCAAATATTTTACTTCAGCACGCACCATTTAGACTAGGCCAAATCAGAACACCTTCCAGTCGATGCGGATTTCTGCCTTTCCATTCCTCCACTGAAGGATGGCGGACGCGAAAGCGTCTGTTCGAGCACGGACTCTACATCATATCGCGAATCTGCTATATATTGCCGATTCTATGGAGGTTCATCTGATGAGACATGTCGCAATGGGTTTTGTTGCTGTTGGCGTTGCGCTGATGGCGCTTGCAGGCTCGCCCGCCGCCGAGGATCTGGAGGTCGGCATCACATCGGAGATGCAAAGCGTGACAGTCGAGACCATCGACGGACCGGTGGAGATCCGGCGCATCCAGGATCAGAACCACGAGATCAGGGGTGATTTCGCCAGGACCTCGCGGGCGTGCCCCCCATTTTGCATCCAGCCATTTACGCCGGCGGAAGGCGTGACGACAATCGGAGAAGTCGAGCTGATCGAAATGCTCAACGACCCGGCCGCGCTGGTCGTCGACAGCCGTACCGTCGACTGGTTTAAGGGCGGAACGATTCCCGGTGCCATTAATCTGCCATACACCGAGATGGGCGACCGGCTTACCCGGCTTGGCTGCGAGCCGGATTTCGACGGCTGGGATTGTGCCGAAGCAAAACGCGTGGCCTTGTTCTGCAATGGCCTGTGGTGCGGCCAGTCGCCGACCGCCATTCGCGCAATGATCGCCGCAGGCTACCCGGCCGAGCGCATCTTCTACTATCGCGGCGGCATGCAGAGCTGGCGCATTCTCGGCCTCACGGTAACCGGCAAGAACGAATAGAGCGTGCAAAACAGGCTTTCAAACGACGGCCTACATGCTGCATCAGTTCATGGCCGCCAGACACTTCATTTGCTGCGCATCGGCGGAATTGCAAGCACATCGATCGATGAGCTGAGCAGGACTTTTTCTGTGACGCTGCCGATGAGCAGCTTGGCAAGTCCTGTCCGGCCATGGGTCGAGACCACAATCAAGTCTGCCTTTTCTGATTCCGCCGCCGTCAGAATCTCGAGATGGGTCACTGCCGCCTCGTAGCGGACCTTTGGCAGGACATTGCCGAGCTTTGCCGTGACGACAAACTCCTCCAGATCACGTGACGCCGCTTTTTGTTCATCCGCCAGATAACGGTCCCGCTCACCCTTTGGCATGGCGTGCGACATCACAAGCCGCAGCGCCGGCGCATTGAAAATATGGAGCAAGGTGTTTCGGGCCTCCTTGCCTATCCCGAGCGCGGGGAAGCGTTGCAACGCATCGCAAGAGCTCTCGGACAGGTCGGTCGTCTGCATCACGTGCCGATAGCGTCCGGCGGGGGGCGCGTTCACCATCAGCACCGGGCAGCTCACCAGCCGGATAAGACGCTCGGCGGTGGTGCCGATGAAGACATCCTTGAGCACCTGTCTGCGGTGCGGACCGATCACCAGCAGATCCGGCCTCATGTTTTCAACCGCCTCGATGATCCCGGCGAAGGGTGACGCCAGGACAACATGCGATTCGCACTCGACGCCATCGACCTCCAGCAGCGTTGCAGCCATCTGCTGCAACAGGGTTGAAGCGGCGGCGTGCTCGGCATCGACAATGCGTCGCGGGTGATCGTCATCAACGACATGGATGAGTGTGATGGTGGCCCCAAACTGCCGCGCAAGCAACGTCGCGCGCCTCAGCGCCCTGTCCGACCGCTCGGAAAAATCCGTTGCAACCATGAGTTTCTTCATCGCATCAAATCCTTCTGCGGTGGTCTCTCCAGCCGCGTCATCTCAGCAAGGCTACACCACGTCACACCCTGTCCCAGTCTGCCTTCCACATCTGTATTACGCTAGTATAACCCGAACTTGACAAACAGGGGCTAGCGACCCTGCGAACGACGTCAGCCGCTCCCGGTGATCGCCGTCAGTCTCAGGGGCTGACGTGGCCACCCGGTGTAGAAGCAAAGTTTGAAATCTGCACGCGATCAGCCTTGGCCAGAAAGAGCCGTGCCGCTCATCGTTCTGCCCGACTGTCTCAATGGACGATTGTCACCGGGCATGCGGATTTTCTCAGTACTTCCTGAGACACAGAGCCGATCAAAAAGGATTTGAAGCCACCCTTTCCCGACGCGCCCATCACGATAAGGTCCGCACCCTTGTCGATGGCAACGTCCACAATCTTGAAGGCAGCGTCCCTGGATTTCTCCAGAATGAAGTTTCGCGCCGGGTCACCTGCTGCCAGAACAATCTCTCTTGCCTTGTCCTGAATTGCCTTGACCTCCTCCTCAGTGAGGAAATCATAAATACCCTTGCGGCTCACGATAAACTCGCGAATGATGAGTATCGAAAGTTGCGCTCCAACCGCTTTCGCCAGCGTGGCGGCATGTTCCAGTGCACGGTAGGATGGCTCCGAGCCATCGATTGCAGCCATAATATGCTTCATTCTGGTGTTCTCCGGTGTTTCAGATCCGATGCGAGATCATCTCAATCTAACCCTGCTGAGCGGGGTAAGATTTGATTTGGAACAAAGCACGCAGCGTTGCCTGGATCCTGCGCAAGCAGGATGACCCAGCAATCCCCCAGGTTGCGGCAATCTACACTTTGTCCGCTGTCGACGGGCGTGGCGCGGCAAGGATCGGCGCAAGGGTTGCCTTCGGTTTCAAACCCCTGATCGCCACCATGCCTTTACCGCGCCTGTGGCACACGACAGCGCCGCGCACCCAGTTGGATGCGCGGCGCTGAAACGTTTCAGCAAGAGGCAGGCAGATTACTGCCGCTCAAACCAACCCGTTGAATGCGACCTGTATCAGGCGGCGGCACCAGCCCGGACACGTTCCTCGATACGGCGCCCGACATCCGGATCGATGCTCTTCCAGTAATCGAATGCCCGCTCCAGCACTGGGGAGCGCACGCCGCCAAGCAGAGCGCCGCTGACCGTTTCAACCAGTTTGGCGCGCTGATCGTCATTAAAGACTTCGCGGACCAGGATACCCGGCTGGGTAAAATCGTCGTCGTCGGGACGAAGCGTATACGCGCTGCGAACCATCTCGCCGTCCGTTTCCCACCTGTCCTCGGCAGGACCGGTCTCGTCCGCCCAGCTCCGGTCGCCGCTGTTGGGCGCATAGACCGGTGCATTGCCGCTGTGTTCATAGGCCATCTGGCCATCGAACATATAGGTGTTGACCTTCACCTTCGGGCGGTTGACCGGCAACTGATGGAAATTTGTCCCAATCCGGTTGCGCTGCGCATCATTATAGGCAAAGGCGCGGCCAAGCAGCATCTTGTCCGGCGACAGGCCAATTCCCGGCACGGTATTGCCCGGCGAGAACGCAGCCTGTTCGATTTGCGCGAAGAAGTTCTCCGGGTTGCGGTTGAGTGTCATGGTGCCGACTTCGATCAACGGATAGTCCGCATGAGGCCAGGTCTTGGTCAGATCGAACGGGTTGATGCGATAGGTCTTGGCCTCGGCATAAGGCATGACCTGGACCGACATGGTCCAGACAGGATGTTCACCGCGCGCAATCGCATCGAACAGGTCACGGCGATGGAAATCGGCGTCCGCCCCTGACATTGCCGAGGCTTCCTGGTTGGTGAAGAACTCCATGCCCTGATGGGTGTGGAAATGGTATTTCACCCAGAATTTCTCGCCCGCGGCATTGATCCACATATAGGTGTGCGAACCATAGCCATTCATGTTGCGCCATGTCCGCGGCAGACCGCGCTGCCCCATCAGATAGGTTACCTGGTGGGCCGATTCGGGGTTGTTGGTCCAGAAATCCCATTGCATGTGGTTGTCGCGGAGGCCGGAGTCGGGCAGGCGTTTCTGGCTGCGGATGAAATGTGGAAATTTCATCGGATCGCGAACGAAGAAGATCGGCGTGTTGTTTCCGACCAGGTCGTAATTGCCTTCGTCGGTGTAAAACTTGAGCGAGAAGCCGCGGACATCCCGCCAGGTGTCGGGGCTGCCGGACTCCCCTGCCACGGTAGAAAACCGCGCCAGCATATCCGTGGATGCGCCCTTCTGGAACAAGGACGCCTTGGTGTAGGCAGAAACGTCCGCAGTTGTCTTGAACACCCCGAAGGCGCCCGAGCCCTTCGCATGCGGCTGGCGCTCCGGAACCTTCTCACGGTTAAAATGCGCCATTTGCTCGAGAAAGTGGACATCGTGCAACACGATTGGGCCATCGGGGCCGATCGTCAGAGAGTTGCGATCACTTGCCGCCGGAGCACCGGTGCTCATCGTTGAGCCAGTACCGTGCTTCTTGTCTTTATCTGTCATGTCCGTTTCTCCATTACGCTTAATGCCACGCATCGTTCATCGGCACCATCGGGTGCCGTTCTCTTGAAGGTAGTAAGGCCATCCACCTTTGCCAAGGGTACCAGATACCATGCCCGGCACGTGTCCGGAATAGCCACCTGTTGTTCACATCGCAATCGCTGCAATGTGCCGCATCACCCCAGTCTCATGCGATGGCGATGCTGTGACCGGGCTTTGTCAGCCATGTCTGGTGTGAGTGATACCCGCCACCGAAACACCAGGCTTCCCGCCGCCGTGTGCAAGTTGCTTGCCGGCTCTAAGATTACACCCTAGGTTGATCTTACCTGTGTGCACCGCGCGACGGTGGCCAGGCGCGGTTTTCTCAACAAAGAGAGGATACATCATGTCAACCTGGCTCCCAAGCCTCATCACCGAGACCCCGCAAGACGGGTATGATCTGGCCGTCAAACTGTCACGTGTCGCTGTCAAGCTGACGCAACCCGACCCGGCAGCCCGCGAGCGCATGCGCCCGGTCTACGCCGAAGATGCCGACTCGCTGATCGCAGTCAGCCAGGTCGTCGCCACCCATTTTGCCACGGTTGCAGCCGCCAATGGCTATTGGAAGGGTGCACCGTAACACCGCTGGTAATTCCTGCGCCATTCGCGACACAACCGCCACCCGCATGCGGCGGCTGGCCCTCGTTCAGATGATGCCCATCGCCCGCATGGCATCCGCCACGCGCACGAAGCCGGCAATATTTGCCCCCAGAGCATAATCGCCCGGCGCACCGAACTCCTCTGCAGTCTGATCACAGGCCGCATGGATTCCGCGCATGATCTCGGCCAGCCGGTCTTCCGTCTTCTGAAAGGACCAGCTGTCGCGGCTTGCATTCTGCTGCATTTCCAGCGCCGATGTGGCGACACCTCCCGCATTTGCGGCCTTGCCGGGAGCGAACATGATACCGGCGGACCGGAAATGCTGCACCGCTTCGGGGGTGCATGGCATGTTGGCTCCTTCAGCGACGACGATCACACCATTCTTGACCAACGCCTTGGCATCTGTGCCGTTCAGCTCGTTCTGGGTAGCGCACGGCAACGCGATCTCGCATGGAACCTGCCAGACCGAACCACACTTTACGTAGGTGCAGCCTTGTCCTTTGAGATCCGCATATTCGGAAATCCGGGCGCGTCGCGATTCCTTGATCTGCTTGACAAGCTCGAGATCGATGCCGTTTTCATCGACAATGTAGCCGCTGGAATCGGAGCAGGCGACGATCTTGCCACCGAAGGACAGGATCTTCTCCATGGCATAGATGGCAACATTGCCAGAACCCGAGACGACGCAGCGCTTGCCTTCGAAATCGGTGCCCTTCTTCTCAAGCATCGATTGCACGAAATAGGCCAGACCAAATCCGGTCGCCTCTTTCCGCGCCCGCGATCCACCGTAGGCCAGGCCCTTGCCAGTCAGAACGCCGGCTTCGAAACGATTGTTCAAGCGCTTGTACATGCCGAACATGTAGCCGATTTCCCGCGCACCGACGCCAATATCACCAGCAGGAACGTCGACATACTCGCCGATATGCCGGTGCAGTTCGATCATGAAGGATTGGCAAAAGCGCATGATTTCACGGTCCGAGCGCCCCTTCGGATCAAAATCCGAGCCGCCCTTGCCGCCGCCAATGGGCATACCTGTCAGCGCGTTCTTGAACACCTGTTCAAAACCGAGAAACTTGATGATTCCGACATTGACCGACGGGTGAAAGCGAACGCCCCCCTTGTAAGGGCCCAGTGACGAATTGAACTGAACGCGAAATCCGCGGTTGATCCGCACCTGGTTGTTGTCGTCGATCCAGGGAACTCGAAAGATGATCTGCCGCTCCGGTTCGCAGATCCGCTCGATCAGCGCCTCATCCGAATATTCGGGATGCCGCGCGACAACTCGTCCCAGACTTTCCAGCACCTCGCGGACCGCCTGGTGAAATTCCGGCTCACCGGCATTGCGGTGCAGAACGGTGGCAAGGATAGGTTGTAGTTTTTCATCAATTCCATTCAACGGGGTAAGTCCTCTTCTTGCGGTTTGGAATGTGTTTGGCGCACGATTGTGACAAACGCAATGGTGGATCCGCATTGCTATCACGATTGCAGGCTTCAAGATTCGCTCTCGTCCTGGTTTAAATCTCGCTTTCCTTCACTTTCAAAAGAGGCAATGACGATGACTTCCTCACACTGCCACTCCGACTGGAGAAGGCGCAAAGGAAGTGGATCGGCCTCTGCGCCGGTCCCCGGCGGCGTCAAAACTTCTTCCCTGCTTCGATGGCTGGTCCACGAACGCAGATCTTCGTCTTCCGATCGCGACATCGGCGGAACCAAGCTTCACAAAACAAACCGGAATTTGACCCGGCTGAGAGGAAAGCGCTGCTCGGACCTGCGAGCTCTCGTCTGGAACCTAAAGTCATACGGTGCATATCATTATTCGGCATAGACATTTCCCCAAATGGCAGATTATGGTCGCACCGATGCGGTCTTTCAGAGTGTCAGACCCGCTCATTACGAGCCTTTTCAATTTTGGAGGAACCAGCATGGATCGTCGGTCTTTTATTCGTAACGCAGGGGTTGTGGGAGTGGGCGCCGTTGCGACCAGCCTGGCGGCTCCCGCAATCGCCCAAGGCAACATCACCTGGCGAATGGTCACAACCTGGCCAAAGAATTTTCCCGGTCTGGGTGTTGGCGCACAGCGCCTCGCCGATCGCATCACGACCGCGTCAGGCGGCCGGCTGACGGTTCAGGTCTATTCCGCCGGCGAGTTGGTTCCGCCACTCCAGTCTCTGGACGCCGTGATCGACGGCACTGCGGAAATGAGCCATGGCGCGGCCTATTACTGGCAGAACAAGTCACCTGCCCTGTCTTTCTTTACAGGCGTTCCCTACGGCATGACCACACCCGAATTGACGGCCTGGGTCCGCTATATGGGCGGTCAGGAAATCTGGGACGAGATCTATGACCAGTTCGGCGTGCAGGGCTTCTTGTCGGGCAACACCGGCACACAGACCGGTGGCTGGTTCCGCGACGAGTTGAAAAGTCTCGAAGACGTCAAGGGCATCCGGTTCCGCACGCCGGGCCTGGGTGGTCAGGTCTGGGAAAAGCTCGGCGCCACTGTTACCAACATGGCCGCAGGCGAGATTTTCCAGGCGTTGCAGTCCGGTACACTCGATGCGGCCGAATTCGTCGGCCCCTACAACGATCTGGCGCTCGGCTTTTACCAGGTCGCCAAGAACTACTACATGCCGTCTTTTGTTGAAGCGGGTCTGGCGACTGAACTTGTCGTCGACAAGAAGAAGTACCAGGAACTGCCTGCGGATCTTCAGGCGATCATCCGCGACATCTCCCAGGCGGAATATGATCAGGTCTCATCCGACTTCATCGCCAACGACCCGCGCGCGCTCAAGACGCTGGTCGACGATCATGGCGTGATCGTGCGCAACTTCCCCGACGACATCATGGAAGCGGGCGCCAAGGCGTCGGTCGAAGTGATCGAAGCACTGCGCAACAGCGATGATCCACTGGTCAAGAAGACGGCAGAGAGCTTCATCGAAGCGATGAACCTGGTGCGCATCCGCACTGAAAAGATCGACGCGCCTTATGTGTCGGCGCGCGAAAAGTACCTCAAGTACTGAAGATCAAAGCTCAGCGAAGCAATCAGGGCCCGGTGCAAAACACCGGGCCCGTTTTTTTTGGCTCACCCCGCCACCAGACGAGGCAGCCAGGTGACGATTTCGGGAAAGATAAACAGGATGGCGATTGCCACGATCTGCAACGCGACAAATGGAAGGATGCCTTTGTAGATGGCGCTGGTCGGCAAACCGTCTGGCGCCACGCCCCGCAGATAGAAGAGCGCAAAACCGAAAGGCGGCGTCAGAAAGGATGTTTGCAGGTTGACCCCGACCAGCACGCCCAGCCAGATCGGATCGATATCCAGCGCCAGCAGGACCGGTGCGGTGATCGGGATAACAATGAAGATGATCTCGAACGTGTCCAGGATGAAACCCAGAAAGAACATGATCACCATCACCACAGCGACCGCCGCCAAAGGTCCGCCGGGCAGATTACCCAGGAATTCATGCACCAGATTGTCACCACCCATCATCCGGAACACCACCGAGAAAACGGATGCACCGAGCAGGATGACGAACACCATGCTGGTGATTGTCGCCGTGGAAATGACCGTTTCCCTGATAATCTTGTAGGACAGACGCCAGCGCAGCGCTGCGAGAACCATCGCGCCGACCGCGCCGACAGAGGCAGCCTCGGTGGGAGTGGCAATCCCGCCGAGAATGGACCCCAGCACGGCGAGGATAAGCAGCAGCGGCGGAACCAGCGCGACGAGTATCTCCCGGATCAGATCGCCCTTTTCCTCGGGCGGGACCGGCGTGGCTGGGCAAGAGGCGGGATCGGTCACTGCCTTGAACAAGACCCAGATCAGATAAAGTGAAACCAGCAACAGGCCCGGCAGCAGCGCTCCGGCAAACAGATCGCCCACCGAAACCGGCATCGGAGCGAAATTGCCCTTGGCCATCTGTACCTGGCTGTTGATGCCGGAGAGCATGTCTCCCATGAAAATCAGCACGGTGGAAGGCGGGATGATCTGGCCAAGCGTGCCGCTGGCACAGATCACGCCGGTGGCCAGCTTTGGATCGTAACCGGCCCGCAACATCGCAGGAAGCGAGATCAACCCCATGGTCACCACTGTCGCACCGACGACGCCGGTTGAGGCGGCCAACATGGCGCCGACAAGGATCACCGAAAAACCGAGCCCGCCGCGCAGGTTTCCGAACAGTTTGCCCATGGTCAGCAAAAGCTGCTCTGCAATCTGGCTTCGTTCCAGCATCACCCCCATAAAGATGAACAGGGGCACGGCCACCAGGACCTCATTGGTCATGAAGCCGATATAGCGGTTGGGCAGCGACCCGAAATTCGAGGGATCGAAGACGCCCAAGACCAGGCCGACGCCACCGAACAACAGCGAGACACCGGCCAGCGTGAAGGCAACAGGAAAGCCAATCAGCAAAAAGCCGATCACGCCAAAAAACATCAAGGCGGCGAGAATTTCGCCAATCAGTATCGGATCCATCAGGCAGCTCCCTTGGGCAGATCAGAGAGAGCCTGGTCCGAACCGTATTGAATTGACTTGGGCACCAGTTGCTCATTTCCCGAAAGCACAAGGATTGACCGGATAGCCATTGCCAGCCCCTGAAGCGCAAGCAGCACCGCAAAGGCTATAATGAAGGTCTTGAGGATGAAAAGCCCCTGCATCCCGCCAACATTCGCGGAAGCCTCACGATAACTCCAGGCGCGAACCACAAAGGGCATGGAATACTGGTAAACCACCCAGGTAAACGGCAACAGAAAAAGGAAGACGCCGATGAGATCGGACCACGCCTTTGTCCTCACCCGTGCCGGCCGATAGAAAATATCCACCCGAACATGATCGTTGCGGAGCAGGGCAAATCCCGCCACCGCTGTAAACATTGCTCCATTCAACCAGACATAGAGGTCCTGCATCCAGAGATGACTGACCGAAAACAGGTAGCGCTGGACGACCACCGTGAAGCACACGACGACGATGCCCAGCGACAGCCAGGCGAAGGTTCGGCCAATGAACAGGTTGACCGCGCATATCGAAGCGGCAATTCCAGCAAGAAAACGCACCTTTCTCCCCTTTTCTGATCATTATTTTTGTCTGGACTGTAATCAAAGTGCGAGGCGCAAAAGTCAAGAATTAGATATCCGGAAATCCGTCTCGATCGTTTCGCAAAACGCTCTACAGATTGCGGGACAGCCCGCAGGCAACACACTCCGGCTCACAAGCTCACACCATAGCGACAACCCCAAGACACATTGCGTTGGAGAATACTCGCCGTTGGAGAGAGGGAGCTTCTGATGGAAGTGGTGACAGACGGGGGGGGTCGACAGCGGCGTTGTGATCAATTTCAATATGGCCTGGTTCAAGATCTCAGCGCCGTCTATCGGCCCATGCTGAAAGCCATGACACCGCAGTCTGAGCGTATCATCGGCTCAAGATCGGCCATTCTGGCGGTCGTGGTCCGCGTCGGCTCGAAGCGGACAGCCGCGCCGGGCTTGGGTAAGCGTCGTTAGGGGTCGTATTTTCGATATGACCACCCAGAAATTTATCCTATCGTCGTCAAGAGTCAGGGAGTTGCTGGAATATGGACGTGAAACGGAAAGACGGCGTATGGAAATCGGGCGGTGGACGTGGCCGCAGGACTCCGAAGGGACGCCAGCTTGAAGATCAGGCATGGGCAGAGGTAAAGGCGCTGCTGGGGGATGAACCACGCCGCCGCGACCTTCTGATCGAGTATCTTCACCTCATCCAGGACACCTATGGCCATCTTTCCGCTCGTCATCTGCGTGCGCTCGCTGAAGAACTGCGTACGGGAATGGCCGAGATCTGGGAGGTCGCCACGTTTTATGCGCACTTTGATCCGGTCAGGGAAAACGAAACGCCGCCGCCCGGCCTGACGATCCGGGTCTGCGACTCGCTGTCCTGCGAGATGGCTGGATCGGAAGCCCTGACGGCCGCCTTGAAAGCAGGGAACGACCCCGACAGGATTCGCGTCCTTCGCGCTCCCTGTATGGGCCGTTGCGACACGGCACCGGTGCTGGAAATCGGCCACCGGCACGTCGATCATGCAACGCCCGAAAAGGTCGAGAGCGTCGTGGCGGAGGGCAATTTCCACGCCGAAATTCCTCACTATCAGGACCTGGCCGCCTATCAGGCAACCGGCGGCTACGCCAGGCTCGCCGAATTGCGCAAATCCGGCAACTGGGAAGAAGTGCAGGAGACGGTCCTCTCTTCCGGACTGCGTGGGCTCGGTGGAGCCGGTTTTCCATCAGGCCGCAAATGGGGTTTTGTTCGCGCCAATCCCGGGCCGCGTTATCTCGCGGTCAACGGCGACGAGGGGGAGCCGGGAACGTTCAAGGACCGCTACTATCTCGAACGCACGCCCCACATGACGCTCGAAGGCATGTTGATCGCCGCCTGGGCGGTCGAGGCGGATCGCTGCTTCATTTACATGCGTGATGAATATCCGGCAGTGCTGCATATCCTGCGCAACGAGATCGCGGCACTGGAAGCGGCAGGCATCGTTGCGCCCGGGTTTATTGAGCTCCGCCGCGGCGCCGGCGCCTATATTTGCGGCGAAGAAAGCGCCATGATCGAGAGCATTGAAGGCAAACGTGGCATTCCACGCCTGCGCCCGCCCTATGTCGCCGCTGTGGGCATTTTCGACCGGCCGACACTGGTGCACAATGTCGAGACGCTGCACTGGATTGCGCGAATTTGCCGTGAAGGACCGCAAATCCTCTCTTCCATCGAGAAGAATGGCCGGAAAGGTCTCCGCTCCTACTCGGTTTCGGGTCGCGTGGCGCGCCCTGGCGTCCACCTTCTGCCTGCCGGGTCGACGATCACCGATGTCATTGATGCCTGTGGCGGAATGGCTGAGGGGCACGAATTCAAGGCCTATCAGCCGGGCGGCCCCTCCTCCGGCCTTCTGCCGGCGTCGCTCAATGATGTGCCGCTCGATTTCGATACGCTGCAGCCGCATGACAGTTTTATCGGCTCGGCTGCCGTGGTTGTTCTGTCCGACCAGGACAGCGCCAGACAGGCGGCGCTCAACATGCTGCGATTTTTCGAAAGCGAAAGCTGTGGCCAGTGTACGCCGTGCAGGGTCGGTTGCGAAAAGGCGGTAAAGCTGATGCAGGCGCCGAAATGGGACGCAGGGCTTCTCGAGGAGCTCTGCGAGGTCATGGCCGATGCCTCGATCTGCGGACTCGGACAAGCGGCGCCCAATCCGATCCGTCTGACGATGAAACATTTCCCCGAGGAGATCTGACGTGACCGAGCAAATCCGCTTCACCCTGGACGGCCAGGAAGTCTCGGCAGCACCCGGCGAGACGCTGTGGGAAGTGGCCAGGCGCCATGGCACCAACATCCCCTATCTGTGCCACAAGGACCAGACCGGCTACCGCCCTGACGGGAATTGCCGGTCCTGCGTTGTCGAGATCGAGGGCGAGCGTGTCCTGGCGGCTTCCTGTTGCCGGCAGCCATCGGACGGCCTGGTGGTCAAGACCGGCAGCGACCGTGCAAAGAAATCCCGGCAGATGGTCATGGAGCTTCTCCTCGCCGATCAGCCGGAGCAATCCAGCGCTCACGACGCTTCGGCGCATTTGTGGGCCATGGCAGCGGCCAATGATGTGCAGTCCAGCCGATTTCCCAAGCTTGAGCCCGACCATATTCCGTTGCTTGATGACAGCCATATAGCAATGCGGGTCAATCTTGATGCCTGCATCCAGTGCGGGTTGTGCGTTCGCGCCTGCCGTGACGTGCAAGTCAATGACGTGATCGGCATGGCCGGCCGGGGGCATCAGGCCTATCCGGTGTTCGACATGAATGATCCGATGAGGGAGTCGACCTGCGTCGCCTGCGGCGAATGCGTGCAGGCCTGCCCCACCGGCGCGCTGATGCCGGCAACTGTGGTCAACGAAGATCAGGTCGGCGACCGCGCCGATTTCGACAGCGAAGTCACCTCGGTGTGCCCGTTCTGCGGGGTCGGCTGTCAGGTTTCGCTGAAGGTCAAGGACGACAAGGTCAAATATGTCGAGGGCATCAACGGCCCGGCAAACGAGGGCCGGCTCTGCGTCAAGGGCCGTTTCGGTTTCGACTACATCCACCATCCCCACCGGCTGACCAAACCTCTCATCCGCCGCGACGATGCGCCGGCCAAGGGGCTGAACGTGGACCCTGCCCACTGGCAGCAATTCTTCCGCGAAGCGACCTGGGACGAAGCCCTCGACAAGGCCGCCAATGGCTGGAAGGCGTTGACCGCCAAGCATGGTGGCGAAGCGGTCGCCGGCTTCGGCTCGGCAAAATGCTCCAATGAGGAAGCCTATCTCTTCCAGAAGCTCATCCGGCAGGGCTTTGGTCACAACAATGTCGACCACTGCACCCGGCTCTGTCATGCCTCGTCGGTTGCCGCTTTGTTGGAAAATGTCGGCAGTGGCGCCGTGACGGCGAGCTTCAACGAGGTCAAACACGCCGACGTGGTCATCCTCATCGGCTGCAATCCGGTGGAAAACCATCCCGTCGCCGCGACCTATTTCAAGCAATTCACCAAGCGTGGCGGCAAGCTTATCGTCATGGATCCGCGCGGCGTCGGGCTGAGCCGGTTTGCCACCTCGATGCTGAAGTTCCGCCCCGGCGCTGACGTGTCGATGCTCAATGCGATCATGCACACCATCGTCGAAGAAGAGCTTTACGACAGGCAGTATATCGAGGCCTATACGGAAAACTGGGAGGCGCAGAAGGCGCACCTTGCCAATTTCCCGCCAGAAAAAATGGAGGCGTTCTGCGGTATTCCTGCCGTCACGCTGAGACAGGTCGCGCGCGACTTCGCCACCGCGAAATCTGCCATGATCTTCTGGGGAATGGGCGTGTCACAGCACATCCACGGAACCGACAATTCGCGGTGCCTGATCTCGCTGGCACTGATGTGCGGCCATGTCGGACGGCCGGGCACGGGTCTGCATCCGCTGCGCGGCCAAAACAATGTGCAGGGTGCCTCGGACGCCGGCCTGATACCGATGTTCCTGCCCGACTACCAGACAGTCACCGACGATGCCATCAGAGAGCATTTTTCGACATTGTGGGGTTCGGGCGACTTCTCAAACGAGAAGGGCCTCACCGTCACCGAGATCCTCGACGCGGTTCACGCCGGTCAGATCAAGGGCATGTACATTCTTGGCGAAAATCCGGCGATGTCGGATCCGGATCTCAATCATGCCCGCGCGGCACTGGCCAAGCTCGACACGCTGGTCGTGCAGGACATCTTCCTGACCGAGACCGCGAACTATGCTGACGTGATTCTGCCTGCCGCCGCTTTTTACGAAAAGAACGGCACCGTGACCAACACCAACCGGCAGGTCCAGATGGGCCGCGCCGCGGTTCCCCCTCCGGGCGAGGCGCGCGAGGATTGGGCGATCACCGTGGCGCTTGCCAACCGGCTTGGCCTCGGCTGGACCTACAGCCACCCGCGCGAGGTGTTCGCCGAGATGAAAGCGGGGATGAAGTCTCTCGATAACATCACCTGGGACCGGCTGGAGCGCGAAGGCGCCGTCACCTACCCGTCTCTTTCGCCCCAAGACCCGGGCCAGGTTATTGTCTTTGGTTCAGGCTTTCCGCGCGAAGGTGGACGGGCCAGGTTCACACCGGCCAGCATCATCGCGCCCGCGGAATTGCCGGATGCAGACTATCCGATGATCCTGACCACGGGCAGGCAGCTCGAACACTGGCATACCGGATCGATGACACGCCGCTCGGCGGTGCTCGATGCAGTTGAACCGGAAGCCAATTGCTCACTCAATCCCGCCACCTTGCGCAGGCTTGGCGTCGAGCCGGGCGGGCACGTGCGGTTGACCACGCGGCGCGGCACGATTTCGCTGATGGCCCGCGCTGACCGCGCTATCGCTGAGGACATGGTGTTTGTTCCCTTCGCCTTTGTCGAAGCGGCGGCCAATGTGCTGACCAATCCCGCGCTCGATCCTTACGGGAAGATTCCGGAGTTCAAATTCGCAGCGGTCCGGGTAGAGCAGGGGTAGACCGGCCCTCGGGATGAGGATCAAGGAACGTCATCCAATTGCTGACGTTCCTTGTCTCATCTCAACTTCGATTCCGAACCATCGGCTCATGCCTGCCGCGCTCGATTGGATTCAACTGAGCGCGGCAGGCTTTTGACCAAGCTCCAAGTCACCAAGCCCGGTTTGGCGGTCCTTCAAAGTGCCAAGGTGCTGTCACACAATTCGGAAGCAGCCGCCTGCTCGCTTTCGCCAATGCCGCCGAGAAACACGCGAATGGCGAGCTCAAGGCGGCAGTTGTAGGCATCGGGATACCGACGAGCCGGCGGAGAGATCACAAGTTTTTCGAGCACGTTCTCGTGAGCCATGTCAGCCAGCAATCGTGCCGCCGCGCCCGTGTCGCTGATGCGGATCTCACCCCGGGCAACCGAACGGTCAAGCTCCGCGCGGATCATGGCGTAGAGCGCATAGGGTCCTTCCTGCAGAAATTCATGGGCAAGGTCCGGCTGCCTTTCCGCCTCCGTGATCATGGCGCGAAGTATCGCCAGGGGCAGGAGATCGGCCCGCTCTTCGCCCGACGGCGTCAACAACAGATGCAGGCGTTCAGCCAACGGTCGCGCAAGTTCATCGCGGGTCAGTGGCCGCGTGAACATGTTTTGCATGCGCCGGATGATCGCTGCAAAAAGTGCGGTGCGACTCTCGAACACTTGATAAAGCGTGCGTTTTGACATGCCGGCCTCTTGCGCGATTGCCGCCATCGACGCACCTGCGAGCCCTTGGGCGACGATGATCCTTTCGGCTGCATCAATGATGATTGTCTCGCGTTCCGACGAATCCAGCTGACGCGGTCTGCCGGGACCACGCCGGGAAGTGCGGCACTTTGGCAACAAGTCTGATCTCCCGTTTTTGCGGTCACAGTGTTGTGCTTGGCATTGCCCTTGCGTCCGGCAAAAAAACCAATATAAAACCGCTTGGTTTCCATAATATCCGGTGCGTGCGAGTTCGCCAAGCGGGCACTCCAAATTTAACGGAGATTTTCCATGAGGTTTGCGGCTTACGCCCTCAATTCGTTCCTGTTTGTCACCCTGATGACAACCGGCACCTTTGCCCAGCAACAAGAACGCCCGCCCACGCCCGTCACTGTTGTCACGGTGAAGGCCGAGACGGTCACCGTGACCTCCACCCTTCCCGGGCGGGTCGCGGCGTCCGGTGTTGCCGAAGTCCGTCCTCAGGTAAACGGCATTATTGTCGAGCGGCTGTTCGATGAAGGTTCGGCAGTCAAGGAGGGCGATGTTCTCTATCGCATTGATCCGGCCGCCTACAGGGCGCAGGTGGTCGCGGCGGAGGCCGCGGTCAATCAGGCCCAGGTCGGCCTCGATTCAGCAAATCGCGAACTCAAGCGCATGCAGACGCTGCGCGAAAGCAATGTCACGAGCGAGCAGGCACTGGAAACCTCCATCACCACGCGGGACGCGGCAGATGCCAATTTGCAGGTTGCCAATGCACAACTGCTTGCAGCCAACATCGACCTCGATCGCACCACCATCCGCGCCCAGATCTCCGGCGTCATAGGGCTTTCGCTCACCACGCAGGGCGCGCTCGTTATTTCCGGGCAAACCAATCCGCTGGCTGTGATTCGCAAGCTCAACCCGGTCTATGTCGACGTTGCCCAGTCAGCCGCCGATCTGGTGCGCTGGAAGCGCAAGGGACCAAAGGCCGCCGGCCCGAATGTCGACACCAAGGTCAAGCTCACACTGGCCGATCGCTCCGCCTACGATCACACCGGTGAACTGACCGCAGCCGAACCGCATGTCGACGAGCAAACCGGCGTCGTCACCCTGCGCCTGACATTTCCCAACCCGGACGAAATGCTGTTGCCCGGCATGTATGTCCAGGTCGAGATGCCCCAGGGTGTGATCGAGGACGCTGTCCTCGTCCCGCAGGAAGGTGTCTCGCGTGACCGTCGCGGCAATCCGACAGCGATGGTTGTCGGCGCTGACAACATTGTCGAGCAGCGCACCCTGACAATTGTCAGCGATCGCGGTTCGGAGTGGATCGTGACAGACGGGGTGAAGGAAGGTGACAGGGTAATCGTCGAAGGACTGCAGAAGATTGCGGTCGGCGCCCCTATCGCCCCCGAAGAACGCGCCGAACAGCCGTCCAAGAACTAAACCCGCGGAGGCCGTCATGGCACGTTTCTTTATCGACCGGCCGATCTTCGCATGGGTGATTTCGATCATCATCATGGGTGCCGGCATACTCTCCATCATGACCCTGCCGATATCGCAGTATCCGCAGATCGCACCGCCGACCATATCGATCTCGGCGAACTATCCCGGCGCGTCAGCCCAGACCATTGCCAACACGGTAACCCAGGTGATTGAGCAGCGGCTGACCGGTCTCGATGGCCTGCGGTATTTTTCCTCGAGTTCAACCTCTGCCGGCACGGCCTCCATCACGCTGACGTTCGAAACCGGCGTTGATCCCGACATCGCCCAGGTTCAGGTTCAAAACAAGATTTCGCAGGCCACCTCGCTGTTGCCGGAAACGGTGCAGCGGCTGGGGGTGACGGTTCAGAAATCGTCGGCCAGCTTCCTTATGGTCATCGGGCTCATCTCGGATGACGGCAAACTCGACCAGACCGACCTGTCCGACTATCTCAACACCAGCCTTGTCGATGAATTCAGTCGTCTCGAGGGTGTTGGTGAAGTCCAGGTGTTCGGCGCCAAATATGCCATGCGCATCTGGCTCGATCCGGTCAGGCTTGCCGCCTATGGCCTCGCACCCAGCGATGTAGTGGCCGCCGTGTCAACGGAAAATGCCCAGATCTCGGCTGGTGCATTCGGTACGCTGCCATCGGTAGAAGGCCAGCAGCTCAACGCCACCATCACCGCACAATCTCTGCTGACGACGCCTGAAGACTTCGAGGGGATTGTCATCCGTGCCGCAACCGATGGCGGTCTGGTGCTTCTCAACGACGTCGCACGCGTGGAAATCGGCTCAGAAAACTATTCCACCATCGCCCGTTACAATGGCAAGGCATCAACCGGCATGGCCATCCGCCTGGCTGCTGGCGCAAATGCGCTGGCAACCGCGGAACTCGTCAAAGCCAAGATTGAGGAGGCCTCCGCCTTCTTTCCCGAGGGCGTGAGCTACGTTGTTCCCTACGACACCACCCCTTTCGTCGAAATCTCGATCGAAGAAGTGGTGAAGACGCTTGTTGAAGCCATCGTGCTGGTCTTCCTCGTCATGCTGGTGTTCTTGCAGAATTTCCGCGCCACCTTGATTCCGACGCTTGCAGTCCCGGTGGTTCTGCTCGGGACCTTCGGCATTCTTGCCGCCGCGGGCTTCTCCATCAACACTCTGACCATGCTCGGCATGGTGCTCGCCATCGGACTGTTGGTGGATGATGCCATTGTTGTGGTGGAAAACGTCGAGCGGATCATGGAAGAGGAAGGGCTCAGTCCGGTTGAGGCAACACGGAAATCGATGGGTCAGATCACCAATGCCCTGATCGGTATCGCGCTGGTGCTCTCGGCCGTCTACGTGCCGATGGCGTTTTTCGGTGGCTCAACCGGGATCATCTACCAGCAGTTTGCGATCACAATCGTTTCGGCGATGGGGCTCTCTGTTGTCGTGGCGCTGACGCTCACGCCCGCCCTCTGCGCCACGCTGCTGACACCCAAATCGGCCAACCACGTCAAACGCGGCCCGGCCGGCTGGTTCAACCGCACCTTCGACCGCATCAGCAATGGCTATGGCAGTTCCGTCGGCTGGCTCGTCCGCCGTCCGTTGCGCGTCGGCGCAATCTATCTCGCACTGGTCGGCCTCATGGCCTGGAGCTTCGTGCAGACACCGACCGGATTTCTGCCCGACGAAGACCAGGGTATTCTCCTGGCGTTGATTCAGGCGCCGACAGGTGCGACGGCCGAGCGCACGCTGGAAGTTCTTGAGCAGGTGGAGAGCCATTTCCTCGAAACCGAAAAGGACACTGTCGACAGCATGTTCGGCGTTGTCGGCTTCTCCTTCTCCGGTCAGGGCCAGAATATGGGACTCGCGTTTGTCCGTCTCAAGGACTGGTCTGAACGGCAGTCGCCCGAACAAAGCGCCCAGGCCATCGCCGGCCGTGCCTTCCCGGCCTTCATGGGCATCAAGGACGCCATGGTGTTCCCCATTGTGCCGCCATCGGTGCCCGAACTCGGCATCATGAGCGGTTTTGACTTCTATCTCGAAGCCCGTGACGGTCAGTCCCATGAGGATTTGCTTGCCGCGCGCGGACAACTGCTCGGCATGGCGGCGCAAAGTCCACTGATCGGTTCGGCGCGTCCGTCCGGCCTGGAGGATGCCGCCCAGTATCACCTCGACATCGACTGGCGTGCCGCTGGCGCGATGGGCATTTCCGCCTCCAATGTCGCGCAATTGCTGCAGGTCGCCTGGGCCGGAACCTATGTCAACGACTTTATTGACCGCGACCGCATCAAACGCGTCTATATACAGGGTGAAGCCGATGCGCGGGCGTTGCCATCCGACATGTCCAAATGGCAGGTCCGCAATGCCAGCGGCGGCCTGGTTCCCTTTGCCAACTTCGCCGAGGGCAGCTGGACCTTTGGCCCGCAGGGTCTCAACCGCTACAATGCAGTCAGCTCGATGCAGATTCAGGGAACTCCCGCACCGGGCGTGACCACCGGTGAAGCCATGGCGGAAATCGAGCGGCTGGCCTCGCAACTGCCCGGCTACGGCGTATCCTGGACCGGCCTGTCGCTGGAAGAGCGTGAATCCGGCAATCAGGCGCCGCTGCTCTATGCCTTGTCGCTTGCGGCCGTCTTTCTCTGCCTGGCAGCTCTGTATGAAAGCTGGTCAATCCCGTTTTCTGTCATGCTGGTCATGCCGGTTGGTGTCCTGGGTGCGCTTTTGTGGACCCTGTTCGGAGGTTACCAGAATGGTGTTTTCTTCCAGGTGGGGCTGCTGACCGTCGTTGGCCTGACCGGCAAGAACGCCATCCTGATCGTGGAGTTTGCCCGCGAGCGTTTCGAATCGGGGGAACCTCTGTTCGAAGCGGTGCGCACAGCGGCGCGCCAGCGCTTTCGGCCGATCATCATGACGTCCATGGCTTTCTCTCTTGGCGTCTTGCCATTGGTCATTTCCACGGGCGCCGGGTCAGGCGGCCGCAACGCCATCGGCACCAGCGTGCTGGGCGGAACGATCTCGGGCACGGTTCTCGGCATTCTCTTCGTGCCGTTGTTCTTTGTCCTGGTGACCCGGCGCCGCAAGACAAGCCCGTGACGATCCAGCCACCGCCACTGCACACCATAAATGATGTGGTGTGCAGTGGCCCATTCTTCGCATAAGAGCCGCGATCAGCCTAAGACATGCGCGTCACCCGGAACCGGTTTGATGCGACGCGTTTTAGTGTTTCCTGGCTGGCCGCACCCTGACGCAGAGCCTGGGCTTGCCCGGAAGCTCGATACCGAACGCCGCGTCCGCCTTGCCTCCGACCGTGCGCTCGGCATGCTTGATCGCGACCGGAACCGGAGCAGGAACCCGTTTGGCCGGCGTGATCGTCATGTCCCAGGTATCGATCACATCGACCTCCCAGTCGCCATCCTCAACGGGCAGCCCGAGTGACCAGATGATGGGACGATGTTCGGCAAAATAGATATAGGTAACATCGCCATCACGCGCTGCACCCAGGCTGGGCCAGGCCTGCAGCCCGTCGATTTCCTCGAACGGGGTCAGGCCGTGGCTCACATCCTCTTCGACGATCTTGCGCAGGAAGGCGATGCGCTCGGCGCTCTGGCCGCGCAGCTCGCCGCCCTTGGCCCACCACAGCAGGTCCTGCGGGTGGCTGTAGGTTTCGCCGTGCCCGGCATAGCCGCCCTTCATCACCGTCATCCAGAACCGGTCGACCATGGTTTCGGCGGTGATGCTGCCCCAGCACTGGATGATATCGCCCTCGTAATGCATCTCGTCATTGACGACAGGCTTGCCGAAATCTGCGCGCCACTGGGCTGTCCGCACCGTCTGGAAATGCTGGATCGACACATGATCAACCCACGGCTTTCGGTGGTTGTAGAGTTTTGCCGGATTGCCCTGATGGATCGACTTGGGATGACGCAGCGGATCGCCCTCCTCGATGATCGAGAAGAACCGGTCCCAGCGCTCCATCGGCTTGACGTCGAGCATGAAATCATACTCGTTTGCCAGCGACCACCAGACATTGCGGTAGGCCGCGATCCGCGCCACCAGATAGCGCAGGTAGCGATAGTCCTGCTCTTCGCTCCACTTGCAATGTCCCCAGCGGTCATAGGGGTGGAAGATGATGACATCGGCCTCGATCCCCATCTCGCCCAGTCTGGCAATCTGGTTTTCAAAGTGCCGGAAAGCCTCGAAATTCGGCTTGTCCGGATCGTATTTGCCATCGCCATCCAGTTCATAGACGTGGTGCAGCGGCTCGTTCTGATTGTAGGGATAATGCTTGGGAAAGACGCACATCCGCATCTTGTTGAAGGCACCGCATTGCAAGGATTTGAACGTCAACTCCTGCTGTTCCAGCGGCTGGTGCGTCCAGGCGTAGCAGGTGGTGGTGAAGGGCTTGAATGGGGTGGCATCGGCATAGCCGAAGTGGAACCGGTTCTGCACGCTGACCGGGCCATGCACGCCGTCGCGTGGTCCCGTGACATCAAAACTGGCGGTCTGGCCATCCAGTGCCACTGTCGTCGATTCGGTGCGCAAGGTCCATGTGCCCGGCTGATCCGGGCAGAAGCGAACCTTGAAGCTGCCATCTCCATCATAGAAGCCGGGAACCCGGATCTGCCGGTTGTCTTGCGAGAACACGCCCCAGAATTCCGTATCGAGATAGGGGTTGCCGGAAACATCGGCCTTGATCTCGTGCTCGATCAGATCCCATTGAGCGGTGGTTGATGCAGTCATAAATCTTATCCCTCGTGTTTGGTGGAGCCGGTCTCAAGCCGCGCTTCGGTTTTTGCGTCAAAGAAGTGCGCCGCCGGGGTGGCGAACGACAGCCGGATTTCATCGCCGGGATTGATGTCCAGCCTGGCGCCGAGAACGCAGGTAATTTCCTGTCCGGCGAGTTCCACCAGCACATGGGTCTCAGTGCCCGTCGGCTCGATCACCTTGACCGTGGCCGCTGTGCCATTTTCCGGATCCGGCGAAATGTCCTGCGGGCGGACCCCCAGCACGACGTCGCTGTCACCGGCAGCCGGCGGCCGGCGCGCCAGCGCCACGCGTTCGCCATTGCCCAGCACCAGCGCTGCACTGCCGTCCGCGGCAAGTCTGCCAGTCAGGAAGTTCATGGCGGGAGACCCGAGAAAGCCGGCGACAAACATGTTCTTCGGATTGTCGAACAGGTCCATCGGCGTGCCGATCTGTTCGACCTTGCCCGACCGCAAAACAACGATGCGGTCTGCCATCGTCATCGCTTCGACCTGGTCATGGGTGACGTAAACGATGGTCGAGCCCAATCGCTGGTGCAATGCCTTGATTTCGGCGCGCATCTTGACCCGCAGATTGGCGTCCAGATTGGACAGCGGCTCGTCGAACAGAAACACCTCTGGATCTCGCACGATGGCGCGGCCCATCGCCACCCGCTGGCGCTGGCCGCCGGAAAGCTGTGACGGTTTGCGATCCAGAAGCGGCGTCAGCCCCAGGATCTCCGCCGATTCCTTGATCTTGGCCTCGATCTCAGGCTTTGGCATCTTGCTGAGTTCAAGCGAGAAACCAAGGTTCTGGGCCACCGTCATTTGCGGGTAAAGCGCATAGTTCTGGAACACCATGGCGATGTTCCGCTCTTTGGGAGAAAGCGCGTTGACCACCCTGCCGCCGATGGAAATCGTGCCTGAAGTCACATCCTCGAGCCCGGCGATCATCCGCAAAAGCGTGGATTTTCCGCAGCCCGAAGGCCCGACCAGGATGATGAACTCGCCATCCTTGAAACCCATGGAAACCCCGTGCACCACGGGAAAAGCTCCGAAACTCTTTCTCAGATCCGCGATTTCTACTGTTGCCATGTCGCAAGCCTTCTCGGTCGTCTCAGGTGGTTTTGCATGGATCAGCCCTTCACCGCGCCGGAGGTCAGGCCGCTGACGAAGTAGCGCTGGAAGATCAGGTAAACGATCGTCGCCGGCAGGACGGTCATCACGATGGCCGCATTCAACTGCCCGTAATTGTTGGAGAACTGCCCCTGGTAGGACATCAGGCCCAGCGGCAGGTTCCACATGTTCTTGTCCTGCAGCAGCACCAGCGCCATGGCGAATTCATTCCAGGTCGCCACGAAATCAAGGATCAGCAGAGCCGACAGCACCGGCAGCGAAACCGGAAGGAAAATGCGCCGGAAGATGGTGAAGTGGCTCGCCCCGTCAATCAGCGCGGCTTCGGTCAGCTCTTTCGGCACCGCCCGGAAAAAGCCGTGCAGGATGAACACCTGATAAGGCACGCCGAAGGCCAGGTAAGGCAGGATGATGCCGGGATAGGTGTCGATCAGACCCATCGAATTGACCAGCGTGAACAACGGCGCCAGCATCACCTGGAACGGGATCATGGCCCCGAACAGCACAAACACCAGCAGCAGCTTGTTCCAGCCCGTAGGAATTTGCGCCAGCGCGTAAGCCGCCATCGCCGAGATCAGCAGACCGAGCGGCACCTTGATCACGGTGATCACCGAACTGTTGACGAAGGTCTGGTTGAAGTTGCCCTTGGCCCAGGCGACGCTGAAATTGCTCCACTGAAAGTCCGAGGGCAAGGCAAAGGCGGCGGAACTGAAGATTTCGCTTTCGGATTTCAGCGACGTGAACAGGATAAACACCACCGGCGCCAGCCATATCAGCGCCACCAGCACCAGCGATATCCAGAGCCCGATCAGAACCGGATCGCGCCGCTTTCTGGGGATCACCGACGAAGACATGCCATCCATCATCGGGCCTCCTCCTCGCGGCGCTGCGACCAGCGCATATACGGCACGACAATCACCAGGGTGATCGCAAGAAGGACAACCGATACGGCCGAGCCCCGGCCGTAATCGAAGATCTGCATCGATTGGGTAAAGGCCCAGAGCGCCAGCATCTGCGTCGATTGGGCGGGGCCGCCGCCGGTCATGCCGTAAACAATATCAAAGGCCTTGAGCGAAGAGATTGTCGACAGGACGAGAACGATGGTGATCGTCGGACGCAGCGCCGGCAGGGTCACGTGCTTGAAGATCTCGCGGCGGTTTGCCCCGTCGATATGCGCCGCGTCGATCAGCGACTTGTCCACGCTTTGCAACCCGGCCAGAAACAGCACCATCGAAAAGCCGACGCTCTGCCAGACATAGGCGACAAAGATCGAATAGAGCGCGACCTCCTTGTCGCCGAGCCAGTCCACAATCCAGCGTGATAGGCCCATATCGGTGAGCATCTGTGTGAACAGGCCGAAGAACGGGTCATACATCCAGCGCCACATGGTCGCCACGGCGATGGGTGCGATGATGACCGGCAGGTAGTAGATCGCCCGCAGCGGCGCCCGCCCGATCAGCCTCTGGTTCAGACCGAGCGCCAGCAACAGTCCGAGCAGCGGAGGAAACACCACCGACAGAATCGTCCAGATAACCGTATTGCGAAATGCGACCCAGAAAACCGGATCATTGTAGAGGATGTGATGATAATTCTGCAGACCGACCCAGTCGCGGTTTTCCCGGATGCCGTTCCAGTCCTGAAAGCTCAGAATCACCACATCGATCATCGGCCAGATGGCGAACAGGGAATAGACTGCCAGTGCCGGAGCCATCAGGACGATGGCCTGGCCGCGCGGTGTTTGAAACAGATCCATATTCGTCATGGTTCGGGCTTCCAGGACAATGCTGTCGGATGTGCGGGTGCGAAACGGGATCCGCGAGGCTGCAACGCCCCGCGAAACCCTTGTCGGAACTTACCGGTTGGCGATGAACTGGGCCATCGCGTCAGCCGCTGCCTGCGGCTCCAGATTGCCCGAGGCGAGCTCATTGATGATCCGGAAATACTCGGTCGTCACGTCCAGCGGGAATGCCTGGTCGCCATTGACGAAGGTGCCCTTGGCATTGGCGAAAACGTCCAGCCACTCCTTGTGCAGCTCCAGCGCATCGTCGCCCTGCTTGACGTTGCGGTTCACCGACAAGGCGCCGAACGCGCCTATGTGTTCGGCCTGGAATTCATCAGACGTGAACATGTCGAGGAACTGCGCCGCCAGATCAGCGTGATCCGACTTGGTCGAAATATACATATACTCAGCGAACCCGTAGAGGCGTCCGGTACCTGTCGGGAACGGGAACATCCCGTATTTGGACATTTCCGAGTTCTCGTCGATGGTCGGCACGTGCCAGTCACCTTCGAGCATCATGGCCGCACGGTCGGCGAACCACAGCGTGGTCGACTGGCGGTTGTCGATGCCCATGAAAGGCTTGAGGAAATGGTCATCGGTCCACCATTTCATTTCGGTGAACGCTTCCAGAGCACAGGGCTCGCTGGCCCAGTCACTTTCCATCGCCATCAGCGCATCATGTTTCTCGGCGCCGCAGGTGGTCTCCAGGATCACGTCCATCAGCCGCATCACGTGCCAGTTGACCGTGCCGCCGAACGTAAAGGCCGGAATCCCGGCTTCCTTGAGCTTGCCCGCAGCTTCCTTCAACTCGGCATAATTCGCCGGCTCGCCCTCGATGCCGGCCTTTTCAAACAGGCCCTTGTTGTAATAGACGACCTCGCCGGAGAACCGGAACGGGATGCCGTGCTTGCCCTCGGCAAAGCTTTCCGAGAATGCCAGCGACGGCACCGTGAGACGATCATCCCAGCCATAGCTTTCGTAATATTTCGACAGATCGGCGCTCATGCCAGCCTGGACGTACTCACCACCCAGGCCGAGTCCGGCCCAATAGGCATAGATGTCCGGCCCGGTATCCGAACCGGAAGCCACGCGCAGTGCGGTCTTGTGTTCGTCGGTGCCGCGCATGACGATCTGCACATCAACGTCCGGATTGCGTTTCTCGAATTCCGCTTCGGCAGCAGTAAGCGCCGAAACCTGTTTGTCGGACGTGTAATTGATGGTCCAGATCTTGAGGTCTTCAGCGCCGACCGCTGCGGTCGACAGCAGACTCGCGGCAAGCGAACCATACATTATCGTTTTGAGTTTCATTGTCATTCCTCCCAGATTGATTGAAGTCATTGGTTGAGCCCTGATGTCTCTTTCCAATTGATCACTTCGCATGCTTTGGTCTTGACGCGTTTCCTCCCTCACCAGTTGGCAATTGTTCCGTCTGCCAGGACGGCGTCCCTGGCCAGTATTCTTTCCTGTTTGAAGGGATGCCTTGCCGCCTCGGCCTCATCGATTTCGATGCCGATGCCCGGCGCGTCCGGAATCTGCCAGCAGCCGTCGATCAGCCTGACGGGATAGCCGGAGCAGATATCCTCGAACCACGGCACCAGACCGCTGCATTCCTCCTGGATGACGAAATTGGTCGTCGCCGCATCGAACTGAAGCGCAACGGCACTGGCCACCGGGCCCATCGGATTGTGCGGGCACAGACCGACACTGTGCGCCTCGGCAATTGCGGCGATCCGCTTGCCGCCCGAGAACCCCATGCAGTGGGCCAGATCCGGCTGCACGTAAGTCACGGCACCGTGCTCAACCAGTTCAGAAAATTGCTCCGGGTGCAGAAGCCTCTCACCGGTTGCCAGAGGGCAGTCAACCTGCCGCTGCAGATCGGCCATCCGCCGCATATTGCCGGGCTGGATCGGCTCCTCCACGAACAACGGCGCAATCGGCGCAATGACATCGATGAAGGCCTTGGCCGCGGCATTGGATTCAGGCCGGCCGTGAAAATCGGTCATCAGTGCAATGTCGTCGCCCACCCGCTCGCGGATCGCTTCAGCGAGTTTGGCGACATGACGAACGGCGGATATCGGCGCGTCGTATCCTGTATAGGGAATCATCCCGACCTTGACCGCCGAATACCCCATCTCGACGGTTTTCTGAATGTCATCGCAAACACCGGAGATATCTGCTCCATCGGCAGCCCCTGCAAGGTTTCCGCGCAACGGATGGGTGTAGACCCGGATGCGGTCGCGAACCTGCCCGCCTAACAGCTGCCAGACCGGCACACCCAGGATTTTCCCCTTGATGTCCCACAGCGCCTGCTCAATTCCCGAAGCCGCGCTCATCCCGATGGCCCCGAGTTTCCAGAAGCTGCACCGGTTCATGCGGTTGACGATATGATTGATCCGCAACGGATCCTCGTCCACAACCAGCTGCGCCAGATCATCGATGCATCCCGTCACCGCACGGGTCTTCCATTCCAGCGTCGCCTCGCCCCATCCCCAAAGGCCGGGCTGGTCGGTGACAACCTTCACAAAAATCCAGTTGCGAATATCGGCATTGACGACAACCGTCTCTATGGAGGTGATCTTCATCAGCAGACTTGCCTGACCCGGATGGCGCAATCAGCCACCGTCACCCGGACGCCATGCTGGCCCTTGCCTGAAGTCATCAAGCCAGAATTGACATGCTTTTTGCCGCACGATCTTACTGCCTCAGCCATGCCGGACACACCTCTCCCCATTGGAATTCCGCTTGAGTTGGCTTATCAGCCGAACATCGTGGAATTGCCTTACGCCTCTAGATGTGATCTAGCATACATCACACCTGGAATCTAGGTATGATGTAGAGATTTTATGCAACATGATGGTCACCGAGACCGCAGAGAGAAAAAATGAATTCTAAACATTCCAATAGGACGGCGCAGCCCGAAGTCGCGGCCTCTCTGCCGCGCGGCGCAGCCCGGGATGCTGTTGAAGAGCTGGGCCGCAGGATCGTCAATGATGTATATCCGCAGGGTCAGCCTATCCCGACGGAACCGGAGCTGGCTGAGTCATTGAGCGTAAGCCGGACCACCATTCGCGACGCCATCAAGGTTCTTTCGGGCAAGGGGATGATCCGCACCGCGAGACGATACGGAACCAAGGTTCGCCCGATCAATGAGTGGCACCTGTTCGATGCCGATGTCATTTCCTGGCACGATCCGACACACAGCCGTCTTGGCCAGATGTTTGTCGAAACCACAGAACTGCGCTGTATCTTCGAACCCGCCGCCGCTGAACTCGCCGCAGAGCGCGCCACGCCGGAGCAGATACGGATTATTCTCGATGCAGCCCACGCGCTGCTTCCGGGCGCGCTGAACACCAGCGAGCTTTACGCAGAGGACAGCCGCTTTCACTGCACCATCCTTGATGCCACCTGCAATCTGATGATGCGGCAATTGCGCCCGATGATCATCAGCATTCTGCGGATTTCCTACGAGTTCGGCGTGCAGACCGAAAACGGCGGCACCCCGTTCCGCGAGGGTCACATCCGCGTGGCCGAAGCCATTCGCGATCACGATGGAGCTTTGGCCCGGCACGAAATGGAACAGATGCTGGATGCAAACCGCCGTACGGCAAACGCCTACTGGAGCGCCCGGAAAACCGCGGACTCGGAAGGCTAAGACCCTGGAAAATCAAGAAAGATCAAGCGCAAGCCAGCATCAGCACGGCCGAACCGACCGCTGCTGATCCTTATCCATCCGCTCTACGGCATGACCATCCGGAGCCGCGCCAAACACCTCACGCCTGATGCTCATCGTTTCATCCCAGATCACCCAACTGAACAGCCCATAGATTTGTAGACGCCGCCTTCCCTGTTTTTGAGGCAAGGAGGCCAGGGCAAAGTCAATTTCCGTGACGATTTCAAGCGGGATGCTGTTCATCAGATCTTTGAGCGCGGTTATCCGGTTGCGGCGGTTTCGAGGCTGGTCGATGCAAAGCCGCCAGACAACCGACGTGGTCCTGCAGACTCTTGTCATGGCCGTGTGGAGACGAAAGCCGACGAACAAGGTGCTAATTCATTCAGACCAAGACCCTCAATTCACCAGCATCGACTGGGCATTGTTCCTGAAGCATCACAATCTGCCACACGTCCTTCTCAGCGATGCTTTGCATCGCTTGTCGCGCAACATATGAGCCGGCAAGGAAACTGCCACGACAACGCTGTCGCCGAGAGCTTCTTCAACCTGCTCAAGCGGGAGCGGATACGGCGTCGAACCTGCAAGACAGGCACCGAAGCTCGCCAGGATGTGTTTGACCACATAGAGATGCTCTACAACCCGAAGCGCAACCATGTCAGCAACGGGAATGCCGTCACCCGTCGAGTTCATACGGCAGCAGAAAATAAAACCCGAGGGTGTCTATAAAACTCGGGGCTATTCAATTCAGAGAATTGATAAATCTTCGCCTTCAAGTTTCTCCTTTTATTTCATTCACATACAGACTGTGTATTCGGCTCTAAAAGATCGCGTGAATGCTTCAATGGCACGTATTACTTGAGCGGTGCCAAGCCTTTTACGTCTTGTCGACATCGACAACCTTTTCTTCAGCATATCCACCCCAAGTGACGCCAAAGCCTCGGCGGAGGGTATTTATACCGCCCGTAATTTTAGCCCGATTAAGAGTTTGGTGAAAATGTGGCAATCGATAGCGGCGATGATTGCCGTGGCCATCCAGTCGGTTGGCACTACGTGGGACTGGCCTCTCTGGCCATTAACCGGCTCATGAGAACCGGCCATATTTTTTCAATACCATACCCTATCACAAATGGAGTTGTCACAATGACCGACATCACTCAGCAGATTGTAGGAACGGAAGAAAACAAATCGCTCGGCTATATCGCCGGTGCCCTCATGCTGGTTTGCGCACCGGCTGGTGTTATCCTGAGCTATATAGACCGTGGCAAGGCAACGCCCCTGCTCGCAGCGCACTACAGCTATCTCATTGGCACATTCTGGAAGGGTATGCTGTTTCTTACCATAAGTATTGTGCTGACCTTCGTCATCATCGGTATCTTCGCCTCCATCCTCACGTCCATCTGGTACCTGATCCGCTGCATCAAGAGCCTTGTCTATCTGCATCGTGGCGAGGCCATCGCCAAACCGTCCACCTGGCTGATCTGACCCGTGTGCAGACAGGACAAGGAAGTGCCCGCTATGACCATGACATCCGCCGGACGAACTGCAGTACTCTGCGGCATGGCCGTCCTGCTCGCGGCCTGCTCGCAGGAACCGTCGGCCACGGACATCAACAAGGCCCTGAACAGGGCGATCCGGGAGGAGCAGGCCCAGTTGAAGGGGCTGGCCGCAGGGCTGATCGGTGGCGACAATCCTTTCGGCGACCTGCTGGCGATCGAAGTAACCGATCTCGAAAAGATCGGCTGCAAGGAGAGCGGCGATAAGGCTTACGTCTGCGACGTGCGCTACACCGTCAAGGGCGGTCATTTCGGAAACTCGGGCCGGTCCATGGCAATGCCGGTCCGGATCCTCAACGCCAGCGACGGATGGATAGCTTCAACCCGCTGACCTTCCATTCAAAGACATTGCTCCACCCACTTTCGAAAGACACACCATGCGATATCTTATAACGGCGGCATTCACCGCCGGCGCGCTGCTGGGCGCGATCCCTGCCAGTGCCCAGCAGGCACAGACCCTCCATTATTCCGGCGGCTTCAGTTGCGGCAAGGACGACTACGCCACGGACTGGAACGTGCGGAAGCATGTGTCAGGCGAAGTCACCATAAAGGTCTACTACCAGCAGCATGGCCAAGGCCGGGTGAACTGGCTCGATTTAACGGAACGCAAGGCCTCCGACGGCATGCACCTGGAAGACGCCAACGGAAATCCGCGGCTCAAAGTGGCACCCGACGGCGATATGATCCGCGCGACCTGGATGAAGGGTCAACCGCAATCCGACTGCTCGATCTTTTCCGTCAGCCGTTCCGAAAGCCCCCGCGCGCGGTTCGACCGCTTGTTCACGCTTCTTGTTGCCGCCGAGCCAACCGAGGAGCTCGCGGACAGCGTAGAGCAGGCCACCCGACTCGCACCTATCATCTACGCCCTTCCGGAACTTGACCAGGACAGCTATTCGCAGCGCTACAGGCAGGCAAGTGCGGACTTCTGGATACGATATCGCAAGACACTCGCAACTCAGCTGGTCGCGCTGCCGATTTCCACCGAGGCCGAGCGCCAGGCGCTCGCGGCCCGGGTGAATGCGGCACTGTCTGACACTCTGCATGTCTCGGCAAGCGGAGATGGCTTCTCCGAGATCCTGAAGACGCTGCAGGATACGGCTGACCGGCTGGCGGACCACGGCATCGATCCGGCAGCCACCCTTGCAACCGGCAATGCGGGGCTGATCTGCCAGCGCTTTGCGAACTTGAACGTGGCGAGCATCTCCTTCGAGTTCGACAAGCTCCAGCTCGCAGTCGCCGTGCCCTTTGACTACTGGACGCGCGACATCGCCGAGAAATTCCTCGAGGATGCCCCCGACTGCAGCGCGATTGCCAAGGACTATACCCAGCGCCTGGTATCCCAGTGGGGTAAGATCCAGAATCGTCAGCAGTTCCTCGAGAAGCTGCGCACAGAGCAGGCGCGCCTGCGTGCCCTGCCGGCGACGATCGCGACGCTGGTCGAGACCAGCAATCTCCAACCCGATCCCGAGCAGGTTCGGCTTGGATACGGGCAGTCCGATTTGGCAGAGCGCTTTTTCGGAAAGCCACTGGATGCCCGCCGAAGGGAAATACTGGCCGTGGCGATGACGGACATCACGGACGGGGCTGCCTCCTATACGCTCGACAAGCCCGACACCGCCGAGCAGGTCAGCGGCATCTGTGACAAGCTCGCCTATCTGAACAATATCGAGCAGGACAGCAAGACGGAGATGCGAGAGACATGCGATGCGGCCCAGGCAACGATTGCCAAAAAGCAAACCGTAGCGGCTATGGAAAAAGTCACGATGGCCTTCGCTTCCGTGCAACCGGGCAGCGACCAGGCGACGGCGGCGCGCGCGGTCTGCGACACCCTTCCCCGGACACTCTACACAAGCGCCATGATCGTTGTCAGTCGGGCGTGCGAGGAAGAGACGCAGAAGCTGGCGAAGCTTGAAGATGATCTGCGCTGCAGCAGCGCCCTGAGTGCAACAGGGGCGCCGGCCGACTTGCTTGAGTCCAGCATCGCCGTAGCTGGCGAGAGCGGAATGTCGAAGGCTCCGCTGAAGGACCTGGTCTGCGGACTGCTAATCCGCGAAATCGACATAAGCTTCTCCAGCAGTGGCATGCTGATGTGGAAGAGCCAGGCAATGACCCTCCGCTTCCCTGCAAGCAACGAAACCTTGCAGTTCGTTCTCAAGGAGGATGACAAAATCGGCGCGGATTGGGCGCTGGCCGTGGAGGACGAGGACACGATCAGACAGCTTGAAAAGGATGGCATGTCTATCGAAATTGTCTCCGCCTGCCTCATGGGAAGGTCCGTCTGCCGCCGCTAGCCTCAACGGCGAGCAACGATCAAGGGGTGGGCCTCGCGCCCACCCTTCCCTGATGCCAATCCGCGAGAGCACACCTATGAACATTCTCAAGCTGTCCACCCTTAGCCTCTTGGCGAGCCTTTGCCTCACTTCATCTGCGCAAACTGCGGAATTCCGCTCGACCTATTCTGAAACGCTCACTTGCCCGGTAACGGAAGAAGCTGCCGACGCCTTCATTCGCGAGTGTATCGGACCGGGCAATGTTCGGGCAGTGTTGCAATATGTCGATGGATTGTTTGGGGTCTTCTACCTGCCGATGGGCGGCGACACGCCGCTGCAGCTGGCGGACATGCTGGAGATCAGCCCCAATGCCCGCCTTCCCTATGGAGCGAAGCTAGAATGGCGACAGCGGATCGGAGAACCAGCACCTTGTGTCGCGATCATCCGCGCCTATACGACCCGGGGCGAGTTTCTGGTGCTCAACGAACTTGTAACCGGAAGACGCATAGCAAAAGTCCGGACCAACCAGCAGGCCCGCACTGTTGCCGATCGGGTCTGCGGCAAGGCAGCAACATCGGTTGCTTCCGCCGAATCGAAGATCGTTCCATCGAGCAAGCCCGAAGCCCCGTCGTCAGAAAACAGCAGCTTGGCAAGCGCCGCACGGAACGGCAGAGAACGCGTCCTGCGGGTCTTCACGCAAGTCGGCATCTCCGGCGTTATAGAAGAAGTCGAGCAATGCTACAGTGACTTTGACAGGTATCCGTCGCTGGCCAAGCTAGCAGAATGCGCCGCGATCGATTTCACCGGCGCAGACGCCGACCGTCCGGTGATGGGCGGGATGCCGGACCTGCGGCAGAGCTTTTTTGCCAAAGATGGGCCGAGCGGACGAATCGCCGCTTCAATGGACAAGCTGGGTCTAGACGAGAAAGCCCGCCAGACCTTCAACGATGAGATCGAAGCGTCGATCAGCATGAGCGTCGTCGCTCCGAGGCCGACAATAAAGGAGAGCGAATCTGTCTTCGACTTCTCACAATGAGGAGCATTTTCCACCATGATCGTCGAGGTGGTAGCGATCATCACAGTGAACAAACAACACGGGCTCATTTTATCGGCATCGGGTTCGTTTGTTGCGCTCGGGCATAACGTGGTGGCAAACATCCTGCACGATGGGAACTGACCCAAACGCACATCCGTCAGCCAGCAGAAGCAAGAGCTACTATTGTCATCCTGCTGGCTGCGGCCCAGGGCCACGGCACGAAGGTGCCATGCACGGTCGCTCACGACGGAAAAACTTAGGGAATCTCGACCGGACACGACCGTCAGTGCGGGAGCGGGATGATGTATTCGGATTGAACCCTTCATACCGCTTTCATGACGACGCTGTCGCTGAACTTGCCATGACCAAGAGCCGGCTGGTGATCCTTTGACCTTAATCACGCGGCTAGAGCGTTTCATGTTTTGACAGAAGCGTATCTGGCCTTGATGAGATAATGTGCATTCGTGAGGCTCGATTGTTTCGACCAGCCTGCCGATCATCGATGGGTCGCTTTTGTGCCAGCCGCATCCGCTGTTTGAACCCCAAAAAAAGTTCTGTTCGATCGGATTGAGATCGGGTGAGTATGGCGGCAGGAACCATAGCCTCGTACCGGCGGCCTTGATGCTCTGGCGGACGGCCGCCCGCCTTGTGGCTGCCGAGATTGTCCATGACGACGATATCTCCCGGCTTTAGGGTGGGGACCAGTTGCTGCCCGACATCGGCTTGGAAGCACTGGCAATTTATCCGCCCGTAAGGACGCAGGGCGCCGTCAACCGATCATTCCTCAGCGCCCCGAGAAATGTCAGCGTGCGCCAGTGACCGTGCGGCGCAAATATGCGCAGATGTTTGCCTCTTGGCCCCTAGCCCCTGATCGGTGTCATGTTGGTCTTGGCCCAGGTCACGCCAATGAAGACGAGGGGTTCAGGGTCAAGATGAGGTTGCGTGGGCTTCCATCGCACTCTTCGGCGGGCGACATCGGCGCGCGCCTGTTCAAGCGCGAACAGTGTTTTTTCTAAAGCGCACCCCCTCCCTGCGGAGGAATTCCCAAATCATGTGGTGGGAGACGCAATGCCCCGTGATGCCAACTCGGCCTTCACGCCGTGCAGCGTCAGATGCGGATTTTTGCGTGAGCCGCTCGACAATGAAGCCACGGTGCGGATTCAAGAATGCGTTTGCGGTGGCCCCTATCTTGCCAGGGCGAACCGATCCGGTCGCGCGATAGCGCCGCGACCACTTGACCACCGAAGAGACGGCAAACGTGAAACGAGCGGCGACCGAACGGCTGCTTTCCCCGTTCAGCACCGCTGCAAAATCTCGCTCACGAAGATCATCGATAAAGGTGCGGTCATGAGATGCTCGCCTCCATCCAGCCAGCATCATTGAAGCAGAACAACACTGATTTGGGAATCCGAGCCGATTCAAAAAAGCTCGGACACACTCTGGATACCACGGTCAAATCGAACAATTTCGCGCCGAGGCCAGGTCACGCAAACGCCAAAAACGCCCTGAGGGCGTTGATATGGCTGCAGAATGTTAGGGGATTTGGTTACGGGGGCAGGATTTGAACCTGCGACCTTCAGCTTATGGTCCGCAGGACGACGAGCTGCCTCGCCAGCAAAAGCCAAGCTTTTGCGCCAGCGACATGGGTTTGGATGTTAGGGGATTTGGTTGCGGGGGCAGGATTTGAACCTGCGACCTTCAGCTTATGGTCCGCGGGACGACGAGCTGCCTCGCCAGCAAAAGCCAAGCTTTTGCGCCAGCGACATGGGTTTGGATGTTAGGGGATTTGGTTGCGGGGGCAGGATTTGAACCTGCGACCTTCAGCTTATGGTCCGCGGGACGACGAGCTGCCTCGCCAGCAAAAGCGAAGCTTTTGATCGTGTCCCGCAGCGTGGTGTAGCTGACAGGGTGGTCACCAGTGTTTTCCGGTAGGGTCGG
>NZ_JARGET010000027.1 GCF_029210485.1 Hoeflea sp. YIM 152468
CCCGGATGGCGGCAGGGGTGCCCGGCAGCGCCTGCGATCAGCAGGCGCGGGAGAGTCTGGCGGATGTGGGCGGCATAACGTCTTTCCGCTCGCGGACGCTCGCCCGGCTTTATGCCGGATCAAGTCCGGCATGACGGAATTTGGGGAAATCAGCATCCCGTCCTTTGGGTCGCCTAATGGCAGTGCACCTGGCCGGTTCTATTGTCCATGTGGCAGCATTGGCCCGGTGGCGAGCTCTTGCGGCAGCCGCCGCCATGGGCATGGGCAAGATTGATGGAAAGCAGCGATATCATCGCCAGCAGCGCCAGGCATCGTTTCATGGTCACATCTCCCGCTCGGGATGAGCTGACCGAACCCTCGGCCGTCTCACTCAAAATAGCAACGCCAAGTTGATGCTGTGCACAATTCCCGCGTGCAAGGTCTCGCCGTTACGGCAAATCGCTATGTGGTGCGACCAGCCCCTGGGCGCCGCGTTAACCCGGCATTGACCATGCGGCGCATTTTCAGCCATCGCCTAACCCATTTTTCAGGGCAAGGCGGTGACACTGGCCCAAGCCGCAACACTGCTGAGCCACGGGAGGCGGATCATGTCACCGGTTTTTCGATTTGCGCCACACCGGGTCGGCTGGGTCGACATCGCCAAGGGCATCTGCATCCTGTTCGTGGTGATGATGCATTCCACCCTCGGCGTCGAGGCGGCGATGGGCGCCACAGGCTTCCTGCACGGGCTGACCGCCTTCGCCAAACCGTTCCGGATGCCGGATTTCTTCCTGCTGTCGGGGCTGTTTCTGGGGCTGACCATCGAGCGGCCATGGCGGCTGTATTTCGACCGCAAGGTGGTGCATTTTGTCTATTTCTACGTGCTGTGGCTGACCATCCAGTTCGGGTTCAAGGCGCCGTTTACCGCGATGGAACAGGGCGGTGCTGTGGCGCTGCAGGGCTATCTGATGGCCTTTGTCGAACCGTTCGGAACGCTGTGGTTCATCTATATCCTGCCGCTGTTCTTCCTGCTGACGCGGGCGCTGCGCACCCTGCCCAAGGCCTGGGTGTTTGCCTGGGCGGCCTGGCTCAGCGTCTTGCCGGTGGCCACCGGATGGCTGCTGATTGACGAGTTCGCCGCGCGGTACGTCTATTTCTTCGCCGGCTATGCCTGCGCTCCGCTGATCTTCCAGGCCGCCGCCTGGGTCGACCGCAACCGCAGGGCGGGGCTGGTTTTTCTGGCCCTCTGGGCCGTGGTCAACGCGGCGCTGGTGTTCCTGCCGCTGACCCCAGGGTTGCAAGCATTTGCCGAACGGCCGTCCGAACTGCCGTTTGTCGGGCTGGGGCTCGGCTTTGCCGGGGCGCTGGCGATCGTCTCCGCCGCGGCGCTGCTGAATGGCCGAACGGGTCTGGTGGCCCGGTTCTTCCGCCATGCCGGCGAGCATTCCATCGTCGTCTATCTGGCGTTCTTCCTGCCGATGGCGCTCACCCGGACGCTGCTGGTCAGTCTGGCGCCGGGGCTCGGCGCCGGCCTGATCTCGCTTCTGGTGACGCTTGCCGCGGTGGCCGGGCCGCTGATCCTCTACCGGCTGATCGGCGCGACCGGGTACGGCCGGTTCCTGTTTGCCCGTCCGGCCTGGGCCATCACCGCCAGCCGCGATGCCGCAGCGAAGACGGCTCCGGCCCCCGTCGCCTGAGCGGAAGATCCGGCACAGGGCGTTGAAAGACGCGGGCGGGACCTCTAGATGTTGAGACAAATCCTGCCCGGAGATCCCGCATGTCGCTGTTGTTTCGTTGTCTGCCCGCCGGAGCGGTGGTGTCCGCTGCCGCCGCCCTGTTGATGACCGTGCAACAGGCACTGGCCTGGACGGCTGCCGAACAGGTCAGGACCTATCCGGTATCGGGCCGGTCCGGGGCTGAACTCTACCAGTCGATCGGCACCACCGGGCCGGTGATCTCGGGCGGCCGCCGCACCATTGCCCACACCACGTTCGAGCTGACCTGGGGGCGTGATTACCGGGAGCGTGCCGACGGCAGTTGCGTCATCGCGCGGAACGTGCCGAAGCTGATCATCACCTATACCCTGCCCAAACCGCGCGATGGCCTGCCGCAGGGCGTGGCCTCGCGCTGGAAGCGGTTTTACGACGGGCTGGCGGCGCATGAGCGGGTGCACGGGCAGCACATCATCGAGATGGTGCAAGCGATCGAGGATGTCAGCGTCGGTCTGAGCGCCCCGAACGATCCCGGCTGCCACAAGGTCCGGGCCGAGCTGCAGACCCATCTCAAGCGGCTGTCGGACGAGCAGCGGGCCCGCGGCCGCGAATTCGACCGGATCGAGATGGGCGATGGCGGTGCGGTGCAGACTCTGGTGCTGGGGCTCGTCAACGGAGGCTGAGGCGGGCACTGCCGGTTTGGCCTTGCCGCAGCTCGCGCGGCTGACTAGGCTCGGGGCCCGGCGGCAGAAACCGTTTGCACCGCAGAACCAGGACCCCGCATGAGCGTTCGCATTGCCACTTTCAACGCCGAGAACCTGATGAGCCGGTTCGATTTCTCTGGGTTTCGCAACGAGTTGCGGCAGGACCGGGTGTCGCAGCTGTATGAATTCACCTCCGAAGCGCAGTACCGCCAGGCCGAGATCGCCCGCGCCGTATCGCTGACCGACGACACCCGGCAATTGACCGCGCTGGCGATCGCCGAGGCCGATGCCGATATCCTGTGCCTGCAGGAGGTGGAGAATCTCGATACGCTGCACCGCTTCGAATATGGCTATCTGTTCAAGATGATCGGCGATGGCTACCGCCACAAGGTGTTGATCGAAGGCAATGACAGCCGCGGCATCAACCTGGCGCTGATGACCCGGGACAAGACGCTCGACGGGGCGCCGATTGACGTGCTTGACGTCACCAGCCACGCGCATCTGAGCTACGAGGCGATGGGGCTCTACACGCCGGACCTTGAGGGCCATGCCCATCCCAATGACAAGGTGTTCAAGCGCGATTGCCTCGAGGTCGATGTCAGGATCGGCACCAAGCGGCTGACGATCTATGTGGTGCATTTCAAATCGATGGGCAGTTCGCGCAACGGCATCGATGGCCGTACCGGAACCTCCCCGGTGCGGATGGCCGAAGCGCGCGGCGTGCGCAAGATCATCACCGACCGGTTCGGAGCCAATGGCGGCGGCAAGCGCTACGTCATTGCCGGCGATTTCAATGATTATTCCGAGAAGCTGGTGATCACCGGCGACCGGCGCAATGGCTATCAGTTCGTGCCCGAACAGGCCGAAGGCGGCGCAGTGCGGCTTCTGACGGCGGGCGGTTTTGCCGAAAACGTGGTGGCGCGGCGACCGGAGCTGGACCGCTGGACGCTGTATCACACCCGCGGGCCGCAGGAGCGGCATCTGTGCCAGCTCGACTATCTGCTGGCCTCACCGGCGCTCACACGCAGCAACCGCGACCGCTTGCCCGATATTGTTCGCGCCGGCCAGCCCTGGCGGACCCTGTTTCCCGAGGGCCAGCAGGTCGACCGCTACCCGCGTACCGGCTGGGACCGGCCCAAGGCGTCGGATCATTGCCCGGTGGCAATGAGCTTCGATATGGTCTGAGTGATGACGGTCTCCCGCATTCCCCTGAACCGGGTGTTCAGCCTCGAGGCGGTCCGGCTGCGCGTCGATGAGGGCGAGCACCCCTGGCAAACCGCCGAACGGGAGGCGATCGCGGCGCACTGGGCGCGCGAACAGATCGAGCGGCCATGGCTGTTCAACGGCACGGTGATGATGCACCGGGATTTGCGGCTGGTGGATGGAACCATTGCCGGGACCAGTCACCGGGCGCCCTATGCGGCGCTGCTGCACTGGGTGAAAACCCAGCCCGAGGCCGATGTCTGGCACCTGTTCGGCTCGGCGGTGATGCTGTCGTCGGACAACGCCATGCTGCTGATCCGCATGGCGGCGAAGACCGCCAATGCCGGCAGGGTCTATGCGCCGGCCGGCTCCCTTGACGAGAGCGACATTCGCGATGGCCAGGTCAATGTCGAAGGCAGCATCCTGCGCGAGGCGATGGAGGAGACCGGGTGCGACCTGACCCTTGCTGCGGCGGAGAAGCGCCTGTGGTGCTGGCGGCGGGGCCGCCGGGTGGCGATTTTCCGCCGGTTCCGGCTTGGTCAGCCCGCGGCGCTGCTGGTCGAACGGATCCGCGAGCACATCCGCACCGATGCGGAACAGGAGATCGAGGACGTGGTGGTGGTGCGCGCGCCCGGTGACGCCGGACCGACCGTCACCCCCTATATGCAGGCGATGATCGATTTTCATTTTGCCGCACCGGGGTCTCAGAGCAGTTGGCAGGCGGATGAAAACGGATAGGATATGGCCAAAGGCAGGCGGCGCAACCGCGTCCGCCGCATTGGCGAGGGGCCGGGGCAACGCATGACGGATTACGCAATTTATGACGTCTTCACCGGAACGGCGCTTGCCGGCAACCCTTTGGCAGTGGTGTTTGACGCCGATGAGCTTCGCGATGCCCGGATGCAGATGATCGCGCGCGAATTCAACCTGTCGGAAACCGTGTTTGTGCTCAAGCCCGAACACCCGGCGCACACGGCGCGGCTCAGGATCTTCACGCCCGAACGCGAACTGCCCTTTGCCGGCCATCCCACCGTCGGCGCTGCCATCGCCCTTGCGGATCGCCGTCTTGGCGGCGCGGCGCCGGCCAATGGCATGGACATGGTCAAGATGCTGGAGGAGGTGATCGGGGCGGTGCGCTGTGCCGTTCGCATCCGGCCCGGCGAGGCGGGGTTTGCCGAGTTCGATCTGCCGCGGCTGTCGCGCCGTCTTGATATCGACATCGAACCGGCCGACATCGGCGCCGCCCTCGGTCTCGACCCGCACGAGATCGGTTTTGAAAACCATCGGGTGTCGTTGTGGAGTGCTGGCGTTGCCTTCGTGCTGGTGCCGGTTCACGATCAGGCGGCGGCTGCCAAGGCCGAATGCAACGCGGCGGAATGGGACCGGGTGGCGCCCATGGGGGACGGGAAACTGGCTTATCCCTATGTGTATTGCCGTGGCGGGATGCATCACAAAGCGTGCTTTCATGCCCGGATGTTTGCGCCCGGCGACGGTATCCCGGAAGATCCGGCGACCGGCTCGGCGGCGGCTGCGCTGTCGGGCGCCATTCACCAGTTCGACGGTCTGCTGGAGGGCAACCATGCGCTGGTGATCGAACAGGGCGTTGAAATGGGCCGGCCGTCGCTGATCCATCTGCACATCAGCTGCACCGGCCCGGATGTGTCCCATGTCCGGATCGGCGGAGAGGCGGTGCGGATCGCCGAGGGGCGGCTGTTGATCTGAGCCCGGCAGGGGATCCCGGCTGGATCCGTTGTCGAGGCCGCATGATCCTGAGAGCCCGATGTCTCCGGCGCGGTTGCCACTTCGTCTTTGAGCCGTTTCGGGCCCGAAGGCCTCGCGCGCACGCCGGTGGCAAGGTATAAAGGCCGCTCGATCTGTGTGACTGAATGCATTAGCGGTATGGTCAAGGTAAATGCCTTTGGCCGCGACATGCCTTGGTCACCGGGCCGGGCAAACCGGCGCTGTTGTGCTTGACACTGTATTTGTTGCAACGTGTCGGGATCATGTGAAAAACAGTGTGGACACGGGCTGTCATCCGGTCTATACGCCGTTTCGTCCCGGTAGCGGGGCAGGTGGGGCGCGTAGCTCAGTTGGTAGAGCAGCTGACTCTTAATCAGCGGGTCCACGGTTCGAGCCCGTGCGCGCCCACCATTAATTCAAAGGCTTGACGGGTCTCGTGCGCCGGGCTTTTTACAGGGTCTGGCATTTTTTACACCTGGCAGCGTCTAATGTTCACGTTTTGAATTGATCCTATGCGCGCGCGACTATGGCGTTTGGTCGGATGTGGGTCTCTTGCCCGGTTGATTAGCTACAAATACCGGGAAATTTCTGTCTCCATAATGCTTTTGTATGGCAGGGCCTATTCCGAAGGTGACTTTCTCAGCAAGCTCTTGGACGGGGTGCAAACGAGAACGGATTTCCTTTATCAAACTTTCAAGCTCAATCTCGTAGGGTGCCATCTCGGCAACTTCACTTTCGGTGAGTTCAGAAGTAATTACACCGTCCGCGGTTGCCGTATGGCGTTTCAATATTTTTTTCAGCTCTCCCCGCTTCTCGGAATAGCTCTCAAGAGCAGCAATTAGAGTACTGTGCTGCATAAGCATGTCAGTTGCGGCGTAGACAATCTCATTCGCCCTAGCCTCCATCAATGGCGCCAATTCAGCGGCCTCTATCTGGTAAATTTGGTTGCTAGATACTATTGGCAGCACGCGACGCCAGACCGGATAGTGGGACAAGCCTCTTTCGTTGGCCTCGGAGAGAGATTGGTCAATTGAGCTTTTGATGGCGACCACGTCGGACAGCACTAAGGACGCTTTCACCATCAGTCTAAGTGCCTGTCCTTTCTGATCTTGGTCTCTAGCTTCTCTGTCCCGATTGGTTGTGTTCGCAGCTGACTGTCTTGCCAGTACCCAAGAGATTACACCTCCAACCACCGCACCAAGTAGTGCGCCGCCGAACCCGCTGATTAACGTTGCATATTCTGCGTCCATGTCGGCAAGATATCACAGACGGTTTTCTCCTGCTCGCTAGATCAGTCAAGGGTCGAAAATTCTTGTTGATCTCTCGCACCAAGGCTATTTCGTTTTCCCGGGTTTTCAATGTGACTCTGGTCCTCGAAAGAGGGGCGCATCAGGGTCACAACGCAGCAAAGGTGGTGTGGCTGATTCAGCCCGCATGCCGCTTTCAAGACCGCTCGCGACGACCATCCGCTTGTCAACCGCTGCCAGTTTTCCAGGGTTCGTCGTCGTCCTCTCCAAGGTCGCGGGCGAGCAATTGCCGGGCCCGGTAGAGACGGCTCTTGACCGTGCCGACAGCGCAGTCGCACATTTCAGCGGTGGCGATGTAGCTTTCGCCCATGGCGACATGAACAACGACGTCCCGGTAGTGCATAGGCAACCGATCGATGGCGGTAAGCAGTTCCCGGCCTCGAAAACACCACTCCTGAGTGGGATCACATTGAACGTCGGCTGACACACAATCCTTGAAGCCCGGAGGCTCGCGGGTTTCGATCTTGTAGCGTGTGTTGAAGGTGTTGCGCATGATCGTGAACAGCCAAGACTTCAACCGCGTGCCGCGTCGAAATCTTTCCACATTGGCCAAAGCCTTTGTCAGAGTTTCCTGAACGAGATCGTCTGCGTCGGACCCATTTCTGCAAAAAGTTCGGGCAAAGGCCCGCAGTGCCGGAATCAGATCAACGACCTCCTCCTGAACAGAATCCCGCTCTTTGGGCGGGAGGTCATTCGATCGCGTACTCATGGCACCCTCCCTCTTCAAACATACGAATGCAACGGTCAACGCCCGGTTGTTATGTTGGTTCCACCCGTTTTGAAGCAAATGCGGTACGGTTTGGAGGGAAGCGCTGAAGAGCGCTCCAGTTCTTGATGCAGCGCTGGCGGGGTGCGGCACAGGCGGGAACGCGCTGGCCTCAAGGCACAAAAATGGCAAGTGCGGCCGCTAGCAGAACAAGGCCCACCAGTCCCAGACCAAACACAAGGCGCCGGGCCGGCGTGCGCAAGATGATGTCACCCTGCCGGGCCTTTCTCGCCGGGTAGGACCGTTGCTGTTGCGTTTTCTTCACCACAGAATCTCCTGTTGCGGTCATAACGTCGGTGCGGTGGAAATGTTCCAGGCCAACGCGTCGGCGACGTCCTGCAGGGAACCATTGTGCCGCTGTGGTCTTTGACATGTGCAGGCGCGAAGCTTTCGCGGATCGGGGCCTTCTCTTCCTTGCCCGGTCTGACCGGCTCAACAACCAGATGGAGGACGTATCGCCATGGACGAGAGATTTGACATGCCCGAGATGTCAGCGGTCGAAATCGAGGGCCGCTTGATTGCGCAGCGCCATGTCCTGCAATGGCTGTTGCTGCATGTGGTCAAGCATGATGTCGACGTCGGCGCATTGCTTACCGAGCTGGACGAACGGTGGTCGCTTGCTGATGCACAGGAGGACCCCGGAGCCGTGCCCACAAGCGGCTTCGCTGTCTTCTCCGCGACCATGGCGGAAATGCGGCTGCTGCTCGAACCGCTGAAACAGAGCCGTACGTCCATGGCAAGCCAACCGGCGACTGGCCAATCGGCGAGAGGTTAGGGGTGGAGCTTGAGCCTGTTGTCCTGGACCAGACGCGACAAATGGCTCGGATGGCGTTTGCCGCCGTCAGCGCAATCCGGGTGGCGTCAGTCAGGATCCGTGCCTCGGCAAGCGATGTCAGTGCATCGGACCGAGCAGGCGATGATACTCCTCTTCCGGTCGTCCGTAGGTATCGGCGGCGAAGGATTCCATCGCGGCGCGGTTCCGGATGGTGATGAAGCCGCGCTCGGCGCGTATGAAACGATTGCCTTCGAGCACATGCAGGGAGGTGGTGACGCTCGGCCGCCGCACGGCCAGCATCAGCGACAGGAACTCATGGGTGAGCGGGATTTCATCGCCGTCGACGCGGTCGTGACACATCAGCAGCCAACGGGCCAGCCGCTCGTCGATCTGGTGAACCGCGTTCGACAAAGCGGTGTAGGCAGTTTGGGTTGAAAGCGTGTGCAGATAGGTCATCAGCACACGGCGCAGGTCAGAACTCGCCGCCATTGCCGCGAGGAAGGGGCCGCGCTCGATACGGTGGCCGGCGCCCGGCAGTTGCATGAAAATGTCGTGTGGGTGGCTGTCGGCTTCGATCAGAAGGGACACCGGTCCCCATCCGTCACGCCCGAACAGACCAGCTTCGGCGCGCTGCCCTTCCGGCGATTCCGCCACGATCGATGCAATGCCGGAGTCAACGAAATAGGCGTGATGCGAGAATTCGCCTGCCTCGGCAATGGCAAACCTGTTGGGCAGTTCCACAGGTTCGAGATATTGCGCCAAGCGGTGGAAGTCATCCTGCGACATGAGCTGAAGGAGCCGATTGCGCACAGCCGACTGCACTAATCCAGACATTGCTCTCTCCCATTGGGGCAAGAGCAAACGCTATCTCTCAGTCGGTCACGCCCTAAAAAATCTGAGACCGATACCAACTCCTAGCATGTTGTCTGGTGCCATTCCTACTTCGTCTTTTAACGTACCGATGCGGACAGCAAGACAAAGCAAATCTATACTTCGAACTCATTCAATCCACGAGGAGATTGACGATGCGCGAGCGCATGCCTTTGGTGTTGGTGTTGGAAGATGAACCGCTCATCGGATTCGAGGTCGAGCAACGGTTGAATTACTTTGGATTCCGGGTCGGCGGCCCTTTCCGCTCCGGCCTGGAGGCCATGGGCTGGATCAGGCACAACGATCCTGACAGTGTTGTGTTCGGGGTGAGCCTTGCGGATGCTGTGTGGTCCGGGCTTGCCGGTATGCTTTTGGCCAGAAACATTCCGTTCGTGGTCCACACGACTACCACGCGGCAGCAAGGCGACCATGATCCCGTATTCGACAAATGCCGGTGGGTAAGCAAGCTCAGTCAGCCGCTGGATCTGATTGATGCCGTCACTGCGTCGCTGCCGCTCCCGCTATCGGGAAGTCGGAGTGAGCGGGGGAGCAAACGATCGGCGGTCTCGTCGGATTACCCCCAGCCTCGCACTGGTATCGATCCGCTGTAGGTGTTGTTTGCCGCCGTTTGCTTGCGGCTGTCGCCGGGGCGGCAATGGTGCGGCAAGGCCGGCCCGGCAACCGATGCGGGCCGGCAGGGCGTTTGCGGTTCTGGAATTTACGGGCAGTCGGCGGTGTAGCGACGTCCGCGGCTATCCCGGTAATAGCACTTGCCCGGTTCCTGCGCGTTTCCGATCAGCGCGCCGGCCACGGTGCCGACGGCGCCACCGACAATGGCGCCTTCAACATCACCGCTGACAGCGCCACCGATCGCGGCGCCGGATACGCCGCCCACCGCCGCTCCCCTTTCGGTGGCGCTGCAGGCGCCGAGCGCAAGCAAAGCTGTGGCGAATACAAGATGTTTCATGGGTCTCTCCTCTTTGCGTTCAGGCGGGTAACCATGAAGCGGCGCCGAAGTTCCAAAAAAGTTTCGGCCCGCGCTCAATCGCGGTCGGGCAGGAACAAATTGTCTCCGCCGATGTTCGGCAAAGGCAGCGGCCTGGTTGCTGATCGGCCGCGGCACGACAAAATCACATGATCCAGGAAACGAGGTCCGGCACCACAGCCGGCGAACGGTATGGGAGCAGGATGCAGGTCCTGATGGAATGACATGAAAGCCATTGCACTGAACGCAACCCTCAAGTCCGGGGCTGACCGGAGCACATCTTCCACCGGGCATATGCTTGGGCTGATCGCGTCCGAACTGCAACGCCACAAGGTCGAGTGCGAGGTCGTTGCCTTGGCCGACCATGCCATCCAGCCGGGCGTCACCTCCGACGAGGGAGAGGGCGACGAATGGCCGATGATCCGTGACAAGATCCTCGCCGCGGATATTCTGATCCTGGGAACGCCGATCTGGCTGGGACAGCCGTCGAGTGTGTGCAAGCGTGCGCTGGAGCGGATGGATGCATTCCTGGCCGAAACCGACGATCAGGGCAGGATGGTGTCATACGGTCGGATCGCCGCTGTTGCCGTCGTCGGCAACGAGGATGGGGCGCACCATGTTTCAGCCGAGCTGTATCAGGCGCTCAACGATGTCGGGTTCACATTGGCTCCGAACGCGGTGGCCTATTGGGTCGGAGAAGCGATGAGTGCTACCAATTTCATCGATCTGCCCGAACCGCCGCAGAAGGTTCAATCCGCCATCGACGTGATGGTGCGCAACACATTGCATCTGGCCAGGCTGATCGCGACCGATCCCTATCCAGGGCGCAAGTAGCTACACTTCGCTGCCAAGGGGAGGCGGGCTGCTTCGTACGGTGATGGCGCTTTCCACATGCCGGACTCCCGCAACGGCCGCGGCGGTTTCCATGCATCTGCGCAGTTCAGCTTCATCGGTGACCCAACCGCTCAGGATGATGCTTGATCCCGACACCACCGTGACCTCGACATCCGCCGCGTCGTACTTTCCGCTGGCCGCCAAGGCCGCGGCGACGTCCGCCTCGAGCTGCGCCGCTTTCGCGCGTTCGGGATCTGCCGGCTCACCGAAATATTCCCGTTTCTTGTAGACCATGTCATCACCTTCCTCTGTTGTCCTTGCGTCTGTTGTTGCGGCGGGTGTGTGCGCCCCGGCACCAACCCGATGCGTGGCGCCAGACGCATCAGCGGGCGTTGAGCACCATTTCCCGTATCCAGCCCAGAAGCAGATCGTCATAGGCATGCCGGCTGGCCGGAGTGGACAGCGCATGGTCGGCATCCTCGATCAGCCTGTGGGTGATCGAGCGCGCTTTCACGAATGAAGCGATGTAACTGGCGATGGTCGCATGCGGGATCAGGTGATCGTTTTCCGATTCCACGATCAGCACATCACCCTGGAAATCCGTGCAACTGCGCAAGGCACGGTTTGAGCGAACCGGCACCTGCGCACTCCTGAAATCCTGCAGCTCCTTGCGGTCCAGCGAGTATTTGGCAACCTCCCAGGCCTCGTCCTCGTAGAGGGCGGGCACGCGCATCCCCAGCCATCTCACCGACCGGCAGGATGTCAGAAGTGTGGCCAGGTAGGCTCCGTAACTACTGGCCACCACGGCGATCGAACCGGAATCCACGCCGGGGTGGCGGGCAAGGGCATCATAGGCGGAACAGACGTCGGCCAGATTCTCCGCAGGCGTGACAGTCTTGAGATGCTCGTGCATGTCGCCATGGCCGCGCATGTCGAAGGTCAGGCATATGCATCCCAATTGCGCGATTGCTCTGGAACGGCGTTCGTCACGTTTCTGACTCCCGGCCCATCCGTGCACAAAGAGCACACCCGGAAAGCCGGTTGCCGGTTCAAAGAAATGGCCGGCCATCTCGACACCATCGACCTTGATCTGTGCATCCTTCTTTTTCACCTTGCATCCTGCACGTGACTGTATTTCAGCAGCGGCCCCAGCTCCGGGTCCACACCGTGGAAATAGACATCCGCATCCCTCGGAGGAACGATGTCGTCGCCATATTGTTCCACAGTTGAAGCCTGAACCTTGTGCAGGTCGGGGTCATGGGCAAAGGCCTTCAGTGCGGCGATTTCCGCACCGCTGGCGCCACCCACCCGCCAGGATTGTTCAAGCACCGCGTGCTTGATCCTGCCGCGGCTGTCGCGGCCGGAAATGAGGTCATAGTTGCGCCGCGAGGCCACCAGACCAAGATGTCTGGTGGCCAGGTGATCAAACCGCATGCCGAGTTCGCACAGGTTCCTTTCCTCACCGGATAACGCCTCGACAAGATCTGATAGCCGTCCGCGTGACACCTGCAGGCAGGACCCGCCATAGACCTCCTGCCGCTGGTTGTTGAGCGTGAGTTGCTGCTCGCCCATATAGGCTGCCGACACGCCGCCGAGCATGATCTGACCGACGCTGAAGGTTCTCACATCCGTGAGGTTCTCCTCCAGCACAAGGCAGTCGAAAAGGCCATCGTCACCGGTCAGAGTGTCGATGACGTAAAACAATTCATCCAGTGAGGTTGCAACCTGTTGCTGCGTCCCGCCGCTTGCGCTGACCAGCTTGATGCGGATGTCTCCAGCCTGCAGCAGTTTTCGTCCTGCGGCAATCGCGCCGCGGCTGGTGGTGGCTGTAAAGCCGGGGAGGGTGAGATCCGCTGCGACACGGGCAAAGGAGCCGGGCCAGGTCGGATCCAGCGCCTCGTCCGGTGCGAGCGGATGCACGATGGCTTTTGTGGCCGCCATCGGATGGCTCACCTGACCGCCCAGAAAATCGCCCTCGCCGGGGTAGGGGAGATGGGGGCTGCACTCGGCGCCGCACAGCGTGGCGCGAGGAACACAATAGGGGCGACGCGAACAGCGGTAATCCTCCAGGCGCCCGTGGTATTCCTTGCCCAGGAAATCCGCCACACGCCGGGTCAGGGCGATGTGTGACAGCTCGTCATGGCTGTCTAGGCCGAGGCATCCCCAGGTGAGGACCGGTCCGTCATCGCGGTGACGCGCAAGGGGTGACGCTTGTTCCATGAAAGAGCTTCCTTTGTCTCAAGCGTGGGTAAACCCGGCATGGAGGCGAATGTTCCGCACCGCAGAGAATTTTCGATGCGGCAAGGGGACGCCGGACGCAATGTCTTCGTCCCGCCGCGCCGGTAGTGCGTGGTTGGCATGGAGACCACCGGAGGATCCGGCCTGCAAGGTGATCGAAACCGATCCGAGGCCGTCCCATGCGATTGCGCGTTCGGTGCAGCAACCGGTGCAGCGATGTGACCGGAGATCCGGGTTGGCGGCGGCACTGAAGCAGCAGCGGAAGCCACCGCCAGGCGACATTGGAGTGGCGGATCATGATTGTTGACGGCTGCAACAGGGTTGAACGAAGCGGCTTGAAAAATAAAAATGCAGCGAGGCGGAACATTCACGTCAGTTTCCGGTTGGGCAAGTCCGCGTTGGCATACTCCAGCCCCAACCGTGCCGCGCGGGCAAAACCATGGATCATGGTCCGGCCGATGGTCTTCCCCCAAGACCGTCGGCCATTTTTCCTCCAGATTTCATCAGGCAGGTCGACCCGAGCCGCCATTGTTGATCCGGAGCCGGAAATTCTGACAGGGATGGATTTGCGCGCGGCCTGAAAATTCGCAAAACCCCGGAAAAGGCAGGAAGCCTTCTTGCCTCCTGCCTTTCGCCTTTTTCAAGGGAGGGCGTTGCACCTCTTGTGGGCCTGGGATCAGACGGTGTGTGATTGTGAATGCTGACCGCCGGGCTGCGATATGTCGCTCAGTGCCGGTCCGGCTGCGCCATCCATGGCTTGGGTGGCAAGATCGCCAAGCGACAGGATGCCGGCAAGCCGCTTGTCGCGATCGAGAACCGGGAGCCGCCGCAGCTGCTGGTTGCCGAGATTTTCGAGAACCTGGGCAACATCCTCGTCTTCGAAACAGTACTTCACTTCCTTTGACATCACGTCTTCGATGGGCGTTTCCGGACCGTGGCCCCCTGCAATGGCGCGGACCGCAATATCGCGATCCGTCAGCATTCCGACGAGGCGATCATTTTCCCCGACCGGTACCACACCAGCATCTATTTCCGCCATGGTCACAGCGGCTTGCCGGATAGTATCTCTGGGGTGGGCGACAACAACATCACGGGTCATGACTTCGCTAACACGCATTCTGGCTCTCCTTTCGATAGGGGGTGAGCTGTCCGAACCAGAGCGGGTCACAAAAGTTCCCGGAATTTTTCAGTGTTGGCCCGGCGTTGCCTTCAAACCCCGAAGTCAGTTCTATCGGGCATTGCCTGCAACGGCGTGCGGCAGGATGGGATCTGCTGCCGGGCTTGCGGCTAGGTGCCGCCGCCTTCTTCGGTGAAGAGCTCGGCGGTCTTTTTGTCCCGCCTGATCTTTTCCTCGCGGCTCAGACGCCGTTTGCGCAACAGCGCATAGACCATCGCTGCGGCGAGCAGGAGTGGGCCGACAGCAACGACGAGAAACCAGAGCAGATTTTCCATGTCATCCCTTTCTGGAGTTGGACTGGCGTTCCATTGCCTGCCAACCGGCGGACGGGTGATTTGTTCCGAACATTCTTTCGGCCCCCGAATGGCCAGCTCGCAGGAGTGTTTCAGCCGTAGAGCACAACCGCCTTGAGATATCCGTCCTGACGATCATATGCCGCGTCGGGCGCCTCGCCGACCCGGTCGACCGACTAAGAGGGGAGAAAAAGCGGAAAAGGGGCGATCAGTCCCGCCGCAACAGCAGCGAGCGCGTCCCTGGTGCGCCGGACTTGACCTGTTCGATGCTCTCCGGAGCTGCGGGAACTTATCGTCATCCCGGATGTTGGATAGGGAGCAGGTGAATCGGCCGTGGAGGTGTGAGTGAACGACCAAAATCCCGGGAAGGCCATCCTACAGCCCGGCCTGAATGTCTGGAAAAAGGTCGCTGCCGAAAATGTGCTGTTCCTGATCGACATGGAGTCCTATCTCGAGCAGCTCAAGCCGGTTCTGCAGGCGGCGAAGCGGTCGATCTGGATCATAGGGTGGGACTTCAACCCCGACTTTGATCTTGATCAGGGTGACGCCGGTGGCAGTTGCGCGCTTGGCCCCTTTCTCAGAGACCTTGCCGACGATAATCCGGAGCTTGAAATCCGGATTCTGATATGGGGGGAAGGTCCGGTGTTTTCCGGTCGCACCTTGCGGTTCTTTCTGAAAATGGGCTGGGAAGACCACCCGCGCATTCATCTGCACTACGATCTCGCACATCCGATTCGCGCCTCTCATCACCAGAAAATCGTTGCTGTCGACGAGTGCTTCGCCTTTGTCGGCGGAATGGACCTGACCGCGAAGCGGTGGGACGACCGGCTGCACCGGGCCGACCATCCGCTGCGGCTGACTCCGGACGGCAAGGCCTATCCGCCGGTTCATGATGTGCAAGTGCTTGTGTCAGGCGAGGCGGCATCGGCACTGGCCGAGGTGGCACGCCGGCGCTGGGCTGAAGACAGCGGCGAGCAGGTCCCAGCCCATGGCAGCCTGGAGCATGCCTGGCCCAGCGACAGCCAACCGCACATTCGCAATTGTGAGGCCGGCATCGCCCTGACACAGCCTGGCACGGCGAACTCCAGGCGACGGACCGAGGCGATCCGGCTGACCTGCGACGCGATCGCCGCTGCGAGACACTGCATCTATATCGAGGCTCAGTATCTCGCCTCCTTGCGCGTCACCCGCAGGCTTGCCGCCAGGCTGAAGCAGCCTGCAGGGCCGGAAGTCATCATTGTGGCGCCGCAAACCACGCGGGGCGCCATGGAGCAGCTCACAATGGGCGAAGGTATGGCGCGCTGCCTGCGCATGCTCCGCCGCGCAGACCGGCATGACCGCCTGCGCGCCACCTATGCAGTGGTGCCGGCAGCGGATGGGGGTGAGCAGGAAATACTGGTCCACGCCAAGGTTGTGATCATCGACGACCGGCTGGCGCGGGTCGGCTCATCCAATCTCAACAACCGTTCCGAAGGCTTCGACACCGAATGTGACCTGGCCATAGAAGGCGATAGCAACGCCTGCCGTGCGGCAATAGTGGACCTGCGCAATGATCTTCTTGCCGAGCATCTCGATGCGGACAAGGCCGAACTTGCCCGCCTGATTGAGGAGCGCGGTTCGGTCATTGCCGCGCTGGATGCGCTCAATGTCCGCGCCAGAGGGCTGCGTTCCCTGGATATAGAGCCGGCCATGCACCATCGCATCGCCTCCATGGGCAAGGTGCTGTTTGATCCGAAACGTCCGTACTGGCCGTTTCACCGGATCGTCAATTGGCCGCGTTCTCTGTTTCAGCGGCTGAAGGCGAAGATGCATTTTGGCAAGACTGGTGACGCGGCGACTTGCGGCGAAGATGAGCCGCTTCGGTAAGCAACAACAGCGGCAGGCCGAAAGAGAGGGGAATCAGGAAATAGACGATCCTGAAGGCGATCAGCACGCCGAAGGGAACCTCGCCCGGAAGGGCATAGACAAGGCCGGCTTCCAGCACGCCCAGTCCGCCCGGAACATGGCTGATGATGGCCAGCACGTTGGCGACCGCGTAGCCACGGGCGACTTCGAGAAAATGTACATCGGCACTGCCCTTGAGCAGAAAATAGAGGCTGGCAGCGACAAGGTTGAAATTTATCGTGCCGACAATCACCTGCATCAGGGCCAGACGCCAGCCCGGCACCCTGACATGCCATCGCCAGACATGAATTCGGCGCGGCAGGAACCGCGCGGCGAGCACATAGGAGAGCGGGAACACCAGGATGAGCGCCCCCATCAGCCGGAGTGCCTGCGGGTCAAGAAAACCCAGATTGCGGGGGGTGCCGAGCGGGATGAGCATGGTAATGCCCGCAAGCGAGGCAATGCCGAGCGCCACCGTGACGCCGCAAAACACGATCAGTTGTCCGACTTCGACCGCATTCAGGCCCCAGCGCGAATAGAAGCGGTACCTGACGGCGCCGCTGCTCAGCAGCGAGACGCCGACATTGTGGCCGATCGACAGTGCGGTGAAAGAGGTCAGCAGCACTCTCGGTCCGGCAACCCGCTTGCCGACATAGGCCAGAGCGGTGGCGTCGAAACCGGCAAGGGTCAGATAGGACAGCATGACAAAGCCGAAGGCCGTCAGCCCGTCTGATAACGGGATCGCGTAGATGGACTGCAAAAGGTCGAACACGCTGTAGCGGCCGAGGTTGCGGAAAAGCAGGTAGCTGCCACCGACAACGGCTATCACCGTCACCGCTCTTGCCACGAGAACGCCGCGCGTCACGGACTCAGCCTCGGGCCAGGACCACTGCAACGGAACGAAAGCCCGCTACGATGAGTTCGTCCTCTGACACGCTCACCGCAGGAAGGACCGACATGCAGCGCAACCGTTTCCGAGTGCTCACCTACAATGTTCACAGCTGTGTGGGCACCGACCGGAAACTCGATCCGGCGCGCATCGCCGAGGTGATTGCCAGTTGCCAACCGGATATCGTCGGATTGCAGGAGCTCGATGTCGGGCGGCAACGCACCGGTGCGGTTGATCAGGCCGACACCATCGCCTCCATCCTCAAGATGAAGGCGCTGTTTCATCCCGCGGTTCACAAGGCCGAGGAAAAGTACGGTGATGCAATCCTCACGTCCCTGCCGATGCGCACACGCAAAACCGAGGCGCTGCCATCCATCGGCGAGCCGCGCGGAGCTATATGGGCGGAGATCCTCGTCGGGGACACAACGATCCACGTGTTCAACACGCATCTGGGATTGCGGCGACGCGAACGCCTGAGGCAAGTCGGCGCGTTGCTTGGCAGCGGCTGGTTGGGCCACCCCGAATGCCGGAACGGCAACCGCATCCTGATGGGCGATTTCAACGCTGTTCCTGCCTCGCGCGGATACCAGCAACTGGCGCGTGCGATGTCCGATGTCTGGAAGCAGGCCGGAAAGAGGCCGCAGGCAACGTTTCCCTCGCGCTATCCGATGCTGCGGCTTGATCATGTGTTTCTCGCCGGAGACGTGATCGCAACAAATGCGCATGTGGGTTCAACTCCGCTGTCTCGCATTGCTTCCGACCATCTTCCCCTTTTCAGCGATCTCGACCTGACAGCAGGCTGATGCGCAGGGGCTCACTATCTGACCAGCCAGAAGCCGTCGCGGCCCCGACAAACGAATTGCTGCTTTGTCAACCTTTCTGTCGCGGCTTTGTTCCTGGCGGCGGCCGCAATTGTGAGAGCCAAACCGGGGAACTTTTTGCCCGGGCTGTCGGTTGGATGTCTTTGTATGCCGCTTAAGGAGACCCCAATGACATCCATCAAGCATCGGATCGGCGGTTATCTGAAGCAGATCGTTGGCGAAGTCGTGGGCAGCCAGCCCCTGCATGACTCGGGCAAACGCGAGGTTCTGGGTCTCCCCGAACACACGCCTGCGGACGAGACCACCACATCTGCCGCCCATCCCGCTGCGCAGGCGGGCGAGCCGCTCAACCCCGATCCGGTGGCGCCGAAACCAGCTGCAGGCGCCGGACCCTCGCGGGCATTGCCAGAGCACGGGCATCAGCAGAAGCAAAGAAAAGTGAGTGTCTTTACGCAAATGCTCCCCAAGATCGAACAGGGAGATGGCGCCTTGGTGAAGGTGGCGTCGGAGGATGAGGTTGTGTACGTGGCTATTCGCCCCGGCGGAACAATCCAGGATGCACGGGATATCGTCGTGAGAATGGCAGACCGTCTGACCGCCGAACCGGAAAAGGCACCGGTCCCGGACGATGCCGAAACCGCTGACGGTGGGCGCAGCACTGCTCCTGCGGACGAGCATGATGATCTCGCCGATCAACTCGAAATCGGGTTGCTCGACAGTTTCCCGGCCAGCGATCCGCCTGCCGCCGCCACCAGCACCGTGCTTCCAAAGACGTACAATCCGTAGGCAAGTGCGGGATTTGGCACCGTGCAAGTCGTTTTGTCCGGCTCGGAGCGGGTTTCCTAGCCGTCCAGATTCCGTCTCTTTACGGACCTCAGATAGGTCAGCAGGCGTTGCTCCATGATTGTGATATTGGCTTTGGGTTTTACCTTGCGCTGCAATTGCCGCTGCAGAATTGTGCGCAACCGTTCATCCGTCGCCAGGGCGAGCACCTGCGGGTGGACATAGCTTTTGCGGCAGACCGCCACGGTGTTGGCGAGATCGCCGGCGGCCTTTTCGCACAGCGCCTTGATCGTCGGCGTATCCTCTCGGCGCAAGCTGGCCGCTGCCTCGTCAAAGGCTGCAAGCGTGCCGCCCCATGTCCGGAAAACCTTGGCGGAAACGCCCGGCCCGCCGATGTCGGCGAGATACCGGTTCAGCAGACCGGAATCGACCGCGTGCCACTGGCCGTTCTCGTCCTCCCAGCCGAAGAGTTGCTTGCCGGGCAGGTCGGCGATGCGCTCGAGAATTTTCTGCAGTCGAGGTGCGTTGAGGCTGCGCTGCATCCGCCGGCCACCCTTGCCGCGAAAGCGGAGCTCGATCCGATGGCCAAGGGAGACATGTCGCTTGAGCAAGGTCGTTGCACCGTAGGTCCCGTTGGATTCCAGATACTCGCGATTTCCAACCCTGAGATGGGCCGCATCGAGAAGCAGTATCAAGGCGCCGAGGATGGCGCCCTGGCGGTCGGAAAGCCGTTCAGCATCCGCACGGGCAACGCGCCGGATCTGCGGCAGCCTCTCGCCGAAGCGGATAAGTTCGGTGAACTTTGCCTCGGTTCTGAGCGCCTGCCAGTCGTCGTGATAGCGGTACTGCTTGCGTCCGCGCGCGTCACGCCCTGTCGCCTGGATATGCCCGCGGTCGTCGGGGCTGATCCAGACATCGGTGTAAGCCGGAGGAATGCCCAGCCGCTGAATCCGGTCGCGGATCCTGCCGCCGGCGACGGGGGTGCCGTCGGGATGGAGATAGCGGTAACCGCGTCCCCAGCGTTGGCGGGTTATGCCAGGCTCGCTGTCATGGACATACACCAGATCCGCCTGATCGATTTTCTGTTGATCGACGGAAGTTTTAATGTCGCGCAAAGCCGTGTCGAAGCCTTCAAAGGGAACAGGAGTTGTTGAGCAGAGCGGCTTTGGTCTGTGGACCGTCAGACGTGTCGGCTTGTGCCGGAACCGCGTGACCGGCGTCCGGCAGGAAAGGCGCAGAAGAGCCTGCCAGTCTTACCTCCTCGACGGCGCCGGGGATCGGCAGGGGCTCGAGCACATGCGCGGCGAGAGCGGCGGCGACGAAACGCTCCCGGGAGGACCCGAGTCCACCTCGCAGTCGGCAGGCGAGTTCGCACTCCCGCAAGGCCGTCAGATAATGCCTGCCCGATTTGTCGGGCCAGTCGCCCTCCAGCAGTTCAATTGCCTGGAGCGGCCCGTCGACGAAGATGAGCTCGCCTTCAAGTTTGATAGCTACCGAAGCCGTCCAGTAAATGACGTATGTTTTCATCGCAGTCACCTCCGCCGCCATAACCCGCTAATGGGGGGAAATGTTCCCGATGCAGCCTTGCCTCAATCGAGCATCATCCGCGGAATTTTGCTGCTGTGCTGGCCAAGTGTTGCGTCGACGGAGTTCCTCGTTGCCGGGATCTCTTGCACCGCGCAGGTGGCTGTCGTGGAGGCGATGGGTGGTGTCCCACCCGGACGACCGGTTTCGGCGCAAGTTGCGCCCCATACGAGTTTCCTTTAGGCAGCGGTTCAGTATAGATTCATCTTGCTTGAGTTTCCCTGGAAACCAGCACCGGCGTGATCCGGTTGCCTTTGTGACGCGTATCACGTCCGGCAAGCAGGAGTTCATAAATGGCATCGTCGAAACCATCAGCAGCATTGTCGTCGCAACGGGACGAACGGCTTCGTCTTCTGATGAAGGAAATTCACGCAGAAGAGGTGCCGGAGCGGATGCTGGAACTGGCGCGCAAACTGCAAATCGCGCTTGATGAGCGCGATAGCGACAAGCCCAAGCACTAATGCCTGTCGCGCAAAAATGTGCAGCGGTTTTGCGACAACGACATGCATAAACAAAGAGCTTGAAGCGCGTCACCCGGAACCGGTTTGATGCGACGCGCGTTAGTCTGATTGCCAACGCCGGCTCGCTGGCAATCAGGGGCTTGCTTTGCTGTGCCGCCTGGGGCGGCCTTTTGCGGGGACCGGTGTCGGGATGGAGATCACCGCAAGCGGCCTCGGCACACCAGCAGGCCGTCGAAGTCAATTGCCGGAGGCCGGTTTTCCTGTCTGGCGGGAGACGATGTCGGCCTGCGTCTCTTCCGAATAGGGCGAGGGCGTTGCGCCACCCATGTCACCAGCATCGGCAACACGACTGCCGCCGGAGGTTCTGCGCGGTCGGCCCGTCGGCGTGGTCTCGCCATCCTTCCAGATTTCGGCGGGGTCAGCGAGGTCGGCGCATTCAGGTGCCGCCTTGTTTCGTTCATGTGCGGTGTCGGGTTCGGGAAGCGGCCGTTCGCCGCTCTCGTCCACGTTTTTCTTGTCCAAACGTTGCATCGAGATCTCCTTTTCTGATCGTGTGCGACAGCCGGTCATTCGGCTGCCTTCAGCACGGCACAGGCGATCCGGCTGCCGGAATCGCCAGAGGGTTGGCTAGTGTAGTCGTCCGGACCCGCGTGCAGGATCACCGATGACCCGTCCTGATCCAGAATGCGCGGATCGCCCTCGGTTCCGAGCGAAAAGCCGCGGACGAAAAATTCGGCATTGACCATGCCCTGTGCACCAGCATGAACGTTGGGCAGGTCTCCCGGATGCGGCCCGTCATCGCTCTGGATGCCGTGATCGAGCCCGGCAGCCAAATGGCCGCCGGCAGATTTGAAACCGTCCGCGGCCTCGCATTTTCCGACTTCATGAACGTGGATGCCGTGGGCCCCTTCCGGGACGCCTTGCGCGGAGACCTTGATATGCACCGTGCCCGAGGCTGTCTCGAGCATGGAGATTTCCCCCGTGATGCCGTCTCCCTCCAGCGTGCCGTTGACGCTGTCACCTTCGGCAGCGAGGGCGCTGCCGGAACTCAGCAATCCGACAAGTAGCATGGCGTAAACTGACTTCATCTCATCGTCCTTTCATCGTTGGCGGAAACCCCGCGTGATGAAGTCCCAACTCGGCAGGCACAAAATTGTTCGGCAAAGCCGGAGAAAATTCCTGCCTTGAGCGTGCACTGCCGGCCTGTCCCCTTAACCGGCTGCAGTTGAACCGTGCGCCAAACTTAGCGGCAGTGCCGTTGATTCACTGGCTGTGCTGGAACAATTCAGCGCCCGGCCTGTTGGATTGACAGGACAAAGGAGAGTGAAATGACAAATTCCCGAACCGGACCCGGCAAGGCGAAATCCGAGCGTGAAGAGACAGATCATATCCCGTCGCAAGCATCGCTGAATTCGTCGGTTTCGCACGCGCAGACAGGCCCCGAAGACGCGGCGCCGCAAGACGTGCGGAAGGAAGCACTGCGCAACACCAGGCAGGGCGACCCGTTCATTGTCGCATCCGATCTCGAGGACAGCGAACAAAAAGAAGCGGCTCCGGGCACACGCGAGCAGGACTAGATCACGGCGTCTGGCGCTTTGGCCGGCGTTGCCGCCAGGGTCGGGAGCCGCATTCCATCCCAGCAAGGAGAACCGAAATGGACCGAAAAAGAGAAGTCTGGGCAATGGCCCTCGCAGCGGTTGTCATTGCCTTGAGCATCGGGTTTCTCTGGGTGAGCAGAAGCCAGCCCACGGCGCCTACAATCGTCGAAGAGACAAATGTCGATGTGGATGCGCCCGAACACGTCACCGAAACGCCACCCAGTGCAACAGGGGATCTCTCTACAAGCAGCAGTGATTAAGCCATCGCGTTCAATCCGCAGTGCAGGTTTTCCCGAACCGTCCGGCAGGCGTCTGTTCGCCCGCATCACGGATCTCGGTACGAGGTCACTGAAATTGCGGGATCGGGCGGTGCGCCGGTGGCGACCGCACACGGGTTGCCGGAACAGTCGATCGATCAGCCTCGCGGTTTGAGCGGCTAACTCCGGGCAGATCGGAAAGTTCCTCTTGCGGCGCAAGTATCGTCGACCCGGCCGGAACCTTGGCGGCCATTCTTAGTTAGGGCGTCGAAAGATCTGAGTATCACGCCAAGGAGAACCGCCTATGTCAGCAGAGCAGCACCGCACCCCGCACGCGCCCGAACAAAGGCTGCGTGAGGATATCGACAGTGGCAACACAGGGGACAAAGTCGACGCTTCCGATCCCGCGGTCGTGCCGTTGGGCACGGATGCGGAAGCAGGTGGTGTGTCCACCGATGCTGGCGCTGCATCACGGGCCCGGCAAGACGAACTGGACGGGGTTAAAACCCCGCGTCGCCGCGATCGGCAGTACGCATTGATCTTGCCTGGCTTCGTGCTGCTGGTCGCAGCGCTGCTGGCATTTGTGCTGCTGCGCTGACCAGCCGGAGACGTCGCAACAGGAATGTTTGAGAAGGAGTGACCGATGCTGAAAGATCCCCGGACGTGTTATCCGCAGCCGCCTCAACCCACCCAGAAGCAACCGATGCCCGGCGATACCGACGAAATGCAGCCATACCCGGATCACGGCGAGCACAGCTACAGCGGCAGCGGCAAGCTGGAGGGGTGCGCAGCCATCATCACCGGTGCCGATTCAGGTATAGGGCGCGCGGTCGCCATAGCCTTCGCCCGGGAAGGCGCCGATGTGCTGATTGCCTATTACAGCGAAGATGACGATGCCGAGGAAACCCGCAAATGGGTCGAGAAGGCAGGCCGCCGCGCGGTGCTGATGCGCGGTGACATCAAGGAAGAGGCCCATTGCCAATCCCTCGTTGAGACGGCGATCGACGAGTTCGGGCACCTCGACATTCTTGTCAACAATGCCGCTCATCAGGCGGTATTCGAGAACCTCGAAGACATTTCCGCAGAGGAATGGAACACCACCCTTGCCACCAATCTCTCGGCGATGTTCTTCCTGTGCAAGGCAGCGGTTTCGCACATGAAACCGGGCAGTTCGATCATCAACACCTCCTCGATCAATGCCACCGACCCCAGTCCCGGCCTGCTTGCCTACGCGATGACCAAGGGGGCTATTGCCAATTTCTCCGGTGGCCTTTCCGGTCTGCTTGCGGACAGGGGCATCAGGGTCAATGCGGTCGCCCCGGGGCCGATATGGACCCCGCTTATTCCGTCAACGATGCCGAAGGAGAAAGTTGAAAATTTTGGCAAATCGACGCCATTGGGCCGGGCCGGCCAGCCAGCAGAGCTCGCACCGGCCTATGTTTATCTGGCATCCGATGACGCCAGCTATGTCACGGGAGCTGTGATTCCTGTTACTGGTGGACGGCTGATGCTCTGACCCGCGGCGTCGCATCCCTGACGAAACCGGCGGTTTCCAGGGCTCACCTAAAGCGCGTCGCATCAAACCGGTTCCGGGTGACGCACTTTAGGCTCTTCGTTTATGCATGTCGTTGGCGCAAAACCGCTGCACACTTTTGCGCGACATGTATTAGATGGCGCGATGATACGGCAAGACAGAAACAGGCGAAGGCGACAGCCGTTTCAGAAAAGAGGATGTCCAGTAGGTGACGTCGTGTTTTTTCAGCTTGCGATAGAGCGCGTCATGGCGCTCAATCCGCTCGCTCAGAGGCATGTCCAGCGCCGTCTTGATCGTCTCCGCAATATCGGAAGCATCATGCGGATTGACGATCAGCGCTTCTGACATTTCCTCCGCAGCACCGGCAAATTGCGACAGGATCAACACGCCAGGATCGTCCTCGTCCTGGGCTGCGACATATTCCTTGGCGACCAGGTTCATGCCGTCAAACAGCGGTGTGACCAGCCCGACACGCGAATAGCGGAAAAGCACGGCCAGTTCCTCGCGCGTCAGGGCGCGATGCAGATACTGCACCGGCGTCCACTCGACAGTGCCGAAGCGGCCGTTGATGCGCCCGGCCAGGTGTTCGAGTTCAGCGCGAATAGCCTTGTAGGCGTTCACGCTGTTTCGGGTCGGCGGGGCGATCTGCAACAAGGATACATTCGAGCGGTAGCCGGGATATTTTTCGAGAAACTCTCCGTAGCCCGCCAGCCGCTGCGGCAAGCCTTTTGAGTAATCGAGCCGGTCGACGCCAATCAAACGCGGCAAGGGTGCGGGTGCTGTCCCCGCAGCGCCCTTGACTGCGAACTCCCTGAAACCTTCCACGTCGATCGAGATCGGGAAGGCTCCCAGCGCCACCTCCCGGCCGTCGATGCCGATGTTGCCGTTGGCCCTCAGCTCGCCGCGCAAGCCGTGCTGGAAAATGTTGATCATGTGGCGCAGATCGCGACTGGTCTGGAAGCCCACCAGATCATAGGCGGAAAACCAGCGCGCCACGTTTTGCCAGTCAGGAATGGCCATAAAGGTGTGCAGGTCGGGCAGCGGTACATGCAGGAAGAAGCCGATGCGGTTGCGCACGCGGAGCGCCTTGAGTTCCTGGGCCAGCGGTATCAGCTGGTAATCATGAACCCAAATCTGATCGTCCTCGCGCAGGTTTTGGGCAATCATTCTGGCGAGCCGCTTGTTGACCGTCGCATAGGCCTCTGCATATCGGCCCTGCACATCGATCAGGTCGACGCGCCCATGGAAGGCTGGCCACAGCACCGAATTGCAATAGCCCAGATAGAAGTCCCGATAGAGCTCCGGTTCCCATTCAACCAGACCGACGCTGAAGTCCCGCCGATCATGCCATACGATCGAATCAGACGGGGCTTCCTGCTGTTCGGGTGCGCCACCAATCCACAATCCACCGCCTTTGCCCAGCGCATCCTTCAGCGCCACCACGAGGCCGCCGGAATCGGTTGAACCGTCAATGGAGGGCGCCCGGTTTGAGACAATCACCAGTCGACCCATTACGAACTCCCTTGATCGGCAAAGCTGAGCTGAGCACGCAGCCAGTTCTTGAAGGCAGCGGGACTGTCGACGCGATATTTCGCCAAAGTCAGTCCTTCGCCGATCTTGATGGTGATTCCACCGTGATCATTGACCCAGGAAAAGGCGCCTTCGTCTGTCTCGTCATCGCCGGCAAAAAGCGCGGTGCGGCCTCTGAATTCGTCGAAATTCATGATCCGCTCGATCGCCTTCGCTTTGGAAACATCTTTCGACTTGATCTCGATGGCCATCTTGGCCGACAGCGTTTCAAAGCGGCAATCATCGCTGAGAAGACTGGTGGCGAAATCGCGTATCTTTGTTTCGAGCTCAGGAAACTGGCGGTAATGCATCACGATGCCAAACTTCTTTTCCTCGACCACAATTCGCGGGTCGATCGCTGAAAACTCCCTTACGGCATTCCTGATATGGTCCAGTTGTTCGGTATCGCATGTGATCATCGGCGACCGCTTGCCGCCACGCCGCAGCTCTGCGCCGTGCCCGCCCGATGCGGTTCCGGAAAAGCCGCCGAGATGATGATCGATGTCTGCAAGATTGCGCCCCGAAACTATCGATATAGCTCCGCTGTGCCGCTCGCCGAGCAGTTCGAGCAGTTCGACGTCCTGTTGACTGACCGTGATTGCGTCTGGAGTGGGTGCGATATCCACAAAAGTGCCATCAAAATCGATGAACAACGCAATTTCCTTGGCTGAGATCGACAATCGTTCAAGATTGTCTGGTGACTGCGTATCCGAACTGAAACCGACCAGACTGTAATAATCCAAACGCTGTTCCATGGCCGAATGGTCTCCTTTCCCTTCTCTAACACCCGTTTGACCTGATGGTTCCCAAAAACATTTGCCGCGGAAGGTGGCCGATGTTTTGTAAGCGCGTTTGACAAAACCAGTGTCATCTCGAAGACAGGCTATGGCATTGGGGACGCTCTTCCATCTGGTTTCATCTGAGCTCTTCACGCTGTTTGACTGGGTCGGCGAGGGGAGCGGTGACCGGACTTGAGGCCGCGATGATCTCGCGCGCGGCAAGCCCGAAGACGGTGGCAGCGAGTGCGCCGCATCACAACGATATCTCGGCGAGCGGAGCCGCAAGACTCCGCTCGCACGCGCAGCAGCATCAGATCAGTAGGTTTTGATCTGATCGCAAAGCTGCCTCATGCTGGCCATGTCCGGCATCATGTCAGTCGTGCTCGCGTCTGCGCCGGCAGTGGTGTCGGTTCCTGCCGTGGCAGTGGTCGAACTGTCTGAGGAGCTGCTTCCGTCGGTGGCGGTAGAGGTGTCTGCCGCCGTGTCAGCGCCCGCCGACCCCTGTGTCGTGGCGGCTGCGCTGCCGTCACCTTGCAGGGTTTCACAGTCGGCGCGAACCCTGGCCTGCTGGGCACTGTCCAGCGAATCCCAACCAGACCGCACTTCGGCATCGGAACGCAAGGTCGTGTCGTCGCTGAAAAAGCTATCACGCGTGGTCTGGTCCCAACCGGCGACGCCGGAGGCCGACAATGTTGCGGTTGTATCGGTCGTCGATTGCGCGATGGCCGATACGCCTGAAAACAGCACAATGGTCGCTGCAGATGCAAGATTTTTCATCATCATTGAAGTCTTCCTCTTGATTTGAACCGGCGGTACAGGCCGCCGGCCTCCAAACTTCCAGAACTCTGTTGTGTTCCCGGGATATCTGCAGGCTGGCGAAATTTTCGCTTCACATCATGTGTCTGGAGAGCCGGGTCAGGGATGGCCGGATCCCGGAGGCATGGACCCTGATGCGCGGGCGTTGGGCTGCGAGAGCGTGTGTGCAAAATGATTGACCGTTGACCGGCATCGACGGGGCGCCGCTGCGGCAGGTGTGCCACCGCTGCAGACTGCCTGTGGAACAAACGCGCGGTTTGTTGGTTTATCTCAGGACGCTGTGTTCCGGGGACCCAAGATGAAGCCGCCAGACCAGGATAAGCCAGGGATCATGCTGCAGTGACGGAGTGGCTGGTTTCCACTGTGCCGCTGCTGAAGGCGCTGCACCTGTGCGCACTCGGCATCTGGTGTGGAGGCCTGATTGCGTTGCCGCTGATGCTTGCGCGCCACGATACCATTGTGTCTCGCGACGAATACCGGATCATCCGTCACCGCACACATCTGACCTATACGACGATCGTCACGCCAGCGGCGGTCATCGCAGTGATTGCCGGAACCTGGCTCATCTTCCTGCGCCAGGTCTTTGTGCCCTGGCTGTTCGCCAAGCTGGTCTTCGTCGCGTTGCTTCTCGCGCTCCATGTGTGGATAGGCCACAATATCGTGCGGATTGCCGAGGAGCCGGGGGATCACCAGCCGCCGAATCCTTACCTGCCGCTGACCGGTGTGCTGGCCTGCACGACCGCGATTCTGTTCATGGTGTTGGGCAAGCCTGATCTGGACTGGGTTCTGATGCCTGAATGGTTGCGCATACCGCAGGGCGGTCAGCTGCCCTTCGAAGTTCCAAGCCGGTAATCGAAGACGAGTTTGCCCCCATGCCACCCAGTGAAGCCAACCACCAGAACACTGAGCATCGAGAGCAGGATGCCGTAGGGAAGCACGGCGCTTTCATAGCCGGACAGCCTGTAGCCCCAATTGGCGCCGAGAAGCGACAGCAGCGTGACCGCGATGACGAAATGCGTCCAGGCCGCGGCCCGCACACGGATGCCGGAGACCAGCAGCAGTTCCGCAGTTCCCGACAGACCCGCGACCATCCCGAGCAGGAATGCGGCGCCAACGGCCCACAGCGCGCCGCGGGCCCAGAACGGATCGCCGGTCCACCAGTAGAGACTGTCGGCGAAAAGCGTACAGAAGGTCAGGGCAATGGGAAACGACACGCTCATGGCGTGGATCGGGTGACCAAGTATGGCAATCCGCGACTGGGTATTGTCAAAGCCGGGCGTTTCGGCCACGGGATCTGCGAAATGCTCATCTGTGCCCTCGATCTTTTGCGTCGGCATGGCGCCCGTCTCCTGAAGCTGTTTGTCTTGAGCATAACGCTCGAAACCCTTTCGGGTTGCACCGGCGACCTGTCGACGCTTGACCCTGCGGGTCCGGCAGCGCGATCGATCGCCACGCTTTGGTGGGGCATGCTGATCGCGTTTGGCGCGATCTTCGCCTTGGTGATGATGCTGTTGGCGCTTGCCTTCCGGCCCGCCGGAACCGGCCCGACCTGGGCTGCGGGAGAAAAGCTATGGATCATCGGCCTGGGCCTGGTTTTCCCGGCGCTCATCCTGCTCTGCCTGCTCGCCTACGGCTTGTGGATCGGGGAGCGGCTTGTGCCCCGCAGCGGTGCTGAGGTGATGAGAATAGAGGCGGAAGCACGAAAATGGTCGTGGCGCTTTTCCTACGATCACGATGCCCGGCGCAGCACCGAGAATGTGCTGCATATTCCCGCCGGGCGCCCGGTCGACATCGCCATCACCACGGCCGATGTGATCCACAGTTTCTGGGTGCCGCGGCTGGCCGGCAAGCTCGACGCGATCCCCGGCCACGTCAATGTGCTCAGGATCGAAGCCGACGCGCCGGGCACCTATGCCGGAGTGAGCGCGGAATTCAGTGGCCGCGGCTATGACAATCACCGGTTCTCCGTCATCGCGCATGAAGCCGAAGACTGGCAGAGATTTCTGGAGGGGGAGCAATGAACGCACTGGCGCGCCATCGCAGGCTCACGGCGATCTGGTCCTCCGAGCCGGGCTGGAAGGGCTGGTTGTCGACTGTCAATCACAGTGATGTGGGACGCATGTTCATCGTCACCGCAGCCTTCTATTTTCTGGTTGGCGGCCTTCTCGCCATGCTGATCCGGGCCCAACTGGCCACTCCCCATTCGGCCTTTGCCGGCCCGGAGATCTACAGCCAGATCTTCACCATGCACGGAACCATCATGATGTTCCTGTTCGCCATCCCGATGATCGAGGGCCTGGCGATCTACCTGCTGCCCAAGATGCTGGGTGCGCGTGACCTGGCCTATCCCCGGCTCACCGCCTACGGCTACTGGTGCTATTTTTTCGGCGGCGCAATGCTGTTGATCTCGCTTGTTTTCGGGATCGCGCCGGACGGCGGCTGGTTCATGTATCCGCCGCTGACCGGCCGGATCCATTCGCCCGGCATCAATACGGATTTCTGGCTGATCGGCATCACCTTCGTGGAAATATCGGCAATCTGCGCGGCGGTGGAATTCACCGTTTCGATCCTGAAATATCGCGCCCCCGGCATGACGCTCGGCAAGATGCCTGTGTTCGCCTGGTACATGCTGGTGGTCTCGCTGATGATCCTGACCGGGTTTCCGCCGTTGATCCTGGGCTCGATCCTGCTGGAGCTGGAGCGGGCCTTTGGGATGCCGTTCTTTCAGGTGGAACTCGGCGGCGACAGCCTGTTGTGGCAGCACCTTTTCTGGCTGTTCGGCCATCCCGAGGTCTACATCATCTTTCTGCCCGCCGCAGGGATGGTCTCCACCATCCTGCCGGTGATGGCGTCCACCACGCTGCTCGGATACCGCTGGGTGGTGGCCGCCGCGGTGGCGCTGGCGATCCTGAGTTTCGGGTTGTGGGTGCACCACATGTTCACGACCGGCATCCCCCATATGGGGCTTGCCTTCTTTTCCGCTGCCTCGACGCTGGTCGCGGTGCCGACGGCGATCCAGGTCTTCGCCTGGATCGGCACGATGTGGAAAGGCACACCGCGGCTTCGGCTGCCGATGCTGCACATTCTCGGCTTCTTCGTCACCTTCGTCATCGGCGGGCTGACCGGTGTGATGGTGGCGGTGGTGCCTTTCGACTGGCAGGTGCACGACACCGCCTTTGCCACCGCGCATCTGCACTATGTGCTGTTCGGCGGCTTCGTGTTTCCGGTGCTGGCCGGAATCTACTACTGGTTGCCGCTGGTCACAGGCAACAGGCGCTTTTTCCGGCTCGGCGAAGTGGCGTTCGCGCTGATCTTTACCGGCTTTCATGTCACCTTCCTCGCCATGCACTGGGTCGGCCTGATGGGGCAGCGGCGGCGAATTTCGACCTATGCGCCGGAAGACGGCTGGACCGTCATCAACCTGATCTCCTCGATCGGCGGCTTCGTGCTGGCGTTCGGGCTGGCCGTCGTGCTGATCGAGGTGGTGCTCAACCTGGTCGTGCGCCATCCCGCCCCCCGCAATCCCTGGAACTCGGGCACGCTGGAATGGGCGATTCCGCGGCCGTCGGCGGCCTACAATTTCGCAAGCCTGCCGCGGGTGAGCTCGCGCGAACCGTTGTGGGACGAGCCCGGTCTGCCGGCGCGGCTCGCTCGCGGGGAAGGCTATCTGGGTGAGGCGGCAAGCGGGCGTCGCGAGACGCTGATGGTCGACAGTGCAACAGGCGAACCCGAACAGTTGGTGATCTATCCCGCCAACACCCGCCTGCCGATCGCCCTGGCGGCAGTCACGGGACTCTTTTTTGTCTCGCTTCTGGTAAAAGTCTATCTGATCACGCCGATCGCCATTGCCGCTGTGGCCGCGCTGGGTTGGCGCTGGGCCTGGCAGCTCGGCTCGAAGCAGGATCTGGGGGACCGGCTCATCGGCCATGGCGTGGCCGTTCCCACCATTGCCGAGGTCAGCCGGCCGCCGGGCTGGTGGGGGTCCATGTTCCTGCTGGTGGCGAACGCTACGCTCTTCGGCTCGCTGCTTTTCGGCTACGCGTTCCTCTGGACCATCGCCCCGGGTTGGCCGCCGCCGGCCTTTATCGCGCCATCGCTGCCAACCTTGCTCGCTGCGGCGGGCGGCGCGGTGCTGGCGGTTGCGGGCCTCGCCATTGCAGGCCGCAGCAACCAAAACGGCGGCACGCCGGTCCCAGGGCTGTGGATGGCGGTTGCCGGCGCTCTGGGGCTGGTCGCCGTGTTTTCGATGATGCTGTGGGCCGCCCCGCCGGCGACCGGCCACGCCTACAACGCCACGATTCTGGTGCTGGGGGCCTACGGGTTGGTCCATGCGGCGCTGACGAGCCTGATGCTGATCTTTCTGCTGGCCAGGCACCGGGCCGGCTACATGTCGCAGCGGCGGCGGGGGGAACTGGCGATCGTGACCGTGTGGAGCGTGTATCTGTTTGGTGTGACGGGTCTTGTCGTGCCGGCCGTCTACCTGCCGGGGCTGGTGACATGAAGGACCTGCTGCGGATTGTTGTCTCGCCGGTGGTCTGGCTTGCCTCGTTCAGCGCCGTCTATGCGCTGCACGGGCTTGTTTGCCAGCTTGATCCGGGCGCGCCGGGCCTCCCCGGTGTTTCTGGGAGCCGCATCACCCTGATTGTGGCCTTCGTGCTGGCCGTGCTTGTCCAGACCGGGCTTCTGGTGCTGCTGTCTTCGTCGCGGTTTGGGGCCGACCCGGGCTTCACCCGCAGCGTCAGCCTGATGAGCGGCTGGGTCGGCCTTGTCGCCACGGTGTGGACGCTGTTTCCGACGCTGGTTACCTCGCCATGCGGATGGTGAGGCTCTGGCCGCTTGCGGCGGGGCTGGTGCTGCTGGCTTGTTTGTGGCTTGGGCCTTTGCCCGCGATGGCGCGCCGGGCCTTCTCGCCGCACATGATCTTGCATTTGGGCGTCATGGTGGTGGCCGCGCCGTTGATCGTCATTGGCCTCATGCGGCTGTCTCCGCCAGATCTTGCGCCGCGGTTTCAGTCTCTCGGCGCCGTCGCGGCCTCGGTTTTCGATTTTGCCGTGGTGTGGGGCTGGCATGTGCCGGCGCTGCACGAGGTGGCCGCGCGGCTCGACTCGGCCTTTGCCCTCCAGCAATTGAGTTTCCTCGCCGCCGGGCTCTGGTTGTGGTGGATCTGCCTTGCGGGGCGTGACGCGGGGTCCGGTGCCTTGGGTGGCTTTGCGATGTTGTTTGCTTCCATGCACATGGCCATGCTCGGCGTGCTTCTCGTTCTGGCGCCGGCGCTCGTCTACGCGCCGCAATTCTGCCTCGGCGCCTTCGGCCTCGATCCGCTGCGCGATCAGCAACTGGGCGGCGGCCTCATGGCCCTGTTCGGTGCGTTGCCCTATGTGGCGGGCGGCGCCTATCTGGCCTCACGCCTTGCGGCGCAGGAAGCCTGAGACGTGATCCGATGCGGGAACCGGCTTGCTTTTCGTTGCCCTTGAGACCGGTGGCGTACTGGATCCGGCGCAGAACAGTCGGGACAAACACGCCCACAGCCGTCCCGATGGCGGCGATCGACCAGTAACCGAGGCCGGCACGCCCGGCGTGGCCAAAGGCGCGAGCAAGTCAAAATTCGGATCCGGGCAGTCGGCAAAACGACGGAGTTCGAGGTCTCGTCAGTGATCCCTCTGTGCCGAAGCAAAAAGGGCTTGTGCGATCTTTTCGAGTTCGAACGGCTTTTCGCAAAGCACGAACCCTTCGAAGCGCGACGGAATGATCTCGGCGTCATAGGCGCTGGCGAACACAAACGGGATGCCCATGTCCTGCAATCTTTCGGCGACGGGAAACACAAATTCTCCGGTCAGATAAATGTCCAGAATGGCGGCATCGACCTGTGTGGTGTCGAGATATTCCAGGGCCTCATCGACGTCGGGGGTGGGGCCTATGACGGTGGCGCCGAGGGCTTCCAGCTTCAGGCGCGTCTCCTCGGCGAGAAGAAATTCATCTTCCACGATCAGCACTCTGGTGCCTGAAAACCTGTCAGAATGTGTCACGATGGCATTCTCACCTCGGCTCCCGGATTTCCGGTGCGCTGATTGACGGCGGACAGAGCCAACTGGGTTGGAGCCGAGCCGAAACAACCAGGCGCCGGATGCGGATTGGCGATTGCATCCGTGTCCGCCGGCATTTCCTGCAGACAATTGGCAGCACGGCACTTGTTCCAGTCAAGTTAGCGGGCGGCAGCACGCCCATGAACTTGCCGATATCCAGCTAGGAAGGCCCGACCGGTCTAGCCACCGCCGCGGCGATCGCGGTGGTCGTAAACAGATGTTTCATGTCGAACCTCCTTGTCTGCTTTTGGTGAGTTGCCCGGAAGCCACTTCAACGATGCTTCCGGTCACCAAACAGGTTGGCGACGCGTGTGTTCCAGAACGAAATTGTTTTTTCGCCGGGTTTCGGAGGGGCTGGAAACCTCGATCTCTCTGCGGCGGCCATGATCCGTTTCGGCTGCGCCGGGCTCGGGGCTGGCTCATGCGTCGCCAGCCCCCTTTGCCGTTTTTCAAGCCGGACAATCATTCGGGCAAGGCCCAGGCAATGACTGCATCACCGACGGGGGTTTCCATGAAGTGGTGACCTCCCGGTGCCAGCACGATGAACTGACGCCCGTCGACCTCGAAGGTGATGGGGGTCGTCTGACCGCCGGCAGGCAGGCTGTCGGTCCACAGAACCTCACCCGTCTCGATGTCGATGGCGCGGATCAACCCGTCTGTCGCCGCAGCTATGAAGACCAATCCGCCGGCGGTGACGATGGGGCCGCCATTGTTCGGCGTGCCGATCTTGAAAGGGAGCCTGGACGGGATCCCGAAGGGCCCGTTGTTGAGGGCCTGACCGAGCGGCTGATCCCACAATGTCTCGCCTGTCGCCAGGTCGATCGCGCGGATGCCGCCATAGGGAGGCTTTTTGCACAGCAGACCGGAGTAATCCATGCGCCATCCTGCATTGACCGCAATGCCGTAGGGCGCGCCGATCTGCGGTCCCGCCTCGCCGGATTCGCCCTCCGGCGAATTGATTGCGGTGGCGTCGACCTCTTCGCGCGGGATCAGCCGGTTGAAGTTGGGCATGTCGTTGTAATTGGCGATCAGGATGCCGCGCTCTTCATCGACGGCCATGGACCCCCAGTCCTGGCCGCCATTGTAACCGGGATACTGGATCCAGCGTCCTTCGGTCGTGGGCGGTGTGTACATGCCGGCATAATTGGCGCGGCGGAACTGGATGCGGCACCACAACTGGTCGAGCGGCGACATGCCCCACATGTCCTTTTCGGTCAGCGGTTCGAAGGCGAGTGTGTGATAGGTGGAGAAGGGCTGCACATCCGACAGGTAGTCCGGTTCCACGCCCATATTGGTGGGCACTGCGCGTACTTCGACCGGGAACAACGATTCCCCGGTCTCGCGGTTGAGCACGTAGATGTCGCCCTGCTTGGAAGACACGATGATGGCCGGCACCGTGCCGTTCCCGCCGGGAAAATCCACCAGCGCGGGCTGGGATCCGAGATCGTAATCCCAGACATCGCGATAGACCGTCTGAAAGTGCCACACGTCCTCGCCGGTGGTGACGTCGACGGCAACGATCGAGGTGGCGTATTCGTTCTCCAGATCCGAGCGGTTGGAGCCGTAATAGTCGACCGAGGAGTTGCCGAGCGGCAGGTAGACATAGCCCAGCTCCTCGTCGGCTGCCGGAGTGGTCCACATGTTGGGCGTGCCCCGGGTGTAGGTCTCGCCTTCGGCCGGTGCCCCGCGATTGCCGGGATTGCCCAGATCCCAGGCCCAGGCAAGCTCGCCGGTGACGGCGTCAAAGCCGCGCACTACGCCTGACGGCGCATCCTCGCCCTGGCCGTCCTTCACCTGTGCACCGACGACAGCGACGCCTCGAACAATGATGGGGGGTGAAGTGACCGAGTACCAGCCCGGAACGGTGTCGCCGATGCCTTCTTCGAGATTGATCTGGCCTGAGAGACCGAAATCGGGGCAGGACTCGCCGATTTGTGCATCGACCGCGATCAACCGCGCATCGAGCGTGGCCCACAGGACGCGGGTGGCGCAGAGGTCGTCCGGGTCGGCATCGGGAACCTCGAAATAGGCTGCTCCCCGGCAGGTGGCGCCATAGGGGATGGCATCATCAGGCACCTCCGGATCATGGCGCCATTCCTCCTTGCCGGTGCCGGCATCAATCGCCACCATGATGCCCATTGCCGTGCAGTGATAAAGGGTGCGGCCGATCTTGAGCGGGGTGTTTTCGGGCGAATATTTTCCCTCCGCCTCGCCGTCGGGAAGATCGCCGCTGTTGAAGGTCCAGACACGCTCAAGCTGGTCGACATTGCCGGTGTTGATCTGTGAAAGCGGAGAATTGCGGGTTGCGTGGATCGAGCCGCCATAGGAGGGCCAGTCCTCGCCCACGGCGCGAACCGGCAGAGGCGCGCGTGCCGCAGGCTGCCGGGCGCCATCCTCCGATTGCGCCGTGACGTCCGCACCGGCATCCGGTTCAAGGCCCGGCGCCGGGCTTGCTGCCGGATCGCTTTCCTGCTGGGTCTGCGCGATGCCCGGGCTTGCCGGATCGGCGGCTTCCTGTGCATGGGCTGCGAAATGGCCGCTCGTGCCGGCGAGAATGGCAAGGCTTGCGAGAACGGGAAGTGCCGTTGAGGCCGCCGTCCGGTCCCGGGCCTGCGCGCGGGTCTTGCTGCGGTGTCGCAACATTGGAATGCATATCAGCACCAGTACCAGGATGACAGACGGCGCCACCAGTCGCGGCACCTGGGCCCACCAATCCGTTCCCACTTCCCAGAACGCCCATACGAGTGTGAAGATATAGGTGAGAAGATAGACCCAGAGCCCGGCCATCGTCTGCGCCGCCAGCAACATGCCGGACACGACAAGTCCAACGCCGGCGATCAGGTAGTACCAGGAACCACCCAGCGCAATAAGCCAGATTCCGCCTGCGCCCAGCACGATCCCGATCAGCGCCATCAGTGTTCCGATGCCGGTGCAGTACCAGTAGGCTGCGCCCTTTTGCCCCTGAGGGCTGCGCTCATTCAACATATCTCAAACCTCCCGTTTTCGATTGCAGTGTCTGCTGCTGGCAAGAAGGACCAGCACTGAACCCGAAACCGGCAACTTCGGCGAATGTTCCACACGCCAGCAATTCCTGTTGCCACAGAAGCAGCACCGGTCGCGGCCTGCAGGCAACGGACGTGCGAAATTTTCTCGGAACAAACAGCACACGAAGCGGTTCGCTGGTGGCGCGGACCGGGACAAGTGAGAGTGCCCCTTGCCTCATTCCTCCTCCCGATGAGGCGGTCCGCGCGCTGTGTCTGCGCGGCCGGGAGGGAATGCCATACGCAGAGCTGCTGCGGCGATGCGGCAGTCATGTTGACCTCAATCCGCAAGATGCGGATGCCGATCAGGAGCAATGACAATGAAGACTTGGCTATCCATGCGTTGGTTCGTCCCGCTGTGTGCGGCAGGCCTTCTGGCGGCATGCGGCGAGGAGCCGGAGGACGCGCCGGACACGCTTCTTCCCGACCGCCCCGAAGACAAGCTCATCGAAGACACCAGACAGCCCGAACGGGTGGATCAGGATCCGACGCCCCAGACCGGAACCAGCGGCGTCATCCCCGGCTACAATCCTGTGGAAGGGAATGACGACGGTGAGGCTGAGCCATCTGTCTCCGACTGAGGGTCAAAAAAATAATCTGGTCTGGAACAATGGCCGGAGTCTCCGGTTACGCAGCCGTCATATCTGGAAACGAAAGGAGACGACGATGAGCAGATTTCTTGCTTCCAGTGCGTTGGCGCTGGTGTTCGGATTGGTATCGGGCACCGTGGCGACCGCGCAGCAAAGCTTCTCCGACCTGGATACCAACCGCGACCAGCAGGTCGACAGGACCGAGTTTCAGCAGGTCAGCAACGCCACCTTCACGGACTGGGATTCCGATGCCAATCAGCGGATTTCCAACGATGAACTCCACGGCGGCGTGTTCGCGAACTGGGATCGGGATTCGAACGGCGCCCTGTCGCCGAATGAGTACCGCACCGGGTCGCAAGCATGGCTCGGCACCAGCGCACATCCGGGGTTCAGCGCCATCGATGCGGACGGCAACGGGTCGCTGAACCGACAGGAATTCGAGACGGCCGCCCGGGACAGCACCGCCTTTGCCGACTGGAACACCGAGGGCGAAGGGGTGGACATGGCCGGCTTTCACAACGCCCTGTTCAAGGTCTACGACAAGGACCGGAGCGATCAGGTTTCCCGAAGCGACTACGATGCTGTGGTGATCCTGTCGGCGACCGAGATCGCCCCGGTTTCGGACAGCGCCAGCACACTGCAGACCGGCGATACACAGGCTGCGGCATCGGAATCCAGCGGCGCGGCGATACCTGCGGAAAAAGTGATTGCCCTGTCGGATTGGCAGATGGACGAGGTTTACACCGATGGTATCAGCGTCGACAGGGTTCTCGATGATGCGGAAGTCCATGGCGCCGGCGGCGACGAGATCGGCAGCATCGAGAATGTGGTCTTCTCCCGTGATGGCAAGGTCGTCTCGGTCATCGCCGAGGTCGGCGGCTTCTGGGACATGTTCGACACCCATGTGAGCGTTCCCTGGGACCAGCTGAGCTGGAACGGCATGGAGCGGATCAATATCCCGGTGACCGAAGACAATGTGGAAGACTACAGTGTTTTCAAATCGGACTACCTCACCAGCGCTGCGGCCCAGGAGGGTGTGGAAGTGGTGGATGACGACCTGCGAACCGGCCAGAACGCCTTTCGTGCGTCCGATCTGATTGGGGATTACTCCCGCGTCCGTCAGGACGGTCGCCTGGTGACCTATGGTTACGTCAACGATCTCATCATCAAGGACGGCCGACTGCAAACGGTCGTGGTGACGACCGACAGCGGTTATGGCGTTTCCGGTCCCCGCGGCTATCCCTTCTACCGCCAGGGATGGAACCCCAGGGCACCTTACTATGACATGCCGTACGATACCGCCGAGGCAATCGAGGCGGAACAGGTCGAGTATGATCGCTTCGAGACCAATTGATCTGACGTAAAATCCCTGGGCAATCGAGGCCGCGTGCTGAACAAACACGCGGCCTCATGTCCGAGCGGCTGGGCCAACAGGGAAGCTGCTCCATCATCCACGCCGATGGATGACCTCGGTCTTGTCGAGACAGTTGAACGTTTCGGCACCGCCGACCGAACGGCGGAAACTCCTGCAGGAGATCAATATGGAACAGGTCGAGTGGCGCGTGGGAAACGGGCTTCGTGTCCCTGACGAGTTCTGACCGGAAAGGCTGCTATAAAGCGTCTGCGGAGACCTTGGTTATGCTGATATCCTTGACAACGGCGAAGCAAACATCTTCGCTCGCTTCGACTGTCAGGGAAGCTCTCTCACCGCTGGATGTAAAATTGAAGGACGCCCCATCGGCACCAAGCGGCCCGCACTGATCGTGCACGCATATTCTGGCCGGCTCCTTGCATCCGCCATACTTCGAGCTCACGTCGATCCGGTACTCACCTGCTGGTTGGTCCCAGTAATAGGACACACCCGCCATGGTTTTGTCCCGCCGGTTGTCGCCGATGAAGTGGAAAAACTGCGGGCCCGGAGAGGTCGCGTTGCCTTCCGACCAATCCAGGTTGGCGATGACCTCACCGACTCTGTCCACCGTGATATCCCGATGTTCAGCGGTCATGTGGCCGAAAACATCATAGGACGTGTCACGGCGGGAAAAGAACCAGGTCGAAAGCCCGTTTCGAACCGGGAAGACATTGGCATAGCCGATGCGGTCAATGTCACTGAGCGAAAGATATGACGATCTGTCATTCGGGTCGGAGAAATAAACCGAGCCCCAGGTCACATCGAACAGCACCCATTTTTCGCCTATTTTGACCTCGGCCATCGCGTGTGAACTTCGCACCCCTTTTGAGATGTAGAACGCCTTTACGATCCTTACAGGGATGCCGAGCTGCTCCATGAGCGCTGCGAAAACGATGGCGTGATTGCCGCATATCCCATAGCCCGCATCAAGGCAAAGGTCGGCTTGTGGGATGGACTTGAATTTGTCGCCCATCGTTCTCTTGAGGTAGGAGTATCGACCGCTGGTGACCGTATTCTGCACGACATTGAGCGCCTGCAGCGCGGCGTAGAACTCGACCGGCGCAACGCGCCGCACCACTGCACCCTCGGCTTCCTGCCGGATCAGGCAAGCGTATTTCTTGATGATGTCGGGGTTTTCGCAAGAGAGGCTTGGAGTGTCGCCGACCGCAGTCAGGCTGTCGGCTTGCGCCGCTCCGGACGCCAGCAGAGCGCCAATCAATACCCATTTCGCAATCATGTCGAATCTCCGCATGGTTGTGAATCCATAGATTGAGTGCGTGCTTTATGGAGTCTTTTTAAGTTGCGTTCAAATCGATCAGAAAGCAACCCCGACGTTCTGTTTTCGAAGAAGGAAAGATGCTGGGTACAACCTTGCGTCCAGCCATCGCATGGCGGGATCAAACCCCTAATAGGAAGGGGGGGAAATCGCGCTGATGACCTCGGCGGTTGCCTTGCCGACATTGCGGAAGCGGTGCAGCTCGCGACTGTCGAAATAATAGCCGTCGCCCTTGTGCAGGACGCGGGTCTGGTTCCCGACCGTAAGCTCGATCGCCCCCGAGACAACGCAGCCCGCTTCCTGGGCAACATGTGACAGAAGCTCGCCGGTATCGGCTCCCACCGCATAGGTTTCCCTGAGAAACTGGAAGGCACGATAGGGATGGTTGAGCCCGATCAGGCGATAGGAAATCGTTTCTGGATTGCCAATTTCGGGGGTGTCATCAGCGGGATAGAACGGGCTGCCGCTGCCTTCGGTCAAGCCGCCGAGAAATTCCGACAAGCGGCTACCAAGCGCGTCAAGGATCGCTTGCAGGGTATCAACGGTGGGGCTGATCAGATCCCGCTCGATCAGCGAGATCGTGGTGTGCGAGATGCCGGAGCGTTGCGCGAGATCGCGCATGCTTAGATGACGTCGCAGCCGAAGGGCCTTCAAATTGCTTCCGATTTTGGCCATTATACTATCCATGAAGTGGGTATTATGCCGAAAAACATAGCGCAGGCAGCCATCTGCTGTAAAGTATATGAAACGGTACGGGCCCAGACGCTTCCTTAGCCTCTTTGATCCAATTATAGAATGGACGGAAGGGAGGTAGGTGCATGGACTGCAGCCCTACCTGTTGGTTCCTTCTTGACCAGTTTCAATCACGTAATGGGAGGCGAGGATGATCGTCAGACAGAAACAAACCGTACGCCGCACGCTTTTCGCAATGGGTGTCGCCGGGCTTTCGCTCGTGCCGGCAGCGGCCAGCGCCGCCGAAATCTCTCTTCAGGTCGGCACTATCGAATCGCCGACCGGTGCCAACTCTTTGGGCTGGCAGGCATTCGAGCAGTATGTCGAGGCCGCAAGCGGTGGCGATATTGACATCGAATTGTTGCACTCCGGTCAGCTGGGCGATACCGAAAAACTGCTCGAAGGTGCGATGATCGGCATCAACAAGATGGTGCAGGGCGACGAGACCCTGACAGGTGCCTATGCGCCGATGATGACCTGGTTCACGCCCTATTTGTTTGCCGATGAAATGGTGATGAAGGAATTCTTCGCCAGCGATACCTTCGCCGAGATCAACGACGCCATGGCAGCCGATCTGGGGGTGCGGGCGCTGGCCGCGTCGCCTTACGGGTTTTACAATTTCATCAACAAGACCCGCCCGGTGGAAAGCCTGGAGGATCTCGCTGGTCTGAAGTTGCGCACCTTGCCCAGCAGCGAGATGACGATTCGGGCCTGGGGAGGTCTGGGCGCATCGGCAACTCCGGTGTCCTGGGGTGAGATCTACACCTCGATTCAAACCGGTGTGATCAACGGATTGGGGCATACGATCGGCATCATGGTCGACCAGAAATATTATGAGGTTGCCAAGAATGTCACGCTGGACAACAGCTTCGGCGTGGTCAATTTCTACCTGGTCAACGAGGCATTCTGGCAGGGACTGAACGACCAGCAGCGCGCGATCCTGAAGCGCGGCGCGCAGATCGGCGCGGCGACCGAGTTCGGCGTCGCAGCCTACCGCAACCGTGTCGAGGGACTGCAGACACTGGAAGAGAACGGCGTTGATATCCGTCCGATCTCCGATGTCGAGCGCCAACGGCTGCGTCAGGCAGCGCAGGAAAGTGTCCTTCCCTGGTTGCAGGAACAGGTCGATCCGGCGCTGATTGAAAAGGTCTTTGCCGAAGTTGAGGCGATCGAAGCTCGACTGAATCGCTGATCCGCTGAGCCGATGCATGGCGGGTTCAGTCGGTTTGATTGATAACGTACATGCACTCATTCAAGCTGTTGCAGCGGTCCCTGCGCATCATGCTGGATGTGTGGGCCAGTAGTGACGGAGCCGGCCCAGTGCCGGCTTCGCCATTCCCACGAGACACGACAGGAGACCTGGATGCGATCCGCATTTGCCCTTTTTGATACAGTCCTGCGCTTTGCCATAGGCCTTGCAATGGCAGGCATCATGCTGGCGATCTGCCTTCAGGTTGTTGCCCGCGGTACCACCGGCGCGCTGCCCTGGCCGGAAGAACTAAGCGTAATTCTGATGATCTGGGGGCTGCTTCTGGCCGCTGCCTATGTCCTGAACGAACGCGGTCATGTCGGCATCACCTATTTCGTCGAGCAGTTGGGCCCGAAAACGGGTCCCTTCATGATCGCGGCGATGCATTTTCTGATCATTCTGTTTTCGGCAGCGGTCATCTATGGCTCGATTGACAAGCTTGGCTCGGTCGCGCGGTTGCGCACAGGCGCGCTTGGCATCAGCCGGGCCGTTCCCAACCTGGCGATCCCGGTCGCATGTGCACTTTATATCGTTGTCTCGGTGCGGATCATCGTTGAATCCTTTGACCAGTGGCGGAACCCGGGATGACCATTCTAGCACTTGCTACAACCTTCGTTGTTCTCACCGTTCTGGGAATGCCGATTGCCTTCGTGATTGGGGCCGCGTGTCTCGTCGCGCTGCTGATCAGCGGTCAAAGCCTGACCCTGCTGTCGCATTTCATGTATATCGGAGTGGACTCCTTCGTGCTGGTCGCGGTTCCGATGTTCGTGCTGACGGGCGAGATCATGCTGAGGGGGCGGATGACCGGCGCGCTGACCGATTTCGCCGATGTCATTGTCGGCCGCATCCGCGGCGGCATGGGCCACACCAACATCGCCGCCAGCGTCTTTTTTGCCGGAATCACCGGCTCGGCCTCGGCCGATACCACTGCGCTGGGTTCGGTGCTGATTCCGACCATGGCGGAAAAGGGCTACAGCCGTGCCTATGCGACCGCGGTGACGATTGCGTCTTCGGTAATCGGGCCGATCATCCCGCCCAGCCTGACTTTCGTGATCTATGCGATGGCGGTCGGCGGCGTTTCGGTCGGCGAGCTGTTCCTTGCCGGAATCATTCCCGGCGTGCTCGTGGCCATTGCCTTGATGGTGATGAATTACCGGATTTCGCTGGCGCGGAACTATGAAAAGCGCACCGAACGCTATCCGATCGGATTTGTCCTGACCACGATGCGCCGCAGCCTCCTGGTGCTGGTGATGCCGGTCCTGATCGTGGCCGGAGTGCTCAGCGGCGATTTCACCGCAACCGAAGCCGCCGCGGTGGCCTCGATCTATGCGCTTGTGATCTGCATGGTGGTCACCCGCACATTGAAATTTCGCGAGCTGCCTGACGTTTTCTTCAACACCGCCAAGACCAGTTCGATCATGTTCCTGCTGCTGGCGACCAGTTCGGTGCTGAGCTACATCCTGGCGACGCAGGGCGTGCCGACGATGATCGCCAACTTTTTCCAGGCCGTTACCGACAACAAATACGTCTTCCTGTTGCTGATGAATATCTCGCTGTTGATGATCGGTCTGGTGCTGGACCTGTTCCCGGCGATCATCATCTTTGGGCCGATTTTTGCCGGGATCGCCCAGAGCTATGGGGTGGACCCGATCCAGTTCGGCGTGGTGTTCTGCGTCAATCTTCTGATCGGGCTGAACACGCCGCCGGTGGGATCGGGTCTGTTCCTTGGCGCAGCGGTCGGCAAGGTCCGGCTGGAAGACCTGATCCGAGAGGTGCGACCCTTCATTCTGATGGAAATCGTCGTGCTGTTGATCCTGACCTATGTACCCTTCCTGACCACAACGCTCCCGCGCACCGTAATCGGGTTCTTCGGCGGCTGATCGTGGCGGAAATCCCGTCTTCGCAACAACATGGACTGATATAATGACAGTACAGACTGAGTTTCCGAGCGTTTCTTTCGTCAAACACCCCACGCGCAGCGCCGTGTCTGACAACGCGCCGGTCGAAACGCTGGTGGCCGAAATTCTGGCCGCCGTCCGCACCAAGGGCGATGCGGCGGTACGGGAATATTCGCGCCAGTTCGACAAGGCTGATCTGGATGCGTTCGAGGTCACCCAGGCCGAGCGTGAGCAAGCACTTGCCGCGCTCGAGCCCCAGAGCCGAGCCGACACCGAATTTGCGATCGCCAATGTTCGTGCCTTTGCCGAGGCGCAGCTTGCGACAATGAAGCCGCTGGAGGTCGAATTGCTGCCGGGCGTGCATATGGGCCATCGCGTGATCCCGATCGATCGGGTTGGCTGTTATGTGCCCGGCGGGCGCTATCCGCTGTTGTCGGCGCCGGTGATGACCCTCGTGCCGGCCAAGGTTGCCGGTGTGGGTGAAGTTGTGGCCTGCCTGCCGCCAAACGCGCATCCGGCAATGATTGCCGGCTGTCACCTGTCGGGCGCCGACCGGATCTTCAAGATCGGTGGTGCGCAGGCAATTGCGGCGATGGCCTACGGCACCGAAACCGTGCCCAAGGTCGACAAGATCGTCGGCCCCGGCAATGCCTTCGTCAACGAAGCCAAACGACAGGTCTTTGGCCCGATCGGCATCGACCAGCTGGCCGGTCCCTCGGAGATCTATATCCTGGCCGATGAAACCGGCGATGCCGAGATGATTGCCACGGACCTGCTGGCGCAGGCCGAGCATGATGTTCGCACCCGGGTCGGTCTTATCACCACCCATGAGCCGTTGGCGCATGCGGTGCTTGCCGAAGTCGAACGGCAGCTGGTCGGACTGTCCACAGCAGAGACCGCGGGCACAGCATGGCGCGATTACGGCGAAATCGCCCTGTGTGCCGATGAAGCGGCGATGATTGCCTATTCCGATCACATTGCGGCGGAGCATCTGCAGGTTCATACCGCCGATGCGATGAATTTCGCGCTCAAGCTGCGAAATTATGGGTCATTGTTCATCGGTGAGTTGGCCTCGGTGGTCTATTCTGACAAATGCTCGGGCACCAACCACACGCTGCCGACCATGGCGGCTGGGCGTTATACCGGCGGGCTGTGGGTCGGCACCTATGTCAAGATCGCCACCCATCAATGGCTGACCGCTGAAGGCGTTGCACAGGTTGCGCCTCCGGCGGTCCGTCAGAGTGCGAATGAAGGCCTCGAAGGCCACCGTCTTGCCGCGCAGCTGCGGCTCGACCGGCTGCAGGTGCAAGGACAATAGGTTTCGCACACGGTGTGCTGAGCGATCTGCCCTCCAGGATCAAGACCCGCGTGCCACGGCGCGCGGGTTTTTTTGTGCCGCCACATCGACGCGCAGACTGGACCCGTGCGGCAAGAACAACCGGGTAGCCGGGTGTGAAGCGAGGCAGACAGGAGGAGATCGAACCGGCTCATGGCCGGCCATGGATGCCGGGTGGCCCAGCCTCCATCGGGCCCAAAACCAGATGGTTGCTGACGATTGCAGGAATTCCCCCTATCCAGCTTCGGTATTTATGATGGTAAGACAGGTCGAGAACAGTGACCGGGGAGTTTCAGGTGACAAAAAAGCAAGGAACGAAAGCCACGCTCGCTGAGGTTGCGGCGATGGCCGAGGTCGATGTGTCGACGGTTTCACGGGTCTTGCGTGGTCAGAGCGAGCAACGCATACGCGCTGAAACCAGGGATCGCATTCTCGAGGTTGCCAAGAAGCTCAATTATCGCGCCAACTACACGGCCCGCGCCTTGCGCATGTCGCGCACGTTCACGCTCGGCATTGTCGTGCCGCAGCTTGATAACCCGGTTTTTTCCGCCGCTATCCGCGGGGCTGAAAACCATGCGGCCAAGAACGGCTATTCCTTGCTGATTTCCCACCGTGACCCAGGAGACGCGGGAACAACGATTGCCAAGCTGTCGCAGATGAACCGGGTCGATGGTTTGCTGGTGGCCAGCCTCGACGCCGATGAAGTGTTGCGCAGCGACCTTGCCGAGGCAAATGTTCCCTACGTGCTGTTGAACCGTCTGTTGCCGGGCACTGCCCTTTCCGTGGTTCTCGATAGCCAGGAGGCGGCGCGACGGGCGACGGAGTACCTGATTTCGCTCGGGCATCGCCGTATTGGCCATCTCGGCGGACGCCCCGGCGGCTTCAACGCCCAGGAACGTCTGGCCGGATACAAGATGGCGCTGGACGCGGCCAACATCCCTTTTGATCCACGTCTGGTAACCATGGGCGATTACACCTTCGATGCCGGTCGGGTGTCGGTGCGGGAGTTGGCCAAGACCGACGCCACCGCGATCATGGCGGCTACCCTGGTTTCGGCGGCAGGTGCGATGGCCGAACTGCGGCTTGCAGGCTGGCAATTGCCCCAGGAAATGTCGGTCATTGCACTCCATGATGCACTTTTTGCCGAAATGCTGTTTCCGGCCTTGAGTACCGTGATGATGCCGACGGAAGAGATGGGGCGGGTTGCCGCGGACCTGTTGATTCGCAAGCTGTCCGGGGAAGATCCCGACCCGGTTCGAGCCTTGCCGCCGGGGCGGCTGATCATCCGCGATTCGACCGTTGCTCCCCGATCCGGCGCACGAATTTCCAAATAATCGTTGTCCCCTGCTTGACAGGTCGCGGGTGCTGGCTGTAATTCTGAACAAACGATTGTTCAAGGTTGTTTGAGCGGCGTAACCAGAAATTGTAGCCATCGAAAAGGAAACCTGATGTCGAGTTCGCAGCCCCAATCGCCGGCGCCCGCAGCACTGAGTGTTCTTCAGGCCGAGTTCACAAACATTGTCGGTGCGGAGAATGTGCTCACTGACGAAGCCGACCGGCGCTCGTTTGCGCATGACCGGTTGCCGTTTGCGAATTTCTGCGAACGGCTCGACAAGCTGGCCGGCGTCTTGCCGCGTCTGGTGTTGCGACCCGGATCCGCCGATGAAGTTCAGGCCATCGTCACTACAGCGCGGCGGCTGGGCGTGCAGCTGATCCCGTTCGGAAACGGCTCGGGTGTTCTTGGTGGTGCGATTCCGGTGTCAGCCGAAGTGACCGTCGATCTGCGGCGGCTTGACCGGATCGTCTCCGTCGATCCGGCCAATGCCATGGTCACTGTTCAGGCCGGAATGAACGGCGGCGTCTTCGAGGCGGAGCTCAACGCCCAAGGCTATACGACCGGTCATCTGCCCCAGTCGATCGAGATTTCCACGGTGGGCGGCTGGGCTGCGTGCCGCGGCGGCGGCCAGGCCTCCAGCCGTTACGGCAAGATCGAGGACATGGTGGTCGGGCTCAAGGCAGTCCTGCCGGACGGCACCGCGATCAACATCCGCCCGGTGGCCCGCCGCGCGACCGGGCCGTCCATCCGCGATATCCTGGTGGGCAGCGAAGGCACGCTCGGCATCATCACCGAAGTCACCATGCGGCTGTGGAAGCTGCCCGAGGTCGAGCGTGGCGTGGTGCTGGCATTCCCGTCCGAGGCGGCGGCGCTGGATGCGGCGCGCGACATCATGCAGGCCGAACTGCGGCCATTGGTTGCGCGGATTTATGATGCCCAGGAAAGCAGCGAGCGCACGGAAAACATGGCCGAATTTCAGGCGCGTCCGATCCTGGCTATCTATGTCTTTGCTGGCCGCGAGCCGATGGTGACCACCGAGCAGCAGATGGCGATGGAAATCTGCCGCCAGCATGATGCGGTGGAAGCAGGGCAGGCGCCTTATGACCACTGGCGCAAGAATCGCTACGTGGCGTTTTCCGCCCAGTGGCAGAAGGCAGGCTATTTCAACGACACGATCGAGATCACCGGCAACTGGTCGGCCTTGCCGGAGATGTTTGAGACGATGGGCAAGGCGGTCCGGGAGATCTGCCCGGACGTTTATTTCGGCGCGCATTGGTCGCATATCTATCCCGAAGGTGCGTGCCAGTACATGACCATCAGGCTTCCACCCATGGACCATGAAAAGGCGCTGCCTCTGCATGCGCAGATGTGGCAGGCGATCGAAGAGCTGACGCTGGAGCACGAAGGATCGATTGCCCATCACCATGGTGTGGGCGTGTTCCGCAATGGCTGGATCGAGCGCGAGCTTGGCGGCGCATTGCCAATGCTGCAGCAGATCAAGGATGCGCTTGACCCTGGCAATCTGATGAACCCGGGCAAGCTCGGCCTGCGGCTGCCGGAAGGCGCCGTGGTCGTCGGCCAGCTCAATCCTGCAACACCAGGCCAAGAGAGCTGATGTGAGCAACGACCTTTTTCTAGGTATCGACCTGGGCGCCGGGTCGCTGAAGGTGACGCTGATCGACGCGACAGGCGCCGTCGTTGCCGAGGCGGCTGCGCCGGTGACAACGGCGGCGCCGGAAAGCGGCTGGAGCGAGCAGGACCCGGCGAACTGGTGGACTGCGGTTTGCTCGGCCCTGCCACGGCTCCTGGAAAAAGGCCAGGGTTGAGGCATCGCGGGTTGTGGCCCTGTCGGTTTCCGCCGGCGCGCATACCCAGGTGCTCGAAGATGACAATGGCGCCGTCATCCGTCCGGCGATCCTGTGGAATGACCAGCGCGCGTCCGCGCAGACGCAGGCTTTGCGCGACGCCGCGGATGCCCGAATTCTCGAGCTTTCTGGCAATCGCGCCAATCCGACATGGACGCTTCCGCAGATGCTCTGGCTGAAGCAAAACGAGCCCGACAACTTCGCCCGCGTCAAACGTTTGTATCTTGCCAAGGACTGGATCCGGAGCCGGTTTACCGGCGACTGGATGACCGACCCCATCGATGCGGCCGGGACCTTGATGTCAGTGGCCGACGGATCAAGCTGGTCGCCCGAGCTTTGCGACATGATCGGCTGGAACCTGGAAACCCTGCCACCCATTTCTCCGTCGACCGCCAGGGCGGGAACCGTCAGCGCACAAGCCGCGCGCGAGACAGGATTGGCAGAAGGAACGCCAGTCATCGTCGGTGCATCGGACACGGCGGTGGAAACCTACGGTGCCGGACTGACCGAGCCGGGGCTCGGAGTGATCAAGCTTGCGACCGCAGCAACCGTCAGCGTGCTGTCGCCCGATCTGCATGCCAGCAACACGGTGATCAACTATCCGCATGTCATGCCGGACCAGTTCTATGTGATCGCGGCGACAAATTCCTGCGCTTCGGCCCACAAATGGCTTCGCGACACGTTCTTCATGAGCCCGGGCGCAGACGGCTCCGCGGCATTCGACCGGATGGAAACACTCGCATCGTCAGTGCCGGTTGGGTCGGAAGGCTTGTTCTTTCATCCCTATCTCAACGGCGAACGCAGCCCCCATTGGGATCCGCTGTTGCGGGCCGAGTTCGCCGGAATCGGTTTTCAGCACGGCCCCGGCCATTTCGTCCGTGCGCTTTATGAAGGCGTGGCCTTCTCGCTGCGCGATTGCCGCGAAGCACTGGCTGTCCAGGGATTGAAGTTTTCCACGGCCCGGCTGATTGGCGGGGGGACGCAAAGCGTGCTCTGGTGCCAGATCGTTGCCGATGTGCTTGGTGTCGATGTGGAACTGCCCGGCAATGGCGACGCCTCGTTTGGCGCTGCACTTCTTGCCGGCGTCGGCGTCGGCGCCTTTGCCGATGAAGCGGCGGCGGCCAAGGCTGCCATAAGGGTCTCCCGTCGGATTGCACCAAATCCGGAAAATGCGGCGTTCTATTCCGAGGCGCACGCAATCTACGTCGACATTCAAAAGGCATTGTCGCCTATCCATCACCGTATCGCCCGCCTGCAAAGCAGCCGCGGCGTCTCCCCGATGAAAGAGGATTGAACCATGGCGCAAGTCAAACTCTCGGCCGTGCGCAAGGCCTATGGACCGGTTGTTGCCGTCCATGGCGTCGACCTGGTCATCGAAGATGGCGAACTGGTGGTGTTTCTGGGCCCGTCGGGGTGTGGCAAATCCACGACACTGCGGATGATTGCGGGGCTGGAGACGATTACCAGCGGCACCTTGCATATCGGTGATCGCGACGTAACGGCGCTGGAACCCAAGGACCGCAACATCGCCATGGTGTTCCAGAATTACGCGCTGTATCCGCACAAGACCATCCGCGAAAACCTCGCCTTCGGCCTGCGCATGCACAAGATGGATCGGGCCGAGATAGACAAGCGCGTCAGCGAGGCATCAAATGTTCTCGGCCTCGACGAGCTGCTCGACCGCAAGCCGCGCCAGCTCTCCGGTGGCCAGATGCAGCGTGTCGCCCTGGGTCGGGCGCTGGTTCGCGAACCGGAAGTCTTTCTTCTCGATGAGCCGCTCTCCAATCTGGATGCCAAACTCCGCGTCAAGATGCGTGAGGAGATCGCCAGGCTGCAAAAGCAGGTGGGCACCTCCATGGTGTATGTGACCCATGACCAGGTCGAGGCGATGACGCTGGCAGACCGGATCGTGATCATGAAGGATGGCCATGTCCAGCAGGTTGGTGCGCCGCTCGAAGTCTACGACCGGCCGGCCAATCTGTTTGTCGCCGGCTTCATCGGATCACCGGAAATGAACCTCGTCGAGGGACGCATCGTGCAGGGGCGGTTTCAGGCGGGCGAATTCTCGATCGATCTGCCGCAAGGCATGACGGTGCCGGAAAATGCAGCGGTCTCGCTCTGCATCCGGCCCGAACACATCGAGATCGACGACAACACCGCAGATCTCGCCTTCACCGCCGACATTATCGAGCAGCTTGGCGCCCAAACCCTTTGTGCCGGCACCGCAAAGGGCGTGAGGCTACGGGTCATGACGACCCGGCGGGATGATGCGCACAGGGGGTCTGTCTTTTCGCTGCGGTTCCCGGCGGACCGGCTTCATTTCTTCAACTCGGACACCGGGCAACGCATCTCTACTGAGCATTAACCGCATCCTCTATCACATGATAGAAAACCTGGGAGGAGACTACGATGAACAATCCGAAAAACCATGGCGGCGTCAGCCGCAGGACGATCCTGAAAACCGCCGGGGCAGCCGGAGCGGCACTCGCAGCGACGGGCCTTTCAACGCCTGCCGTGTTCGGCCAAAGTCGCAAGCAGATCCGCTTTCTCAATGCCGAAACCTCGATCGACAGCATTCGCGCACTGAAGGTTGCGGCTGCTGAATATGAGCGCCAGACCGGCGTTGAGGTGGTGATCGATTCAGTTCCCCTGGGGGATGTGTTCACCAAGGTCACCACATCGCTTCGGAGCGGCAAGCCTTATGACATTGCAACGGTTGCCTTTGTCGGCCATGTGTTGCTGCTCGCCAATGAAGGCCACCTGGTCGACATGACGCCACTGACCAGCAAGCATGAGTGGGGCAAGAACATCCTCTTTCCGATGGGTGGCAAGACCTATTGGTACCCCTATGACTACAACCTCGCCTGGATCTATTACCGCAAGGATCTTTACGAGGAAAACGGGCTTGAGGTGCCGAAGGACCAGGCAACGTTCCTTGCCAACGCCCAGGCCTTGACCAAGGACAACATGTCGGGGTCGATCTTCCCGATTGCCTCCAATGGCGCCACCAACTGGCTGTCGCCGGGCTTCCTCTGGGCCGACGGCGTCGAGGTCTTCGACGACCAGTGGAACATCATCATCGACAGCGAGGAGAATGCGCCGAAGACCAAGGCCTATCTGGATTTCTTCGGCGACCTCTACAAGACCATGCCCAGCGGCACCAGCCAGGCCTCGTACAGCGAGATGCTGACCAGCTTCACCTCCGGTTCGGTGGCGCATTCCGCCTATGCCGGACGGTTGGTCGAAACCATCGAACGCAACTCGCCGGATCTCGCCGACAAGTTCGGTATCTTCCCCTATATGGACTCGAGTGGCACCGGAAAGGCCGTCAATCACGGCTATGACGGCTGGGTGGTCCTCAACACCGACGCAGCCGAGGAATCCATGAAGTTCATGGAATGGTTCACCGAAAACCAGCTCATCAACTTCCTGCATACCGCACCGTTGCATTTCCAGCCGGCACGTCTGGATATCTATGACGACAAGCGCTGGAAGGCCCACCCGCTGATCGAAAAACATGCCGGCCTGGTGGAGTCGATGAAGGGCTTCCTGACCGATCCCGACATGACGATCACCTCGATCGACACACAAGGCCCGGAGCCCGATCTGCGTCCAGGCAAGGTGTTTGAATCCTTCGCACTGTCGGAGATGCTGCAGCAGAAATGTCTGCTCGACACCTCTTCGGATGCCGCTCTGGAAATGGGCGCCCAGAAAATGCGTGACGCGATCGCCTGATCGGCACCTACCTCAATGCACTGGAGCGAAACCCGCTCCAGTGCCCCTAGGCTCAGGACTCATTGATTGATCCAGAAGATGACGGTTGCCGCGATTGCGATGGCTGACA
>NZ_JARGET010000028.1 GCF_029210485.1 Hoeflea sp. YIM 152468
CGCAGGGCGGTATTGACTACACCCCGACCGCTTCGATCGGCGCTGTGGCCACGGATGGTGTCAGCTATGACCGCGCCGGCAATGATGGCTCACCGCGCTTCCAGTAAGCCTGGCACCTCATCAATGAAAACTGGCGGGGCGCCCGGGATTGACCGGCGCCCCGCCTGCATCGTCTGACTGCCGTCTCCCGGAGCGAGAAATTCCGCGGAAACCGGCATTCACCCCGACCGGGAGGAGGGAAATCATGACCAGGTCAAAATCCACCTTTCTGCCAGCAGCCCTTGCCACATTGATGCTTTCGACGGCTCCGCTTCCGGCCTTCGCCGCAAGCTGGCTGCGGCTCGGCACGGTGACCAGCCGCCCTTACGGACATGTCGATTACTGTTCACGGCAAGCGGCGGACTGCACCGTCAGGAAGACCCATCGACAGCTGCCGCCTGCGCGGCTTGCGGTCCTCACTCGGATCAACAGCGCCGTCAACCGTGCCATCGCGCCGGTTTCCGACGCGCAGCAATATGGCCGGTACGAGGTGTGGAAGGTGAGCGCCACAGCCGGCGACTGTGAAGACTATGCGCTTGCAAAACGGGCGCAGTTGCTGCGCAAGGGGTTTTATCCCGAAGACCTGTTGCTGACCATGGCCCACACCGGACAGGAGCATCACACTGTGCTTGTGGTGCGAACCCGGATGGGCGATTTCGTGCTCGACAATCTGACCGAGGCGGTCTTGCCTGTATCCGCGAGCCGGCTCGAATTCATCAAGATCCAGTCACCTGAGCACGGTGGAAACTGGCTCCGGGTAACCGGCAAGACCGGAACGGCACCGACCCTGCCGGCCGGCTGATCCTTGCAGGCTGGCGCCCGGCGCGTGATGGAACCGGGCCGATGGTGACTAGGTTGCCGCTTCAGCCTCTCCGGCTGGCGGCTCGCCCGGACATGGATTGAGATGCCCAGACGCAGAGCAGTCTGCAGCTGCGGCAGCGCCGGCAAGGCTGAACCCTGCTGGCTGCGCTGGCAGTCGTCCTGCTTTCATCCCAGCACCGCAAGCGCGGCGAACCGTTGTCTCAGCCTTGTATCCGATGCAGGGCTGGGGCAAGTTCGCTCTCTTGCGCAGCCGGTGCACGTCAGCCGGCGTTTGCGCGCCGCTTGCTCCGGGCCGGCGGCAAGTTGAGGGGACTGGAATGAACAGTATGGAAAACCGCACCGTCGATGAGCTCGAACCCGGCGACAGGGCCGAAATCGACAGGGTGCTGACGCGCAAGGATTTCGCCCTGTTTGAGGCAGCCCTGGCGGGGACCGGGCCGGCGGGATGCGAGCCCGAGGCCGGTGACGGGGCGGATCCTGAGCAAGGCATTGGTCACGGCATCTGGGCGGGGCCGCTGATTTCGACGCTGCTGGCGACGCAATTGCCGGGACCGGGCAGTGTGCCTCTGGGTCAAACGCTTGTCTTCCATCGCCCGGTCAGGATCGGTGACACGGTCACGGTGCAGGTCCGCGTTACGGCTGTCGACAAGCAGACCGGCCGCGTGGAGCTCGACTGTGCCTGCCTCAACGCCGCCGGCGTGACGGTGGTCTCGGGGACGGCCCAGGTGCTGGCATCGCGCGAGAAGATCAAGCGGCCGCTGGCGCGGATGCCGAGCTCGTGGCTCAAGGCGCCCGGCGTGCGTTTCGGCGAACTGGTGGAGCGGGCGAGATCGCTTGAGCCGCTCATCACCGCTGTCGTCCATCCTTGCGATGCGCTCAGTCTCGGCGGTGCCATCGCGGCGCGCGACGAGGGCATGATCGTGCCGGTGCTGGTCGGTCCGCGGGCAAAGATCGAAGCGGCTGCGGAAAAGGCCGGGGTTGACGTGGGCGGGCTCGACATTGTCGATGCGCCGCACAGCCATGCCGCCGCCGAGATTGCCGTGGGGCTGGTGCATCACAAGCGCGCCGGCGCCTTGATGAAGGGCGCGCTGCACACGGACGAGCTTTTGGCCGCGGTGCTCGACAAGAGTGCGGGGTTGCGCACCGAACGACGGCTGAGCCATGTCTTCGCGCTCGATCTGCCGGGTCAGAACCGCACCCTGTTCGTCACCGACGCGGCGATCAACATTTCGCCCGATCTCGCCGCGCTCAGCGACATTGTCCAGAACGCCATTGATCTGACCATTGCGCTGGGGGTGGACACACCTTTGGTGGCGCTGCTGTCGGCGGTCGAGACGGTGACCGGAAAACTGCCCTCGACGCTGATGGCGGCGGCGATCTGCAAGATGCATGACCGTGGCCAGATTGTCGGCGGCAAGGTCGATGGGCCGCTGGCCTTCGACAATGCGATCTCGCCCGCCGCGGTGGCTGCCAAGGGGCTTGTCTCCGATGTGGCGGGCTATGCCGACATTCTGGTGACGCCGACGCTCGAGAGCGGCAACATGATTGCCAAACAACTGATCCATCTGGCCGGCGCTTCGTCGGCCGGCATTGCGCTGGGCGGCAGGGTGCCGATCATGCTGACCAGCCGGTCCGACAGCATCGACGCGCGGATTGTCTCGGCAGCGCTGGCGAAAGTGTTTTATCACTGGCGCAGGCAACGGCCGCTGGGCTTGCCGGGCTAGCGCGGTTGGTTCGCACCCGGGCGTCTGGCGCCGGGTCGGCGAAGGCGCGGTTCATCTGCAAAACTGCCGGATTTACCCGGCAAGATGGCAGCAAAGGGCGGATCAGCTCTTGTGTGCCGGTCAAAAATGGTGCCGGTATTGATAGCAATCTGGAGGAGGACATCTCAGTGTTTCATGGCAAGGTGCTGGTCGCGCAAGGGGGCGGACCGACGGCGGTTATCAATCAATCGATGGTGGGCGCGGTGCTGGAATCGCGCAAATTCCGCAAGGTCGAGTTGATCTACGGCGCCGTTCACGGTGTGCGCGGCATTCTCGACGAGGATTTTTACGATCTGACCCAGGAGACCACCCACAATCTGGAGATGGTCGCCAACACGCCGTCCTCGGCGCTGGGCTCGACGCGCGACAAGCCGGACCTGAAATACTGCCAGGAAATCTTCAAGGTGCTCAGGGCGCACCAGATCGGCTATTTCTTCTACACCGGCGGCAATGATTCCTCGGACACGGTCCGGATCGTCAATGACGAGGCGCGCAAGGCCGATTACAATCTGCGCTGCATCCACATCCCCAAAACCATCGACAATGATCTGGTCGAGAACGACCATACGCCGGGCTTTCCGTCGGCGGCGCGCTATGTGGCGCAGGCGTTCATGGGCATCAACCTCGACAATGCGGCGCTTCCCGGCGTCTATATCGGCGTGGTCATGGGCCGCCATGCCGGCTTTCTCACCGCGGCTTCAGCGCTGGGCAAGAAATTTTCCGATGACGGGCCGCATCTGATCTACATGCCCGAGCGAAGCTTCGACATCGATAAATTCCTCAGCGACGTCAAGCAGGTCCATGACCGGCTCGGGCGCTGTGTCGTTGCCGTCAGCGAAGGCATTCATGACGGGTCCGGCCAGCCGATCATCGCCACGCTGGCCAAGGAGGTGGAACGCGACGCGCATGGCAATGTGCAATTGTCGGGCAGCGGTGCGCTGGCCGATCTTTTGACCCAGAAGGTCAAGCAGGAACTCAAGATCACCCGGGTGCGGGGCGATACGCTCGGCTACATCCAGCGCAGTTTTGTCGGCTGCGTGTCCGATGTCGACCAGAACGAGGCCCGCGAAGTGGGCGAGAAGGCGGTGCAATACGGCATGTTCGGCGATCGCGACGGATCGGTGGCGATCAAGCGCACCGGCCATTACTCGGTCGATTACGAGCTGGTGCCGCTGGAACTGGTCGCCGGCAAGACCCGAACCATGCCCGACGATTTCATCTCGGCGTGCGGTCACGACGTGACCGACGCGTTCCGAATGTATCTGCGCCCGCTCTTGGGTTCCGGCATGCCGGATGCGTATCGGCTCAGGCCGAACATGGTGCCGAAGATCCTGGCGAAGGGATGAGGCGGTGGCCAAGTTGTTTCACCACTAACGGCTGATGGGGTTTCTAGTGTACGGGGGCTGAGAGGGCGGGAACCGGGAGCGCGAATTCGCTGCGCTTTGATAAACGTTTGAAATCGAGGCGAGAGGGGACTGTCTGCTTGCGGAGCAAGTTTGCGGTAAGGTGGACTGTGGGTAAATGACCCAACAATCGTCAACTAAAGTTGCCCAAGGCCTATAAAAGGTGTGTTGAGTTCTGTCTCGCGGGCATCAAAAGCCGCTTTCGAATAAAAACCTTGGTCGCTAAGCAACGTAAGGTTGGGGTCAAGGCAGTATTCGCGTATCGTGCCACTCCAAACGGCAATTTGATGATAAACACTCTGTGAAATGGATCGTGGCAATTTGCCGCTGAAATATTGCTTTTGGGGGATTCTCGCAATGAATGAGATTGGTAACGGGGATGACGTATTGGCGGCGCTGGGAGCAGCTGTTGAAAAGCGGCCACAGACCACGATCTGGAGCGAATTGAACGCTTGGGGCAAGTCCATTGCTGACTGGCAGCGCTACATAATCTCCCATGCCGTGCGAGACGGTACGCTTTCCGATGACCGCATTGAGGAAGCCTATCGATTGTTTCTTCGGGACAGAAAACTTGATAGCGGTGATGAAGAGCTGCCGGATGTACCTAGCTCGGTCACCGGTCGCGTTGCGGCGGAGGGAACGCCCCTCACGCTAAGAACCATAAATTCGCTCAAGAATGTTAATGCCATTCCTGAATTTTCGCGCGTGACCTTCGGCCCTCAGCTAACGGTAATATATGGGCACAACGGCGCTGGAAAAAGTGGCTTTGCACGCATCCTCTCATCCGCTTGTTTCAGCCGCTCCAGTCCTCAAATTATTCGCAACATCTACGATGATGATGCGCCCAACGTGCCAGCAACCGCCCAGTTCGAAATTGATCGTGGTAACGGGTCTGACGAGGAAATAAACTTTACCGATGGAGACGAGAATGACGATCTCAAACGGGTAAGCGTCTTCGATTCCTCGGTCGCCAGGATTCACTTGGCCAAAGAGAACGAGTTGGGCTTCCAGCCCGCAGGCTTCGACGTATTTGATGAAGCCATCCGTGTCATATCCCTTATCACTCAGAAGCTGGAGGCAGACATCAATGCGAAGACGCGGTTGAATAAGTTCGACCAGCTTTTCGCCGACCCCGGACCAGTTGCTACAAAGATTGCTTCGTTGAATGCGAAGTCGGACATTGCAGAACTTAAATTGCTCGCAACCTTCGGCGAAGCCGAAAAAGAACGATTAGATGAGTTGGCGAGGCAGGAACAGGAGCTTATTGCCAAATCTCCTGTTGAAACGCTCAGAGCCCTTGCTACCGCAAAGACCGATATTGAGACTCTGCAGAAGAAGGTTGGAGAGCTCGCTTCTACCCTCGGCAACGCGGCATGCGACAAAGCACGCCAACTCCTCGATGGCCATAGAGCCGCACTGTTGGAAGCCGTACAGGCCGGAAGTGCTACGGTCTCCCATCCCCAGTTGTGTCAGACCGGCTCAACTGACTGGGACAATTTCGTGCTCGCAAGCCGAAAGTTGGGGCACGCTGAGGCAGTTACCTATCCAGCGGACGGCGACCCCTGTTTGCTGTGCCATCGTCCTTTAGATGCCCCGTCCGCTACACTGATTAGCCGCATGTGGGGTTATCTTGACCATAAAGCTAGAAAGGCAGCCGTCGTGGCTGATGAGGAACTCAATCGCTATGTGACTCAACTCAAGGCGCTCGATTGTGCATTGCTGCCTGGTGAGAGCCGCATTCGCGCTGATCTTTCAAAGATGGATCCGGCGTTAGTTGCCGAAGTTGACGCTGCCTCTGTGACTTTTGACGATCGGCGCAAGGCGCTAGTTGCCGCGCTTGAACAAGGTGCGGTCGGCTCCCTCCCTGAAGGCGACCTTGTGGCACAAGAGGAAACCCTTGCAAAAGCGTTGGAGAATATTCGTTTGCAGGATGTTGCGCTCCGTGGTGGTAAATTTGATGAAATCCTTGCCAAGCTTAAGGTAGAACACATTGCGCTTCGGCAGAAACAGGTGCTGAGCAAGAACATTGATGACGTAGTTGCTTTCGTTGAAGACATGGCCTGGACAGAGAAGGCTGGTGCCTCTCGTCCAAAAACCCGCTTCGTCACGGATTGCCAAAAGGCTATTTTCGAGAAGTTGATTGAAGGCAACTACAAAGACCGGCTTAAGGACGAGTGCGTCAAGCTGGATTGCTCACTGCCAATTGAGTTCAAAGCGCGGGGGAGCGCAGGGAAGACCCTTCGCGGTCTTAAAGCCAAGGGGGGGCACAAGCCAGATGACATTTTCAGTGAGGGGGAACAGCGGGCGCTTTCACTAGCGGATTTCCTAACAGAAGTGAATCTAAATCCCACCAGTGCCGCCATCGTTCTCGATGATCCAGTTACATCGCTCGACCATCAGCGAAAGCGACTAATTGCTAAAAGACTTGCAGAGGAAGCATCTGTGCGACAAGTCATTGTCTTTACGCATGACCTTGTATTCCTCACGCTGCTCTCTGACAAAGCCGAGGCTGCTGGTTGCGAAGTCATGAGTCACTGGGTACAGCGCTTGGAAGGTGTCCCTGGGTGTGTGAAAATCGAAGACACGCCAGCTAATGGTAGGATCTATCGCAAGACCACCAAGGCGAAGGAGTTTCTGCAACAGGCTAAGCAAGCCACTGGCGGTAATCGGGTTGACTTTGTTCGGAGTGGTGCAGGGGCACTCCGCCGCACGATCGAAGAAGTGGTTATACTTTACCTGTTCAAAGATACAGTGCGTCGATGGGATGAACAGGTTAGGTTGGGCGCATTGATCAAAATCAGTTGGTCCAACGACTTAGCGGACGAGATTGTAGCTTTGCAAGACGATACCTCCAGGCTTTTGGAAGGCCACTCCAATTCGGATGAATTCGCTGGTGAAGTACCTGAGGTAGAAGATCTGGAGAGATTGATCGCCCGCGTGGACGATGTGATTAACATAGCCAAAGCTGAACGTAGCTGAGATTGTAGAGGCAGCTGTTGGGAAATTGCAGTTAACTGCTGAACGACCGAAACAAGGACGCAAGGTCACTATTTGGCGATATCGCCACAAACGCCAGCTAAGCGCTCCGAACTCCCCCTCAACTCCACTTACCGCATCAGCAGCACCGGCGCCTTGCAGCTTCTGAGCATTTCCGTCGTGGTCGAGCCGAGGACGAAGCTGCGGATTCTCGAGTGGCCGTAGGCGCCCATGGCGACGAGGCAGGAGCCGCAGTCCTCGACGCGCTGGCCCAGCACTTCGTCGGGATGCCCGGACACAATCGTGGTGTCTACGCTCAGGCCGGCGCCGGCGAGGATCGATCCGGCGTCTTCAAGGGCCTTCTCGGTGTCGCGGTTGCGGCTGCCGACGGTCACCAGATCGATCTTGAGGCCGGCAAACAGCGGGTTCTGGGCGACATGATCGACAACCCGGCGGCTTGACGCGGCGCCGTCATAGGCGATGAGCACGGTGTCGATCGGCTTGAAGGCGCGCGAGGCGACAAAGACCGGCTTGTGGCTGGCGCGGATGAAGCGTTCGAGATGGGCGCCGAGTCTCAAGCTGGCGAAATCGGCTTCCTCGCCGCGTTTTCCCACCATGATCATGCTGGCGGGGCCTTCCTGCGCGATCACCGTCTCGACGATCTCGCCCTGGCGGAGATGGGCGCCGGCGACCTTCTGGCCGGCAGATTCGATGATGGCGCGGGCGTCATCGAGAATGGCGCGGCCCTTTTGCTGCAACAGGCGCGCGCGCTGCTCGTCAAGGTCCGACAGCTCTTTCAACAGCGCCGTGCGGGCGCCAAGGGCAATGGAGCCCGACAGGTCGGAGCGTCCGGCGCCGGGCTGGCGGTCGAGCACATGCAGCAGATCGACCGCGGCGTTCATCCGGTCTGCGACCCAGACTGCGTGGTCGCAGACGCTTTTCGAATAGGTGGACCCGTCAACCAGGGCCAAAAGGATGTTGCTCATGATCTGATCCTCCTCAATGCGCTGTCAGTTGATCCATTGCGCCTGGCTTGTCGTGAATGGCAAGCCGGTCAACAATGGTTTCAGATGCTTCATTCATGCCGATGATCTCCACCGTGGCGCCATCGCGGCGGAACTTGAGCACCGCCATGTCCAGCGCCGCAACGCTGGAAATATCCCAGATATGGGCGCGCGAGACGTCGATGATGACGGTTTCGAGCAGTTCGCGGAAGTCGAAGCTCTGCATGAAATCATCGGCGGAGGCGAAGAACAGCTGGCCTTCGACGATGTAGGTCCGGGTCCGGCCGTCGTCGGACAGGATGGAGCGGACGCCGAAGAGCTGCGAGATCTTCCAGGCGAAGAACAGCCCCGACAGCAGCACGCCGACCAGAACGCCGATGGCCAGATTGTGGGTGAAGACGACAAACAGCACGGTCGCCAGCATCACCACCGAGGAGGAGCGCGGATGGCTGCGCAGGTTCTTGATCGAGGACCAGGAGAAGGTGCCGATCGAGACCATGATCATGATCGCCACCAGCGCTGCCATCGGGATTTCCGCCACCCAGTCGCCCAGCACAACGATGAAGAACAACAGCATGACGCCGGCCATGAAGGTGGAAAGCCGTCCGCGGCCGCCGGATTTGATGTTGATGATCGACTGGCCGATCATGGCGCAGCCGGCCATGCCGCCGATGAAGCCGGTGGCGGTGTTGGCGATGCCCTGGCCAATGCATTCCTGGTTGCGGTTCGAGGTGGTGTCGGTCAGATCATCGACGATGGTCTGGGTCATCAGCGATTCGAGCAGGCCCACGGCTGCGACCGCCACTGAATAGGGCAGGATGATCCACAGGGTTTCCAGCGTCAGCGGGATGTCGGGGATGAGGAAGATCGGCAACGTATCGGGCAGCGCGCCCATGTCGCCAACGGTGCGCAGATCGAAACCGAAGAACAGGGTGACGGCGGTGAGCACGATGATGGTGACCAGCGGCGAGGGAACCGCCTTGGTGATCAGCGGAAACAGGTAGATGATCCCCAGTCCCGCTGCGACCATGACGTAGGTGAGCCAGGGCACGCCGATGAGTTCGGGCAATTGCGCGATGAAGATCAGGATCGCCAGGGCATTGACGAAACCGGTCATCACCGATTTCGACACGAAACGCATGACGTAACCAAGCTTGGCCAGACCGGCGGCAACCTGGATCAGACCGGCCAGCACGGTGGCGGCGAGCAGATATTCAAGCCCGTGTTCCTTGACCAGCGTGACCATCAGAACCGCGGTTGCAGCCGTCGCCGCCGAGATCATGCCCGGACGTCCGCCGACGATGGCGGTGATGACGGCAATCGAGAACGAGGCATAGAGGCCGACCTTGGGGTCGACACCGGCGATGATCGAGAAGGCGATGGCTTCGGGGATCAGCGCCAGCGCGACGACGAGACCCGACAGAATGTCGCCGCGGATGTTGCTGGTCCATTGCGAGGTGTAGCTGGTGAGTGAAATCATGGAGAGTCGGCTTCCTGTCCGCTGAAAGGATGGTTCGATGATGCGAAGCCCGCACTTAACGCCTGCCTGCGGAGCGCATAGGCGGCCCGCAGTCAAGCTGCCTGAAGAGGACTGTCCGCATCGAGATTACCGCTTCGATACAGGGATTGGCCGCCAATGCCAAGTACAGCCAGTTCGCAGGTGCAAAAAACCGGCTTGCCAGAGGACATCAGGCGGTCAATTGATGGATCGTGACCTCGGGACAGACCGATTGCGCGATGTCGCAGAGATGGCGGTGATGCGTGAGGTAGATCACCTGTCCGGTGCCGGCCATGCCGGAGAACAGACGGAATGTCTCCTCGGCGCGGAAATCATCGAAGGTTTCCATGATGTCGTCGGCGATGAACGGCACGGTTTGCCGGGTTTCGGCGAATTCATGAAAGCCTGCGACCCGCAAGGCCAGATAGAGCTGGAACCGCGCCCCCTTGGACATTTCGGCTGCCTGTTTGGAGGAGCCGTCATTCTGTGTCGCGATCAGCAGCTCGCGTCCCTTGTCGGGCATCGAGGCAAGGCCGGTGTAGCGCCCGCGGCTGATGGTGCGCACCGCGTCGGAGGCGCGCGCCATCATCGAGGAGCGGTGGCGTTCGCGGTAGAGGGTGAGCGCCTGTTCCATGGCAATGATGCCGGCAGACAGCCGCAGATAGCGCTCGGCGCCATCGGCAATGGCCAGGAGAACGGTGCGGCGCTGCTGCTCGATGCGGGCGACGGCATCATCGCCGCCGACGGCGTTGAGGGCGTCGACGGCGCGGGTCTTGGCGGCAAACTGCTGCTGGATCTCGAGGTCGAGCGTTTCCAGCGAGGTCTCGAGCGCCTGCTTTTCCGTGCCGAGCTGGTCGGCGTCCGCAGCCTCGATCTCGGCCCGGGCTGCGGCAAGCGACCCGACGCCGAGCGCTTCCCGGATTTCGATCCCGATGGCCTCGATCCGGGCGGCGAGCTGCTTGCGCTCCAGCGCCTGTTCGACGTGAAGGGCGGCCTCGGTCAGGGTCTCGGCGCCCACCGCCTCAAGCATCTGCGCCTTCTTGCCGGCATGCACATCGCTGTCTTCGACGTGCTGGCGTTGCCTGGCCTGGGCCTCTTCGATCTGGCGTGCCAGCTCGTCGTGGCGCGTGCGGGCCTGTTCGGCTGCGGCGAGGCGCTCGGCAAGCTGGCGTGCCAGGCCCGCGGGCAAAGGGTCACCGGCTTCAAGTCCGGCGTCGATGGCGGTGGCGCGAAGGGCTGCGAGATAGTCGGCCTGGTCGCGCTCCATCTTGGCAACACGGTCGGCAAGGCCGGCGCGATCATGCAGCGCGGTCGCAAGATCGCCCAATAGCGGCAGCGCCTCGCGCAGTTCCGCAGCGGTCGGGGCATGTGGGCCGTCGCCGAGCCAGCAACCGCTGCAGGCCTGTTTCCATGCCAGCAGCCAGGCCTGGGATTCCGCCTCGGCGCTCCGCAGATCGAGTTCACGGCGGCGGAGCAGACGCCGCTGTTCGTTGAGAGCCTGGCGATGGGCCTCAAGCCGGGTCTCGCGGGTCACAAGGGTCTGGGCGCGGCTGAGGAGATCGGCAAGGTCCGCGTTGTCGGGGGTGTCAGGGTCTAGCGGCGCAAGTGCCGCGAGCAGCCGGGTCCGCGCGGTTTGCCGGTCCTCATCGGCGATCTCGAGGTCGCGCTGCAGCCGGCGAAGCTCGCGGGCGGCCTCCAGCGCCATGTCCCGGCGATGAAGCCAGCCTTCAAGCGCGTCGGGCGTCATGTCGGCGGGAAGATCGGGAGACAGGGCCGACAGCACGCCGCTGATCTCGGCCTGCAGCCCGGTCCGGGCGGTTTCGATATCGAGTTTGCGGGCGGTGGCGTCTTCCAGTTCGGCCCTGGCGATGGCAATCTGCACGGTGATCTCGCCGAGTTTGGCGGCCTCAGCCTGATGGGCGGCCCGGGTGTCGGCAGCGGCATCATAGGCCTGCATCGCAGCTTCGAAATCTGTGGCTGTCTCTGCATCCAGCCGGGCCCTGTGCTTGTGCCAGGCTTGATCGCGGCTTGTGCGCAGGGCTGCGGCATCAGCCGCGGACACCAGAGCCTGCGAATGTGCAACGGCATCAGCTTCGGCTTGGTGGCGCTTGATCGCGCGGCTGCTGCGCCCGACCTCTTCGGCGACGCCGGCCTGGTTGCGGGCAATGTCTTCGGTCCGGTTCTTCAGTTTCTGGATCACCTCGGGCGACGGGATCCGGAGCGCCTGCAATTGGTCGGCATCGCCGGTCCAGGGCGCCAGGGTGCTCAGAAGCTGATCGGCTTTTTCTCCGGCTGGCACCAGCGCGCGAAGCGCAGCCTGCCGCCGGACACCGTGGTCGTCATTGCGCAGGCTGGCGAGGGTCTCGTTCAAGGCCGCAATCTGGTCCTGGCGCTGGTCTGGCAGAGCTTCACCACCACCGCCGGCCGTGCCCAACCGGGCTTGCGCCTCGTCACGACTGGCTTGCGCGTCCGCAGCTTCCTTTTTCGCCGCCGCCAGGCGGATATCAAGGCTTGCACGGGCGTCGACGAGATCGCGCAGGGTTGCGGTTCTGGCGGTGGTCAGCAGCAGGCGGCTCGCGTCGGGCTCGCCGGGGCGGCCGAGGCGAAGCAGCAATTGCTCGATGCCCCCGTCTATGCGGGTCAGCGCAGCGCGGCGTTCCGGCAGATCTTCCCTTGCCGCGTCATGGCGGGTGCGCAACCGGTCGAGCTCGGCCAGATGGCCGCGCAGCGCCAGTATCGCGTCGTCGATAGGGATTGTCTGCTGTTCCGCGGTCAGACGTTCGATTTCTGCGCTCAACGCACTGTCGCGGGCTTGCAGCGCCGCGTCATCATCGCGCAGCCGGGCAATTTGGGCGCGCCATTCGGGCGCCACGTCGGGCACGTCGAGACAGGCTGCAAGCTGGTCCTGCAGCCGGTCGCATTCGGCCAATCGCGGCCGGGCAGCGAACAAGCGGTTGATTGCGCCAAGCCGCGCGGTGACGGTTCGGCGCTCTGCGCTGGTTGCGGCATGGCTGGCGCTGGCCTCGTCAAGCGCCCTGGTCAGCCGGGCGTAATCGCTGGCCAGGGTGTCGATCCGGTCGCGTTCGGCCTTCAGGGCCGCAAGCTCGGATTTCAGGTCGGCCAGCCGCCCCGAGCGGGCCCGGTATTTGTAGAACTCCTCGGCCTCGCTGCGGATGCCGGCAAGGCGCTGCGACAGCTCTCCAAGCCCGGCGCTGGCGGAAAACAGCAATTCGCCAAGATCGCCCCGGCTGGCCAATATGCTTTCGCCACCCTGTTCAAGCGTTTCGTCATCGAGCGAGAACATCGTCTTGTAGCTGTCGCGGTCGAGCCCGCCGAGGCCTGCCAGAAGAGCGGCCTCGGAGATCGGCTGATCGCGGCCATCGAGCAGGCTGTTCTGCGTCCGCTTGATGCGGGCGAATTCCCGCACCTCGCCTCCGATGTCGATCGCCGCACCAATGCGCATGGTCGGATAGGGATGCAGGAAATTGTAGCTGCTCTGAACACCGATGCCGAACAAAAGGTCGAGCCAGGCATTGAACAGGGTGGATTTGCCGGCTTCATTGGGACCGTAGACGATGTGCAGATCTGCGCCGTCCTTCGGTGCAGACCCGAAGTCGATGACGTGGTCGGTGAACTTGCCGTAGCGGGTCAGGTCGAGACGGTTGAGGCGCATCAGGCGGTGTCGCTCCCGTGTCCCGACTGCAACCGGGCCAGCACGTCTTGCGCGCCTTCGCGGGCGAGCCTCATGCGGCTCTGCAGGCTCTGTTCCTCATCGGTGCCAAACAGATTTCGAAGGTCAGGCGGCAGTTGCGACAGCAGATTGTCCGAGATCCCCGAAAGCGCCGCCCCGTATGCCTCCGAGCCCAGGATTGTGGTGTCGATCAATGCCGTCAGTTCGTGCAGCGGATCGTTGGCCGGCTTGCCTGCCAAGTGCGGCGGTTCGGCGTGGATCTCGAGTTTCTCGACCCACAGGGAACCGATCCGGGCGGCGCGTTGCTCGGCCTCCGCCATCAGCAGATCGGCATCACGGCGCATCCGCCAGGCCAGGGATGTCTCGCCGGAAACGCCAAGCCGCACGACCAGTTCGGCCGCGGCCGAACCGCTGCGGGAGCTGGTCAGCGCACTGCTTATACGCTCGGCCAGTTGGTTCCATTGGGTCAGTCCGGTGGCGTCGATGGTCACGCGGGTGAATTCGGCAAGAGCGGTGTGCCGTTCCTCGAGGTTGACTGTTCCGTGATCATCGATTGTGACCAGCGTGACCGATTTCGGACCGTCCTCGTTGATGTCGCGGCCCTGCGGCATGCCGGGCATGACGATGGTGGTGGGTCCGGAGAGGACTGTGCGCTTGTGAATGTGGCCGAGCGCCCAGTAGGTGTAACCTGTGGCCTGCAAGTCTGAAGGGCTGCAGGGCGCGTAGGGATCGTGCCCCGGTGCGCCACCAAGGCTGGTGTGCATCATGCCGATGTTGATCGCGTCGGGGACGGCGGGCCTGTATTTCGGCAGCAGGCTGTCGGGCGCTGCGGGATTGGCAAAGCTGAGCCCATGGATGGCCACCGGCTTTTCGCCCGGCGCCCGGTCGATCAGCACATGGTCGGGTCTTCCGCCAAACAGTTTGACCAGATCCGGCAGCACCAGTTCCTTGCTGACCCTGGACAGCGCATCATGATTGCCGCGGATGATGAAGGTGCGGATCTCCGCGCTGGCCAGGCGGCCAAGCTCGTCTGCCAGAAACCGTGCGGTCTTCATCGAGGTCTGATCGCCATCATAGAGATCGCCGGCGATCAGCAGCGCGTCCACCTGCTCGGCGATGCACAGATCGACAATCGCACTGAACGCAGCCCGGGTCGCGGCGCCAATCAGGCCGGCCAGGTCGGGGTTGCGCAGGGCCAGCGATTTCAGCGGGGAATCGAGGTGGATGTCAGCGGTGTGGATAAAACGGAAAGCCGCGATCGAAATGTCCTCCGGCATGTTCCATGCGGTTCAGGGTGTCGTGGTAGAGCCGTAGCACAGGGCATCGCCACTGATACAGGATGTTGATCACATTACAGCGGATCCATGGTGTTTCAATCGATCCTGCCGGATCGAGGGCCAGGGCGTGCACGAGCAGACCTTATCGGGGCTGCTTGCCGGTCTTGCCGGTGATCTTGAGCCAGTGCCCGCCATGGTCGGGCGACTGGATCTTGCGGAAGCTCATACGCGCAGACTGGACCGGCTGAACCTCATTTTCGAGATTGTCGAGCACATAGTCGCCATCCCGGGTTCTGACCACCAGCACCGTATGGGCCTCGCCACGGGCGTATCCCATGGTCAGCAGCAAATGCGACGCATTGAAGCCCTTGCGCATCAGCTTGGCCCGTTTGGCGAGAGCGAAATCCTCGCAATCGCCTGATCTGGCTTTCGACGTCCAGAATTCCTTGCGGCCAAAAGCAATTTTGTCCGATGTGGGCTTGATTGACCGGTTCACAGACTGGTTGACGCTGCTCAGCACGGTCAGCCGCGCGGACTGAAGTTTGGAGTTGGCGCGGCGGCTGCGACAGTCGAACGGCTTGCGGGTGCAATATTCGACATGGCCATAGGGCCGAGTGGTCTGCTTGCCGGTTTTCAACCACGTGGACGCATGAGATGGCGTCAGAAGCGACAGCCAGAGCGCCAAAGCGACCAGCAGGAATAAAGGCGTACTCATTGTTTGTGGAGCTCCCTGTGTGCCAGTTGCTTGAAGGGCCAGCGGCTTCAGCTTACGCGCATAAGAAGCGATATTCTTATGATAGGCAAGCCCCGGCTGGGAAGGCGGGGTCCAGGCAGCGGGCGTGGTTTGCCCTGGATTTTCCAAACCCCAAACCAGATGGTCGCCCACAAAATAGGCGGTGATTACAAAATAAGCAAAATAGTGGCGCGTTTAAGACCGTTGCCTGGCTTTGCTGCGCGAACGCTGCCAAACACCGCGCCGATGATGACGCCGCCATGCAAAAGCGCCCATTTGTCACCAAAGCGATCGGCAAGAATTGTAAAGCCGATGAGGTTGCTCCTGATGCCAGGAGCATCGATTTGCGCAATCAGGCATTGACCTCTGTGAAGACACAGGCAAATATTCAGATAAATCTATATGGGAGACTATGCATGGCACCGCTTGATCTGACGCGACGGACTCTCTTGCAAGCAGGTGTGGCTTCGGCGGCCACGATGCTGCTGCCGATGGGGATCATCAAGGCCAACGCTCTTGCGATCGGCGATGCGGTTCTGACCAGCGTCAGCGACGGCAATCTGGTTCTGCCACTCGATTTTTCCTACCCGGATGTGTCGCAGGACGAGCTCAAGGCGCTGCTTGAAGCCAACGGGCTGCCCACAGATGGTCTGTTGCCCGATTGCAATGTGCCGATTCTGAAATCCGGCGACCGGACGATCATCTTCGACGTCGGTTCCGGCGCCAACTTCATGCCGTCGGCCGGCAGGCTGCTCGACAACATGGACGCGGCAGGTTTCGATCCGGCCGAGATTACCGATGTGGTCTTCACCCATTGCCATCCGGATCACCTTTGGGGTCTGATCGACGATTTCGACGAGATCGTGTTTCCCAATGCGCGCTTTCACATGGGCCGGGCGGAGTGGGAGTTCTGGCGTGACCCGGGGACTGTCGATGCGATGCCGGAAGCCCGCAAGACCTTTGCCGTGGGGGCGCAGAACCGTCTTGTCTATCTCGAAGACATGATCAATCTGTTCGAACCGGGCGCGGAAGTGCTGCCGGGCGTCGAAGCGGTCGATACGGCAGGGCATACGCCAGGCCACATGTCGTTCATGCTGCATGGTGGATCCGACCCGGTGCTCATCGCCGGCGATGCGGTCACCCATTTCGCCATCTCGTTCACGCATCCGGCCTGGCCGACCGGCTCGGATCAGGACACGGAGATGGGCATCGCCACACGGCTCAGGCTGCTTGACCGGCTCGCTGCCGACAAGGCGGTGCTTGCCGCCTATCATCTGCCCAAGCCCGGCGAAGGCAGGGTCGAGCGGGACGGAACCGCTTATCGCTTTGTGGCGGAGGGGTGAGCCTTCGGCGCCCGCCAGTCGGCGAGAAAGCCGAAGGCGTTGCCTTCCATCAACAGGCCCAGGCCCATGCGGGCGCCTGCCGCAATCGAGATCATCACGATCGGGGCGGAAATCGCCATTACGGAAAAGGCGCTGACGCCCTGACCGATGGTGCAGCCGAGCGCGAACACACCGCCGGTTCCCATCAGGAAGGCGCCGAGCAGATGGCGGCTGAGTTCCCTTGCATCGTCGCAGGCCTCCCAGCGCATGTCGTCGGAGCGGAAGGCCGAGATCGAGGCGCCCAGAAACACGCCGACGATCAGCCCGACGCCATAATCGGGCAGTTCGCCGGTGACGGTGATGATCTGCAGGATGGTGTCGCCGACCGGCATGACAAAGGAGCCGGCCTCGATCTGAACCGGGTGCAGGGCGTGGGCTGCGTAAAGACCGGTGATGACCCAGCCCGCGGCAATGCACAGGCCGATGACGAGGCCTGCGATCAGCCGGTTGCGGTCGGCGCGGAAGCTTGCGGATTTGAACACCCACCACAGTCCCGCCGCGCCAATCAGCAGCGCCAGCGGCACTTGCAGATTCAGTCCGGTGGCGCGTGTCAGCAGCGCGCCGGCCGACTGGCCACCGAAACCGCTCAGATCCAGCGCCAGCGGATCAAGCAGCTCTGTGCGAATATAGCCGGTGACGCCGCGCTGAGCGGCAAGGGCTGCCAGCCCGAGGCCGGTGAGCACCACCAGCGCGCGCAGATTGCCGCCGCCAAGCCGCACCAGCGCGCCAAAGCCGCAGGTGCCGACAAGCGCCATGCCAAGCCCGAACATCAGCCCGCCGATGATGGCGCCGGCAATCGGCAGCGGTTCGGTGATGTAGAAGGAGCGGTCCAGATCGGCAAAACCGGCGGCGGCGAGCAGTTGCGTGGCGATCAGCGCGGTAAAGGCTGCCAGGGCCCAGGCCCGCAATGGCCGGTCGTCACCGGCATACCAGTGGCGTTCCAGGGCGGCCATGGTGCAGAAATGACTCTTGCGGGCGGCAAATCCGATGATTGCGCCGACCAGACAGCCCGATAGCGCCAATATCCATCCCGAATCAAACATGGTGGCCGTCTCCTCCGTCCGCCGGAGAGAGCTCCGGGGCGATATTCAGCTTATGGACCGGTTCTGATCAATGCAAGCAGGGTTGCTGTCAGGCCTTGCCCTCGGCTGGAACACAAAGCAGCGTGTAGAGCGAAGCGACAATGGCAGAGACGTCGGTGCTGGCGATCGAATAATGGATCACACGGCCTTCGCGGCGGGCACTGACGAGGTGGTCCAGACGCAGCCGGGCCAATTGCTGCGACACCGCGGCCTGCGGCAGTTCCAAGAGGTCTTCGAGTTCGGAGACGGATTTTTCGCTTTCCGACAGCAGCCACAGGATCAGCAATCTGGTTTCATGCGACAGCGCCTTGAGAATGTCGCTTGCCTTGCGGGCGTGGCCGGCGAGGGCAACCAGATCCTGCCCGTTGAAATCCTGTCCTTGCGGCGGAGCGGCGCTCATGGTTCCAGCTTTGCCAGCATGTCGTCCACCAGCGCCCAGAAGAACTGATCGCCGGGATAGCCGCGCAGCCGGGCGATCTCCTGGCCCTGATCGACGAGGACAAATGTCGGCGTGAACCGTTCAATGGCAATGCCGGCCAGATCGGCGGGAAGCGGTTGGTGAATGTCGACCCGGCGCAAGGGCGCGCGGCGGCCTTGTTCGGTCTTCGGCCAGGCCGGGGCGATCTCTTCGTTGAAGCGCATGCACCAGACACAGCCGGGCTGTTCGAACATGATCATTTCCGCCGCCATGGCGGGCGCCGAGAGGCCGATGAACAGGGCGAGTGCGGTGGCGAAACCTGAGAGCATGGCACTGGTCCGTCCGTTAAAAATAGTCATTGCAATATATATTGGATTTTGCATATCTTGCAATCCTATTCTGGTCAGGCTGGAGCCTGGCGGGGGTAAGCGCTGTAACCAATCGGTATTGGTTTTGTGCAATTGACAGTTGGCGCGCGGAAGATGCAAGCACCAATGGCGTGCAGGCGAGCGGGGGCTTTCCCGCCGGGTGGTGGTGCTGCGGCGCCGAGGAGGACGGGCAGATGATCGATGTCGGATATGGGGCTGCGTTTCTGGCGGGATTGCTGTCATTCTTTTCGCCCTGCGTGCTGCCGATCGTGCCGCCCTATCTGGCCTATCTGGCCGGATTGAGTTTCAGCGAAGTGCAGAACGCCAAGGCCGACGACGTGGCTTCGCGGCGAATTGCGCTTGCGTCGATCGCCTTTGTGCTGGGGTTTGCCACGGTGTTCGTGGCGCTGGGTGCAACCGCAAGCGTGATCGGCCAGTCGCTGGCCCGCTACTTCGATGTTCTGGCCATTGTTGCCGGTATCATGATCCTGCTGATGGGGTTGCATTTTCTCGGCGTGTTCCGCTTCGCGCTGCTGTATCGCGAGGCGCGGGTCAACGTCGCACGCAAGCCGGCGGGTATGGTTGGCGCCTATGTGATGGGACTCGCCTTCGCCTTTGGCTGGACACCCTGTGTCGGACCGATTCTCGCGGCCATCCTGTTCATGGCGGCGGCCAAGGAGAGCGCCGGACAGGGCGCCATGCTGCTTGGCCTGTATGCACTCGGCATCGGCATCCCTTTTGTTGTCGCCGGGTTCTTTGCGAGCCGTTTCATCCGGTTTTCGACCCGAATCAAGAAACATATGGCTGTTATCGAGAAGGCTATGGGCGTACTTCTGGTGATCACCGGCATTCTATTCATGACCGGTCAGATGTCACGGATTGCGCAATGGCTGCTTGAGATGTTTCCCGCTTTTGCTACGATTGGCTAGGAGTCTAAATCATGATCAGACGTGTTTTTCTTGCGTTGACAGCCTTGGCTGCAATGTCGGTGCAATCCTGGTCTGCCGAGATCGGAGAGGATGGTCTGCACAAACAGGACTGGTTTGCGCTCACCTTCCGTGACGTCGCCGAAGACATCGAGGCGGCCAGGGAAGAGGGCAAACGCCTGGTGATGATCTTTGAGCAGCGGGGCTGCATCTATTGCACCAAAATGCATGAGGATCTGCTTTCGGATCCGGAGGTCGCCGAGTTCATCAAGGCCAATTACAAGGTCGTCCAGTACAACATGTTTGGCGACGAGGAAGTGACCGATCTCGACGGCGAGGTGCTGACCGAAAAGACCGCGGCGCGCAAATGGGGCTATGTGTTTACCCCGACGCTGGTGTTTTTGCCGGAGCAAGCGCCTGAAGGCATGACCGTCGCCCAGGCTGCGGTCTCGACAATGCCCGGGGCCTTCGGAAAGGGGACTTTTCTCGATATGTTCAAGTGGGTGTTCGAAAAGGGCTACGAGGGCGACGAGCACTTTCAGAAGTATCATGCGCGCAGCATCAACGAGCGGCGCGCCAAGGGTCAGTCTGGCACGGACTGAAGTGTGATTGCGTATACATGCAAGAAATCATATTTTTGCATTGATTGTGCGGGAAAGTATGAGTATCTTGGAATCGGAGCGGATCCGGGCCGCATGTGCCCGGTCAATCGGAGGAGGGAACGCCAAAATGACAAGGCGAATGAAATTTACACTGGGGGCGATGGCAGCGTTTGCGTTGTCGACTGCGGCGATGGCCAGCGAAGTCGCGCCCGAGGCGGTGGAGTTCACCGATGACGGGGTGGTGGCATCGCTGACCGGAACGGCAGGGGATCCCGTTGCGGGCGCGGAAGCGTTCAAGAACCGCAAAGATGGCAATTGCCTTGCTTGCCATGCCAATTCCGACATGTCGGGCGAGCTGTTTCACGGCGATGTCGGCCCCTCGCTCGATGGTGTTGCCTCCCGCTGGGATGAAGCGCAATTGCGGGCGATCGTGACGAATTCCAAGAAAATCTTCACCGACGAGACCATCATGCCGGGCTTCTATTCGCTGGATGTTGGGGAGCATCTGGCCGAGGCTTTTGTCGGCAAAACCATCCTCACCGCTCAGCAAGTCGAGGATGTCGTGGCCTATCTCGGAACTCTCAAGGACTAATCTGGAGCAAAGGAGCTCGAAACCAATGCAACTGACAAGACGACATGTCTTAGGACTGACGGCGGGAGCCGCCGCATTCGCGGTCGCCGGCGTACAGATCACGCCGGCCTTTGCCTCGGCAGAGGACGCGGAAAAGTTGATCATGGACTTCACCGGCGGCGCCACGGCCGCCGAGGGCAAGATCTCCCTGACTGCGCCGGAAATTGCCGAAAACGGCAACACCGTGCCGGTCTCGGTGAATGTGGATAGCGCCATGGAAGGCGATGATCTGGTCGAATCGGTCATCATCCTGGCGGACGGCAACCCCAATCCGGCGGTCGCCACGTTTCATTTCACTGAAATGAGCGGGGAAGCGCTCGCAACCACTCGCATGCGTCTTGCCAAGACCCAGAACGTCATCGCGGTTGCGAAAATGAAAGACGGCTCTTTCTTCATGGACAAGAAGCAGGTCAAGGTAACCATCGGCGGCTGCGGCGGCTGAGGCAGGACAGGATTAACGAAAATGGCTTCAAAACCACGCATCAAGGTGCCCAAATCGGCTTCCGCCGGTGAGGTCATCACCATCAAGACTCTGATCAGCCACGAAATGGAATCCGGTCAGCGCAAGGACAAGGATGGCAATCCCATTCCGCGTCAGATCATCAACAAGTTCACCTGCACCTTCGATGAGCAGGTGGTGTTTGAATGCGATCTGGATCCGGCGATCTCCGCCAATCCGTATTTCGAGTTCAACGCCAAGGTGCCGGCCAGCGGGACTTTCAAGTTCACCTGGCTTGATGATGACGGATCGGTCTACGAGGCCGAGGCGCCGATCGAAGTCAAATAACTTTGGGAGGGATGCGGTGCAGGGGAGGCTCACGCACCGCACATCCCGGGAGGACGGAGACTGTTATGAAAAGACTTTTAGTAGCGGGAGTCATGGTGGCGAGCGTCTTTGCGGGCTCTGGTCCGGTTTTGGCCGAGCCCGTTGATGACACACTGGAAATCGACGGCATGCCGATCATCACCCGGACAAAGGCGCCCGAAGGGCATCCCTTTGACGAGGTGTTGTCGGGCTGGCTTTTTCGCGAGGCTGAAACCCGTGACGTCGAGCGTGAAACGATCGAAAATCCCGGCATGATTGCTGTCGAGGACGGCGAAACGATGTGGAACACGGTCGAAGGCACGGAAGGCAAGTCCTGCGCCAGCTGCCATAATGATGCAGCGGAAACCATGAAGGGCGTGGGTGCACGATTCCCGAAATGGGATGCGGATTCGAAAAAGCCGATCAACATCGAGCTGCAGATCAACAAATGCCGCACGGAGCAGATGGGGGCGGAAGCGCTTGCCTTCAACAAGGGCGGACAGCAGGAACTGACGGCCTACATCAAGCATCAGTCGCTTGGCATGCCGGTGGAGCTTGATCTGACGGAAGGCGATATGCAGTCGTGGTGGGAAAAGGGCAAGGATGTCTATTACACCCGCACCGGCCAGCTCAATCTGGCCTGCGCCAGCTGTCATGAAACGGCCATGGGCAAGTTCATCCGCGCCGACCATTTGAGCCAGGGGCAAGTCAATGGCTTCCCGACCTACCGGCTCAAGAGCGGCCTGACATCGCTGCATCAGCGCTTCCGCGGCTGTATCCGCGATACGCGCGCCGAGCAGCCCAAGGCGTTTTCGGACGATCTGATGGCGCTTGAGACCTATGTGACATGGCGCGGCACCGGCCTTTCGGTCGAAACGCCGTCGGTGCGCCAGTAGACTCTGAACTTGCCGGAGGCGTGTTTACGGCTCCGGCACCACGGCAATGGGCGGGCGCCATCAACCGGATCCGCAGGCCGCTGTTGCTGCGCACTCGCCGGTCTTGACCTCAAGACGACTTGAAGAGTTGTGCGTTAACGAATTGAAATACTGAGAAAATACGGATTCTGGCAATTGCTGGAGCGGGATCGTTTGTCCGTTTTTCACCCCAAATGGAGAATGGGATGCATACCAGGCGAGATTTTCTGCAATATGCGCTGAATGCCGGTTTTGTGCTGGGTGCGGCCGGATTGGGCGCCAACCCGACACGGGCGCTGGCGCAACAGAAGCTGACGCAGGATGACCTTCTCAAATTCGAGTCCAAGGGGCAGGTCACGCTGCTGCACTTCACCGATTGCCATGCCCAGCTCAAGCCGGTGTTCTTCCGCCCCCCCGACACCAATATCGGCGTCGGCGCCTATGCGGGCGTGCCGCCGCATCTGGTTGCCGAGGAGTTCCTCGATTATTTCAACATCGAGAAGGGCAGCCCCTCTGCCTATGCCCATACCATGGTGGATTATGTCGACCTGGCCCGGACCTACGGCCAGCTTGGCGGACTTGACCGGACCGCGACCCTGGTCAAGGCAATCCGCGCTGAGCGCGGCGAGGACAAGGTCTTGTTCCTCGATGGCGGAGACACCTGGCAGGGGTCCTACACCTCGCTGAAAACCAATGGCATGGACATGGTCGCGTGCATGAAGCTGCTCAAGCCAGACGCCATGACCGGGCATTGGGAATTCACCTTCGGCGAGGACCGGTTTCTGGAGCTGGTCGATGCGATGGGCTATCCATTCCTGGCGTCGAACATATTCGATGCCGAGTGGGACGAGCCGGCCTTCGAGCATACTGCCTATTTCGAGCGCGGTGGCGTCAAGGTGGCCGTCATCGGTCAGGCGATGCCCTATACCCCGATCGCCAATCCCAGCTGGATGTTCCCGAAATGGTCCTTCGGCATCCGTCCCGAGGTGTTGCAGGCCAATGTCGACACGGCACGGGCCGAAGGGGCCGAAATCGTGGTGATGCTGTCGCATAACGGCTTCGATGTTGATCGCAAGATCGCCTCGGTGGTGTCCGGGCTTGATGTGATTGTCACCGGCCACACCCATGACGCCACTCCGGTTGCCCTTGAGGTCGAGGGCACGCTTTTGATGTCGTCGGGCTCACACGGCAAATATCTCGGCCGGATCGATCTCGAGGTCAAGGATGGCAAGGTTGCCGGCTACAGCTCGAACCTGATCCCGATCTTTTCCGATGTGATTGCGCCCGACGCGGAGATGGCCGCAAAGATCGCCGAAGTCCGCGCTCCTTACGAAGACGAGATGCAGCGCATCATCGGCCGGACCGACAGCCTGTTGTACAGACGCGGCAATTTCAACGGCACCTGGGACGATCTGATCTGTCAGGGAATCATGGAAGAGCGCGACACCGAGATCGCCCTGTCACCTGGCTTCCGCTGGGGCACGACGCTGCTTCCGGGATCGGAGATCAGCATTGAAGATCTCTACACCGAGACCTCGATGAGCTATCCCGCGGTGTACCGGCTGGAGTTCACCGGTGCGCAGATCAAGGACATCATGGAAGATGTCTGCGACAATCTGTTCAACAAGGATCCGTTCCTGCAGCAGGGCGGCGACATGGTCCGCGTTGGCGGCTTCACCTACACCTGTACACCGGAAGCCAGCATAGGCCAGCGGATTTCGGACATGCGCCTCAGCGGGAGTGGCGCGCCGCTCGAAGCCGACAAGACCTACACGGTCGGAGGCTGGGCATCGGTCAATGAGGGGGTCGAAGGACCTGCCATCTACGATCTGATGGAAGACTACATCACGAAAAAATCAGTGGTTTCGCTTGATCCGGACGCTGCGGCGGTGCGCGTGGTCCTGTGATCCCACTTTGGCTTGAATGGCCGGGGCCGCGTGGTCTTGGCGATGACGACGGAGACATTGATGCAGATGCTCGACATGCGCCACGGGAGGCTCTCATGGTAGACCGGACTGAACCCAAACCGACACACCCGGCTGCGTCACGGCGCGCCTTTCTCAAGGCTGGTCTGATGGGCGGTGCGGCGGTTGCGGCGAGTGCCGGGGTGGCGCGCGCGGCAGGCGATCCGTTGATCACCGAAATCCAGGACTGGAACCGGTATCTTGGCGACGGCGTCGACGTCTCGCCTTACGGCACGCCTTCGGAGTTCGAAGCCAATGTCGTGCGCCGCAACGTGCCCTGGCTGACGGCCGATCCGGTGTCTTCGATCAACTTCACGCCGCTGCACGAGCTTGACGGTATCATTACGCCCAACGGTTTGTGTTTCGAGCGCCATCATGGCGGCGCTGCGGTGATCGATCCGGCTGATCACCGGTTGATGATCAACGGGCTGGTGGACACGCCGCTGGTGTTCACCATGGAGGATTTGAAGCGGTTCCCACGGGAAAACAGGCTCTACTTCCTCGAATGCGCTGCCAATGGCGGCATGGAATGGAAGGGTTCGCAGCTCAATGGCTGCCAGTTCACCCACGGCATGATCCATTGTGTGGTCTATACCGGGGTGCCGTTGCGCTACCTGCTCGAAGAGGCTGGCGTCAAGACCAATGGCAAGTGGCTGCTGGCCGAAGGTGCGGATGCGTCGGCGATGACACGCTCGATCCCGATGGAAAAGGCACTTGATGACTGTCTGGTGGCGTTCAAGATGAACGGTGAGGCGCTGCGCACCGAACAGGGTTATCCGCTCCGGCTGTGCGTTCCCGGCTGGGAAGGCAATATGTGGGTCAAATGGCTGCGTCGCCTGGAAGTCGGCGACGAGCCGTGGGCGCAGCGCGAGGAAACCTCGAAATACACCGATCTGCTGGCTGACGGAAAGGCCCGGCGGCACACATTCGTGATGGATGTCAAATCGGTGATCACCAGCCCGAGCCCGCAAGCGCCGGTCACCCATGGCAAGGGCCCCTTGGTCATTTCCGGACTGGCCTGGTCAGGCAACGGCACGATCAAGCGGGTCGACGTGACGATTGATGGCGGCCGCACCTGGCAAACGGCGCGGATTGACGGGCCGAGCCTGCCCAAGGCGCTGCACCGGTTCTATCTCGACATCAACTGGGACGGGTCGGAAATGCTGCTGCAGTCCCGCGCCATCGACGATCAGGGCCTGGTCCAGCCGACCAAGAACGCATTGCGCGCGGCCCGTGGCGGCAACTCGATTTATCACAACAATGGCATCCAGACATGGCACGTCAACAACGACGGGGTGGTTGAAAATGTTGAAGTTTCCTAAGTCTGCTGCGTTTGCCGCACTGGCGTTCGCAGTCTTTGCCAGCCCCGCGCTGGCCGACGGCGATGTTGCCGCTGGCGAAAAGGTGTTCAAGAAATGCAGCGCCTGTCACACCGTGGGCGAAGGCGCCAGGCATCGGGTTGGTCCGGAGCTGAATGAGCTGTTTGGCCGCGAGGCAGGTTCCGCGGAAGGATACAAGTACTCCAAAGCCATGATCGAGGCGGGAGACGGCGGTCTGGTTTGGGACGCGGAATCCCTGACCGAATTCCTGACCAAACCAAAGGACATGATCAAAGGCACCAAAATGGCCTTTGCCGGACTTAAAAAGCAGGAAGAACTTGCCAATATTCTGGCCTATCTGAAAACCTTCTCGGCAGCACAGGCGGCGGAAGCCGGGTCGGTGGTTGAGGAGCAGCCGGTGGAGACGGCTGCGGCGGAAACAGTCGAACCCGCGGCAGAGCCCGAGACAATGGTGGTGGAGGCCAGCAAGGGCGCGTTCGGGCTCGGCCGCGTGGCAATGCCGGCCGAGATCGTAGCCTGGGACATCGATATTCGCCCTGACGGGACCGGACTGCCGGAGGGCAAGGGCACCGTGGCTGAAGGCGATCCGATCTATGCCGAGAATTGTGCTGTCTGCCATGGTGATTTCGGCGAAGGCGCCGGACGCTGGCCAGTGCTGGCAGGTGGTCAGGGCACGTTGCTCAAGGACCGGCCGGTCAAGACCATCGGCTCCTACTGGCCTTACCTGTCGACGGTTTTCGATTATGTCCGCCGCGCCATGCCGTTTGGCGATGCCCGGTCACTGTCGGATGATGACGTCTATGCGCTGACCGCTTATCTGTTGTATCTTAACGACATTGTTGACGACGAGACGTTCGAGCTTTCCAAGCAAAACTTTACCTCGGTACGGTTGCCGAATGAAGGCAATTTCATCCCCGACGACCGGTTGAGCGAGCCGCATTATGCCAAGGGGCTGGAGCCCTGCATGTCGGAGTGCAAGCCGGGGCCGGTCAAGATCACGGCCCGGGCGCAGATCATCGATGTGACGCCGGACGTTGAAGGCGATGATGCAAATGCCGGAGGGGGTATCGACTGACTGTCGAGTGCCTGATGGCGCTCTTGAGGAGAGATGAAATGACAGATAGCCGCAGGTACCAGGCAAGCATCTTGATGGTGTGGTGCCGGGTGCCTGCCATTGTTTTTGCAGTGTTATCCTTGCTCTTGGGCTCTGCCCACTCGGATGACCTGTTCAAACCATGTGCGGCCTGCCACGAGATCGGAGCGGGGGCGAAGCACAAGGTCGGACCGCATCTGGACGGCCTTTTCGGTCGCACAGCAGGTAGCCTCGATGGTTTCCGCTATTCCGACAGCATGCGGGCAGCGGGTGAATCCGGGCTGGTGTGGAGCGCGGATACTCTCAGCCAATATATCGAGAAACCGCGTGACTTCATCAAGGGCAACCGGATGTCGTTTCGCGGCATGGCCGATGCCGGAGAACGCCGGGCGCTGATCATTTGGCTTGCTAGCGCCACGCAGCAGGCGCCTGCGGCAGATCCTGTACCCGGCGACCGGCAGACCCCGGGACCGGATCAGGAATTTGCCGACATTGTGCTGAAGATTGACGGAGACCCCGAATATGGCGAGTATCTGTCCGGCGAATGCGTTACCTGCCACCAGATGACCGGCCACGCTGACGGGATTCCGTCGATAGTCGGTTTGCCGAAGGAGTATTTCGTCCGGTCGCTGTTCGAATACAAGACCAATGTGCGGTCCAACGAGGTCATGAAGCTGCGGGTGGAACATCTCGGCAATGAGGAGATCGCAGCGTTGGCGGCCTATTTCAGTTCGCTTGATCCGCAATGAATCATAAAACTGTCAATCGGGAGGATACCATGACTGGATTGACCAGACGCCAATTAGGACTTTTCACCGGGGCCAGTGCGTTGGCTCTGACGCTTCCGACTTATCTGCGGGCACAGGGCAAGCCGCGCGTGGTGGTGATTGGCGGCGGTGCCGGCGGCGCCACTGCGGCGCGCTACATCGCCAAGGATTCCGACGGCGCCATTGATGTCACGCTGATCGAGAATTCGGATGTCTACACCACCTGCTTTTATTCCAATCTCTATGTCGGTGGGTTCCGGACATTTGAATCCATCACCCACAGTTATGACGGGCTGCAATCGAATTACGGCATCACCAAGGTGACCGGGATGGCGGTCAGTGTCGATCGTGATGCCAAGACGGTGACGATGGCGGACGGGGCTTCCATTGCCTATGACCGTCTGGTGGTTGCGCCCGGCATCGATCTGATCTGGGATTCGGTGGAAGGCTATTCGGAAGAGTTGTCCGAGGCCGCCCCGCATGCCTGGCAGGCCGGGCCTCAGACCCAGATTCTCAAGGCCAGGCTGGATGAGATCGAGAACGGTCAGCAGATCCTGATCGTGGCGCCACCCAATCCCTACCGCTGTCCGCCAGGCCCTTACGAGCGGGCGTCGATGATGGCCCATGCCCTCAAGACCAAAGGTCTGACCGACTCCAAGGTGATCATTCTCGATCCGAAGGACAAATTTTCCAAGCAGGGCGTGTTTCAGGAAGGCTGGGAGAAGCACTATCCGGGCATGATCGAATGGTACGGCCCGGATGTGCACGGCGGCATCGGTGCGGTTGATGTCGGTGCCGGAGTGGTCGAGACCGATCTGGACACCTTCAAGGGGGCCTTGCTCAATATCATTCCGGCGCAGAAGGCAGGCGGGATCGCGGTCTCGGCCGGATTGACCGATGACAGCGGCTATTGCCCGATCGATGCTGCGAGCATGCGCTCGACCCTTGATGACGCGGTCTTTGTTATCGGGGATGCCTCCATCGCCGGAGACATGCCGAAATCGGCATTCTCCGCCAACAGCCAGGCCAAGGTGGCGGCGATGGCCATTCGCAGCGATCTGACCGGCTCCAAGCTGTTTCCGGCCCGATACGCCAACACCTGCTGGTCACTGATCGACACCGACGACAGCATCAAGGTGGGCGCGCAGTATGAGCCCGGCGAGGGCAAAATTGCCTCGACGCACGGCTTTGTCAGCCAGATGGACGAAGCGGATGCGGTGCGCAAGACGAATTACGAGGAGTCAGCGGGCTGGTATGCCGGCATCACTGCTGACATGTTCGGCTAGGCGAAGCGGGGACGGTGGGAGGCCGGAAGCCGGTGCGCAAGCCCGCTTCCGGCGTTCAGCCCGTACCAAAGCTGGCGCGGAAGACGGGCCGCGCCTGCACATGACCGGGCCATTGCCATGGACCGGGTCGCGCTGGTATCTCGGTGCAAGCATAACGCGTCTGGAGCCAGCTTGATGGCCGACTTTTCGATCCCGTTCCCGTTTCTGGCGCGGCCTCTGGCCGGAGCGTTGCTGCTGGCAAGCCTGCTGATGCCTGTGGCAGCGCAAGCCGATGATGTGCTGGTGTTTGCTGCCGCCAGTCTCAAAACCGCGCTGGATCAGGTTGCGACGGAATGGGGCGGGCGGACCGGCAGGTCCGTGACCGTTTCCTACGCCGGCAGCTCCAGCCTGGCGCGGCAGATCGAACAGGGCGCGCCAGCCGATCTTTTCATCTCCGCATCGGTCGACTGGATGGACTATCTCCAATCGGCCGAACTGATCCGCCCGGAAACCCGCATTGACCTGCTCGGCAACAGCCTGGTGCTGATCGCGCATGGCCGCGACGCAGGCAGGATCGACCTGGAGGCGGGAGCCGATCTCGCCGGTTTGCTCGGGGATCAACGGCTGGCCATGGCGCTGGTCGAGTCCGTGCCAGCCGGAATCTACGGCAAGGCGGCACTGACCAGTCTGGGGCAGTGGGACGCCGTGAAGGAAAAGGTCGCCCAGACCGACAATGTGCGTGCAGCGCTGGCTCTGGTGTCGTCGGGCGAGGCGCCGTTCGGCATTGTCTATGCGAGTGATGCGGTGGCTGAAGACACGGTCAGCGTGATCGCGGTGTTTGCCCAAACCAGCCATGTGCCGATCATCTACCCGGCTGCGTTGACCGCCTCTTCGTCCGCACCGGACGCGCTCCTGTTTCTCGAGGCGCTGAGCGGGCCGGCGGCGGCGGATATGTTCAGGGCGCAAGGCTTCAGGCCGTTGAACGGGCAGGGCGATGGCTGACTGGCTCACGCCTGATCAATGGAGCGCGGTTCTCCTGTCATTGAAGGTTTCGTTCTGGGCGACCGTGCTGAGCCTGCCAGCCGGTGTCGCCGTGGCCTACGCTCTGGCGCGCCATGAGTTCTGGGGCAAGCAGGCGCTTAACGGGCTGGTGCATCTGCCGTTGATTCTGCCGCCGGTGGTGACCGGGTATCTGCTGCTGCTGACATTCGGACGCCGTGGAGCAATTGGCGGCTTCCTGGAAGAGAGCTTTGGGCTGGTGTTTGCGTTTCGCTGGACCGGGGCCGCACTGGCGGCGGCGGTGATGGCATTTCCGCTGATGGTGCGCGCCATACGCCTCGCCATCGAGGCGGTCGATCCGAAACTGGAACAGGCGGCAGCGACACTGGGCGCATCGCCGCTCTGGATATTTGCCACCGTCACCTTGCCGCTGATTCTGCCGGGCGTCATAGCCGGAGCGATTTTGGCCTTTGCGAAGGCGATGGGAGAATTTGGCGCCACCATCACATTCGTCTCCAACATTCCGGGTCAGACGCAAACACTGCCGTCGGCGGTGTACAGTTTTCTGCAGGTGCCGGGCGGTGATGGACAGGCGCTGCAACTGGTGCTGATCGCGGTCGCGATCGCGCTGTTGGCGCTGTTCCTGTCGGAATGGCTCGGCCGTGCCGTGGCGCGAAGGATAGCGGGATCATGAGTTTCTCGGTCCGGCTGCTGCACAGGTTCGGAAATTTTGTGCTGGATGTGGATTTCACCGCTCCGGCAGGCGTAACCGCGCTGTTCGGCCGCTCCGGTTCCGGCAAGACCTCGGTGGTCAACGCCATTGCCGGGTTGTTCAAGCCTGAAGCCGGCCAGATCTCGGTCGGGGGCCGGGTTCTCTATGATTCCGAGCGCGGCGCCTCGATTCCGGTGCACCAGCGGCGGCTTGGCTATGTGTTTCAGGAGGGACGGCTGTTTCCCCATCTCAGCGTCCAGCAAAATCTTGGCTACGGCCGCTGGTTTGCACCAGGCGGAGCCGCAACCAGAGCGGAGTTTGAGCGTGTTGTGGCGATGCTGGGGATCGAGGGCCTGCTCGAGCGGCGGCCCGGCAGCCTGTCCGGCGGGGAAAAACAGCGGGTGGCGATCGGCCGGGCGCTGCTGGCCAGCCCGCAATTGCTGCTGATGGACGAACCGCTGGCGGCGCTTGATGAGGAGCGCAAGGCCGAAATCCTGCCCTATCTCGAGCGGCTGTGCGAGCACAGCGAGATCCCGATCGTCTATGTCAGCCATTCGATGGCCGAGGTGGCGCGGCTGGCAACGACGCTGGTGCTGATGGAGGACGGAATCGTGACCCGGTCAGGGCCGGCATCGGAGGTGCTTTCCGATCCGGAAAGCGTGCCTGCGCTGGGGATCAGAACCGCTGGAGCCAGTCTTCGCGCCACCGTCGCGGCGCAGGAAGAGGACGGGCTGACACGGCTTGAAACGACAGCGGGTCCGCTGTTTCTGCCGCGGGTTGAAGCTCCTGTCGGGGCGCTGGTCAGTATCCGTATTTTGGCCCATGACGTGATCCTGTCGCGGACCCGGCCAGAGGGGCTGTCAGCGCTCAACATCCTTGCAACCACGGTCACGGCGGTGCGACTCGGTGACGGGCCGGGCGCGATTGTTCAGCTCCGCGCCGGTGAAGACCTGTTGCTGGCGCGGATTACCCGCCGCTCGGCGATGGCACTGGAGCTCACGCCGGGAGCCGACTGCTTTGCCATCCTGAAGACCGTGTCGGTTGCACAGCAAAATGTCGGCAGAACCGGGTGAGGCGCGGCCGTGTCTCTCCGGCCCCGGAAACCGGGTTCGGGTTTCATGTCTGTTCATCCGGTTCGCAGAGAATTTTGACAAGTTCCACCCAGTGCCTCCGGGCCAGGATGTCCTCACTTGCCGTCATCCAGTAGCCCGCGTCCGGCGTCAATGATTTGTCCGACAGACGCACCAGGCTGCCGCTGGCCAGATCCTGGCTGGAGAGCGGCATCGAACCCAGAATTACGCCAAGCCCAGCCTTTGCGGCGGCGTGGGCCGAGACGTAACTGTCAAACCGGTAGTTGGGGACAGCGGTAACGGCATCGCCGGATTGGACAGTCCATTCCTGCCAGCCGGGGCGCGGACCGGACACCGCGATGCGGGGCAGTTTCCACCAGGGCGTCCCTGCCTCCAAGAGCGCCGGAGCAGCCAGGGGAACGAGAGCCTCCCGGTAAAGCCGGGTGGCCAGTCCCTCGGGGCGGGGATGCCGTATATAGCGGATTTCGAGGGTTGCATTGGCCTTGGCGAAGTCCGGTTCGATGGTCATGGTGGTCAGCGATATCTGGAACCTGGGCCTGTTCTCCAGGGCTGCGAGGCGGGGAATGATCCACATCTGTGCAACCGATGCGCTTGCCGACAGGGTGATCCGGTCGGGTGCCTTGCCGAACAATTCGTCGGCGCTGCGGTTGAGCGCCAGCAGGGCCTGGGTGACATAGGGCAGCCAGGCTTCTCCATCCACGGTCAGGATGACGCCGCGCGGCTGCCGGGAAAACAGGCTGACGCCGACAAGCTGCTCGAGGTTTTTGATGCGCTGGCTTACCGCCGCCTGGGTCAAGCCGATTTCGGCGGCCGCAGCGGTGAAGCTGCCGGTGCGGCCGGCTGCCTCGAAGACACGCACCCATTCCAGCGGAAGCTGGCCAATCTTGCCAAGAGACATAATCAAAACCGTGTCTAACTGTTGGAAATGCTAAATTGTGATTATGTCAAAGATCGCGATAACTGTCATCAACGCCAAGGCTACAGGGATGAAATACAATGTATGCAGTAGAACTGAGTGATGACGGACAGATTGTCACCCTGATTTCGGAGGCAGGCGCGCGGACCCGGTTTCACGCCATCTGGCTGCGCGACAATGCCTGGGACGCCGAAACCCGATCGGCCGGAAACGGCCAGCGGTTGATCGCGCTCCGCGACATCCCGGTTGACCTGAAGGTCGAAAACGCGCGGCTTGAGGGCGCGGCCCTGCGCCTGCATTTCCAACCCGAAGCCAAGAGCATCGAGTATGATCTTGGATGGCTGATGGCGCACAGTTACGACAGCGGCGCAGAACCGGCAGCCGGCTGGTTGAGCCCCGACATCACGCCATGGGACAGCGGCCTGATGACCGGGATTCCGCTCGTCGATTTCAATAAGGCACAGGCTGACGGCGAGGCCCTGCGCGACTGGCTGGTTCAGATGCGCACATACGGATTTGGCAAGATGGCTGGCGGACCGGTGGAACCGGAAGCGCTGTTGAAGGTTGCGGCGCTGTTCGGGTATGTCAGGGAAACCAATTACGGCAAATATTTCGAGGTGCGAACCGAGGTCAATCCGACCAATCTTGCCTATACAGGATTGGGATTGCAGGCCCACACCGACAATCCCTACCGGGATCCGGTGCCCACCGTGCAGATCCTTTATTGTCTTGAGAACTCTGCTGAGGGCGGCGAGAACATGGTGGTCGACGGCTTTGCCGCCGCCTTGCGCCTGAAGGCGGAAAATCCGGCCTGGTTCGAGGTTCTCTCAAGCCATTGCGCCCGGTTCGAATATGCCGGTGAAAAGGGCGTCTGCCTGCGCGCGCGGCGTCCGATGATCGAACTTTCCGCCGATGGCGAGTTGATCGGCGTGCGCTTCAACAACCGCTCGACGGCTGCGATCACCGATGTGCCGTTCGACCAGATGGAGACCTATTATGCCGCCTATCGCCGGTTTGGCGAAATCATCGACGATCCTGCCATGGAAGTGACCTTCAAGCTGACGCCGGGCGAATGCTTCCTGGTGGACAACACCCGGGTTTTGCATGCCCGCAAGGGCTATTCCGGCGCCGGATCGCGATGGTTGCAGGGATGCTACGCCGACAAGGATGGCCTGTTGTCGACGCTGGCGTCGCTGGAAACGCAAACCCTGGAGGCGGCGGAATGAGCGATACCGGTTCCCAAACCTTGTCTCCAGAGACAATCGTGGATTTCCTGGCCGGAATTTTCGACCGCCGTGGCGGCGAGGAGTATCTCGGAGAGCCGGTGACCATGGCCGAACACATGCTGCAAGGCGCGCATTTCGCCGAGCAGGCAGGCGAGGCAGAGATCATCGTTGTGGCGGCGCTGTTGCACGATATCGGCCATTTCACCTCGGAGTTCGGCACGTTTTCGATGGACGATGTCGAGGACAGGCATCACGAGGAAGCGGGCGCGCGCGTACTGGAGCAATTCTTCCCGACACTGGTCACCGATTGTGTGCGCTACCACGTCGCCGCCAAGCGGTATCTGTGTGCGACCGATCCCGCCTATCTGGGCAAGCTGTCCGCGGCATCAGTCCACTCGCTCAATCTGCAGGGCGGTCCGATGAGCGCCGATGAAGTGGTGGAATTCGAGAAAAATGGCAATTGCGAAGAGATCGTCCGCGTGCGGTTGTATGACGATGCGGGCAAGCAGGCGGACCTGACCACACAGCCGTTTTCCTACTATGCGCCAATGGTGCAGCGGATTGTCGACGCCCATTGCGGGGGGACAGCCTAAAGCGCGTCGCATCAAACCGGTTCCGGGTGACGCGCTTTAGGCACTTTGTTTATGCATGTCGTTGTCGCAAAACCGCTGCACACTTTTGCGCGACATGCATTAGCGGTCCGGGTAATGGCCCTGAGGCAAGCGGATAACTCCGATGCGGGCATAGTCACGATAGATCGGCGAGAGTGTCAGTTCGGCCTGATGCGCGGCTGACAAGGCTGTCATGGCTGGTCCGAGGTTTTCGCGCGGGGTGACATGAAAGCGTGCAAGCCAGGCTTTCAAACTCTTGCCAAACCAGCCCGGCAACCGGTCCTGCTGACCGAAATCCACGACATGCAGTTCGCCGCCAGGCTTCACCGCCAGGACGGCCTGATGAAGAGCGGCTTCCCAGCCCGGTATCATCGACAGGCTGTAGGAGAGAAACACCCGGTCGAATCCGGATATGCCGAAAAGCGTTGCCGCATCGAAAGCTGTGGCATCCCCCCGGGCAAGGCTGATGCGGTCACCGGTGCCGGTTCTTGACACCATGGCGCCGGCCGATTTGAGCATTTCAGCCGAGATGTCGAGGCCGCAGAGTCTGGCATCCGGATAGCGTTTTGCCGTCAGAATCAGGTTGCGGGCCGTGCCGCAACCTATTTCCAGCACAGTGCCATTTGGTGGTGGCTTGAGGGCGGCAATCAGCTCGTTGCGGCCGAGCAGATAATAGCGCCGGGTCAGATCATAAAGGTAGCGTTGGCGGCGATAGATGTCGTCCATCACAGAGCCATTGGCGGAAGCGGTGCTCACGCGGTGGCCTCACGTTTGACGTGCAGATGAAAGCCGCCATAGATCGCAGACCGGTCTTTGGCGCCCAACTCAAGGCTTTCCTCAGAGCGGTAGTCCCATTGGTCAAGGATGCCGTCAGGAACGTGGCCGGGCAATGGAGAGCCTGCGGCGGCAGTGCGGTAGATGACGCGCGCGCCGGGGCGCGCGGTGCGGGTGATCTCGGCCCAGAGTTCGCAGAGCTGGCTGTCAGTCATCCAGTCCTGGGCATCCAGCAGCACGAAGGCGTCCACGGAAGCAGCGGGCCGGGAGGCGAGGAGCACGGTAATGCTCTCATTGACGATGTTCACGCGGCTCGCATTGCGGCGGATCGCCTGGAAATTGCGGGCTTCGAGATAGGGCGGCAGACTGGCAGTTTCGCCTGCCTGGTAACCGCGCCCAAAAGCCTGCCAGGCAAAGTAATTGTCCTTCAACGGAAAACCGCACGCCAGCCGTTCGGTTCGCGCTTTCAGCGCCCCGGCCATGCCATCCGGCCCATCGCCGGCCAAAGCTGCGTATTGCGCCGGCGGTATGCCAAGCCCGAACAGCGAGGCGCGCAGCGATGTCAGCGCCTTGAAGCTGCGGCTGTCGAACACAGGCGCCATGCGGGTGTGAAAGAACTCTCGTTGTTTCTCGATGCTGTCCATGCGCAGCAAGTCGCGCGGGTCAACACCATAGACCTTTCCGATGATATGGGCGGCCGAGATGAACCGGCCGAGCAGTCCGGTGGTGTAGAATCCGCGGCTAAAGCGGCTGATACGACGACGGCCATTGGCTTGCCGCCCGTCCCAATAGGCGCGTGTCTTTGAATCAAGGTGCGGGCGAATGTGGCGCTCATAGAGCGCAATGTTGGATTTCAGATTGGCGTGGCGAAACAGGTTGGAAAATGAAGTGTGGTCGGGCAGATGTGTGGCTGCGGCCAGTTTGAGCTTGCCCAGCGCCACATGCGCCGGCGACAGGTCAACGGCAATGATCTCGGCCGGATCGGCGCTCAGATAGGACAGAACGTTGCAGGAGCCCGAGGCGATGGTGACCAGCGTATCCGTGGGTCTGAGCGCCAGGGCTTCCATGTCGACCAGCGGATCCTCCCAGATCTGCGGGTAAACCAGACCGCGGAAAGCCGTCGAGAACGCTCGCTCCAGCAAGCCGGTCGAGGAGAGCGCGGTGCCGCGCACGACAGCGCCGTCAATGCGGGCGCCGATCGCTGTGGTGTCAATCATGCTCATTCGGAGTGCTCCGGTGGGAAGGGGACGGCGATCATGCCGCTTCGCCGTGTACGGTGGTGACTTGTTTGCGGGATTTTTCCCTGGTGACCGATCCGGCCTTGGCCGAAATCCGTCGCGACCAGTCGATGATCTCCATCCGGCCATCAAAATGCTCGACGACAGCGGTGCAACTCTCGACCCAATCACCGGTGTTGATGTAGTGGATGCCGCCGCGCATCTCGTTGGCGGCGTGATGGATATGGCCGCAAATGACGCCGTCGGCGTCATGCTTGCGGGCTTCATTGGCCAGCACGTCCTCGAAATCGGAGATGAAATTGACGGCGCCCTTGACCTTGAGCTTGGCCCAGCGCGAGAACGACCAGTAGCGAAGGCCGAGCAGTCTGCGGCTGCGATTGTGCCATTTGTTGGTCCACATCGCCAGGCCATAGGCAATGTCGCCGAGATGCGCGAGCCAGCGGTGGTTCATCACCACCATGTCGAACTCGTCACCGTGGATGACCAGCAGGCGCTTGCCGTCGGCGGTCTCGAAGAGGTCGCGCTGGCGCACCTCGATGCCACCGAAATGTACCCCCTGATAGTCGCGCAGCAACTCGTCATGATTGCCCGGCACATAAATGATGCGGGTGCCTTTGCGGGCCTTGCGCAGCAGCTTCTGGACCACATCATTGTGCGATTGCGGCCAGTAGAAGCCTTTGCGCTTCATGCGCCAGCAATCGACAATATCGCCGACGAGATAGATCGTCGGTGCATCATGCTCTCGCAGAAAGTCGATGAGGATATCGGCCTGACAATCAGGTGTGCCGAGGTGGATGTCTGAAAGGAATATCGTCCGGTATTTTTTGGTCACGGGCCCCGCCTGAACCTTGAACAATTGTCTTGCTGGCAGGCTTAGACCCGATTCAGTTTTCAGTTTTGTGACGGTCGCCGTGACAGGCAAGACTGTTCGTCGTTGAGGTCAACTCGACACAGAATCTCGCGCCTGGCGCACCTGGTGTCGATCGCGCCGGTCAGATAAACGAATGGGCATCCTCTGCTGGCGTGGCTGGCTTGCACCGCATAGGTTGCAGCTGTACCGCAAACCATGCCGGTATTTGTCACGCAATCGTTGTATCCATCGGCTTCGATTGCCCGCTTGGAAACGGCCGCCGTTTTGCAAAACGTCGACTATAAGCTGCTGCTGGCCCTGAATATGGGCTAGAACAAGGAAACGAATCCCCGCGCCTGTGCGGGTTGCTGATTGGGAAGGGACAGGTGTGGTCCGGTATGCCTTGTATTTTTCACCCGGTCCGGGGGACGCACTTGCTGAACTTGGTGCCAGTTGGATTGGACGAGATGCGGAAAGCGGCAAGCCGGTCGAACATCCGAACCTCGAAGAGCTTGGTGCAAGCGAACTTGCCTCGCTCACGGGTCCGGCGCGCCGCTACGGGTTCCATGCGACACTGAAGGCGCCATTCCGGCTGGCCCAAGGCGTGTCAGAAGCGGATCTCACGGCTGCCGTCACAACGTTCGCGGCTGCTGCCCCAGCGTTCGAAATCCCGTCGCTGAGTGTGGGCAGGCTTGAGGGCTTTGTGGCGCTGGTGCCGGAACACCCGGCGCCGGAACTGGCCACTTTTGCGCAATCGGTCGTTGAAGCCTTCGAGCCGCTGCGGGCCGCACTGTCGGAGCAGGACATGGCGCGGCGCAATCCGGAGGCGCTGTCGCCATCGCAGCTGCGCAATCTGATGCGCTGGGGCTATCCTTATGTTTCAGACGATTTTCGCTTCCATATGACCCTGAGCACGCGCCTCATCGAGCCGGATCTGTCGCGGGTCGCCGCCGCTGCCAGCCGGCATTTCGCGCCGGTGTTGTCGAGACCGATCCCGGTGTCGGCATTGACCGTGTTTGTGGAACCCGAACCTGGCGCGGCATTTGAAATCCACAGCCGCATACCGCTGGCGCCCGGCCAGCAGAGAGAGTTTGCCTGAATGACAAGCGAGACTGTTTTCACCAATGCCCGGCTGGTGCTGGAAGACCGGGTGATGTCGGGAAGCCTTGTGGTGAGGGATGGAATCATAGCCGGCATCGATGAAGGCAATACATCCCGCGGCATCGACATGGATGGGGACTACATCATCCCTGGCCTGGTGGAATTGCACACCGATCACCTCGAAATGCATTATTCACCGCGCCCGGGCGTGCGCTGGAACGCCATATCCGCGATCCAGTCGCATGACGCGCAGATTGCCGCATCCGGCATCACCACAGTGTTTGACTGCCTGCGGCTTGGCTCGGACGCTGACGACGGTTTCAAGATTGGCGAGATGCGCGCAGTCTCAGACGCCCTGGCTGAAGCAAGGGCGCAGGACCGGCTGCGCGCCGATCATTATGTTCACCTGCGCTGCGAGGTGTCGGCGTCCGATGTGCTTGATCATTTCGCCGATTTCCAGGCCGACAGCCAGGTCCGGATTGTCTCGCTGATGGATCATGCACCGGGACAGCGCCAGTTCCAGTCGATGGAGCAGTACACACTCTATTTCAAGATCAAACGCGGTTTGACGGACGACGCGTTCGCCGGTTTTGTCGCCCGTCGGCAGGCGGCTTCGGCACGGTATTCCGACGTCCATCGCAAGGCGCTTGCCGAGGCTTGCGCGGACCGCGGCATCACGGTTGCCAGCCATGATGATGCGACGCTCGACCATGTCGCCGAGGCAATCGATCTTGGCGTCAAGCTGGCGGAGTTTCCGACCAGTATCGCAGCGGCGAAAGCGTCGCACAGGGCAGGAATGAGCGTGATGATGGGTGCTCCCAACGTCGTGCGGGGCGGATCGCATTCGGGCAATATCGCCGCCACCGATCTTGCCCGCGCAGGCGTTCTGGATGTGCTGTCTTCGGACTACGTGCCGCTCAGCCTGATCCATGCGCCCTTCGTGCTGGCGGACGAGATCGAAGATCTGGATCTGGCGGCGGCTTTCCGGCTTGTCACCGCAACACCGGCCAAGACGGTCGGACTTGATGATCGCGGCAGTCTGGTGACGGGCAAGCGGGCCGATCTGGTGCGGGTGCGCCGCGACAGTGGCGTTCCGGTGGTCCGGTCCGTCTGGCGGCAAGGCGAGCGGGTGGCATGATGCCGGTGGCAGGTGATCTGGCGAATACGGCTGCGGCGGGACGGGGCCGGCTTGTGGTGGTGCTGGGTCCCAGCGGCGCGGGCAAGGATACGTTGATGGAGTTCGCGCGGCGCGCCTTCGCCGGGTCGGACGATATTGTGTTCGTGCGGCGGGCGATCACCCGCGCTGCGGATGCGGGAAACGAAGACCACGTTGCCATGACGGAGGTTGAATTTGATGCAGCCGTTGAAGACAGCCGGTTCTGCCTGACCTGGTCGGCAAATGGTTTGCGGTATGGTCTGCCGCGCACCCTTCAAACACATCTGGCCGCGGGCAAAATCGGCGTGGTCAATGGTTCGCGCGGCGCCTGGAGCGTCATCAAGACAGTCTTTCCCAGTGCGGTGGCCGTGGAAATTGCGGTCGATCCGATCATTCTTGCGCAACGGCTTCGTTCCAGGGGGCGGGAATCTGCGGCCGAGATCGCCGAACGAATAAAGCGGGCTGAAGGGCTCAAATCAGCAATTGACGCCGACATGGTCATTGACAATTCGGGGGCGGTGGCAACAGCGGGCGGGCAACTGGTCGACTATATGAGACGGGCAATAGCCGCCAACCGATCCAGTTGATGGGTCGGCCGGAATGTCTCTGTCAGCATCCGATGCGGTCATTGCCCGGCTCCCGACCCTTCGCTTTTTGATTGGCGCGGAGCTGATCTCCCCCGCACCACCATTTGCGGTTCGCGAGTCCCGGATGTCTGGCAGGGATGACAACAGCTTTGGTGTAAAACGTCGGACTTGAGCTGACGGACAGCTCGGCGAACGGTGCCGGGAACGGGTTGCCGGCTGTCCGAGATGTCGGAAGCCCTGACAATTGGGTGGAATCTTAACCCTGCATATCGCAACCATGGATGATCGCAAATGTTCGCTATCCACTTTAAAAAGGGAGACGATCTTATGAAAATGAAGCATTTTGCATCGGTTCTGCTTGCTTCCAGCGCGCTCGCTTTCGCGCCCGTGTCAGCTACGGCTGAAGCCGCACATGTTGCGCAGGTCAAGCACTTCATCAGCACCAGTGTTGAAGGCTGGTTGAACGATCCGATCGTCATTGATGCGATCAAGGAGCAGAATACAAGGACAAGCGGCCTCGACGACGCCGCAATCGACAAGATGGACAAGCATTGGCGGGCTCAGGCGACAGCTTCCAACCAGCCTTTCGTAGAGGAAGTTCTGGCTCGCGACCTGTCGAAGTTTCTGATGGACAAGAAAGACGCCAGCCAGGGCATGATCACAGAAATGTTCGTGATGGATGCCCGGGGACTCAATGTCGGTCAGAGCGATGTCACGTCGGATTATTGGCAGGGAGATGAAGCCAAATGGCAACAGACCTTCAGCGTCGGTTCCGGCGTGATTTTCGTCGATGGCGTCGAAAAGGATGAATCCAGCCAGGCGCTGCAGTCGCAGGCCAGCATCACCATCTCCGATCCGGCAACCGGCGAGCCCATCGGCGCGATCACCATCGGGATCAATCTCGATCAACTTTAAGGTGGCCGCCGCTCAATCGCCTTGGTTTGAGCGTCAAAGCGGAGGACTGAAATCAGTGCTGGTTACGCCGCGCTCGGCCGAATGTGCGGTGCTTTCTGGCCTGACAACTGAGAATGTCAGTCTTCAGGCTTTCCGGACCCGCGGTGTTCACTACACCAGCGCCAGCACAGGAACAGATTGCGTTTGCGGTCTTGTCATGATCGAAATGCGGGGGGCTGTTATGGGACGGCAGCATCTTCGGTTTAACCAGACGGCAATTGTCACAGGAAGCGTTGATGAAGCTGGTTCATATTTCCGACATTCATATCCACCCGGATCCGATCCTTGGTCTCGATCCGATTGCAAACTTCCGCGCCTGTCTGGCCTATGTCGAGGCGCATGACCATGATGCCGACAAGGTGGTCATCACCGGCGACCTGACCCATTTCGGGCGCGAAGAGAGCTACCGCGAACTTGCCGGCATTCTTGCGGCCAGCACACTCAAGGACAAGCTCGCGCCGCGTTTGATGATCGGCAATCACGACCACCGCGAAACCTTCGTCCGCCTGTTTCCCGCTACCAGCCGTGACAGCAATGGCTTCATCCAGTGGACGGAACAGACCTCGGCAGGCGTGTTTGTCTACATGGATACGGTGGATCAGGGCCGGCACAGTGGGCTTTATTGTGAAAAGCGCATGGTCTGGCTCACCCAGGTGCTGGATCAAGTGCGCGCTGCCGGGCAAAAGGCCTATCTGTTCATGCATCACAATCCGGTGCGGGTGCACGTCGCCAACGCCGACGTCATTGGCATCCTCAATGAAAAAGAGCTGCAGGGGCTGCTGATGCAGTATCGCGATACCATCGCACACATGTTTTTTGGCCATTGCCACTACTCGCTGAGCGGCGCGGTCTGCGGCATTCCCTATTCGGCGCCGCGGTCGACCAATCATGCCTGCTGGCCGGATTTCTCCGGACAGATCAACCGGATGGGATATGGCGCGTTGGCGCCGAACTACAATCTGTGCTTTGTCGGTCCCGACAGCATGGTTGTGCACTCGATCGATTTCCTTGACGCCAACAAGGTCAAATGGAAGATCGAGGATGGCTTTGATCTGCACTAACGCCAGAAGGCCGGGTGAGGGCTGATAGCAAATGCGTCAGCGCTCCGGCGGGAACTCCACCGGGCCGCCCTGGGCCTGCCAGGTGGAAAACCCTTCCTTCAGGTGGGCCGCCTCAAACCCCATATCGTTGAGCGTGGCTGTCGTCAGCGCCGAGCGCCAGCCGGAGGCGCAGTGGAAGACGAATTTCTTGTCCTGACCAAACACCTCCTTGAAATAGGGGCTCTGCGGATCAACCCAGAATTCCACCATGCCGCGCGGGCAATGGAAACTGCCGGGAATAAAGCCGGAGCGCTGGCGCTCGCGCACATCGCGCAAATCGACAAGGACCACATTGGGATCATCGACCATGGCGATGGCGGCTGCAGTTTCGATTTCTTCGATGCGGGCGCGCGCGGCGGCAACGAGATCTGCGACGGGGGTGATTGTCCGGGCCATGGGGTTTCCTGTTTCTGCAGTGATCGGGTGCATGGGCATGATTGACCGATCTGGCGACCTGGTTCAACACCCGCGCCGGCCGCCGCGGAGACCGGTGTCACACCAGCAGCTATAATAACGGGTTCTGCATGTCGAGCCTATCGGGCACTGGGGCTGCAAATCAGAGGCGTCGCGCAATTGAGATACCAGGGTCATCCCGACATCCTCGCTGTCCGAGCTTGACGTCACCGCCGGTTAAGACCCGGGCGGTTGCGTGGATCTGCCGTGCTTGCCGTGCCGCACCCCGCCGTCATTGGCATCGACAACTGGTAAAAATTGTGGTCCCGTTCCGGAAACGCCGCCCGGCTCTTGCGAGGTGGCGATGGAATGCAGACCGGCGATGATGTGTCCGCCGGCAAGGGGAGGGAACCATGGGAACAATTGTCGGGGTGGTGCTGCCGCTGGGACTGGCCTTCATCATGTTGTCGCTGGGGCTGGGGCTGACGGTTGCGGATTTTGCGCGGGTGGCAAAGCAACCGTTTGCGTTTGTCATCGGCGCAGTCAACCAGGTGGTGATTTTGCCGGTTGTCACCTTCGCGCTGGTGCTGGCATTCGGACTTGGGCCCGAACTGGCAATCGGGTTCATGATCCTGGCGTTTTGTCCGGGCGGGGTCACCAGCAACATCCTGACCCGGCTGGCGCGGGGCGACGTGGCGCTTTCGGTCTCGCTGACCGCCGTCATCAGTCTCGCCAGCATGATCACCGTGCCGCCGTTGCTGGCGCTGGCGATCCGTCATTTCAGCGGTGCGGAAGCGCCCCCGGTCAATATCAGCGGCATCGCGGTGCAACTGTTCTTGTTGACGACCGTGCCGATTCTACTCGGATTGACGCTTCGCCATCTGGCGCCAGCCTTCACAGACCGGATTGCGCCCGTGGTGGCGCAGGTGGCCAACGGGTTGTTCGTGTTCATCGTCGTGCTGGCGCTGGTGGCGAACTGGGATGTCTTTGTTGCCAATCTTCCGGTGCTGGCACCCTCGCTGGTGAGCCTGATCCTCCTGTTGCTGGCGATCGGATATGGCGTGGCGCGGCTGGCCGCTGTGCCGATGGCACAGGTGAAGACGATTGCGATCGAAACCGGGATACAAAACTCGACGCTCGGGATCACGGTTGCCGCCATGCTGAGCGGATACGAGGCCGGCTTTTCCGCCTACGCGCTGCCGGCGGCGGTCTACGGTATCTTGATGTATGTGGTCTCGGCGCCGCTGATCCTGTGGCTTCGCAGGGTCGATGCTCCGCAGATCGCAACGGTTTAGGAGAGCACGGAATGGATCGTTGCGATGTGATCGTTGTCGGCTGCGGACTTGCCGGACTGGTGGCGGCCGCAGAACTGGCCGACCGTGGCAAGCAGGTGATCATTCTTGATCAGGAACCGGAGAATTTTATCGGCGGGCAGGCATTCTGGTCGCTTGGCGGGCTGTTCCTTGTCGATACGCCGGAACAGCGGCGGATGGGGATCAAGGACAGCCGCGAGCTGGCTCTGAGCGACTGGATGGGATCGGCGCAGTTTGACCGCAAGGAGGATTACTGGCCGCGAAAATGGGCCGAGGCCTATGTCGATTTCGCCGCAGGCGAGATGCGGCCGTGGCTTCACAAGATGGGCATGCGCTGGTTTCCGATTGTTGGCTGGGCCGAGCGCGGCGGATCCTTTGCCGATGGTCACGGCAATTCGGTGCCACGGTTCCATCTGACATGGGGGGTCGGGCCGGGGACGGTGGAGCCGTTTGAACAGCGGGTTCGCGCCCATGTCAAAAAAGGCCGCATCGAACTGAAGTTCCGGCATCGCTGCTCGCACATCATCACCGAGAACAAGGCCGTCAAAGGGGTTTCCGGCGAGATCCTTGCCGACGACGTCAAGGAGCGCGGCCAGCCCAGCAGCCGCGAGGTTGCCGGTGATTTCGAACTGCGCGCGGCAAGCGTGCTGGTGACGTCGGGCGGCATTGGCGGGAATTTCGACCTGGTCCGCAAGGTCTGGCCGCGTGACCGGCTGGGGGAGCCGCCGGCCGGGATGATCGCCGGGGTGCCCGCCCATGTCGATGGCCGGATGATCGCGATCACCGAAGCCGCCGGGGGACGGGTGATCAATGCCGACCGGATGTGGCACTACACCGAAGGTGTGAAGAACTGGAACCCGATCTGGCCCAATCACGGCATCCGCATCCTGCCGGGACCTTCGTCGATGTGGTTCGATGCGACAGGAAAACGGCTCAAGCCACCCTGTCTGCCGGGGTTCGATACATTGTCGACGCTGCGCGAGATCCTGTCGACGGGCCATGACTATTCCTGGTTCGTGATGACCCAGAAGATCCTGAAGAAGGAAGTGGCGCTGTCCGGTTCGGAGCAGAATCCGGACTTTGCTGCGAAAAGCTGGCTCAAGGTGATCCAGCAGCGCCTGCTCAACAAGCAGGCGACGCCGGCGGTGGAGGCGTTCAAGACGCACGGCGAGGATTTTGTTGTCGCTGACAGTCTCGACGATCTGGTCGCCGGCATGAACATCAAGGGCGGTGGGCTGATCGACCTCGACAAGCTGCGGGCCCAGATCGTCGCCCGTGACAGCCAGATCGACAATCCGTTTACCAAGGACGCGCAACTGATGGCGGTGTCTGCGGCGCGGAATTACCGGGGTGACAGATTGATGCGCACGGCCAAACCACACCGCTTCCTCGACCCCGACAACGGTCCGCTGATCGCGGTCAAACTGCACATCATCACCCGCAAGACGCTTGGCGGGTTCGAAACCGATCTGAACGGACAGGTTCTCAATCGGCAGGGCGATCGGATCGAGGGATTGTTTGCAGCGGGTGAAGTCAGCGGCTTTGGCGGTGGCGGTTATCACGGCTACAATGCGCTTGAGGGCAGCTTCCTCGGGGGGTGCATTTTCTCCGGCCGTCAGGCGGGCCGTGCCGGGACCCTTGCCTGAGCCGTGTGGAAGCAGGCCGGTTGAGTCCTTGCCAGCGGCTGCGGTTCAATAGGGCCAATCGCCTGCGCCGAGAGCCTTGATGCCTGAAACCATACGGGCAAAGCTGTCGCGGGCACGGCTCACCGAGTGGCGGGCGCGCAGATAGCCATGCACCAGGCCTTGTTCCTCAATGCAGATTGCCTTGCTGCCATCCTGGACCAGGCGGGCACAATAGTCGGGGCCATCGCCGGACAACGGATCGCATTCGGCGGTAAGGACGAGGGTCGGCGGCAGGCCTGCGAATTCCGAGGCCGCGAGCGGTGTGAATGACGGGTCGTCATGCGCAGGCCGGCCGCCGGAGCGCAGGCCGTCATAGTAGATCAGGTCGGCAGTGGTCAGCATCGGCGCCCTGGCGTGGCTGGCAAAGCTGCCTTTGGAGCGGTCTGCGCCAAGGGCGGGGTAGATCAGCACCTGTGCCGCTGGGCTTCGCATTTGGCTTCGGGCCGCCCAGGCCACAGCCGCGGCCAGATTGCCGCCGGCACTGTCACCGCACAGCAGAATGGGGAGCCGGCAGGTTGCTGCCAGATGGCTGAACGCCGAAAGCGCATCGTCAAACGGGGCCGGGTGCAGGTGTTCGGGAGCCAGGCGGTAGTCCACGGCGATGACCGCGTAGCCAGTTGCATCACAGATTTCGGCGCAGATGCTGTCATGGCTTTCGAGCCCGCCGAGGATGAAGCCGCCGCCATGCAGATACATCACCAGCGCTGACGGGTTGGCGGCCGCCGGCAGGTATTGGCGGACCGGGATCGCCGTGACCGGGCCGGGAAGGAAGAACTCACGGACCAGGACGCCTGCGGGCCTGCCGCTGTCGAACGCCTTGCACAATTGGTCATAGACGCGCCGCTGCCCCGCCGGATCGAGATCTGTGGCATCTGCCGGATAGAAGCCGACCGATGTGTCGACAAAGGCCCAGGTTTCATCATCAAGCAGAGTGTCATAGGGGGAGGGGCGCAAGCGGACATCCTCGAAAGGTTGACGCCCATGCAATCGCGGGGCACAGCTTGTGTCAAATGGGAAAACATCATGGCATGGAAATTCGGCAACGAGATCAAGGCAATTCTGTTCGACAAGGATGGCACACTGGTCGATTTCGACAGGACATGGGCGGCGATCAACCGCAAGGGGGCGCTGATCGCAGCCGACGGCGACGCGGCGCTCGCCGATGTGCTGCTTCTTGCATGCGGCATGGACCCGGTGACCGGCAAGACCCGCGCTGACAGCATGTTTGCAGCGGCCAATGCCCGCGAGATCGCGGCGCACATGGTGGCGCATGGAAGCCCGTTCGAAACCGAAGAGCTGATGCGCCGGCTCGACCAGACCTTTGTCGAGGGGGCAGAATCGCCGTGGCCGATCTGCGATCTCAAGGCCCTGATGCAAACGCTTGCCGATGCCGGGCTGTCGGTGGGAATCGCGTCCAGTGACGGCGAAGCCAGCATTTTACGAACCGTCGAGGTTCTGGGGCTTGAATCCCATATCGGCTTCATCGCCGGCTATGACAGCGGCCATGGACCGAAGCCGGAGCCTGGCATGTTGCTGGCCTTTGCCGCACATCTGGGACTGAAGCCTTCGGAGGTCGCCATGGTGGGCGACAACGGCCACGATATGGAACTGGCTCGCGCCGCTGGAGCGGGCGCTGCAATCGGAGTGTTGTCGGGGACCGGAACCCGGCAGACCCTGGCGGCGCTGTCCGATCTGGTCATTGATTCGGTGGCGGATTTGCCCGGGCTCATCGCGCCGGGATAGTTCAGCCCGGTTTGCACCGGTCAGTCGCTGCGCTGTTCCAGGAAATTGGTCAGCCAGTCGGGATCCATGTCCGGAACTGACGACAAAAGCAGCTTTGTGTAGTCGGGGTAGGGAGGCGACAGGATCTCGCTCTTGAGGCCCTGTTCGACAACCTTGCCCTCCAACATGACCACGATCTCGTCCGAAATCGCCTTCACGGTGGCGATGTCATGGGTGATGAACAGATAGGTGATGTCGTACTTCTTCTGCAGCCGCAGCAGCAATTGCAGGATGCCCTCCTGCACGATCTGGTCGAGCGCTGAGGTGACTTCGTCGCAGATGATGATGTCCGGTCTGGCCGCCAGCGCGCGGGCAATGCATATGCGCTGCTTCTGACCGCCGGAAAGTTCGGACGGCAACCGGTCCATAAAACTCTCGTCGAGCTCGATCATGTCCAGCAGCTCAAGGATTCGCTCCTCGCGCTGCTTGCCCTTGAGACCCATATAAAACTCGAGCGGTCGGCCGATGATTTCCTCAACTGTCTGGCGCGGGTTCATTGCGGTGTCGGCCATCTGGTAGATCATCTGGATCTGTTGCAACTGTTCCTTGCTGCGATCCTTCAGCGCGGCGGGAAGTACCTCGCCGTTGAAGGTGACGGTGCCACCAAGGGGTGGCAACAGACCGGTGATCACCCGCGCTGTGGTCGATTTGCCGGACCCGGATTCGCCGACAACCGCGACCGTTCGGCCGCGCGGAAGCTTGATCGAGACATCGAACAGAACCTGCTGCGGCCCATAGGCTGCGTCGATATTGTCAATGGACAGGACAATGTCCTCGCCCTTGACCTCGGGCTTTTCCAGAGCCCGGACCGACCACAGCGATTTGGTGTAGGGCATTTCCGGTTTGGTCAGCATTTGCCGGGTCGGTGCCGCCTCCACCTCTTCGCCGTAGCGAAGAACCTGGATGAAATCAGCCATCTGGGCAACCACGGCCAGATCATGGGTGATGTAGATCGCCGCGGTGTTGAATTCCTCGACGATGTTGCGCATCGACGCCAGGACCTCAACCTGGGTTGTGACATCAAGCGCCGTGGTGGGCTCGTCGAAGATGATCAGATCCGGGCGCGGCGACATTGCCATGGCGGTCATCACACGCTGCAACTGACCGCCCGAGACCTGGTGCGGATAGCGGTTGCCGATGATTTCGGGATCGGGCAATTGCAGGGCCCTGTACAGCTCCACCGCATCCGTGCGTGAGTCAGCATCGGGGCGGATGCCGCGCCGGGTCGCAGCTTCAACGGTCTGGTCGATCAGCCGGTGCGCCGGATTGAAGGAGGCGGCGGCCGATTGCGCCACATAGGCGATGCGGGTTCCCCAAAGCATCCGCTTGTCCCGGTCGCTGGCTTTTGCCAGATCGACACCGTCAAACAGGATCGAGCCACTGGTCAGCTTGCAGCCCGGCTGGGTGTAGCCCATGGCCGCCTTGCCGAGCGTCGATTTGCCGGCGCCGGATTCACCGATCAGCCCCATGATCTCGCCACGGCGAAGCGTTACATCAACGCCCTTGATGATGGGGTGCCATTGCTCGTCGGAATAGCCGTCGATGCGGATGTCGCGCATCTTCAACAGGATGTCATTGCTGAAATCGGGGCTGGATTGCGTGGTATCGGTCATTCGCGAAGTCCGCTTGTCTTGTGCAAGAACCAGTCGACAATGAAGTTCACTGCGACGGTCAGCAAGGCAATGGCAGCAGCCGGCAGCAAGGGCGTGATCGCGGCTGTCATGTCGTATTTGGCGAACTGGATCAGCGAGGCATTGGCCCGCACCATCGACCCCCAGTCAGCGGTTGGCGGCTGAATGCCGACGCCCAGGAAAGACAGCGCCGCGATGGTGAGAAACACAAAGCAGAACCGGAGCCCGAATTCGGCCACCAGCGGCGGCATGATATTGGGCAGGATCTCCCGCCGCATGATCCAGCCGAGACCCTCGCCGCGCAATTTTGCCGCCTCGACATAGTCCATCACGGCCACATTGACCGCGACTGCGCGGGTGAGGCGGAACACCCGGGTGGAATCGAGCACCGCAATGATGATGATCAGGCTGGTGATGGTCGATCCGAAAATCGACAGCAGCATCAGCGCAAAGATCAGGCTTGGAATCGCCATCAAAACATCGACAAACCGGCTCAGCGCCTGGTCAAGCCAGCGGCGGTTGATCGCCGCCACCAGGCCCAGCCCACCGCCGATGAGAAACGACAGAATCGTCGTCGCGAGTGCAATGCCCATGGTGTTGCGGGCGCCGTAGATCAGCCGGGTGAGCACGTCTCGGCCGATCTGGTCGGTGCCGAAGAAGAACTCATCGCCCCATGGCGCGAAGGCAGCAGCATGAATTTCGGCCTCGCCATAAGGAGCAAGGAGATCTGCGAAGATGGCCACACAGATATAGAAAAAGACGACAATCATGCCAAACCAGGCGGTCGCCGGGGCTGATTTGAGCAACAGGCCGATCCGCTCGAGGCGGCTTCGGCGTTTGCGAACTGCGCCGACTTCTGCGGACGCTGAATAGGTGACGGGTTGCTCGCTCATCTGGGGTGCAGCAATCGCGGGTTGGTGACAATGCCGATGATATCGGCGGTCAGGTTTAAAAGGATGTAGGTCGCGGCGAAAATCAGCGCGCAGGCCTGAACGACGGGGATGTCCCGGCTGGTCACGGCGTCAACCATCAACTGCCCGATTCCAGGATAGACAAACACCACTTCAACCACGACCACGCCCACAACCAGATAGGCCAGATTAAAGGCGATGACTGTGGCAATAGGCGCCCAGGCATTGGGAAGGGCGTGCTTGAGAATGATCTGGGAGCGCGACGCGCCCTTGAGCCGCGCCATCTCGATGTAGGGGCTGGCAAGAAGGTTGATGATGGCGGCGCGGGTCATGCGCATCATGTGCGCGACAATCACCAGGGTCAGGGTCAGCGAAGGCAGCGCCACCCGGTAAAGCCGTTCGCCAAGAGCGGTGGAGGCGTCGATATTGGCGAGTGAAGGAAACACCGGCCACAGCGAGGCCAGGAACAGGATCAGTATGTAGGCGACGAAAAACTCCGGCGTCGAAATTGTCGTGAGCGTCGTCGCATTGACAATCCGGTCATAGGCGGTGTTGCGGTAGAGCGCGGCAGTCAGCCCCAGAAACAGCGCCAGCGGTACGGCGATAACGGCAGTCACACCTGCGAGAAACAGGGTATTCCAGAGTCGGGGCATGACAAGGTCGCTGACCTGGCGGGAGCGGTCCTGGCCCGACGCATTGCGGCCTGAGAAGGATGTTCCGAGATCACCCTGAAGGACGGAGCCGACCCATTCGAAATAGCGCACTGGCGCGGGCTTATCGAGACCCAGTTCCTTGCGGAAGGCGGTGACGGTTTCCTTGGTTGCGGCCTGCCCGAGAACCGTTTCACCGAAGTCTCCAGGCAGCATTGAAATGGAACTGAAGATAATGGCTGAAACGATAAAAAGTGTGGCTACGCCCATCCCCAAGCGTTTCAATATGGTCGACAGTACGGCATTCAAATGCGCGTTCCTCCCCGTTGTTTGCTGGCCTTGTAGCCATCCTCCAAGCCCGTTGATCGATGCCCATCTGTGGCCTGGTACTGGTCAGCATTGTTGTCCAGTAGCGGGGTGCTTGTAAACCGGCGGGCCGAATAAACTGGAGACCGCGGGTGGGGCAAGGCATTGTTTGTGCGCAGGGTTTATTTTGTTTCAGATTTGCGTTGGCGTGACAAATCGCTGTAGTTTGGCCGGGCGCAATTGGGCAAAATCCGCATAAAGCGTGCCGGATCACTGGGTTTTGGCCCATGGTGGTGGCAAACGCTGTCAGGAGAATCGGGTGGGCCCAGCCTTGCATATCGTCGCGGATTACGTGGCCTGACACTCAAAAGAATGCGGGAACAGATGGAGAATAGCATGAGAGACACCTACTTGAAAAAACAGGCGCGCTGGCTCAGCGAAGGTCAGATCGACCGCAGGCAGTTCATCAAGACAGCCATCGCGGCAGGTCTGGCCGTGCCGTCGGCGCTGACGCTGGCAACGGATGTGCTGGCTGCAACGCCCAAGAAAGGTGGCAAGCTGCGCTATGGCTCGTCCTACGGCTCGACCACGGATGCGCTGGACCCGGGGACGGCTGAAAACGGAATGTCGCAGGCCATCAATTACGCCCGCGGCAATCATCTCACCGAAATCGGCAATGACGGCAAGCTGATCCCTGAACTTGCCCAAGCGCTTGAGCCGTCAAACGGTGCAAAAACCTGGGTGTTTGATCTGCGCAAGGGCGTGGAATTCCATAACGGCAAAAGCCTGACGGCCGACGACGTGATCGCGACGTTCAACTATCACCGTGACGAGAATTCCAAATCCGCTGCCAAGGGCCTTCTCGGCTCGATCAAGGAAATCAAGAAGGACGGCGACAGCCGCGTCATCTTCGAACTCGAAAGTGGCGATGCCGACTTCCCCTACATTGCCTCCGATTATCACATCATGATCCTGCCCTCGGTCGATGGCGTGATCGAAGATGCCAACAGCGCGGTCGGCACCGGCGGCTATATCATCGAGAGCTATGAGGCTGGTGTGCGCACTCTGATGAAGCGCAACCCGAACTACTTCAAGGAAGGCCGTGCGCATTTCGACGAAGTGGAGTTGATCACGCTCGCCGACACGACCGCGCGTCAGAATGCCATCATGAACGGTGATGTTGATCTTATCGACAATGTTGATCCCAAAACCGTGGCGCTGCTTGGCCGGGTCCCGACGCTTGAAATCCTCAAGACGACCGGCACCCAGCATTACACATTCCCGATGCGGGTCAATTCGGCTCCGTTCGACAATTACGACCTGCGCATGGCGCTCAAATTTGCCATCAAACGTCAGGAACTGGTGGACAAGATCCTTCTCGGTCATGGTGAAGCGGGCAATGACGTGCCGATCAATGCGTCGATGCCGTACTTCAATACCGAATTGCCAGTGCATGAATTCGATGCCGAAAAGGCTGCCGAACACTACAAGAAGTCCGGCCATTCGGGTGCTATCCAGCTCTCTGTCTCTGACGCTGCCTTCCCCGGCGCCGTCGATGCGGCTCAGTTGATCGCGGCATCTGCCAAGGAGGCCGGAATCGAGATCGAACTGGTGCGCGAACCCAGTGATGGTTACTGGTCCAACGTGTGGAACAAGAAGCCCTGGTGCGCCTGTTACTGGAACGGTCGTCCGACCCAGGACTGGATGTACAAATCTGCTTATACCAATGACACCGAGTGGAACGACACCGCCTGGAAAACCGGTGAATCCGCCGACAGGTTCAACGAGCTGGTTGTCATGGCGCGGTCGGAAACCGACGACGACAAGCGCAAGGACCAGTACTGGGAAGCGCAGAAGCTGCTGCAGGATGATGGCGGCGTCATCGTCGGCATGTGGGCATCATTTATTCATGCTCATTCCAAGGAACTGACCCATGATGAAAATGTTGCAGCCAACCTGCAGGCCGATGGCGCCAAGTTCGCCGAGCGCTGGTGGTTCGCCTGATCCCATGGCTTGAAGGAAAACCATTCGGCCGCGGAGAAATCCGCGGCCGTTCTATTTCAGCGCTGCGCCACCCGGGTGCCGTCTTCCGGGCCGTGCCGGTTCGGGATGGGAAAGACGACGTCGTAGATCCAGTTGAAGACAAATGCGTAGACCAGGTAGAAAGCCGCGAACGAGATGTCGAGCAGGAAGGCCTCGATCAGGCTCATGCGAAGATACCAGGCAATGAACGGCAGCAGAACCAGTAGCAGGCCGGCCTCGAAGAGAACCGCGTGCAGCACGCGCAGGGTGATCGACTTGCGGGCATGACCGGCTAGACGCAACAGTGCGTGGTCGAACAGCAGATTGTAGAGATAGTTCCAGCCGGTGGCGATCGTGGCGCTGACCAGCGCAACCAGACCCATGTCCCGGACGCCAAGGCCGAAGGCCCAGGCGCCAAACGGGATGACGATCATCAGTGCGATGATTTCGAAACTCAATGCATGGCGAATTCTGTCTTTGATGGATCGCATGGAACGCCCCTGATCTGGGAGGGTTTCGTGGTCTGGTCAAACCTTGAAACGCTCTTGTCGGGTCGTCCCGAACATGTTTTCCGTATGGGGAGGTCGTCCTCGCTTGCCCATTCTATGTATGATGATACGAGCCAAACACAAGCCCCGGTTCGTCGGGCCTTTCCCGCAGCCGCTGATCCGGCCGTGCCGCCGGACAGGGAAACCATGCGCGCCAGGGGAGCATTGAGCCGCAAGCACCAGCCTTTTGCCCCCAATCACCCTCAGCAGGACCCTCCAGCGCCGCGCATCCGATAGGCTGCGCAAAGGAAGCTGTATCTGTTTGAGAACGCGGCATGCATTTGGTAAAAGGTCTTCCGATTCAATGGCTTGTGGGCGCTGTTTGTCAATCCGATTCAGTTCTGGCGTGCGGTTGCGGGCTTTTCGGCAAAGGAACGGACGGTCTTGAGGGCGCCTTCAAGCTGCTCGCCCTTCTCGTCGGCCAGGGCTGCTTCACGCAACAGGCGGCACCAGTGGGCAGCATCATCGCGGCCGGCCAGCAGGGCCACGCCCTGCATGACGCGGTCGAATTTCGACAGACCCCGGGCATGGGTGTCGGAGTAGCCCTTGACCAGGCGGCGGTTGCGCAGGGTTTCAACGCCCAGTGCGTAGTCAATCCTGCTGTAGCTCAGCGCCAGTTCGAGCCAGGTTTCCAGATGGTCTGTTTCAATCGCATGGCGCAGGGTGCCGCGGCGGTATTTGCGCAGGCCGCCGAGAACGTAGAGCTGGGCAAATGGCAACAGCCTGTCGGTGCGCAGCCTGCGTCCGCGGTTGACCACCTTGTCGATCAGCCGCATCGTGCGTGCGCTTCCGGACAGACGCCGGCCGAGGCCGGCGGGCATCATGCCGACAATTTCTTCGGCGCGGGGATGCATGAACTCGGTGAGTTTCATCTGCGCGCCTTTTGCCGGAGCGATCTCGGCGCGGACCCGGGCGAAGCGGCTGCCGCGGGTTTTCAGATCTGCCACCCGGAAGACATCGTCATAGGCCATCGCCTTGGCGATGTATTTTGCCGCCTCGAGTGTCAGTTCATGCCCCTTGGCCGCATCATCGCAGGACAACACGGTGTCGAGGCGACCGAGATAGTCTTCGCCATAATCAAGATCCTGAAAGTCGACGACTGCGCGCAGGCCGGTCAGCACCATGTCGCGGACCGGGGCAGGGAAGGCCGCTGCCCGTGCTTCAAGTGCGGCCCATTTTTCGATGAGGGTTTTCGGTCCCGCCGGCGTGTCGCCGGTACTGCTGCTGCTTTTTTGCTGTGCCTCGACCTTGCCGCCGGCGGCGGCTTCAAAACCCGCCGCAAAAGCGCGCAGGCTGGCCTCGACGCCACGGCCCGACGCCTTGATCGCGGCTTCAAAACTCTCCCGCGCGAAGGGCAGCGCCCCCGAACCGGCCAGAGCGCCAAACAGGCTCGCGGAAATCATTGACCCGACGTCGACAGCCATTTTCTCCATGTCGAAGGCAATGAACCGCTGCGCCGCGATTTCAGCGGCGGCGATCACCTCGTCGGAATCGGCGATACCGTCTCCGGGCACGGTCTTCTCCGAAACGGCGAGCGCCCGGTGCGAGGAGGCAATCAGGGTGGTGCGGTCAGGGGTGACGAAGCCGCGCATGATGGCGCGTCCAGCCTCCATCATCTCGGCGGCCACCAGGATATCGACATCGCCAGCGGCGGGCATCAGCGAGAACACCGGCTGGCGTTCTCCGGCCGGTGCCATTTCCATGTAATAGATGGTCGCGCCTGTGCGTTGGGCGACACCAGCCACCGACGTGGCCTGGACGACATAGCCATTGCGATGGGCGCAATCCTCGATCCAGTTGGTCAGCACGCCACCGCCCTGGCCACCAACTGCCATGATCGCCAGCTTGATGATCTGATCGAGCGCCGGATCATTCGGCTGTGCTTTGAGCGCACTGTGGGTGTTGTTTGGCATGGGTCAGGTCCGGACGAATTCGATACGGCCGCGCGAGCGGTGATGTTGCAGCCAGGTGATGATCCGGCTGGTGAAAGCGCCGAGGCTGCGTTCGAACCAGTTCGGGTTGAACACCACATCAGCGCGGTAGAAAGAGGGGCAAAGTACAGCGGCATCGGCGACTTCGCCGCAATTGCCGCAGCCGACGCAGCTCTGGTCGATGCTGGCGACAGGATCGTCGCGCAGGGGATCGTCGAGACGCTTGAGCGAGAGTGACGGGCAGCCCGACAGCCGGATGCAGGCATGGTCGCCGGTGCAGACATCCTCATCGATGCCGAATCTTGGCTTCTCGACCCGGCGGCCTTCCTTGATCGCCTTGCTGGCCAGGGGCTTTTCGCGCCGCTGCTTGTTGAGCATGCACTCCGAGGAGGCGACGATGACCTTGGGGCCGACATGGTCGGTGGTCAGCGCCTCGTTGAGGATCTGGCGCATCTTCGGCACGTCATAGGTGCGGTCGATCTGGCGCACCCATTTGACGCCGACGCCCTTCAGCGCATCGGCAATCGGTTGACCGGTGGTTTTGGTGGGGTTGGTCGCGCGTGAAGACAGAATGTCCTGTCCGCCGGTCGCCGCCGAATAGAAGTTGTCGACAATGACGATCACGCCATCGGACTGGTTGTAGACGGCGTTGCCGATGGAGGAGGACAGACCGTTGTGCCAGAAACCGCCATCGCCGAGAATGGAGATCGAGCGCTTGTCGCCACCGCCGTCAAAGGCGGCATTGGAGGCGGGGCCGAGGCCATAGCCCATGGTCGATCCGCCGATTTCGAAAGGCGGCAGGGTGGCAAACAGATGGCAGCCGATATCGGCCGCGATCTGGTGCTTGCCGTGCTCCATTTCGGTCAGTTTGATGGCAGCGAAGATCGGCCGTTCGGGGCAGCCGGTGCAGAAGCCCGGCGGGCGCATCGGGACGGTCTTGGACAGATCGGGCAGCGCCGGTTTCTGGTCGGAGTTGGGCGCGCGCAGCCGGGCGGGCAGCATTTCCGGCGCGGCTTTCCTGATGAATGCCTCGAGGCCGTCGAGCATCACCTGGCCGGTGTACTCGCCGGCCATGGGCAGCATGTCCTTGCCATGCAGCTTGACGGAGCTGCCTGCCTTGTACAAGGCCGACCCAAGTGCCTGTTCGATGAATTCCGGCTGGCCTTCCTCGACCACCAGGACTGCGGATTTGCCTTGGCAGAACTCGGAGAATTCGTCAGGAACCAGCGGATAGGTGACATTGAGGACATAGAGCGGAATTTCGGTCTCGCCGTGAATGTCGGCCAGGCCGAGGCGTTGCAATGCCCGGATCACACCATTGTACATGCCGCCCTGAAGGACGATGCCGATGGGAGCCTGTTTCGGCCCGAACATCTCGTTGAGGCCATTGTCGCGTATGTGTTTGAGCGCCGCCGGCCAGCGGTTGTCGATCTTGTCGTGCTCCTGCAGGTAGGACATCGGCGGCAGCACGACGCGGGCGTAATCGCTGCGCGGATTGGCCAGCGCGTCCTTGACGGTAAAGGGCGGGCGCTTGTTGTCCTTGGCCTGAAAGCTGCCGGTGACGTGGCAGGAGCGGATCCGCACCATCAGCATGACCGGCGTGTTGGTGGCTTCCGAGAGCTCGAAACCCTGATGCACGGACTGAACGATGGAGGGCAGGTTGGGCCGCGGATCGAGCAGCCACATCTGTGATTTCATGGCGAAGGCATGGCTGCGCTCCTGCATGATCGAGGAGCCTTCGCCGTAGTCCTCGCCAATGATGACCAGCGCGCCGCCGGTGACACCAGCGGAGGAGAGGTTGGCGAGCGCATCCGATGCCACATTGACGCCGACCGGGCCTTTGAAGGTGACGGCGCCGCGGATCGGATAGTGCACCGAGGCCGCAAGCATGGCGGCTGCTGCGGCCTCAGAGGCATTGGCCTCATAGCGCACGCCAAGTTCGGTGAGGATTTCCTCGGCGTCTGCGAGCACGTCCATCAAGTGACTGATCGGCGCACCCTGATAGCCGCCGACGTAACCGACGCCTGCTTCCAGCAGCGCCTTTGTCAGCGCCAGAATACCCTCGCCCGAGAAGGTTTCGCCTTCACCGATCTTGAGTTTCTGGACTTCCTTGGCGAAAGAACGTTCAGCCATCGTCTACCTCCAACTGCGTGTCTGCCGGCCTGGGTTAATCGGCAGGTTCGGTGTTGGACCAGAGCGCTGGTCCACCGTCTTGTTCGTAAGCCATGCCCTTGGGAAAGGAGATTGCCTCCAGCTGAAGGCCCCATGGGGCGAAGAAATAGAGGATCGACTGTCCGGCGGCAGGGCCTTCAGTGACCGGAAAAGGCCCCATCAGCGTGCGGATGCCCTGTTCCTTGAAATAGGCCGCTGCGGCGTCAATGTCATCGACGTAAAAGGCAAGGTGGTGCCCGCCGATATCGCTGTTGCGCGGCCGGACCGTCTGCTGGTCCGGCGCATCATAGGAAAACAGCTCGATATTGCTGCCAAAACCGCAGCGCATCAGCGTGATCTGGTTGACCACCGCACGCGGGTCGACATCGAGCAGATCCTGCATGAAGGTGCCGCTGTCATCCCGGAAAGGACCGAATGAGGTCGCTTTCTCGCAGCCGAGCACGTCGGTGAAAAAACTCTCTGCCTCGTCGATGTCTGGAACGGTGAGACCAATGTGGTTGATGCCGCGCACACCAGGCAGGGTTTCAGCCCCCGCGCCCGAGATCCCCATACTCACGGCGAATGCGGCGACAGCCAGAATGCTATGCTTCATTGGTTTTCTCCCGGGTTGCGTCGATCTGGTTCAAAAAACTGGCTTCAGGCGGTCAAAAATCGTGTTTCCTGACATTGTTGAGCATCTTCTGCAGGGTGGTGACAAAGGCCTGGCGCTCTTCAGCCGGAATGTCCTTGAACATCTGTTCGTAGACCCGAACCATTGAAGGCCAGAGCTGATCGAGGGCTGCGCGGCCTGCTTCGGTTATGCTGATGCGGGTGACCCGGCTGTCGGTGGGATCGGGGTCGCGCCGGACCAGACCGTCCGAGGCCAGTTGCTCGAGCGAACGGCTGAGTGTTGATTGTTCGACCACTGCGTAAACGGCGAGCTCGGTGATCGGCAGGGCATCGATGACCGAGAGCACCGCCAGCGCCCGCATTTTCGGTGTGGTCAAGCCCAGACCGGTCATTTCCTGCCGCAGATCGGCGTTGTAGCGACCCATGATCCGGTTCATCAGGTAAGGCGCAAAATTGGACAGGCCGATTTCGCCCAGCCGCGGTATCGGTTCTGATTTTTCGGAAACTGCAGATTTGATGTCGTTCATCCAGCCAACCTCTTTGCCAACAGAAAGCCCGAACCGCCACCAAGACCTGGCCCCGGGTGGGTCGAGGCGCCGATATGATGCAGGTTTGAAATCGCGGTTGCGTTGTTCCTGGTGTGGGCGAAGGGACGCCAGATGAAGAACTGGTCGAGCGCGCAGGAGCCGCCATAGGGGTCGCCACCGACCAGATTGATGTTCATGGTTTCAAGATCCACCGGCGAATAGGCCTTTCGCGCCAGAATGCTGTCGGCGAAGCCGTCAATATGAGCGGCCAGGATCGCTTCGATGCGGTCGGCAAAGGCCTCGCGGGTGGCCTCATTCCAGACGCCGTCGGTCTCAACTTCGCCTGCCGCATCGCCCTTGATGGTGCGTGGTGCATCGGGGATCTGCAGCCAGAGAATGGACTTGCCTTCGGGGCAGCGGGACGGATCGAGGCGGTGCGGCTGGCCGACGCAGACGGTCGGCGTCACCGGCAGCAGGCCGCGCTCGGCTTCATTGGACGACTTGGAGACGGAATCGATGCCATCGGCGAGGTGGATGAGCGCGACGTCCTCCAATCCATCTGTTTTCCAGCGGATCGGCCCATCGAGAGCGTAATGGAGCTGAAAATTGCCGCGGCCGTGGCGGAACTGGCTCAGCCCGGTTGCCTCACCCTCTGAAACGGCTTTGGTGTCGTCGCGGAGCAGCCGGTTGTAAAGCTGACCCGGCGCGACGGAACAAATGACATGGGATGCGGTGAGTTCAATTCCGTCTGCCAGCCGGACCCCGACGGCCTTGCCGTTGCGCACACGAATCTGGTCGACATCGGCATCGGCCCGCAGTTCGCCGCCGTTTGCCTCAATCAGGCTTTTGAAGGCAGCGACTGCCTGACTGGCGCCGCCCTTGACCACCGGCGCACCGGCGGCTTCCAGCGCAAAGGCGATAACCTTGCCCATCTGGCCGCCATAGGCGGATTCGGGCGTCAGGCCGGTGTGCAGTGCCCACGGCGCCCACAAGGCCTGAACCAGTTCGGAGGCGTAGGTGGCTTCGAGCCAGGCGCGGGTCGGGCGCAGGGCCTGGCCCATCCAGGCCGCGAGCCCACGGGGTCCGCGTTTCCACGCCTGCCTGGCCAGCAGCCTGGCGGTCGGCCAGCTCCACAATTCGCCGCCCAGCAGCGTGAACAAGAACGGCGCGTCAGCCTCGATGGCCCCGACGTCGGCACCGTGCCGGTCGCCATCACCGGGCACAAGGGTATTGAATGTCTCGATGTTGGCGGCCCGGTCCGTACTGAGCACCAGTGACGAGCCGTCGGGCCGCAAGACGCCGGTCGGATGCGGCGTGTGACAGAACTCAAGCCCATGCCGGGCCAGGTCGGACCCGAGTGCGGCATGGGCGGGAGAGGTGAGGAACAGAACGAAAGTTGCCGCCATCACGTCATGGTGGAAGCCGGGCAGAGTGACGTCCTCGGTGCGCATGCAGCCGCCGAATCGGCTCTCGCGCTCGAGAACCAGGACACGCTTGCCCTTTGAGGACAGCATGGCTGCAGCAACGAGCGAATTGATGCCGCTGCCGACAATGATGTGGTCATAGTCTGCCATTGCCCTGGTCCCCGGCGCGGTGTGTCTTAACCGCGTGCGACCAGTGCCATGGCGCGGATCGGGCTTCCCGTGCCCTTGACGATCTTCAGCGGCGCAGCGATCAGGATTGCGCCCTTGGGCGGCAGCTTGTCGAGATTGGCCAGCGAAGCAAGACCGTATTTGTTGGCCGCGTGCAGCAGATTGTGGGCCGGGTAGGGCGGCTCCATTCCGCCGGCCTGCCCGGCGTCGGTGCCGATGCATTGATTGCCCCAGCCAATCACGCCCTTGGACAGAATGTACTCAATGCAATCGACCGTCGGGCCAGGCGAGTGCGGGCCGGTTTCATCAGCATTGAGATAGGCCGCTTCATCACCGGCACGGGAGTCCCAGTCGGAGCGCATCACCACCCATTCGCCGGCCTTGATCTCGCCATGCTTGGCTTCCCAGGCTTTGACGCCAGCAGCATCGAGCAGGAAATCAGGATTCTTTGCCACGTCAGCGGAGCAGTCGATCACATTGACCGGTGCCACGAAATTCTGCGGCGGAATGGAATCGGTGTAGCCATCAACATAGTCCTTGCCGGTGATCCAGTGATGCGGCGCATCGAAATGGGTGCCGGAGTGCTCGCCGAGCTTGAGCCAGTTCCAGGCAAAGAAAGGCCCGTCACTGTCATATTCGGAAATCTTGTGAATTTCGATTTTCGGCGTGTTCTTGGCGAAGTCTTCCGGCAGTTGCAGAAGCGGTGTGTCGGGACCGAGCGGGCCGGAGAGATCGACCACCTCCACTTTTCCCTCAATCAACAGTCCGGCGAGATTACCAAGTGTTTCCGTGGCGTTCATGAATGATCCTCCTCAGGCAGGCGTACAAGTGTCTGAAAACTGCATCCCGGATGGCGGGTTGTGTGTCTGCACCAAATTGATGCTAGACAAAATAATATGCATTTGCAATTATAAATCTCGACCGGGGGGATGGCTTTGTCGCACAGATATGACGCCATTATTGTAGGGGCTGGACTAAACAGCCTGGCGTGTGCGGTGCACCTGTGCGCGAAGGGCTGGCGGGTTGGTGTTTTCGAACAGGCCGCAACGGCAGGTGGTGCGGTCAAGACCGCGGAGCTGACCGCGCCGGGGTTCCGTCATGACTGGGCGGCGATGAATCTCAGCCTCTTTGCCGGCTCGGCATTTTTCAAGTTATATGGTGATGACCTGGTGACCCGCGGGCTTGAGTTCGCACCGGTATCGCATTGTTTTGCCAGTGTTTTTGATGATGGCAGGTGGATGGGCGTGAGCACCGGTCCAGGCGAGACGCGGGCCCGGATCGCGGCTTTTTCGGACGCCGATGCGCGGGCCTGGGACCGGCTGAACGCGGATTTTCCCGGCACTGCGGAATATGTCTTTGCTCTGCTGGGGAATTCCATGCAAATGCATGTACAAGGCAGGTTGCTGGCAAAGGCCTTGTTGCGCAAAGGTTTTTCATGGACGGCGGATCTGGTTCGGCTGCTGGTGTCGTCGCCGCGCAAATGGCTGAGCGAGACCTTCGAATCCGATCAAGTGCGCGCGACCATGGCAGCCTGGGGCATGCATCTTGATTTCGCGCCTGACATGGCTGGCGGTGCGGTGTTTCCCTATCTTGAAGCGATGGCCAACCAGAATTTCGGCATGGTCATCGGCAAAGGCGGTGCCGACACGCTGACACGGGCGCTGGTGGCAAGAGTAGAGGCGACCGGTGGCGAGGTTCATTGCGGCAAGCGGGTGGCGCGTGTCCTGCGCGCTGGCGGCAAGGCGACCGGAATCGCGCTTGAAGACGGCTCCGAGATTACGGCGGGGCGGGCGGTGATCGCCAATGTCGCGCCGGGCGGACTGATGACGTTGCTCGACGGTCAATCCGGAGACGCCGTGTTTGACACCAAGATGGCCAGATTCACCCATGCGCCGGGCACCATGATGATCCATCTGGCGCTTGATGGGCTGCCCGACTGGACAGCCAGCGAAGAGCTGAAGAAATTTGCCTATGTCCATATCGCGCCGTCGCTCGATCAGATGGCGCGCACCTATCAGCAGGCGGTCGCAGGCCAGTTGCCCGATGAGCCGGTGCTGGTGGTCGGGCAGCCGACAGCGATCGATCCAAGCCGGGCGCCGAACGGCAAGCATGTGCTGTGGGTGCAGGTCCGCATGGTGCCGGGCGAGATCCGCGGCGATGCGGCCGGTATCATTACAGACACCGGCTGGCCCACGGTCAAAGAGATCTATGCGGACCGGGCGCTGGACATGATCGAACGGCATGCGCCGGGGCTGAAGGCGAAGATCATCGGCCGCACCGTGGTGTCGCCGCTTGACCTCGAAGCTGACAATCCGAACCTTGTCGGCGGCGACCAGATTGCCGGCAGTCATCACCTTTCTCAGAATTTCCTGTTCCGTCCGGCCTTGGGCCACGCCACTGGAAAGACCCCCGTCGACCGATTGCATCTCACCGGCGCCAGTGTCTGGCCCGGTGCGGGCACAGGCGCGGGTGCAGGGTTTATGCTCGCTCAGAAACTGGGTGGGAAATGAAGCAAAAAACAGGGAGAACACCATGACACAGATTTCACGCCGTACAGTGCTCAAGGGCTCGGTAGCGGCACTGGCCGTCAGCGCTTTTGCCGGACCGGCGCTTGCTCAAGGCATTGAAGAGCTCGTTATCGCCTACAACGTCAACCTGCCGTCCTGGGATCCGACCGTTGGGCCGTCCGCCGTCAATCCGACGATCCAGGGGATTTACCAGTCGGTGTTCGACCAGTTCATCCTGCAGCAGCCCGACCTGTCGCCGGCGCCCGGCCTGCTCACCGAATGGGGCTGGAACGACGACAAGACCAAGGTGACCATGACCGTGCGCGAAGGCGTGACCTGGCATGACGGCTCGCCGTTTACCGCCGAGGACGTGGCCTGGTCGCTGCGCCGCGCTGCCGACGAGGCAACCGGCAATCCGATCCAGTTCATCTGGTCGACGCTGGCCAATATCCAGGCCGACGGCAACAGGGTGACCGCCGATGTCGCCCGGTTCGAGCCGACGATCTTCAAATGGATGTACTTCCTCACCGGTTATGTGCTGCCCAAGGCTTACTATGAGAAGGTCGGCGCGGACGGGTTCGAAGCAGCCCCGATCGGCACCGGTCCCTATATGGTCGACAAGTTCGAGCGCAATGCGTTCGTGCGGCTGAAGGCCAACCCGACCTATTGGGGCGGCAAGCCGGACTTTGATACCGTGACCATCAAATTCGTCACCGATGCCGCTTCGCGCGTCGCCGAGATTGAATCGGGCAATTCGCACGTCACACTGGAAATGCCTTATGAAGAGTATGACCGGCTCAAGAGCGGCAGCGGCCTTGCCGGCACCGACGCGCCGATTTCCGATATCGGCATGATCTTCCTCAATGACATCGAAGCGATGCTGGATCCGAACGTGCGCATGGCCGCAGCCATGTCGATCGACAAGCAGTTGATCATCGACCGTCTGCTGTCGGGTTACGGCGTCGCCATCGACACGCTGCAAACTCCCGAATACGAAGCCTATGATGCCTCGATCAAGGTGCCTTATGATCCGGAAAAGGCCAAGGAACTGCTGGCTGCTTCCGGTTTCTCGCCGGAAAACCCGGTCAAGTTCAAGATCCAGACGACGCGCGGCTTCAAGCCGAAGGATTACGAAATGATCCAGGCGATTGTCGGTCTGTGGCGCAAGATCGGAATCGAGGCCGAGATCGAAGTCTACGAGATTGCCAAGCATTTCGAATTGCGCGCGGCCGATCAGCTGGCGCCAGCGGCGTTCTACAACTGGGGCAACTCGGTGGGCGACCCGTCAACCTCGACGGGGTTTGCCATGTTCGGCCCGTCGCCGCACTCGGTGTGGGACGGTCAGGATCTGATCGACATGATCAGTCCGCTCTGGGGCGAGGCGGATGAGGAGCAGCGGATCGAGGGCTGGAAGGCCGTTGACAAGCACATTGCCGACAATGCGCTGGTGATCCCGCTGTTGCAGTATGTGCAGCCGATCCTTCATGCGGAGGGCGTCACCGTCACGCCGCATGCATCGGGCGCGCTGCTTCCGCATCTGATGAAGCGGGCTTCGTAAGTCTCAATCTCGTGCACGGGCCGCCACCCCGACTTGAGGTGGCGGTCCCCTTTGCAGGACATTCCCCTTTGAAACTGTTGCGCGCAATCCTCGTTCGCCTTGCGACCATGTCGGTCACCTTGATCGGGGCTGCCGTGGTGGTGTTTTTCGTCATCCGCGTGGTGCCGGGCAACCCTATCGCGATGATGCTTCCACCCGGCGCCAGCGAGGACGATATTGCCCGCCTGACCGCGCATTACGGTCTCGACAAGACCCTATTCGAGCAGTTCGGAATCTGGCTGAGCGGTGTGTTCCGGGGTGATTTCGGCACCTCGATTTCGCTGCGCCAGCCGGTGATGCCGCTGGTGCTGGGGCGCCTGCCTGCAACCCTGGAACTGGCAATCTTTGCGCTGGTGATTGCCGTCGTGATCGGCGGTGTTCTGGCTTTGACAGGGGTCAGGCACCGCGAAACCCGCACGGAAACGGCGATCGACGTCGCCAACGGCATCGGGCTGTCGATTCCCGACTTCCTCTGGGCGCTGATCCTGATTGTTCTGTTCGGCGTGCTGATGCCGGTGTTCCACATTTCCGGCCGGATTTCGCCGTCGCTCGATCTGCCGTTCGTCACCCAGTTTTACGTGTTCGAGAGCTTTGCGCGGCTGCGGTTCGATCTGTGGTGGGATCTGCTCAAGCACATGTTCATGCCGGCTCTGGCGCTGGCGATTCCCCTGGCTGCGATCATCAGCCAGTTGCTCAAGCAATCGCTGAAGGAAACCATGCATCTTGATTATGTGACGCTGTCGCGGACCAAGGGCTACAGCGAAAATCACGTCATCCTGTCCGAAGCGCTGCCCAATGCAATGTTGCCGACACTGACGCTGATCGGGGTGCAGTTCACCTTCCTGATCGGCGGCACCGTAATCATCGAGCGGCTGTTTTCCTACGAAGGGCTCGGCAACATGGCGATTGACGCCGTCATCAATCGGGATCTGCCGCTGATCCAGGGCATCGTCATTGTCTTTGCGCTGCTGTTCACCATCATCAATCTGGTTGTCGACATGACCTATGCCCTGCTCAATCCGAGGCTGCGTCATGCTTGATGGCCGCGGCACAGTTCGACGCCCCCTGGGGGCCCGGTTGTGGCTGTCGGGCTGCTGGCTCGGCATCATGGCGCTGCTGGCGCTGTTTGCACCCTTGATCAGTCCGCATGATCCCCTGGCCCAGGACCTGTTCGCCGGTCGGCTGCCGCCGTTCTGGGTGAGGGGCTCCGATCCGGCATTCCTGCTCGGCACCGACAGCCTTGGACGTGATGTGCTGACGCGGCTGATCCATGGCGCCAGGATTGCGTTCGCCGTGGCGTTGATTGCCGGGCTCGCAACCGCTTTCGTCGGCTCGGTTCTGGGTCTGCTCGCAGGCTACATGCGGGGCTGGGTCGATGTGCTGATCTCGCGGCTGGTCGAAATCTGGATGGCGTTTCCGCCGGTTCTGTTCGCGATCCTGCTGATTGCGGTGCTTGGCACCGGACTGACCTCGATCATCATAGCCATCGTGGTGATCGACTGGACACGGTTCTGCCGCGTTGTCCGGGCCGAGGCGATGAACCAGTCGGCCATGGATTACGTCTCGAGCGCGATCGTCGCAGGACGTCCGCGACGCGACATCCTGTGGCGGGAAATCTTGCCCAATGTGCTGCCCACCATCGTGGTTCTGCTGACCCTGGAAATGGGGATTGCGGTGATTGTCGAAGCCATCCTGTCCTTCGTCAACCTGTCGATCTCCACCGACGCGCCGACCTGGGGCGGGATGATCGCCGAGGGCCGCACCTCGATCCATCAGGCCTGGTGGGTGCTGGCGTTCCCGCTTGGTGTCCTGTTCCTGACCGTCCTGTCCTTCAGCCAGTTTGGCGAAGGTCTCAAGGACCGTTTTGATCCGGTGCTGCGATGAGTGCGTTTCTGACTGTGGGCAATCTGTCGGCGGTTCTGCGGGGCAACCGGCAACGCGTGCTGCGCTCTGTCTCCTTCAGCATCGACACCGGCGAAGTGCTGGGGCTGGTCGGTGAAAGCGGTGCCGGCAAGAGCATGATCGGCAAGGCGATCCTGGGCATCCTTCCATCGGCGATCGAGATCATCGAGGGCGAGATTGTGCTTGATGGTCAGGATCTGCAGACGATGCTGCCCGCCGACCGCCGCCGGCTGATCGGCGCCACGGCGGCGTTGATCCCGCAGGACCCGCTGACCGCGCTCAACCCGTCGCGACGGATCGAACCGCAGATCACCAACCGGCTGGTCGATATTCTGGGCTGGAGCAAGGCCGACGCCCGGGTGCGGGCGCTGGAACTGCTCAACGAGGTTCATATCGACAATCCGGAACGGGTGATGGCAAGCTATCCGCATGAATTGTCAGGTGGAATGCGCCAGCGGGTTCTGATTGCCTCGGCTTTTGCCGCCAATCCCAAGCTGGTGGTTGCCGACGAGCCGACCACGGCGCTGGATGTGACCGTACAGAAGCAGATCCTGAGACTGATCCGGGACCTGCAGCAACGCCACGCCACGGCAATGGTGTTTGTGACCCACGATCTCGGCGTCGTGTCGAAGGTCTGTCAGCGCCTGTCGGTGCTGTATGGCGGCAAGTTTGTGGAAAATGCCAGCGTGCCGGATTTCTTTGCCGGTCCCACACATGCCTATTCGCGGGCGCTTCTGGCGGCGACGCCGAAATACACCGATCCCGACGCATCCCTGGTGCCGGTCGATGAGGCGGTGATTGAAGCGGTGGCGGCCGAGGTTGCTGCTGCCGATGAGGAGTGGCGTCATGCACGATAGCTCTGGGGCCCCGAAAAACCCGGCTGCCGCTGGCGTCCTGGTCTCGGCCAAGGCGCTGGACGTGGCGCTGCCGGATATGGCGGCCAAGCCGGTGTTCGGCCGGGCGCCGCTGATCCGGATCATCAATGGCATCGATCTGGACATTGCCCGCGGCTCCGTTCTCGGCATCGTCGGTGGTTCCGGGTCGGGCAAGTCAACGCTGGGACGGGCGCTCTTGCGCCTGATCGAGCCCGCTGCCGGAACCATCGAGTTCGACGGCCTGGACATTACTCGTCTGGGCGAAGACGCGCTGAGGCCGGTCCGCCGGCGCATGCAGATGATTTTTCAGGACCCGATGTCCTCGCTTAATCCGCGCAGGCGGGTGGGTGCGATTATCGCCGATCCGATGCAGATGCATGGCTTTGACCGCATTGATGGCCGCATTGATGACGCGCTTGATCATGTCGGCCTGCCGCGCGGCTTCCGCAGCCGCTACCCGCACGAGCTTTCGGGCGGGCAGCGTCAGCGCGTCGGCATTGCCCGGGCGATTGCGCTGGAGCCGGAGTTCATTCTGGCCGATGAGATTGTTTCGGGCCTTGATGTGTCGTCGCAGGCTCAGGTGCTCAATGTGCTGGCCGGCCTGGTCGGGGAACTGGGACTGACACTGGCCTTCATCAGTCATGACTTGTCGGTGATCCGGCGTATCTGCGACCAGGTGATGGTGTTGCAGCGCGGCAGCATCGTCGAGTATGGCGATGTTGACCGTGTGTTTGATGCGCCGCAAGCGGCGTATACACGCGAATTGCTGGACGCCATTCCGCTGCCGGATCCGCAGCAGGCGAACTGGTAGGTAATCATTCATAGCGAGAGCAGGCCAGAGCTTTGGTTGAAGGTGCATGGCCGGGGAGACAGACGTGGCAGAGATTTCGAAGGCAACCGGCAATGACGGCTCGGGCTACATGCTTTACCATTCGATCGGGCAGTATCCGGGCAAGGTGACGGACATGGCTGCGGCCCTGTCGGCTTTTGCCACATGCTGGGGCACGCCCAATGACGAGCAATGGGGCTATGCCCTGGGTCAGCGGCAGCGCTTCATCGATCTGTGGAGCCAGTTGCTCAAGGCACCGTCGGCGTCACTGACGACCACGGAGAATGTGACATCGGCGCTGGCTGCGCTGATTATGGCGCTGCCACGGGAGGATCTTGAGGGCCGGGTGGTGCTGGTGGCGGGCGACTGTTTCCCCAGCCTGCATTTCCTGCTCACGGGGCTCGCCGACAGATATGGGTTCACGCTGCGCACCGTGCCGTTGCGCGATGGCGCAAGCTGGGTTGAGGACGAGGACGTTGTGGCCGCCTGGGGCCCCGAGGTCGGCCTGGCCTTGCTGACCTGGGTCAGCTCCACCTCCTCGCACCGCTGTGATCTGACGGCGCTGATGGCGCACGGACGCAAGCAGGGCTCGGTGATCGGCGTTGATATCACCCAGGCTGCGGGCCTGTTTGATTATGACTGCATGGCAGTGGCCGCGGACTTCTCGATTTCGACCAGCCTGAAGTGGATGTGCGGATCTCCCGGCGGCGGCATTCTCCAGGTGATGCCGGATGTGATCGCCAGATGTCAGCCGGGCTTGCGTGGCTGGTTCAGCCAGGACGATATTTTTTCGTGGGACATCAATGCCTTTTCCTACGCGCCCGACATTCGCCGGTTTGACAACGGCACGCCATCGGTGGTCGCCTGTGTGGCCTCGGTGCCGGCGCTCGAATGGCATGCCGCACAGGACTGGACCAAACAGCTTGAGAAAAACCGTGCGCTCAGCGACATGATCATCGCCGCTGCCGACGAGGCCGGCTTCACGCTGGCCTCGCCACGTGACCCGGCACAAAGGGGCGGCAGCGTCATGGTCCGTCTGTCCGATAGCGACCAGGCGCAGGCCTTGCTCGAGCGGTTGCGGGCCGCGGCAGTGTTTGCTGACGCGCGCGGACCGATTCTGCGCTGTTCGCCCGGCTTCATGACCACCGAAGCCGGTGTGAGGCGGCTGACATCTGCCTTGGCAGGCGACATCTAACACAAGATCGTCAGAGCCTGAAAACAGGCTTTTCCTGCCCGTCTGCCCAACCGCAAACAATATGCACAGATTGCAATCCGAGTTTATCGTGACATATAAATTTTATGCTTGAAATATCTTCTCTGGAGCGTAGAGTTGTCATCACTTGGAGAAAACCGGAGGCGCGGAAATGAGAGTCGTTTGTTTGGGTGGCGGGCCGGCCGGTCTCTATTTCGCGATCTCCATGAAGTTGCGCGATCCTGCGCACGAAGTGGTGGTGATCGAGCGCAACAAACCAGACGACACCTTCGGTTGGGGCGTTGTGCTTTCGGATGAAACGCTGGTCAACCTGGCGGAAAACGACGCCGCAAGCGCCGCCGCGATCCGCGAGCATTTCGCCTATTGGGACGACGTCGCTGTCCACTTCAAGGGGACCAAAACGGTCTCTACCGGGCATGGATTTTGCGGCATTGGCCGCAAGCAGTTGCTGTTGCTGCTGCAGGCGCGAGCCAGGGAGGTTGGCGTCGAATTGCGGTTCGAGACCAACGCGACCAGCACCGCCGACTACGCCAAGGAATTCGACCTGGTGGTGGCCGCCGATGGTTTGAACTCGCGCACGCGAACCGAGTTTGCCGATGCGTTCCAGCCCGAAGTCGATGTGCGCAAATGCCAGTTCGTCTGGCTTGGCACGCACCAGAAATTCGACGACGCGTTCACCTTCATCTTCGAGGAGACCGACAAGGGCTGGCTGTGGGCGCATGCCTATCAGTTCGATGACGAGACGGCGACATTCATCGTCGAGTGCACCCAGGAAACCTTCGACGCCTATGGCTTTGGCGAGAAAAGCCAGCAGGAAACCATCGCAATCTGCGAAAAAGTGTTCGCCAGGCATCTGGGCGGTCACAGCCTGATGACCAACGCCAACCACATCCGCGGTTCGGCCTGGATCAGGTTTCCCCGGGTGCTGTGTGCGCGCTGGAGCCACGAGAATATCGTGCTGATGGGTGATGCGGCGGCAACCGCGCATTTCTCCATCGGATCGGGCACCAAGCTGGCGCTCGAAAGCGCCATCGCGCTGGCCGATTATCTGCATTCCGAGCCGACCATGCCGAAGGCTTTTGAAAAATATGAGGAAGATCGCCGGCTTGAAGTGCTGCGGCTGCAGTCGGCAGCCCGCAACTCGATGGAGTGGTTCGAGGAAGTCGAGCGCTATTTCCACCTCGACCCGGTGCAGTTCAACTATTCGCTGCTGACCCGCTCGCAGCGGATCAGCCACGAAAACCTTCGCATGCGCGACGCCGAATGGCTGGAAGATGCCGAACGCTGGTTCCAGATCCAGGCGCAGGTGTCGGCGCAGGCGCCTGTGCGGCGGCCGATGTTTGCCCCTTACAAATTGCGCGAGATGGAACTCAAGAACCGCATCGTCGTGTCGCCGATGGCGCAGTACAAGGCCGTCGACGGCTGTCCGACCGACTGGCACCTGGTTCATTATGGCGAACGGGCCAAGGGCGGTGCCGGTCTGGTCTATACCGAAATGACCTGTGTCTCGCCGGAAGGCCGGATTACACCTGGATGCCCGGGACTTTACACGGCGGAGCAGGAGGCGGCGTGGCGACGGATCGTTGATTTCATCCACAGCGAGAGCGAGGCCAAGGTCTGCATGCAGATCGGTCATTCGGGCGCCAAGGGATCGACCCAGCTGGGTTGGGAGATCATGGATGCGCCGCTCAAGGATGGAAACTGGCCATTGCTGTCGGCTTCCGATGTGGCCTGGTCGTCCGCCAACCAGACGCCCAAGGCAATGACGCGTGCCGATATGGACATGGTCCGCGATCAGTTCGTCAAGTCAGCCGAAATGGCTGAGCGTGCCGGTTTCGACATGGTCGAGCTGCACATGGCGCACGGCTATCTATTGTCGTCTTTCATCACGCCGCTGACCAACACGCGTGGCGACGAGTATGGCGGCAGTCTGGAGAACCGGATGCGGTTCCCGCTGGAAGTGTTTCACGCGGTGCGGGCGGTCTGGCCGCTCGCCAAGCCGATTTCGGTGCGCATCTCGGCCAGCGACTGGGTTGAAGGCGACGGCGTGACGCCGCAGGAAGCGGTTGAGATTGCGCTCATGCTCAAGCAGGCCGGCGTCGATATTTGCGACGTGTCCGCGGGGCAGACATCCAAGCTGGCCAGGCCGGTCTATGGCCGCATGTTCCAGACCCCGTTTGCCGACCGTATCCGCAACGAGGCGCATATGGCGACCATGGCGGTGGGCAATATTTACGAGCCGGACCATGTCAATTCGATCCTGATGGCGGGTCGGGCCGATCTCGTCTGTCTTGCCCGTCCGCATCTGGCCAATCCCTACTGGACGCTGCACGCAGCAAGTGCGCTGGGAGACCAGGCCGAGCACTGGCCTGATCCCTACCATCCGGGACGGGACCAGATGTGGCGGCTGGCGGAGCGCGCCGAGACCATGCTCGGAAAGGTCTGACCATGTCGGAGCTGATGGGTCACCATGCAATTGTCACCGGCGCCGGTTCGGGGGCCGGGGAGGCGATTGCGCTGGCGCTGGCGGACAAGGGCGCGCGGGTAACCGCAATTGGCCGGCGTCTGGCGCCACTGGAAGCCCTGGCGGCGCAGAATGACCGGATCGTCGCGGTCTCCGCCGATGTCACCGATGCCGCTGCAATGAGTGCCGCAATGGCACAGGCCGTGGCCAAGAACGGTGCGCCGACAATCGTCATCGCCAACGCCGGGTCGGCTGAAAGCGCACCGTTCCACCGAACGGACGCGGAGCTGTTCCGCTCGACGCTGGATGTGAATTTGACCGGTGTTTTCAACACTTTCCAGTCCGCATATCTGAAAATGGATCGGGCCAAGCCGGGGCGGCTGATCGCCATTGCTTCGACCGCTGGCCTGAAGGGCTATGCCTATGTCGGCGCCTATTGCGCGGCCAAGCACGGGGTCGTGGGCCTGGTGCGCAGCCTGGCGCAGGAACTGGCGCAGACCGGCGTTACCGTCAATGCCATCTGTCCGGGCTTTACCGACACGCCAATGCTTCACAGATCCATTGACAACATTGTGGAGAAAACCGGACGGTCGCGGGAGGAAGCCGAAGCTTCACTGCGGGACGTCAATCCGCAAGGGCGGTTCATTCAACCAGAAGAAATTGCCGAAACCGCGATCTGGCTTTGCAGCGATGCAGCGGCCTCTGTGACCGGTCAGGCAATATCGCTATCGGGGGGGGAGACATGAGCGAACATGCAGCATTGGTGCCGTCGGGCACACTCGAAGCGGGCGCGAAAGACGCAGCGTCATCGAAAGTCCGGTTGCGGCTTTGGCTCAAGCTTCTCAAGGCCACCAAACATGTCGAAGCCGAGTTGCGGGAGAACTTCCGCACCAACTTTGACACCACGTTGCCGCGCTTTGATGTGATGGCGGCGCTCTACCGGGTCGAGCCCGGCCTCAAGATGAGCCAGTTGTCGAGTGTGCTGCGGGTCTCCAACGGCAATGTCACCGGTATTGTTGATCGTCTGGTCGATGACGGCATTCTGGTGCGCGTTCCGGTGGACAATGACCGCCGCGCAACCACGGTGCGCCTGACAAAGGTCGGGCGCGAACAATTCGCACGAATGGCAGCAATGCACGAAGCCTGGATCGACACGCTTCTCGATGGCATCGATGTGGCCGAAGTCCAGCATCTGTCCGATCAGCTCGAGCATGTTGCCCACAAGACCACCAAGAACGAGGACTGAACCCATGGCGAGTGAAGCCCCCAGGAATTTTCGACTGACACTGACGGACGGGATTGCGGAAGTCTCGCTTGACCGGCCGGAACGAAAGAATCCTCTGACGTTTGAGAGCTATGCCGAGCTTCGCGACTGGTTTCGCGGATTGGTCTACCGGGAAGACGTCAAGGTGGTGATCTTCGGTTCGAACGGTGGCAATTTCAGCTCGGGTGGCGATGTCTTCGAGATCATCGGACCGCTGCTCGACAAGGACATGAAGGGCCTACTGGCGTTTACCCGCATGACCGGTGACCTGGTCAAGGCGATTGTGGGCTGCGGCAAGCCGGTGATTGCGGCTGTTGACGGTGTCTGCGTCGGGGCAGGCGCAATCATTGCGATGGCGAGCGATCTGCGGATCGCCACGCCCGAAGCCAAGACCGCGTTTTTGTTCAACCGGGTGGGGCTGGCCGGCTGTGACATGGGGGCTTGCGCCATCCTGCCGCGGATCATCGGCCAGGGCCGCGCTGCCGAGCTCTTGTACACCGGCCGCTCGATGAGCGCGGAAGAGGGCGAGCGCTGGGGCTTTTACAGCAGGGTTGTTGCGGCCGACGAGATCGACGCCGAAGCGCGCAAGCTTGCCAAACGGATCGCCGACGGGCCGACCTTTGCCAATATGATGACCAAGACCATGCTGGCACAGGAGTGGAACATGGGCATCGAACAGGCGATCGAGGCCGAGGCGCAGGCGCAGGCAATCTGCATGCAGACCCAGGATTTCCGCCGCGCCTATGATGCCTTCGCGGCCAAGCAGAAACCCGTCTTTGAGGGCAATTGATGGCCGACCGCAGTTTTCTACAGTGGCCGTTTTTTGATCAAGCGCATCGCGTCCTGGCGGACCGCATCGATGAATGGGCCGGTGGCGCGCTCGCCGGCCTTGACCATTCCGATGTCGATGAGACCTGCAAGGGGCTGGTCAAGCGGCTAGGCGAAGCAGGCTGGCTGACGCATTCGGCGGTCGATCCTGCTGACGAGGCTTCGCGTATCGATGTGCGCAGCCTGTGCATCTTGCGCGAGACGCTGGCGCGGCACGATGGCCTGGCTGATTTCGCGTTTGCCATGCAGGGGCTGGGCACCGGTGCCCTGTCGCTGTTCGGCACGCCCGAGCAGAAGACCGAATGGCTGACCTTGACCCGCGCCGGCAAGGCGTTGTCTGCCTTCGCACTGTCTGAACCGGCCTCGGGATCCGATGTGGCCAACATCGCCATGACAGCAAGCCGCGATGGCAATGACTATGTCCTCAATGGAGAGAAGACCTGGATCTCCAATGGCGGCATCGCCGATGTTTATACTGTGTTTGCGCGCACCGGTGAGGCGCCGGGCGCCAAGGGGTTGTCGGCCTTCGTCGTCGCCGCCGATACGCCGGGCCTCGAGATCGCCGAGCGGCTGGAAGTGGTCGCGCCGCATCCGCTGGCACGGCTGGCGTTCAGCGGTTGCCGGATTCCGGCCTCGGCGATGATCGGCAAACCCGGAGACGGTTTCCGCATCGCCATGTCGGTGCTTGACGTGTTCCGGTCGACTGTTGCTGCGGCCGCCCTGGGATTTGCCCGCCGGGCTCTCGACGAGAGTCTCACCCGCGTCAGCGAGCGGCAGCTCTTCGGCGCGCCGATGAGCGATCTGCAGATGGTGCAGGGACACATTGCCGATATGGCGCTTGATGTCGATGCCGCGGCACTGCTGGTCTACCGGGCGGCCTGGCTCAAGGATCAGGGCGCGCCGCGGGTGAGCCGTGAGGCGGCGATGGCCAAGCTTTATGCCACAGACCATGCTCAGGACGTGATCGACAAGGCGGTTCAACTGCACGGCGGAGATGGCGTGCGCAAGGGCCATATCGTGGAAAGTCTGTACCGCGAAATCCGCGCCCTGCGCATTTATGAAGGCGCGTCGGACGTCCAGAAAGTGGTGATCGCGCGGCAGACTTTGGCAAATTTCGGGGGAGCGTGAAATGTTGGGACCATCAGGGCATACAGATACGTTCACACGGGATAATCTGCCTCCAGCCGATCAGTGGCCGGAATTTTTGCTCGATGGATTTGAGTATCCCGACTGGCTCAATTGCGGCTATGAACTGACCGATGCGATGGTGGCCAGGGGCTTTGGCGACCATGTTGCGCTGATCGGCAATGGCCGGATCAGGACCTACAAGGAACTCACCGACTGGACCAACCGGATCGCGCATGCGCTGGTTGAGGATTATGGCGTCAAGCCAGGCAATCGCATCCTGGTCCGCTCGGCCAACAATCCGGCGATGGTGGCGGTCTGGCTGGCGGCCACCAAGGCGGGCGCCGTGGTGGTCAACACCATGCCGATGTTTCGTGCCGCTGAGCTAGGCAAGATCGCCGATAAGGCCGAAATCTCGCTGGCACTGTGCGACACGCGGCTGATGGACGAGATGGTGGCCTGCGCCAAGGATAACCGTTTCCTCGACAAGGTGGTTGGGTTTGACGGCACCGCCAATCATGACGCCGAACTCGATCGGCTGGCGCTGTCCAAGCCGGTGCGGTTCGAGACGGTCAAAACCGGGCGCGATGATGTCGCCCTGCTTGGCTTCACGTCGGGCACGACCGGCATGCCAAAGGCGACGATGCATTTTCATCGGGATATGCTGATTATCGCTGACGGCTATGCCCGGGAAGTCCTCGACGTCACCCCCGAAGACGTGTTCGTCGGCTCGCCACCTCTGGCCTTCACCTTCGGGCTTGGTGGTCTGGCGGTGTTCCCGCTGCGCTTTGGCGCCGCCGCCGCACTTCTTGAGCAGGCAACCCCGGCCAATATGGTCGAGATTATCCAGACCCACAAAGCGACCGTGTGCTTCACCGCACCCACCGCCTACCGCGCCATGCTGGCGGCGATGGACGAGGGGGCGGATTTGTCCTCGCTGCGCGCTGCGGTCTCGGCCGGCGAGACCTTGCCTGGACCGGTCTATGACCAGTGGATGATGAAAACCGGCAAGCCGATGCTGGATGGCATTGGCGCCACCGAGATGCTGCATATCTTCATCTCGAACAGGTTCGAAAATTCACGCGCGGCCTGCACCGGCCTACCGGTCAGCGGTTATCAGGCACGCATTGTCGACGACGCCATGAACGAAGTGCCACGGGGCACCATCGGTCGTCTGGCGGTGCGCGGTCCCACCGGTTGCCGCTATCTTGCCGACCCAGCGCAGCAGCAGAAATATGTGCGTGACGGCTGGAACCTGACTGGCGACTCGTTCGTCCAGGACGAGGACGGGTTCTTCCATTTTGCGGCGCGCAGCGACGACATGATCGTGTCTGCCGGCTACAACATCGCCGGTCCGGAAGTCGAGGCTGCGTTGCTGGCGCATGCGGATGTGGCCGAATGCGCCGTGATTGGTGTGCCGAACGAGGCGCGTGGCCAGATTGTGCAGGCGCATGTGGTGCTCAAATCAGGCATTGCTGCCGACGACATGACCATCAAACGCCTGCAGGATCACGTCAAGGCGGTGATCGCACCTTACAAGTATCCACGCTCGGTCGTGTTCACCGATGCTCTCCCCAAGACACAAACCGGCAAGATCCAGCGGTTCCGGCTGCGTCCGGACGATGCTGTCTGAACCACCCCACCTCCCAAGGTACTAACGAGGAATTTCATCATGATAGAAGCAATAACCCCATCGGACTGGGAAAAGCCCAAGGGGTACTCAAACGGCCTGCTGGTCGACGGTGAGCGGTTGTACATCGGCGGTCAGATCGGCTGGAACAAGGATCAGGTGTTCGAGCACCATGATTTCGTTGGCCAGCTGGAACAGACGTTGAACAACGTCGTGGCCATCGTGCGCGCGGCCGGTGGCGACGTGACGGACATTGTCCGCCTGACCTGGTTCATCACCGACAAGAAGGAATACATGGCCAACCAGAAAGAGGTCGGCGGGGCTTACCGCCGGGTTCTGGGACGCCATTTCCCCACCATGTCGGTTGTTGTCGTTGCCGGGCTGATCGAAGATGAAGCCTTGATCGAGATTGAAGCATCGGCGGAAATCGGGAAGTCGCAGAAGGAAGCGTAAGCCCATGACCACATTCGAAACACGCCGCGGCATGTTCGCGTTGCCGGACGGGATCACCTATCTCGACGGCAATTCGCTCGGGCCGCTGCCAAAGACGGCCGTCGAGCGCGCCCGCACGGCCATCGCGGATGAATGGGGTCCCATGCTGATCACCGGCTGGAACAAGGCGGGCTGGATGGACCTGCCGTCCCGGCTGGGTGACCGGATCGGCCGGCTGATCGGCGCGCCGGCCGGCAGCACCATGGTCGGCGATACGTTGTCGATCAAGGTCTATCAGGCGGTTGCATCTGCGGTGGAGCTGCGTCCCGAACGCAAGATCGTGTTGTCGGACAATGGCAATTTCCCCAGCGACCTGTACATGGCCGACGGGCTGCTCAGGAGCCTGAAACAGGGGCACGAACTCAAGATCGTCGATCCGGAAGCGGTGAGCGATCATATCAATGAGGATGTGGCGGCTGTCCTGCTGACCCAGGTCGACTACCGCACCGGACGGTTGCATGACATGAAGGCGATCACCGCCAAAGCCCACACCCACGGGGCAATCATGATCTGGGACCTGGCACATTCGGCCGGCGCACTGCCGGTCGATCTGACCGCATGCAATGTCGATATCGCTGTCGGCTGCACCTACAAATATCTCAATGGCGGTCCTGGCGCGCCGGGGTTTATCCATGTCCGGCCTGATCTGATCGACCAGGTCCGCCCGGCCCTGTCGGGCTGGCTCGGGCATGAGGCGCCGTTTGCCTTTGATCTTGATTACCGGCCAGGCCAGGGCATCAACCGGATGCGGGTCGGCACGCCGCCAGTCATCCAGATGGCGGTTCTGGATACCGCACTCGATGCCTTCGACGGCGTCGATATGAACGCGCTTCGCGCCCGTTCGATCGAACTGTCCGAACAGTTCATCGGTGAAGTCGAGGCCACCTGCAAACAGGTGGAACTTGCCAGTCCGCGCGATCCCCAGGCCCGCGGCTCGCAGGTCTCTTTCCGCTTTGTTGAAGGCTATGCCGCGATGCAGGCCTTGATCGCCCGCAGCATCATCGGCGATTTCCGGGCCCCCGACATCATGCGGTTCGGTTTCTGTCCGCTCTACAACACATCGCAGGATGTCAGCCATGCCGCGGCAGCCCTGTGCGACATCATCGCCACCGGCGAGTGGGATCAGCCGGCATTCAGAACCCGGAAAGCTGTCACATGAGCGAGAACAGCGACTACGATCCTGCGCAGGAAGGCGCGCAGATGGATTTTGACGGGCGCATGTCCTACGGCGACTATTTGTGCCTCGACCAGGTTCTGGGCGCGCAAAGACCACGCACCGATGCTCATGACGAAATGCTGTTCATCATTCAGCATCAGACGTCCGAATTGTGGATGAGACTGGTGATCCATGAGATCACCGCGGCGCGCGAGGCAATAAAGACTGATCAATTGCAGCCGGCGATGAAGACCCTGTCGCGCGTGTCGCGGATTTTCGAGCAGCTCAATTCCGCCTGGGATGTGCTGCGGACCATGACGCCGAGCGACTACACCCATTTCCGCCGCAAGCTGGGCCAGTCGTCAGGGTTTCAGTCCTACCAGTACCGCGCGATCGAATTTGCGCTCGGCAACCGCAATCACGCGATGCTGCGACCCCATGCTCATGTGCCCGGAGTTCTAGCCAAGCTCGAGGCTGAACTGGCCGAACCGAGCCTCTACGACGAAGCGATCCGGCTGGCCGCACGGCGCGGGATCGCCATGCCTGAAGACGTGCTTGGCCGTGACGTGCGCACCACCCACACGGTTCATGATGGGGTGACGCAGGGCTGGAAGCTCATCTATGAAGATCCGGAGAAATACTGGGCGCTCTACGAGGTGGCTGAGAAACTGGTGGATCTGGAAGATTATTTCCGCCGCTGGCGCTTCAACCACGTTACGACGGTGGAGCGGGTGATCGGACTCAAGCGCGGCACCGGCGGCACCGGCGGCACCAGCTATCTCAGGCGGATGCTTGATGTGGAGCTGTTCCCCGAATTGTGGCGGGTGCGCACCGAGCTGTAGGCACCACCCGACATATACTTTAGCCTTGAAATAACTATGTGGTTCGGTAATCATTAAATCCTATAGGAATGTGCGGGTTTTTGCCATCGACGATGGGTGGCCTGCGCAAAAAGCCGGCAAGCTGTGTTTTTGGGAGAGAACAGGTGGAGACACGCGCAGAAATCAGGTTGCCGACTTCAAAGTTGCGCGATGACCTGCCGTTTTTCACCAAGACGCTGAAAATGCGTCTCGACATGATTTATCCTGCTGACGATCCAGAGGTCGCCGTTTTGTCCGGTCACGGGCTCAGGGTTCGGATCCAGAAGGGAGCGCCTGAGGCGCCGGGCACGCTTCGAATCCTGAGCGAAGATCCCGATGGGTTTGCCAATGGCAAGCGTGAGCTTACCGCTCCCAATGGCACCCGCATCGAGATTGACGACCTCAATCCGCCGATCGTGATGCCGCAAACCGAGCATGCCTTTGTCGTGCGGCGGCTGGCGGATCAGGCGCCGTGGGTGATCGGCCGGGCGGGCATGGAGTACCGTGATCTGATTCCGACCCGGCTGGGAGGTGCGATGATTGCTTCTCACATCCGGGTGCCGGACGGCCCGGTTCCGGACATGGTGCATTTCCACAAGGTCGGCTTCCAGCTGATCTTCTGCATCAGAGGCTGGGTAGATGTGCTGTATGAAGACCAGGGCGGGGTGCGGCGGCTGACGGCCGGGGACTGTTTCATTCAGCCGCCGCAGATCCGTCACAAGGTGCTGCATGCCGCCGATGGCATTGAGGTCATCGAGATCGGCGTCCCGGCCGATCATGTGACCGAGATTGACCATGTGATGGAATTGCCGACGGCGCAGGAGCGGCCGGAACGCGAATGGGACGGCCAGCGCTTCGTTCACAATCTGGCCAGCGACGGGGTTTTCGAACCGTTCCGCATTCCCGGATTCGAGGCCCGCGACACGACCATCAACGCAAATACCAAGGGCGTTGCCTCGGTGATGGTGGCACGGCCCTCCGGCCCCCGCAATCCGGTCTGGACCAGACACGAGGGCGATATCCTGTTCACCTTCGTGATGTCGGGAACCATGGTGCTGGAAGGTGAAGGCAAGGAGCCGTACCGTCTTGAAAAAGGCGATGCCTTTGTCATTCCGCCACGGATGGCAACGCGCTACAGTGAGCCGAGCCATGACCTTGAATTGCTGGAAGTCTCGCTTCCCGGTTCGTTTCAGACCAACGTTGTGGAGAATATCTGAGCGCTTTTGAATGGCAGCCCGCGGGGCGCTCATCTAGCATCGGGCATAATAATGAATTGGGAGCTGAAAATGAAAAAAACAACATATGCATTGGCAATCGCCGCATTGCTCGCGTCCAGCGCCGCGACCCTTGCCGCCGACACCAAGATTGGCTTGCTGATGGACATCACAGGTCCGATCGCAAGCTTTATTCCGCCGCTGCAGAATGCGGCCAATCTGGCAGTTCAGCATGTCAATGAGAACGGTGGGCTGCTCGATGGCCAGGCTGTCGCGGTGTTCGGCGATACCACCGGCTCCTCGCAAGGTGCGGTTGACGCTGCTGGCAAGCTGATCAACGTTGAGAACGTGTCGATCATCATGGGTGCCTTGATGTCGGGCACCACAATTGCTGCAGCGGAAGCCGCCGCAATCCCGGCCGGCGTCGTGCAGATCTCGCCAACGGCGACGTCACCAGCGATGACCGACATCAACGACAATGACCTGCTCTACCGGATCGTGCCATCAGACAACTTCCAGGGCGAAGTCCTGGCCAAGATGGTGATGGATGAAGGCCTCAAGAAAGTCGCCGTGACCTTCGTCAACAATGACTATGGCGTCGGCATCGGCAGCACTTTCGTGGCAGCCTACAAGGCGCTCGGCGGCGAAGTGGTTGCCGAAGTCAAGCACGAAGAGAAGAAGAACTCCTATCGCTCGGAACTGGCGACACTGTCGAAAGCCGGCGGCGATGCGCTGGTTGTGATCGCCTATGCCGGCGATTCGGGCAGCAAGATCGTCAAGCAGGCGATCGAGGGTGGCCTGTTCACCACCTTCATCGGCACGGACGGTTTGCGCGATGACGCCCTGATCGCCGATATCGGTGCTGAAGCGCTGGCAACCTCGTTCTTCTCCGCGCCGACGTCGCCGGATGACAACCCGAACCAGACCAGGCTGCACGAACTTTACACCGCGGCCTATAACGAGCCGGCCGACAAGCCGTTTGTCGATCAGACCTACGATGCCACCTTCATGGCGCTGCTGGCGATCGAACAGGCCGGCTCAGCCGATCGCACCAAGATGGCGGAGGCGCTGCGCGCCATTGCATCGGCACCGGGCGAGAAAGTTGGTCCGGGCGAGTGGGAAAAGGCCAAGGCCTTGATCAAGGAAGGCAAGGACATCGATTATGATGGTGCCGGTGGTACCTACGAGTTCGACAAGAATGGTGATGTCGCTGGCGTCATTGGCAAATTCGTTGTCGACGGCGCCGGCTACAAGCAAATCGCCATTTTTGAGTGATCCTGCCTGATTAATACAGTAAGAATGTCCCTCCCTGCATCTGCGGGAGGGACATTTTCAATGCGCGAGCCATCAGAGCAGCCAAGGTCTGTTGTGAAAGGCATCGCCAGCGGCTGAACCAGCCGCGACAAGGGGCGTAAATGATATCTGTTGAACATGTGAAGGTGAGTTATGGCGGCCCCAATGTCGTTGATGACGTCAGCTTCGATATACCTTCCGGACGGATTACCGGTCTGATCGGCCCGAATGGTGCGGGCAAGACCACGATGTTCAATGCGATCGCCGGTCATGTCGGGCTTGCAGGCGGACGGATTCTGCTCGAAGGCAGCGACATCACCGGGCTGCAACCGCATCAGCGCGCCATGCGCGGCCTGGCGCGCACATTCCAGATCCCGCACGAATTTTCGCAACTGACCGTGATCGAGAATTTCATGGCTGCGGCCGCCACGCCGGTTGGCGAAAATGTGTTCAACGTCATTTTCCGACGTGGACGCTTCGCCGAAGAAGAAGAACAGACCTACCGCGCGGCGCGGGACATGGTCAGTTTCCTCGAGATCGACCAGGTCAAGGACGAGAAGGCTGGCAATTTGTCCGGGGGACAGAAGAAGCTGCTCGAGCTCGGACGGGCCTTGATGCGCAAGCCCAAGATCATCCTGCTCGACGAGATCGGCGCCGGGATCAACCGGACGCTGCTTGCCAAGATATCCGACAAGATCCTGCTGCTGAACAAGGAACAGGGGCTGACCTTCTGCCTGATCGAGCACGATCTCGATTATGTCTCCAAGCTTTGCGACGAAGTCATCGTGATGGCCCAGGGCACATTGCTGACCCGTGGGCTGGTGGACGAGGTGCGACAGGACGCCCGCGTCATCGAAGCCTATTTCGGCGGCGGAAAATATGAGGCCCAGCCATGAGCGCGTTGTTGTCGGTCAAGGGACTGGTCGCCGGTTACGGCGGCGTGCCGATTATCGAGGATATCAATCTTGACGTTGAAGATCACGAGATCTCCGTCATCATCGGCCCCAATGGCGCCGGAAAATCGACCTTGCTCAAGACAATCTTTGCCCTGACTGCCCGGTCGGACGGCACGGTAAATTTTGCCGGAAAAGACATTTCAGGGCTGAAGACAGCAAAGCTTGTACCGTTGGGGATTTCCATGGTGCCGCAAAGCCACAATGTGTTTCCAACCCTGACAGTGGACGAAAACCTCGACGTCGGCACCTATGCCGCGCCGCCCAGGGACAAGAATGCCGTGCGCGAAAACGTGCTGTCGCTGTTTCCCGATCTGCGCGGCAAGCTTGGCCAGGCGGCGGGAGAGTTGTCGGGTGGCCAGCGGCAGATGGTGGCGATGGGCCGGGCTTTGATGAGCGAGCCGAAATTGCTGCTTCTGGATGAGCCGACGGCCGGCTTGTCGCCGGCCTATCTCGAGATCATTTTCGACCTGTTGCTCGACATTCGCAAACGTGGCGTGACCATCCTGATGGTGGAGCAAAACGCCAAGCAGGCGCTCAGGATCGCCGACAACGGCCATGTGCTGGTCAGCGGCAGGAATTTCATATCGGGAACGGGGGATGCGCTGCTCAAGGACGATGCGGTGCGCCGGTCTTTCCTCGGGGGTGCGGCGGCGTGATCGATTTCATCAATCTTTATCTGGTTCCGGGACTGACCATCGGCAGCGTTTACGCGCTGGGTGCGGTGGGCATCTCGATGATTTTCGGCATCCTGCGGTTTGCGCATTTCGCCCATGGCGATCTGATGACCATCGGTGGCTATGGCGTGCTGACGGCAGTCTGGTTCATTCCGATTCATCCGCTGTTGCTCTTGCCCTTCGGCATCGCGCTGGCGATTGTCTCTGCGCTGGCGGTCGACCAGTTTTTCTACAAGCCGCTGCGCAAGCTGCCGACCATCTACACCGTCATCGCATCATTCGGCGTGGCGCTGATTTTCCGCTCGCTGGCGCAATTGTTCTGGAATTCGGGCAATCAGGTGTTCACCTCCGGCGTTCGCATGCCGGTGGTGCTGTTCGACACGTTCCGGATTTCCGAATTGCACATGCAGGTTATATCGCTGACATTGGTGATCGCCATTGCGCTGCACTTTTTCCTGACCCGCTCGAAATTGGGCCGGGCCATGCGCGCCGTCTCGGACGAGCCGGAACTTGCGGCCGTGGCCGGGCTGGACACTGAAAAGGTGGTCCGCTGGACCTGGGTGATCGGCGCGTCGATGGCGGCCATCGCCGGGGTCTTTGCCGGCATGGACACGTCCATGCACCCCAATCTTGGCTGGAACCTGCTGCTGGCCATGTTTGCCGCAGCGGTGCTGGGCGGCATTGGCAAGCCGATGGGGGCGATTGCCGGCGGGCTGATCATCGGCATTGCCGAGGAAACCGCGACGTTCACCTGGTTTTCCGACGAGCCGTTCATCTCGCCGTCCTACAAATCCGCAGTGGCCTTCTTCATCATGGTCGCGCTGCTTCTGTTCCGGCCGCAGGGCCTGTTCAAGGGGAGGCTTCTGTAATGGAATTGACCGGGCTGATTTTCTACATCGTCAGCATCCTGATCGCCGGCGGAATTTATGCCGTGCTGTGTCTGGCGCTGAATGTGCAATGGGGTATGGGCGGGCTGTTCAATGCCGGCATTGCCGGCTTCTTCGCCGTTGGCGCTTATGCGTCTGCGATCGTAACCACCGCGGTGTCTTCCAAACATCTGGGCGGCTTTGGGCTGCCGATCCCGTTCGGCCTGGCTGCTGCAATGATCGTGGCCGGCATTACCGGCTGGGTTGTTGCCAAGATCTGCGTGCGGCTGAAAAGCGATTACCTGGCGATGGCCTCCGTCGGGATCGCCGAAATCCTGCGGCTGGTGATCGTCAACGAATCCTGGCTCACCAATGGCAGTCTCGGCATTGCCGGCGTGCCGCGTCCGTTTGGCAATCTGGTGCAGGGCAGGGAGGCCGATCTGGTCTATCTCGCCGTCGTCTGGGCCTGCGTGATTGGCGTCTATATTCTGTGCCAGCGGCTCTATGTCAGCCCCTGGGGCCGCACCTTGCGGGCAATCCGCGACAATGAGGATTCGGCACGCGCTGCAGGCAAGGATGTCGACTGGTTCCGCTTGCAGACTTTCGTCATCGGCTGCGCCATCATGGGGCTCGCCGGTGGATTGTCGGCGCATTACTTCAAGTTCCTGTCGCCTTCGGCCACCGAGCCGCTGCTGGTCACCTTTCTGGTCTGGGTGATGCTGATGGCAGGCGGGTCGGGCAACAACAAGGGCGCCATCGTCGGCGCCATCGTCATCTGGTTCATATGGTCGGCAACCGAGATCTTCACCAGCCAGTTGCCGCCGGAATGGATCACCCGCTCGTCCTATATCCGCATGCTGCTCGTCGGTCTGCTCCTGCAATTCGTGCTGCAGAAGTTCCGCTCCGGATTGATCCCGGAGAAATCACCGAAGATCCGATCGGATTAGCCGGGCTGCGGATGTCACAGTGGATCTAGTCCGCGGTCTCGGCCGGCAGGAAGGAGAGGAGCTTGGCGCGGACATCGTCGGGCCAGGGCATGGAGGTGTGCTTGTCGAGCCAGCTCGCCGCCAGCACCTGTTTGCCCGACCAGCGATGTTCACCGCCGCACAGCACCGCATGCTCGACTGTCATCGACGACTTGCCGACCTTGGTGACCGTCAGCTCGAATGTCAGCGTGTCGCCGAAAAACGATGGCTTTGAGAAGTCGCAGGTCAGATGCACGGTTGGCGTGCCCCAGCGCTCCTTCCAGATGATCTCATGCCAGGGATACCCGATGGCTGACCAGAATTCCTCGATCACGCCATTGAGCAGATTGAGGTAGGAAGGGTAATAGGCGGTGCCGGAAATATCGCAGTCGCCAAAATGCAGCATGCGGTCGGTTGTGTAGCTAACGCTCATGATCCCCCCAACAGTTTTCCAATCTGCAGGTTCGCATGCGGATGGCAGCGAGGCAACAGACCTGGCGGTGCCGCCTTGCCGGCTTTGCAGCACAGTGTGACGCTCAAACCGGCCGGGCGTCGAATCCGCACGGACTACTTGCTGCCGATCAGAGAGCGGCGAGAATGGAGCGTTCGATCTGATCGGTGGTGTTGTTGATCAATGTCTTGGGCAGTTCCAGCATGATCTTGTCGATGACGCTGACATGCAGGCAGGGACGGGCCTCGCCCAGCGTGTCCGGGTCGAGCACCAGGATCAGCTTTTCAAACTTGTGGTCCTGGGCCATGGCGTAGAGATGATTTGCCAGGATCTTGGCGAAGGTGGCTTCCATCGACTCCTTGTCGGAGGTGTCGGGCGGCTGCTTGCCGGCCGGGCCCTGATCGGCAAGATCTCCGGGTTCGAGATCACGGGCGTGCTGCAGCTTGAGCTGGCCACTCTTGCCGGCGTTGCGGTAGAATTTGGCGCCTTCTCCGGTGCCCACGACGATGAGGGTGTTGTGAGGAACTGGTAGGTTGGTCATGCGATCTCCCGCTGTTCGTCAGATATCGGTCAATTCAGTATGGTGACCAATGTGGCGGGTTGTGGGCTGTTGCCGCGATGGCAGCCCACAACACCAGGGCGGCGTTGGCTCCATCAGGCTGCGGTGGCAGAGGTGCGGCGGTGTTCGCCTTCGCGGACTTCCTCGATGATCTTGGAAACGAAGGCTTCCAGGTCTTCGGGCGAGCGGCTGGTGATGATGCCGTTGTCGATGGCAATCTCGCTGTCCTGCCACTTGGCACCGGCATTTTCCATGTCCGTGCGGATGGAGTGGTAGGAGGTTGCCTGGCGGCCCTTGATCACGCCCGCTTCAATCAGCAGCCAGGGCGCGTGGCAAATCGCTGCAACGATCTTGTTGCCTGTGACGAAGTCGCGGACCAGATTGACGGCGTCCTTCTCGACCCGCAGCAGATCCGGGTTGATCTGGCCTCCGGGCAGCACGAGGGCGATGTAATCATCCACCTTGACGTCGGAGATCTTCAGATCAGCATCGACGCTGGTGCCCCAGTCGTCCTTGTCCCAGCCCTTGATCGGCTTGCCGTCGAGGGTTGCGACGTGAACCGTGGCGCCGGCCTTCTTGAGGTGTTCCAGCGGATAGTCGAGTTCGGATTGTTCGAAGCCATGGGTCGACATGATCAGGATCTTGGCGTTTTCCATGTTGGGCATGGTTTGCTCCTTGCATCGTTGAACTTACCGACACCCAACGCATGCCTCAGGTTTGAGTTCCGGCTTCAACCGAAAAAGAACCGGCTTGATGTCACAGCCGGTCACGTTCGATCACATTGCCGGAGGAGGCAGCGCCCGGGATTGCAATAGTGGAACAAGGGTCCATCTTAGGCGTTCAGTTTACACATCCTCCATCGTACAGCTCCGTCGCGGGCCAGCCCCCTGACACCAAAGGACCAGTCATGCTCAAATCGATCGCCATTGCCGCCCTCGCTGCGGCCAGTTTCGTTTCCATTGCCGCTGCCCAGGACACAGACACGCTGCGTGTCGGCATGTCCGGCGGCTACTTCCCGTTCACCTTCGTGCAGCAGGACAAGCTGCAAGGCTTCGAAGTTGACGTGATGAATGCGGTTGCGGCGGAAGCCGGAATGGAGGTCGACTTCGTCACCATGTCGTTTTCCGGATTGATCGGTGCATTGAATGCCGGGCGGATCGACACCATTGCCAACCAGATCACGATCACGCCCGAACGCGAGGCGGCCTTCGTCTTCACCCAGCCCTATGTCTATGACGGCGCCCAGGTGGTGGTGAAAAAAGGCAATGAGGACACCATCACCGGCCCTGAAGATCTGCGCGGGCGCACGGTGGCGGTCAATCTGGGCTCGAACTTCGAACAGCTGTTGCGCGCGTTGCCCTATGCCAGCGAGATCAACATCAAGACCTACGAATCCAACATCGAGCAGGATACGGCACTCGGCCGGGTCGACGCCTTCGTGATGGACCGGGTGTCTTCGGCCCAGGTGATCGAGAAAAGCCCGCTTCCGCTGGCGCTTGCAGGACAGCCCTTCTCCGAAATCCGCAATGCCTTGCCGTTCCGCAAGGACGAGGCCGGGCAGGCCCAGCGGGACAGGGTTGATGCTGCCTTGACAGCGTTGCGGGACAACGGAACGCTTGCGGAAATTTCGCAGACGTGGTTCGCATCGGATATCACGTCGGCCAAATAGGGCAGTCTCATGCAAGCGCTTGATGTCGATTACATGCTCGGGCTGGTTCCGGTGCTGCTCGGGTATGTGCCGCTGACACTGGGGATGGCCTTGGCATCGATGGCGTTTGCGCTGGTGCTCGCTGCCCTGCTTGCGGTGGAACGGGTCATCCGGATTCCGGTGCTTGATCAGGCGGTGATGCTGTTCATCAGCTTTTTCCGCGGCACGCCGCTGCTGGTTCAGCTGTTCCTGTTCTACTACGGTCTGCCGCAACTGGTGTCGTTCCTCACCCAGATCAACGGCGTCACTGCGGCAATCATGGGGCTGACGCTGCATTTCTCGGCCTATATGGCCGAGAGCATCCGGGCCGCGATCATCGGCGTTGACCGCAGCCAGTGGGAAGCCTCGATGGCCGTCGGCATGACCCGCGGCCAGATGCTCAGGCGCATTGTCCTGCCGCAGGCCTCCCGGGTGGCTGCGCCCACCCTGGTGAATTACTTCATCGACATGATCAAGAGCACCTCTTTGGCCTTCACGCTCGGCGTGACCGAGCTGATGGGCGCCACCCAGAAGGAAGCCGCCGGCAGTTTTCTCTATTTCGAAAGCTTCATCGTGGTGGCTGTCATCTACTGGATCATCGTGGAAGTGCTTTCCTATGGCCAGCGCGTGCTTGAGGGCCGCATGGAACAGGCGTATTCCCGATGACCGGTGTTCGCGGACTGACCAAGCGTTTCGGCACCAACACCGTGCTCGACAACATCGACCTCGATATCAAGGACGGGGAACGGGTTGTGCTCATCGGCCCGTCGGGCACTGGCAAGTCGACGCTTCTGCGCTCGATCAATTTTCTCGATCATCCGGATGCAGGCATCATCACGGTTGGGGATCTGAGCGTTAATGTGGCGAAAGCCAGCAGGGCCGACATTCTGGCGCTGCGCCGCCGCACCGCCTTCGTGTTCCAGAATTATGCGCTGTTTGCCAACAAGACCGCGCGCGAAAACATCACCGAAGCGCTCATCACCGTCCAGAAGCAATCGCGGGCAGAGGCAGAAGCCAGAGCCGACGCGGTGCTGCAGGAGACCGGACTGTCCGACAAGGCCGACGCCTATCCGGCAGCGCTTTCAGGCGGACAGCAGCAGCGTGTCGGAATCGGCCGCGCCATGGCGCTGGGCGCCGATCTGATGTTGTTTGACGAACCGACCTCGGCGCTCGACCCGGAATGGGTCGGCGAGGTGCTGGATTTGATGCGGCGGGTGGCCGAGCAGCGCCAGACCATGCTGATCGTCACCCACGAGATGCAGTTCGCCCGCGAAATCGCCGACCGGATCGTGTTCATGGAAGGCGGCCGGATTGTCGAGCAGGGGCCGCCGAGCCAGATTTTCGATGCGCCGCACGATCCGCGCACCGGCGATTTTCTGCGCCGGGTCGGATAGGGCTGTGGACCCGGGTGACCAAGGCCCCCGCCAGGTACAGGATCGATTTGACTTGCGCCGGGTCGGATAGGGCTGTGGACCCGGGTGATCAAGGCCCCCGCCAGGTACAGGATCGATTTGACTTGCGCCGGGCAAAACACTACCACCAGACTATTCTCAGGGCGGGGTGTAATTCCCCACCGGCGGTAACAGCCCGCGAGCGCCGCCTTCGGGTGGGTCAGCAGACACTGGTGGAATTCCAGGGCCGACGGTTAAAGTCCGGATGGTAGAGAATGGGTGTGAGGATTCAGATCAGCAGATCTGTTCCGAACGCTTGTGCGCTCTGGGATCTTGTCATGAGTGAAAGGATCCGAGCGATGACAAAATCCCTTAAAATTGCCTTCATCAAAGCCCGCTGGCACGCCGATATCGTCGATCAGGCGCATGCAGGCTTCCTGGCGCGTGTTGATGAACTTGGGCTTGGTGCCCGGGTCATCGCCTTTGACGTGCCGGGTGCCTTCGAAATGCCGTTGCTGGCGCAAAAACTCGCCAAGACCGGTGAGTATGACGCCGTCGTCGCGGCGGCTCTGGTGGTTGACGGCGGCATCTACCGGCATGATTTTGTTGCCCAGGCCGTGGTCACAGGGCTGATGGATGTGCAACTCAAGACCGAGGTGCCGGTGTTCTCGGTGTCGCTGACGCCGCATCACTTCCAGCCCAAGGGTGAGCACGAGGCGTTCTACACCACGCACTTCGTCCAGAAGGGCCGGGAAGCGGCCGACGCGGTGGCACAGATCGCCAGCCTTGGCGTGTAAGGCGCGCGCACCGGTCAAGCCATCACGATTGGGCGGCCGGCTCGAGCCGTCACAGCGCTAATCATGAATGGGCATGGATGGGCATCGATGGCGTCATGAGTTGCGCATGGCGGTGATCAGGTCGGCTTTCGACATCGACGACCGGCCTTCTATGCCGAGCTCTTGTGCGCGCTCATAGAGGTCGCTCTTGGTCCACTCCTCATAGGGTGGAGCCTTGCCGCCCTTGGCCGACGGGTGCTGGCTGTCATTGGCTTGGGCATTGGCGATACGGGCAGCCTTCTGCTTGGATGCGCCGTCGTCGCGCAGGGCTTCATAGGTGTCGTCGTCCTTGATGGATGGTCCGTGATCCTTGCTGGCCATGTCAGTGTCTCTCTGGTTGGGGGAAGGGCTCCGGCTTGAGGTCTGGTCGTGGCTGTCTCAGAGCCTGTGCGACAATTGTTCGATGGCGGCGTCAATGTCGTTGATCAGCGGCGCCATTTCGTTGCCGAAATCGGCATGCGAGCGGGCTTCCAGTTCACCGCGCATTGCTTTGAGCGTCTCGAGCCGCTGGTCGACGGATTCGGGCGACAGCAGCACGGCGTTGATGTCATCTGCCGTGATGGTCTGTGCGATCCCGTCCAGATCGGCGTCACCGCCAACCTGTGCGTCGACCGGATCAATGTTGGAACCGCGTTTCATGACTGGCATTGGTCTCTCCTTGGTTTGTGATTTCAAACGCGCAGTGATGCCGATTGGTTCCGCGCATAAAACGCTCTGAAGCGCGTTCCACGGTGGTTTCGTCCCGGCCATATCTGGGGTATATGCGGGGCAGCCCGTCGCCGTCGCAGGGCTCAAGGCAGGCGATGAACAGATTTCAGCCAGATGGTTCGGGTCAGAGATCCGACGTGACAATGGACATGTGCAGCAACGAATGAACAGCTATCCGTTACACAAGCTGGCCGTGGCGCCGATGATGGACTGGACCGACCGGCATTGCCGGTTCCTGCATCGGCAGTTGACGCGCCGGGCGCTGCTGTACACCGAGATGGTGGTGGCCGAGGCGATCATCCATGGTGAGCGGCAGCGGCTGCTTGGCTATGACGACAGCGAGCATCCGGTGGCGTTGCAACTGGGCGGCTCTGATCCGCACAAGCTCGCGGAAGCGGTGCGGATTGCCGGCGACTACGGCTATGACGAAATCAATCTCAATGTCGGATGCCCGTCCGACCGGGTCCAGTCCGGCGCTTTCGGCGCCTGCCTGATGCGCGAACCCGAACTGGTGGCGCGCTGCGTGGCGGCGATGAAAGCGGTGAGCGAGGTCGCTGTTACGGTCAAATGCCGCATCGGCGTGGACGATCAGGATACCGAACCGGCGCTGGCAACGTTTGCCAAGGCGGTTGTCGATGCGGGCGTGGATGCGCTCTGGGTGCATGCCCGCAAGGCCTGGCTGGAAGGGTTGTCGCCCAAGGAAAACCGCGACATCCCGCCTCTCGACTATGACAGAGTCTATCGCCTCAAACGGGAATATCCGAATCTATTCATCGGGATAAACGGCGGTGTTGCCGATCTGAATCAGGCGCTTGAGCATTTGAATCATGTTGACGGCGTGATGCTCGGGCGCGCCGCCTATCACAATACATCCGTGCTGGCCGGGGTTGATCGGCAGATCTATGGACTGGACGCGGCCGAGATCGATTGGGACCGCGTCTGTGCGGCAATGATGGCGCATGCGGACGCGCATCTGGCCTCCGGCGGGCGGCTCATTCATGTCACGCGTCACATGGTCGGGCTGTTTCAGGGCGTCCGCGGGGCGCGCCGCTTCCGGCAGATCCTGTCAACGGAAGCGGTCCGTCCGGGCGCCGGGCCGGAGGTCATCGCCGCGGCCTTTGCGGAGATTGACCCGGCTGATCTGATGGCCGCAGCCTGACCAGAGCCTCGGGCTGCAGGCTCAAGTTACGGGATCTGCCATGAATGCACTTCGCACCTATCCGATCATCGGCGCGGCAATCGCCCAGATTGCAGCCGCGACGGTTGTCATCGCGGCCTTGCTGGCGCTTGCCGGCATCCTTGATGGCCGTGCCTTGTTCTGGCTGGGGCTCATTGTGCAAAGCGTGGTCGCTGCAATGGTGACGAGATTGCTCGGACTGCCGGTGTGGTGGGTCTGGATCGGGCTGCTGTTTCCTGTCGCCGTGTGGCTGGCGCTCAACGCCGGGGATCTGCCCGCCTGGCCGTTCGGCGTCGGCTTCGTGATTCTGTATCTGGTGTTTGCCAACACAGCGCGGGAACGGGTGCCGCTGTATCTGACCAACCGGCCAACGACGCAGGCCTTGGTGTCGCTGATGCAGCAACGCCATGCCGAACGCTTCACCGATCTGGGGTCAGGGCTTGGTGGCGTGGTGCGGTCGCTTGCCGGCGGCGGCGGGCGGGCGAGGGGCGTGGAATCCGCGCCGATGGTGTGGTTGCTGTCTGCCATCCTGTCGAAGATTCAAAGGCGGGGCCAGATCCTGCGGCAGGACATCTGGGTGACCGATCTCTCGCGCGAAGACATTGTCTATGCCTTTCTCTCGCCCGAGCCGATGCCGGCGCTTTATGCCAAGGCCACGCGTGAGATGAAGCCTGGCAGCCTGCTGGTTTGCAACAGCTTTGCGGTGCCCGGGATCGTGCCTGACGAGACCTGGGAGCTGTCCGACCGGCGCAAGACCCGGCTTTACCTCTACGAAATGAAGAGCCGCGCGCCCGCTGACGGCGGCGCTGAACCCTCGGGCTGACACCTGTCGGCCTATGGGTGTTGCGACGACCTTCGGCGTCAAACTCTCTTTGACATCAAATGCTTGCGCCAGAACGTTGCCAATCAGATTCAGGGTGCGCGGCGCTGTATCTTTTTGAACCTATGCATGTGGCTGAACGTGCAGACGAAGTTTATTGAGTGCGACATGGATTGGCGGTGTCGCTGGCCCCGGCGAGCAGGCTCACTCGGCCGGAAGCGGTGTCGGCTTGTTGCTTGCGTCGAGTGCGACCATGACAAACAGCGCGTTGGTGACCTTGTCCATCTGCGGTGTCAGGTAGCGTTGCGCCCAGGCTTCGACCAGCAGCGTCATCGAGGTTCGGCCGACCTTGACGATGTCGGTGTAGATGCACAAGGTGTCGCCGATTTTCACCGGCATGGCGAAGGCCATCTCGTTGACCGCGGCGGTCACAACCCGGCCTCTGGCCCGCTCCGCGGCACGGATGCCGCAGGCCAGATCCATCTGCGCCATCACCCAGCCGCCGAAAATGTCACCTGCGGCGTTGGCGTCGGCCGGCATGGCCAGCGTGCGCAATGTCAGTTCACCGGCGGGTGTGGTCATGATCAGATCCTTGTTCGATGCCTTGCACTCAGGTGTAGCCGGGCAGGGCCGCGAATTGAAGCCTCAGCCGGCGAGAACCTGGGGAAGGCTGGCTGGTAGTGGCTCAAGCCGATGGCCGGGTCGTGGGCCTGTCCCAGAAGACCGTCTCTCGGGCGCTTTGCGCCACAATATTGCCCCAGGCATTAACGCCCATCCTCAGGCTTCCTTCACATTTCTATGAATAAATAGGGCCAGTATTGCGTCGAACTGGAGCGATCCATGTTGTATTGTGTAGCCGGATTGCATCTCTCCGGACGACGGCCCCTGGGGCTGGCCCTGGCGGTCGTGCTTGTGGCGGGCGGATGTTCAGGCGATATGGCGCCTCCCGGAGACCTGCTTGGAATGGAGCAGGCGCCGCCGATCATCCGCAGTGAACCCGTCGCGCCGATGATGTCGGCAGCCCCGGTCGCAAGCAGCATGTTCAGTGGACCGGACATGGCGCAGGACACGGCGCTGATCCCCACCGGTCCGGATGCGCCGATGCAGAATGTGCTGGCCTATCCGGTGTCGGCTGGGGTCGACATGAACCAGATGACGTCGGCCTTGCCCGAAGGCCGTGTCGACCAGCCGGTGGTGATGGGAATAGGCACCGACACGCCGCGACTGGCCGCCACCCCGGACGACAACGCGCAAGTCTCTCAAGCTCCGGTTTCGAAGTCTCCGGTCCGGCTGGCAGGCTTGATGCCGCGGATCAGCAATCCGCTCAGCACGCCGCAATGGGCAGGCGGGATGCCGGCGGCCGAGAAAGCCTGCCGCAGCCGTCTCAAACGGCTTGGCGTCAGCTACCGGGATCTTCCGGCAATCAACAGCGGCAAGGGCTGCCATATCCCTTATCCGATCGAGGTGACGCAGTTGTCCGGCGGGATCAAGATCCTGCCGGCAGCAAAGCTCAATTGCCAGATTACCGATGCCTTCGCGCAATGGGTGAAGAACGAACTGGCGCCAGCCGCCCGGCTCCGCTACCTGTCCGGCGTGAGCTCGATCCGGCAATTGTCGTCGTACTCCTGCCGGACGATGAACTCGAAACGCGGCGCGCCGATGTCGGAACATGCGAGCGGCAATGCCATTGATGTGGGAAAAATCACGCTCAACAGCGGACAATCGATTTCGGTGCGAAAGCCGGGTTTCTTCTCATTCCGTGAGAAAAGCCTGCTCAAGACGGTTCGAAGCGACAGCTGCAAGTATTTCACCACGGTGCTGGGTCCGGGCAGCGATGTCCACCACAAGGATCATTTCCACTTTGATCTGAGAACCCGCAAGCGCGGCTACCGCCACTGCGACTGAGGTGGCGATCGTGAGTTCAGGCCGGTTGCGGGGTGTTTTTGCAGCCGGTGTCCCCACGGTCTAAGACCTTGAATGCCAGCATCTCCGGTGCCGCTCACTTGAAGCCAGGTGCGCGCGAGAAGCCTTAGCTGTTGCGCAGTTGCGACAACGCCGCCACGGTCTCGAAGCTTATCGAATTGTTGCCGCTGAAAAGCGACGTCAGAGGGTCGGGGGTGCCGTTCTCGATATCGTAGAGGGCGAGAAACCGGCGGACCATGATGTCGACCTTCTCCGGGTCCTGGAGATCATTGATATCGAGATACCGCTCGAGCAGCTTCTTCTGTACATCGATATCGGCGCCAGCGGTTTCAGCAGGAATTGACAGAGAGGTTCGAACGAAATCGGCAAGGGCGGTATCGGCCAGAATTTCATAGACGCTTCGCAGGGTAGGCGCCATGCGCTGGAAATAGAGGGCAAGACGGGCGCCGACATTGTCCTCGCCAGCCTCCTGTTCAAGCATTTGCGTAAGAAAGAGGTTGCTGGTTTCGATGATCCCACGCTGGGTCTGGACACCTGTCTCGACGCTTGAATCGATGAACCCCTCCTTGGTGAAGTTGAAGGAGCCGGTGATTTTCTGAAACCGGATATCGTTGAGCGTATTGGCATAACTGGTTGGATCGGCAAGGTCCGAGATCAGGATCTTGCGCAGAGTCTCCGAATTGACTTCTTTCGACTTGAAGCCTTCGGCGGTCAGCAGCAGGCTTGAAATGCGCTCGTCGGCGACGAGTTCGTCCACCGTTTCCAGGGTTTGCATTTTCGAGCGATAATAGGAAATCTCGGCTTCAGCCTTGTCCTTGGCTGATTGGCTGGAATCATTCCGTGTCATCTCGGCATAATAGGCTTTCGCGATCCGGGTGATCTCGTTTTCCGACTGGGCGAAACGAGGCGATCCAATGCTCCCGTCGGCGGCGAAATTGAAGGATTTGGCCAGTTTGACAAAGCGCTCATCCTTCAGGCTGTTGAGATAGCTTTTCGGATCGTAGGGGTCACTGGTCAGGATCTGCTTGAGCTTGAACAGCGAGACCTCATCGGGTGAAATGTTGTGTGCCTTGAGTGCGTATTCGCGCACGAGGCCGGCAGCCGCTGTTCTGGACAGGAAATCATCCAGATTCGCAGTCAGACCGATATAGCGTTTGTATTTCGTGGTGGCCTCGGCATCGGCTTCTTCATCGGCATCGTCATACCTGACGATGTAATTCGACAGCAGGTCATATTTTTGCGTTTCATCCTGCGCTGTTTTGCTCGGGGTGAGACTGCCGTCGGCTTCAAAATTGAAGGCGCTGGCCAAGGCCACAAATGCCTTTCCCTTGGCATGGATCGGACTGGCCGGATCGCTCGGGTCCTGTTTCAAGGCCCACTCGACATCCGCCTTGCTGGTGTTGAGAGAGATTCCGAAGGCCTGCAGCACCATCTTGCTGAGCCTGCCGTCGTTCAGCAGCTCGGTGATTGACGTGACGGAGGCAATTTTTTCCTCGTAATAGCTCTTGTTGAGCAGCGCCCCGGTTTGGGTCAGGCGCGGCTGCGTGAACACATACCGTTCCGTCACCAGTTTTTGCTGGGCGTCGGATTGGACGCTGACGGCTGGATCAAGACTGCCATCGGCCTTGAAGTTGAAGGATGCGGCAAGCTCGAAATAGGTGTTGACCGTGTCGATCCGCTTGGAATACTGCGTTATCAGATAGTCGATTTTCTCTTTTTCCGCAGGCGTTTTTCCGGGCTCGATCCGCTGATCGTACAGGTCGAGCAAGATCGTGTCCCACTCGAGAAGCTTGGGGAAGAATTCGGTGTTGACGTAGCTGGCCGGATCGCTGATGTCGCTGGTGATTACATTCCTAATTGTCTGATAGTCGAATGTTTTGGGGTCGATGTTGAACGCCTTGAAGACATAGTCGCGGGTGCGGGTGTTTGCGAACAGATCATCGACATTGGTAAAGGTTTTCGTCAGCGCGACGAAATAATCGGTCTCCTGCTGGAGAAAAGTGTCATTGCTGGCGATGGTCTGATCGTAGGTCCCGATCAGGTTTTCAATCTGGCTGCTGGTCTGGACCACTTTGGTGGCAACAGTCTTGCCAAAATCATAGGCTGCGGCGAGAGCCTTGTATCTGTTGTCTTCAAGACGGTTGGCAAAACTGTTGGAGTCGGCCAGATCGCTTTCCAGTATCTTGCGGATGAACGCCTTCGCATAGGTCATTTCTTCCAGCCCGTAGGCCTTCATTGCATAGGTGTAGATCCGGTCGTTGTTGAGGAATTCATCGATGGTTTTGATTGAACCGATGGTGTCGCGGTAATATTTGGCATCGCGCGCAATGATCGGGTCGGAGGCTTTCCGCTGCAACGACTGAGACATGTCGCGTGCGTAGAATGTAAAGGATTGATAACTCGAAATCATGATGTGACCTGTGCTCAACAACCAGTCGACAAGCCGACCGGATCGCACCTTTTGCAGGTGAGTCCGGCGCAGCTTGCCCACGGTTGCTTGCCCGAGGCTTTCCTTACCCCGCCCGCGGGCGCGGGGCGCGGGGCGCGGGGCGCGGGGCTTGTCGTTCAGGCAAGGTCGATGGCCTTGAGCTGTCGGTCCGGATCAATGGATGGTGGAGGGCAAGGAGGGCTGGCCGCAGGCCAGGGGCTCAGTCGCGCAGGACCACCTCGTCGCGTCGCATCTCGAACGCAGTGAGCGAGGACATGAAGTTCATGCCCAACAGGCTTTGTTCGAGCTGCCGGGGTTCGACCACCAGCGCGCGCAATCCCTTGCGGACAACCGAACCGATGATGACCGTATCGAGCCGGACCGCTGCAGCCCGTCCCTGGCCGTTGGCGGTGTTGATGACCAGCGAATAGCTGAGGTCTTTATCGGTGAAGCCGATGCGGAGCGCGTCCTCGTGGGACAGCGCAATCGTGGTTGCGCCCGTATCAATGAGGAAGCTTACGGCTTCGCCATTGACCGTGCCGGCCGCTTCGAAATGTCCGTTGAGCGATTTCCGGATCAGGACTGCCTGACCATTTTCATCGGTCACGGTGACGGGACGTCCTGGAGCCAGGCCACCGGCAACCCGCAACACCATGTCCCGCGCCTGATCCTGATACAGCCATCCCGTCGCCAGACCCAGTATGATCGCGGCCCAGGTCAGGAGATTTCTGATCATCTCGCCCATATTGCGATGGGCGCCGACCACAGTGGCGCCTATGACCGCGGCAAGCAGTCCCAGATAGGCTATGGAGGCAAAATCATCATTGGGGAGCCCGAAACTCATTCCGGTCTCATGGTTGAAAATCAGCACAGCAAGCGTTGCAACGATCAGCGCAAGAATGAAGATCATCCGGTTCCGGTGTCCTGTTTCTCGCGCGCCATGCGCTGCCGCCTGGTTTCACGCCGCGGCCTGCGTTCGACGGTCTCGAGCCGGGACGGCAGGTCGGCCATCACCTCGCGGCGGGTTTCCGGTGCGTAGTCTATCCAGCCGGCAATTTCGTCGCGCGTTCGCCCGCACCCGAAACAATATCCGGTTTTCAGATCCATCGAACATACCAGGATGCAGGGTGATTCAATGCTCATCGGTGATTTCGCTCGGTTTGAAACTACGCTACCGTCTTCATATCGGGGTTTCAGGCCAAAAGGGCAAGAGCGGTCAGGCAGAGGGTTTCGGTGATTTGCTGGGTTGCGCCCAGGGTGTCGCCGGTATGCCCATGCAGTCTGGAGCGCACCAGATTGGTCCATTGCCGGGCGGCCACGGCAATGACAGCCAGGCCGAGCAAGGCGGCTGCCGGGCCTGAAGCAAGGGTCACGAACAGAGCGAAGAGGATGCCCCCGCACAGCAGGGCGTGTGTGAGCGCGCTGTCATCGGGTGCACCGGCAGAAGCTGCAACGCCACCCTGGCGCGCGGCGGGAAGCTGGCTCCAGTGCCAGACCATGGCGGTGCGGGAGGCGGCGGCGACAGCCAGCATCAGCAGAGCCGTATTCCATCCGCCCGACACGGAAAGAAGGATGGTGAGCGCCACACCGCGCAGCGCGAAACCGGCGACGAGAGCCAGCACGCCATAGGTTCCGATGCGGCTGTCCTTCATGATCTCGAGCATGTGCTCCCGTCCGCCGCGTGCGCCGAGCGCATCAGCGGAATCGGCCAGCCCGTCTTCATGCAGGGCGCCGGTCACACCGGTCATCGCACACATCGCAATCAGGATCGTCAGCGCGGCGTTGGCGTTCAGGCCCGACAACAGCACCACCAGCAGACAGGGGCCCAGGGCAATGACCAGCCCGGCGACAGGAAACATGCCCGCGGCGCGCGAGAGCGTTCCGTCATGGCCGGCAAAGCGCGAAGCCGGCATCGGCAGCCGGCTCAGAAACCCGGTCGAGCGGGCAATGTCGTCGAGATAGTCTTTGATCTGCATAAGTCTTCCTGCCGCGCTGATGTTCGGGTCGAGACGCTGGATGTCGTCAACGTTGTTGTCCTCGAGCGCCAAGACAATTACACGGGGTTTGGTTGCGCGTCATGCGCCAGAGACGTTCAGGAGAAAATAATGAGTGCCAGCGGTATGCCTTTTGATGATTTTCGCGAACTCCTGCGCAATTTGCCGGGGCCGGACACGGCAGCGCTGGCTGAAGCTCGGGCGCGCGATTCGGAACTGACCAAGCCGTCCGGCTCGCTCGGGCGGCTCGAAGAAATCGCCTACTGGCTTGCCGCATGGACAGGCAAGAGCCCCCAGGTGACACGTCCGTTGGTGGCCATCTTTGCCGGCAACCATGGCGTCACCGCGCAAGGGGTCTCGCCCTTTCCGGCCTCGGTGACCGCGCAGATGGTGGAGAATTTTGCGGCTGGCGGGGCGGCGATCAATCAGATCTGTGTGGCCAATGATCTGGGTCTGAAAATCTTTGATCTGGCCCTGGAAGTGCCGACCGGGGACATTTCGGTCGAGGCGGCGATGGATGAGCGAACCTGCGCGGCAACCATGGCATTCGGCATGGAAGCGGTTGCCGGCGGCACCGACCTTTTGTGCATCGGGGAAATGGGAATCGGCAACACCACCATCGCGGCGGCGATCTTTCATGGCCTCTATGGCGGCGCGGCCGCCGACTGGGTCGGGCCCGGCACCGGCGCAGAAGGCGAGGTGCTCAGGCGCAAGGTGGCTGCGGTTGAAGCCGCGGTGGCTTTGCACAAACCGCATCTGGGCGATCCGCTGGAGCTGCTGCGGCGCCTCGGCGGGCGCGAACTCGCCGCCATGGCCGGGGCAATTCTGGCTGCACGGATGGAGCGTATCCCGGTGATCATCGACGGCTATGTGGCGACCGCGGCTGCGGCGGTGCTGCACGCGGCTGATTCCAGCGCACTGGACCATTGCCTGATCGGCCATGTCTCGGCCGAACCGGGCCACATGACGGCAATCGAGAAGCTCGGCAAGACGCCGCTGCTGGCGCTCGGCATGCGGTTGGGCGAGGGAACGGGGGCTGCGCTGGCGGCGGGCATCGTCAAGTCAGCGGCGCTGTGTCATTCCGGAATGGCCACTTTTGCCCAGGCCGGGGTCACCGGCAAGGACTGAGCGTCGTCAGCTGCACCGTTGCTGAAGCTCAGCTGAAGACGCGCTTCTTCTTCTGAGTCGCACTTGGCAGGCCCGCGACCGGCGCCATGCTTTCGAGAACGCGCTGACGCGGCAGGATGGCGATGCCCTCGGTGCCTTCGCGCAGTCTCGACTTGAACACGAACTCGCCACCGTGTTTGGCAAGGATAGCCTGGACAATCGGCAGCCCCAGCCCGGTGCCCTGTTCGGCGCTCTTGATCGCCACCGAGCCCTGGCCGAAGGCGGACAGCACGACCGAAATCTCCTCCTCGGCGATGCCGGGTCCATTGTCCTTGATGGCGAGGTATTGCCCGCCGCCGGCGGTCCAGCCGATCTTGACGCGGATCTCGCCGCCCGAGGGGGTGAACTTGACGGCATTGGACAAGAGATTGAGCAACACCTGGCGCATCGATTTTTCGTCAGCCCAGACCATCGGAAGGTCTTTTTCGAAAGCTTTGATGATGTGAATGTTCTTGCTGCGCGCCTTGAGCTGGACCAGCGCAATGCAATCCTCGGCGATGTCAGCCAGCGCCAGGGAGTTCTCGTTGAGCTCATAGCGGCCCGCCTCGATGCGCGACAGGTCGAGGATTTCGTTGATGAGGTTGAGAAGGTGCTGACCTGACGTGTGGATGTCGCCGACATATTCCTTGTAGCTGTTGTTGTCGATCGGGCCCAGCACTTCGCCGGCCATGACTTCGGAAAAGCCGAGTATGGCATTGAGCGGGGTTCTGAGCTCATGGCTCATGGAGGCTAGAAAACGTGACTTGGCGAGGTTCGATTCCTCGGCGCGGCGGCGGGCTTCGTCCGACATTGAATTGGCGACTTCAAGCTCGGCAATAAGATCGTCTTTTTCAGTCTGGAAGCTGAGCATTTTCAGATTGGTCGTGTAGAGCCGTTGCGACATGAAAATGAAGAACAGAGCTGCCGCCGATATCATCGCCAGCACCGAGAAATCAGCAAGCTCGCGGCCGATCCCGGCGCGCAGCGCCAGCGCCGCGATAATCGGTGCAGCAACCAGATACAGCGCAAACCGCAGGGTGAACGTCGTCATCGCCGTTGCCGCAAGCGCAATCAGCAAGGCGGCCGATTTGTAGAAATTGAAAGTGTCGCCCTGACAGGTGGTGCACTCCTGATAGGCGAAAGCGGCCCAGACCAGGCCAATGATGGCGCACACGACCAGGAATCGCTTGCGCCAGCGGATGGTCGCCTCCTCATCGAAGGATTCGCGTGATGCCCGCCGGGCGATCAGAATCAGGCCGGCATAGATGACCAGCGCCATCAGCGCCCAGGCCAGCAGCCACAAGGCTTCGTCAAACCACACGCCGCCGATCGCGGTCAGCAGAACAAGAATCGGCGGAGCCGCGGCCCCCTGCAGGACAGCGTTGATATGCAGCCGCAGCATCTCGTTGTCGAAAGCGGGTGACTTCTGACGGCCGTACTGCAATTGTTCGCGGGTTGCGCGCACGGTTTTCATCACCGCCGCGTTCTTGTGGGGGCGCGAACGATCGACAATATGTTTGTCGGTCATGGTGAGCGGTGTCGACACGTGTGCTTTCAATGTTTTCGGTTCCTGTGTGAAATCTAGCCCTCAATGCTTAAGAACCGGTTTGCAATTTGGCGTCTCCCGGCTTGAAACGCCTTGCAACCGGCCAACAGGTGAGTTCAATCTTTGACGATGAAGTTTTTGACACGGCCGGTTCGCGGTGGTCGCTCAGGGCGACGCAAGCTGCTTGATGTCTGTTTCGCGGCTCTCGTCATCACCGGTGCTGCCCTTCTTGTTGCCCGTATCGAACGCTTCGCCGGTGCGGATCTCAGCGGCCAGGTGAGGGTTGTGGATGGCGACAGCCTGGTGCTTGGAGACAGGCGGTTGCGGCTCAAGGGAATTGATGCGCCGGAGCTCAGGCAGCGTTGCCGCAAACAGGGTTTTGACTATGGATGCGGGACGGAGGCGGCGTCCCATCTCAGGGGGCTGATCGGCCGGCATGATGTGGCGTGCCGCAGCGAAGGGAGGGACCGGTATGGGCGTGATCTGGTGCGCTGCATTGCCAACGAGGTTGATCTCAATGCCGCGATGGTGCGGTCGGGTCATGCGGTTGCGTTTGGCGATTACAATCTTGACGAGGCGCAAGCGCGGCAGCAGGGTGCGGGTCTCTGGGCCGGTGAGTTCGATCCGCCGAAGCAGTGGCGTGCCATCCACGGTGGCGTGCAGGAGGAATTGCATGCCGGCTTGACGATGCTGACAGCTTTTCTGCGGCGGCTGTTTGGTGTCTGATCAGCCTGATCAAACTCAAAGAGGGAAATCGCATGAAACTCTATGATGGCGGGCGCGCGCCCAATCCGCGCCGGGTCACAGTCTTTCTGGCCGAGAAGGGTATCGACGTCGAAAAGGTACCGGTGGACATGGGGCAACTGGGCCACAAGTCCGACGAGGTGACCCGGCTCAATCCGCTGCAAAGATTGCCGGTGCTGGTGCTTGACGATGCAACCGTGATTACGGAATCGGTAGCTATATGCCGGTATTTCGAAGAGCTGCACCCGGAACCGCCGCTGATGGGCACGGATGCGCGCGACCGGGCAATCGTCGAGATGTGGAACCGGCGGATGGAGCTCAACTTTCTCGCCGCCGTTGCCGCCGCCTTCCGCCACACCCATCCGGCGATGAAGGAATGGGAAGTGCCGCAGGTTGCCGAATGGGGTGAGATCAACCGTCCCAAGGCGCTGGCTTTCCTTGAGCTTCTGGATGCCGAACTGGCAGAGCGCGAATTCATCGCCGGGGCGCGCTACACCATTGCCGACATCACCGGCATGATCGCCTTCGATTTCATGAAGCCGGCGCGAATCGAGCGGCCTGACCATTTAACCAATGTGATGCGCTGGTATCAGACGGTTTCGTCCAGACCGAGTGCCGCGCTGTGACCGAGCCGGAAGCCCGGAAAGAGGCAAGCGAGGTGGCGCTTGAAGCGTTGCTTGCCGAAATCTCGGCCTGCCGGATCTGCCGCGACACGCCGGCGGGCGGGCCGGCCAAAGCCCTGCCGCATGAGCCGCGTCCGGTCTGTGTGGCTTCCTCCAGCGCGTCAATCCTGATCGCGGGTCAGGCGCCAGGCACGCGCGTGCATGCCAGCGGCATGCCGTTCACGGACCCTTCCGGCGACAGGCTGAGGGATTGGCTCGGCGTCGATGAAACCAAATTCTACGATCCGGCACATTTTGCCATCGTGCCGATGGGCTTCTGTTTCCCCGGGCTTGACGCCAAGGGGGGCGATCTGCCGCCGCGCAAGGAGTGTGCACCGGCGTGGCGCGGCCGCGTCATGGCCCAGATGCCGCAACTCAAGCTGATCCTGGTGATCGGCCAGTATGCGCAGGCCTGGCATCTGGGGTCGCTGAAACAGAAGTCCCTGACGGAGACGGTGAGAAACTGGCGCTCCATCCTTGACGCCAAGGACCAGACGATTCCCGTATTGCCGCTGCCGCATCCGTCCTGGCGCAACAGCGGATGGATTCGCAAGAATCCGTGGTTCGAGGCCGAGTTGCTGCCCGAACTGAAACGCCGCGTCGCATCGCTTGTCGACGCCTCATCGGAATGAGATTCTGTCAAACTGTGAAATTGTGAAAAATATTACTTTGTGTTGAGTCTGCCCGCGGGATAGTAGGAGAGAATATTTCTTTCTGGAGATTTCAATGGATCGCCTCGACCGCAAAATTCTGCGCCTGTTGCAAGAAGACGCCACCCTCGCAGTGGCTGAAGTCGCCAAGAAGGTCGGCTTGTCGACGACCCCGTGCTGGCGGCGTATCCAGAAGCTCGAGGAGGACGGTGTCATCCGGCGCCGCGTGGCGCTGCTCGACCCTGTGGCGATCAACGCCAAGGTCACTGTCTTCGTGTCGATCCGCACCAATTCCCATTCCAACGAATGGCTGAAGCGGTTCTCGGAGGTGATCACCGAATTTGCCGAGGTGGTGGAATTCTACCGGATGAGCGGCGATGTCGACTATCTGTTGCGCGTCGTGGTGCCTGATATCGCCGCCTATGATGCGTTCTACAAACGGCTGATTGCCAGAATAGAGATCCGTGATGTCTCGTCATCATTTGCCATGGAGCAGATCAAGTACACCACCCAGTTGCCACTGGATTACATGCAGATGGCCAAGGAAAAAGCCGAGGCCAACTGACAATCGGGGCGCACCGTGACGGGGTAAGAACCGGGGTCGCGCTCGGCAACCACATCGCGCGTTGGTGCGGCTGACGGGCGCGATCGCGGCAAAATGCTTGCCAGGGGGCGATGCGTTGCGCCGAATTCTCTCAGTCCGGCACCGTTTTCGGTGTATGGTAAAATTTCGATATGTTGAGAAACAGGCGAAGATCGGAGTTTTGACATGAGAGCGCTTCTTGCTGCGATACCTCTTCTTCTTTGCCTCGCCGCTGGTGCCCAGGCTGCGGGCGAGGATGTGAAAATCATTGAAAGCGATGCGGCCTTTGCCGATGTCGCATCCGGCATTGAAAACGCCATTCTAAACCGTGGCTACAAGGTCGATTACCACGGTTTTATTGGCGACATGCTGAAGCGAACGGCGGATGATGTCGATGCCGAAAAGGCGCTGTACACCGATGCCGAATTCTTCACCTTCTGCTCGGCTGTGCTGTCGCGCAAGGTGATGGAAGCCGAGATCGGTGACATCGCGTATTGCCCCTATGTGGTCTTTGCCTATGAAGCGGCGGAAACGCCGGGACGTGTCGCCGTCGGTTTCAGACTGCTGCCCGAGGGTGGCCAGCGTGATGCGGTCAATGCGCTGCTCTCCGACATCATCACCGACGCGGCCGAGGGGATGTAGGGTTCCGGGTCGGGCGCTGTCTTGATGCCAGATGCTCGCGGGATTTGCCGTCCGTCAGGTCCCGGACGTCATCCTTGCCGACCCCATAGGCGCAGCCGGTCTGGATGGCGACACGGGCCATACCGGCGAGGTTGCCGGCCGACCTCATTCGCTCCAAGCCGTGCCGGGATATCCGGCACGGTGCAATCGGTGTTTTGGGGCGGCCGGCGGGGCGCGATGTTATTTTTCCAGGCGCGCCAGCAGCGACGAGGTATCCCAGCGCTTGCCACCCATGGTCTGCACGTCAGCGTAGAACTGGTCGACCAGCGCCGTCACCGGCAATGTGGCGCCGTTGCGCTTGGCTTCATTGAGCACGATATCGAGATCCTTGCGCATCCAGTCGACCGCAAAGCCATGATCATATTTGCCGGCATCCATGGTCTTGTAGCGGTTTTCCATCTGCCACGACCCGGCCGCGCCCTTGGAAATCACGTCGATGACTTTCTCAATGTCGAGGCCTGCCTTCTTGCCGAAATGGATGCCTTCGGCGAGGCCCTGAACCAGGCCCGCGATGCAGATCTGGTTGATCATCTTGGTCAATTGGCCGCTGCCGACCGGTCCCATCAGCCCGACCATGCGGGCGTAGGCGTCGATCACCGGACGGGCTGTTGCAAAAGTCGCTTCCTCGCCGCCGACCATGACCGTGAGGGCGCCGTTTTCAGCGCCAGCCTGGCCGCCTGACACCGGGGCATCGAGAAAGCCGCAGCCCATGTCGATACAGGCTTCGGCCAGTTGCCGCGCCACTTCGGCCGAGGCCGTGGTGTTGTCGATCAGGATCGCACCCTTGCTCATGCCATGAAGGGCCCCGCCGGGAGCGAGCGTGACAGCGCGCAGATCATCGTCGTTGCCGACGCAGGTAAAGACGAAATCCGCACCCTTGGCGGCTTCAGCCGGCGTCTCGCAGGCGGTGCCGCCGAACTCGTCGGCCCACTTGCGGGCTTTTTCGGCTGTGCGGTTGTAGACCCGCAACTCGTGACCGCCCTTGGCCTTGAGGTGTCCTGCCATGGGATAACCCATAACGCCCAGACCAATGAATGCTACTGTTGCCATGACCTCTATCCTTCTGTCACAAATACGCTTTACGCCTCACCTGATTGCAAGTTACGTAATGTAACCTGCGAGACCCTGAGAGGGACATAGACCAATGATGCGCATCCTCAAAGGGCTTATCAAGCTCATTCTTTTTCTCATCCCGCTGGCGGTGATGGCCGCGGGCGCGGGAATGCTGTGGGTGTCCCGGTCACAAGCGCCGGTTGACGGAGCCATGCAGATTGCCGGGTTGGCGGGGGAGGTGACGATTACCCGCGACCGCAACGGGGTGCCGCATATCAAGGCCAGAACACGGGCCGATGTGGCGGCGGGTCTTGGCTTTGCCCATGCACAGGAGCGGCTCTGGCAGATGGAAATCAGCCGCATGGCCGGGCAGGGCCGGCTGTCGGAATTGTTCGGCGAGGCCACTGTCGGGTCTGATATCTGGCTCAGGACGATGGGGATTTACGAGGCCGCCGAAGCGTCGCTGCGGGTCATGGACGCAGACACCATGGCCATGCTCGACGGCTATGCGCGCGGCGTCAACGCCTGGATGGAGCGTACGCCGCAGGTGTTTTCGGCGCGACTGCCGCCGGAATATCTGATCCTTGGGGTCAAGCCTGAACCCTGGATCGCCGCGCATACGCTGACTGCGATCAAGATGATGTCGATTTCGCTGGCGGAGAATCTGGGCGAGGAGGCGCTGCGTCTCGGGTTTTCCCGCATGGGCCTCAGTGAGGCGGAGATCCAGGATTTGTTGCCCTATCTCGATGCCGACATCCCGCCGCCGATGCCGGATCTGACACGTCTTCTGGGACTGGACACCACGCCGCTGGGTGAAGACCCGACCACGGCGGATGCCTCGGACGTGTTCGCGGAGGACGCGTTCGCGGGGGACGTGTTCGCGGAGGACGCGTTCGCCGCGATTGACGGCATGCTGGCAACCGGCGCTTCCAACAACTGGGTTCTTTCCGGCGCGCGCACCGCATCCGGTCTGCCGGTTCTCGCCAATGATCCGCATCTGGGGCTGTCGGCGCCGTCGGTCTGGTATCTGGCGCATCTCGAGGTCACCCACGAATTTGACGAGCCGCGGCATCTGATCGGCCCGTCCCTGCCGGGCACGCCCTATGTGCTGCTGGGTCGCGGCAACGACATTGCCTGGGGGTTCACCAACACCGCCACCGATGCACAGGATGTGTTTGTCGAACGGATCAATCCGGACAACCCGGACGAATACCTGACGCCGACCGGCTGGACCCAGTTCGGGCAGGCTGAGGAGATCATCAGGGTTCGAGGGGGGGAGAACACGGTCTTCACCCGTCGCTGGACCCGACATGGCCCGGTGTTTCCGGCGGGCTACAAGAAGTTCGACAAATTGCTGCCGGACAATACGGTGGCGGCGCTGCAATGGGTGGCGCTTGCGCATGACGACACCACGGCGATGGCCGGTACGCGTTTGTTCGACATGCGTACGGTGGACGATTTCCAGGCCGGGTTCGAAGCCTTTCTGACGCCGATGCAATCCATGGTGGTTGCCGACACTACAGGCAATATCGGCTTCGTCGCCGCCGGCCGGGTGCCGCTCCGCGACCCGGCCAACCGGTTGATGGGTCGGGCGCCGGCACCGGGCTGGAACGCAATTTATGACTGGCGCGGCTATGTGCCCTACAAGGATTTGCCGCGCCAGACCAATCCCGAAAGCGGCCTGATCGCCACCGCAAATACCAAGATTGTCGGGCCGGACTATCCGGTGCATCTGACCTTCGATTGGGAAAGTTCCGACCGCCAGAACCGGATTGAAGCGCTGATCGACAGCGCTGAAGGCAAGCACTCCGCAGCGACGTCGCGGCAGATGCAGGCGGATGTGTTCTCGCCGGTTTTCGCCCGGCTGAAGCCGCGCATGCTCAAGGCTTTGGACCGCGCGGTGCTGTCACAGTCTGACCTGGCGCTGGTGGAGCAGATTTCGGCCTGGGATGCCGGGATGGCGCGCGACAGGATGGAGCCGCTGCTGTTTGTTGCCTGGGTACGGCAAACCATGATCAAGACCTTCGAGGATGATCTCGGGATGCTGTTCAGGGACTGGTTCAAGATTCGCAGCAAGGTTGTCGAGCGGCTTCTCGACGGAACCACTGCGCGCAACTGGTGCGATGACAAAGCCACTGAGGCAGAGGAAAGCTGCGAGGCAATTGTCACGGAGGCGTTTGCGGCTGCCATAAGCGACCTGACCGCGCGCTATGGCGAGGATGCATCGAAGTGGCGCTGGGGCCAGGCCCATTACGCCAAGGGCAAACACAGCCCGTTCGGCGAGGTCGCGGCGCTTCGCCGATTCTTCAACGTCGAAGTCGAAAGCGGTGGCGGGCCGTTCACGCTGGATCGCGGCCGCACCCAGATCCAGGATGATGACGACCCCTATGCCAACACCAACGCGGCGAGTTACCGCGGTATCTTCGACATGGCCGATCTCGACCGGGCGACCTATATCCAGACCACCGGTCAGTCCGGCAATCTGTTTTCGGGGCATTACAGCGATTTCGCGCCGCTCTGGGCCGATGTGAACTCGATCGAGATCCCGGCAACCGATGTGAGCGACCCGGAAGGGGTGTGGGCGCTCAGTCCCGGAAGCTGAGCCAGCAGGGCAAGGCATCCCGGCGGAGGCGGCCTCCGGCGGTTGAGCCGATGAACCTGTGCGGTTATAAGCTCAACAGCAAATGCGGGCCGACCGGGTGATCTGGCTGGTGGCCAAATCAGCCAGAAAGCCATGCGATATCCGGCTCAAACATCCTTCTGTCAGAAAAGCGAGACCCCGATGACCAGCACCCCCTTGATTGACTTTCATGACGGACACTCGATCCCGCAGCTCGGTTTCGGCATCTGGCAGATCCCGCAAGATGAGACCGCTGCGGCTGTTGAAAGCGCGTTGAACACCGGCTACCGACTGATCGACGGCGCCTTCATCTACGGCAACGAGGCCGGTCTGTGCGAGGGGCTGAAACGCTCAGATGTTGCGCGTGAAGAGGTGTTCGTGACCACCAAGGTCTGGAATGATGCGCATGGGCGCGACAGGGCCCGTGCTTCGGTCGATCGCAGCCTGAAGAGCATCGGCGTCGATCAGCTCGATCTGGTGCTGATCCACTGGCCGGTGCCGAGCCAGGACCTGTATGTGGAGACCTGGGAGGCCTTGATCGAAATGCGCAACGAAGGGCTGATGCGCTCGATTGGCGTGTCAAATTTCAACGCCGATCACCTCGCGCGGTTGATCAAGGAGACCGGCGAGGCACCGGTGCTCAACCAGATCGAGATCAATCCGCAACTGCAGCAGCCGGAGCTCCGCGCGGTCTGCGATGCCCACAGGATCGTTGTCCAGGCCTGGACGCCTTTGGGCAGCGGCAAGTCTTTCGACGCCGAGCCGATCAAGGCTGCCGCGGCGCGAACCGGCAAGAGCCCGGCGCAGGTCATCCTGCGCTGGCATCTCCAGCTTGATCATGCGGTGATTACGCGCTCGGTCAATCCGCGGCGTCAGGCCGAAAATCTCGATGTGTTCGATTTCACGTTGACCGGTGACGAGATGAAGGCCATCGCCGGCCTCGATGTGGGCCTGCGCAACGGCCCTGATCCGTCGGTGTTCAAGCTGATGTAGGCCGGTTCGCCCAAGCGTTTCGCCGACGGATCACAGTTTCCTTGCGATGAACAGGTGCCCGGCAATCGGCCGGCCCTGTTCGTGGCGGACGATGATGTCGCCGGCTTCAAGGCAATCGAAGCCTGCGGATTGGAGCGCCCGGCGCACATAGCCTTGCTGATGGGCGAAGCGCTGGAAGCGGCCGACGGTGTAGGGGCGGCCTTCGAACTCGGCGTCTGGCAGGGTCTCGCTGGAAAAACAGAACAGCGCACCGGTCAGAACGTTCTTTTCCACCGCCGCAAACAATGGCTCGAGTTCGCCCAGATAGGGCAGCACGTCGGTGGCCGCGACTATGTCGAACGGGCCATCGTCATTGTCCTCGAGGTAATCGACCGCATCGGCGACGTAGAGCGTGTCGTAGAGGCCTTTTTCATGGGCGATCTCGACCATGTTTTCAGCCAGATCCAGACCAACGGCATCGTCGACCATGTCTTCCAGCGCGCCGCCGGTCAGGCCGGTGCCGCAGCCCAGATCGAGCAGATGCTCGAAGCTTGTCTCGCCAAGCTCCACCAGCCGCTGCCGCAGCAGCAGCGGCACATGGTAGCCGAGATCCTCGACCAGCACCTTGTCGAAGACTTCGGCATGCTGGTCAAACAAGGTGGTGACATAGGCCTCGGGCGCCCGGGCGGGCACGGCGCCGCGCTTCATTGAGGCAAGCCGCACGGCGGCCCCGCCATGATCGTCGGGATCAAGCGCCAGAACCTCTGCGTAGGCCGCGGCGGCAAGGTCGTAGTCTCCGGATTTCTCCAGCGTCAGCGCACGGTTGTAGGCTTCCGCCAGGGCGTCGTCATCGGTCTTTGCCATAGGAGGCTCCAGATCAGGTTTCGCGCCCCTTTTACAGCACGGCGCCGGTGCGGCAAGGCACGAATGCTCAAGCTACCTTTTGAGGTGGCGGGTCAACCGCTGTTCGAGCTTTTGCCAGATGTTGCGCAGCGCCTCGACTATGACCAGATAGAGCACCGCCGCCCAGATATAGGTCTGGAAGTCGAAGGTGCGCGAATAGGCCCGCCTTGTTTCGCCCATCAGGTCGAAGACGGTGACGATGGCGACAATCGCCGATCCCTTGATCATCAGGATGATTTCGTTGCCATACGGCCTGAGCGCCACGATCATGGCCTGGGGCAGGATGATGCGGTGGAAGGTCTGCACCGGCTTGAGCCCCAGGGCTGCGGCGCCCTCGTGCTGACCGCGCGGAACGCTTTCGATGGCGCCGCGCAGGATTTCGGCCTGATAGGCGGCGGTGTTGAGCGTGAAGGCGAACAGGGCGCAGTTCCAGGCATCGCGGAAGAACACCCACAGGCCCATGGCCTCCATCTGATCGCGGAAGCTGCCGAAACCGTAATAGATCAGGAACAATTGCGCGATCAGTGGTGTGCCGCGGAAAAAATAGACATAGCCGTAAGCGAGCGCGGCGAGAAACCGGTTGGACGACATCCGGCCAAAGGCGATGGGCACCGAGAGAAGCGCACCCAGGGTGATCGAGATGCCCACCAATGTCAGCGTTGTGGCCAGGCCTGAGAGAAACTTCGGGCCATAGGTGGTGACCTTGTCGATGTCCCAGGCGTCGATCAGCCACAGCACAAGGGCAATGCCCGCCAGCACCCAGATGCCGAGCAAAGTTGCGCCGAGCACCCGCATCGGGCTCCAGCGGAATGCTGCGGCCGGTGGCGCCGGTTGTGGTGGAAGCAGGTTATCGGCAATGCTCACTGGTTCACCCCCGACCGGCGTACCCGGGTTTCGATCCTCGAGAAAGCCACCGATGACAGGATGGCAAGTGACAGAAACAGCAGGCAGGCGATGCCATAGAAGAAGAAGGCTTCCTTGGTGACCTTGGCAGCTATGCCGGTCTGACGCAGCGTGTCACCGAGCCCGATCACCGAGATCAGGGCGGTGTCCTTGATCAGGATCATCCACAGATTGCCCAGCCCCGGCAACGCGATGCGGACCAGTTGCGGCAGGATGAGCAGCCGCATGGTCTTGCCCGGACGCAGACCCAGCGCATAGCCTGCCTCATACTGGCCTTTGGGGATCGCCTTGAACGCCGAGGACAGCACCTCGCAGGCATAGGCGGAAAAGACCAGCGACAGTGCGACGGTGCCGGCAACAAAGGAATTGATGTCAAAGCCGCGGTCATAGCCCAGGGCAAGGGCCGCCTCGCGAACGGCGATCTGCAGCCCGAAATAAATCATGAAAATGGTCAGAAGTTCGGGCAGGCCGCGAAAGATGGTGGTGTAGATGTTGGCCGAGATCCTCAGCGAGCGGATATCGGTCTGCTGTGCCAGCGCCAGGAAAAGGCCGATAATCAGTCCGATCGGCAAGGTGCAGGCTGCCAGCGTGATGGTGACGAAGAAACCGCGTGCAACCTCGTCGCCCCAGCCGGTATCGCCACAGGACAGAAGCGAGTTTTCCGGCAGCAGGTTGAGAAATCCTATCGGCCCGCAAAACGGGTCGAACAGGGAGACAAGCAGATAAAGCTGCTCTCCCAGCGTTGCTGTTGGTTCCATGCTGTTCCCTGTACCTTGCCGTCTTGTTTACGGTCTTGGTGCCAAAACGGCGGACGATTGCTCATCCGCCGTCCGGTTGCGCGGCTCTACCGGCTCATCTGCGGATCAGTCACCGAAGACATCAACGTCAAAATACTTGTCGTTGATGGTCTTGTAGGTGCCATTCTCGCGGATTGCGGCGATCGCTGTGTTGAACATCTCCTGCAGTTCGGTTTCGCCCTTGCGAAGGGCAATTCCGGCGCCTTCGCCGTTGATCACCGGATCAGGGGTCAGGGTACCCAGCAGCTTGCAGCAGGTGCCGGTATCCGACTTGAGCCACTCGGACAGCACGATAACGTCATCAATGACGGCGTCGACGCGACCCGCGTCAATGTCGAGCTTGTACTCATCGGGCGTCGGATACAGCTTCAACTCGGCCGAGGGAAGCTTCTCTTCGGCGTAGTTGGAGTGGGTCGTCGACGACTGCGCACCAATCATCTTGCCCGCCAGGCCGGCATCGGTCGCTTCGGTGATCGGGCTGTCCTTGGGCACGGCGATGGCCGGTGGCGTGTTGTAGTATTTGTTGGTGAAGTCGACCTTCTCCTTGCGCTCCTCGGTGATCGACATCGAGGCGATGATGGCGTCGAATTTGCCGGCGAGAAGGGCGGGGATGATGCCGTCCCAGTCCTGGGTGACGAATTCGCACTCAACCTTCATCTCTTCGCACAGCGCGTTGGCGATATCGATGTCGAAGCCGACAAGACTTCCATCGGATTCAAGGTTGTTGAACGGCGGATAAGCGCCTTCGGTGCCGATGATGACCTTCTTCATGCCACCATGGCTGGCAGCCTGGGCAACGGTGCTCATCGAAAGAGCCAGGGCGGCGGCTGAGATTGCCAGGGTTATACGGCTTGAAATACGCATGGGTGTCCTCTCTGTTGGCTGGATTGCAGCTTGTTGATCGCCGCATTCCGCTTGGTCGCTGGTGTTGTTCACCGCGCTGGGGGGAATATTCCCACTGTTTCAAGGGAGATTGCAACAGGAAATGCCGGGTTACCCAAAACCAATGCAGGTAATGTTCTTCAGGGAGTCTGCTCGATCCTTGCATCGGGCGCGAGACTGCGTTCGACCCGGATCACGTAAAGCGACGCCAGCACACCCAGAGCGCCGGATACCAGCATGACAATGATCAGCGGATAGGGACCAGTCTCGATCGACAAGATCGCGCCGGCAATGGCCGACAGCGCCGCGCCACCGCCAATCATCATAGCGCCGCCGAGACCCGAGGCCGATCCGGCCAGGTGCGGGCGGACGCTGACGATGCCGGCGTTGGCGCTTGGCAAGGTGACGCCGTTTCCAAGGCCGACGAAGAATATCGGGCCGAAGAATGTCAAGGGATGCCACAGGCCGCCCAGAAACAGGGTCAAGGTCAGCGTCATGCCGAGCGTGGCGATCATGCAGCCGCTGACCATCATGCGGTTGATGCCCACCTGCTGGGCAAACCGGCCCGACAGGAAGTTGCCGGTCATGTATCCCAAGGCAATGAAGACAAAGTAGAAACCAAGCTCGGAGGGGTTCATCCCCAACATCGCGGTGGCCACGTATGGCCCACCACCGAGAAACGAGAAAAACGCGCCGGACGCAAATGTCGCGGTCAAGGTGTAGCCCCAGAACCGGCGCGAGCGAACCAGTTCCGGGTAGGCGCCAAACTGCTTGAGCATGCTGGGGGAGCGGTTGGTGTTGGTTTCGCCCAGATCCGCCAGTGTCAGGATCAAGGCCGCGACGCCGCACAGGAACAGCAGCACGAATGTCGATTGCCAGCCAAACAACTCATCCATGATGCCGCCGAGTGCCGGACCGATCATCGGCGCCAGGGTCATGCCCATGGTCACATAGCCAATCATCGAGGCAGCCTGATCGGCGCTGACCATGTCACGGACGATGGCGCGGGACAGCACCATGCCGGACGCCACCGAAGCCTGCACCATGCGGATGACCAGAAAACTTTCGATCGATGGCGCAAACGGCAGCAGCGCCGTGGCCAGCAGAAAGATCACAAGGCTGACAATCATCACCGGGCGGCGGCCATAGCGATCCGACAGCGGGCCGATCACCAGTTGCAGCAGGCCGGTGAAAGCCAGATATCCGGAGATTGCCAGCTGCACCAGGGCGTAATCGGCCTGATAATAGGTTGCAATGCTGGGCATCGACGGCAAAAACAGGTTCATCGTCAAGGCGCTGAGGCCGGCAATGACCACGAGCGTGAAAATGTGCGGCGGTGTGGTGCGATTGAGAAAAACTGACTTGGTCATGGCCGGTGTTCTGTGACGTCACGTGCGACGAAGCAAATGAAATCCGATTGTCCTGATGTAAAGCTGTTGCTTCCGTTGAAGGGAGGTCAAAGCATGGTTGCGTGAAATGCGATAAGGATTTACTTTGTTTGACTAAAATTCAAACCTCAATTCAGTAGATTCTCAGGGGTTTTTATATTGAGCCTTATTGAAAAAGCTGGACGGGCCTAATGTCCGGCAACACGCAGGTTGATCAGTGTCCGTTCTGCAACGCCTTTTGGGGCGAGTGTTCGCATGTGCGCTTGCTGCTGGAACTGGAACACGAAGCGGACATGCGCTCCGCCGACAAACGACAGGAGCGTGAGTCGGCGGAAACCAGCCTCTCGCCGCCGGCAAAGGTACAGCCTGCTCGATGACCGGCAAGACAGCAGATCACGGTGAGTGGCGCGCAGCGGCCCGGCTTGCAGGCTTGGCCGCACTTTTGATGCGTTCGCGGTAGAGGGTGTAGAGGCCTGATCCTATCACGATGGCCCCGCCGCTTATCATGTAGGCATCCGGGAACTCGCCGAACATCACCATCCCCAGCAGCAAGGCCCAGAGCAAGCCGGTGTAGCGAAAGGGGGCAATGAACGAAATGTCGCCTTCGCGCATGGCCATGATGATAAACTGGTAGCCGACCAGAACCAGACAGGCCGCCAGGCTGATAAGACCGACATCATAGGCACTGACGGGACGCCAGCCTCCCATCGGCCAGATCAGTGCCAGGCCTGCCAGCGCCACCGCGGCGGCGGTGATTGTCGACAGGAACAGCGAGGGGATTGCCGCACTGATCTTGCGGGTGGCGATATCGCGCACCGTTGCGAAGATGACCGTGCCGACAATCATCAGCGCGTAGGGCGAAAAGCCTTCAACCCCCGGCCGGACGATGATGAGCACTCCGGCAAAACCGGTCAGAATAGCCCCCCACCGCCTCCAGCCAACAGGCTCGGCCAGAAACAGCGCCGCGCCCATTGCCACCGCCAGTGGTAGGGCCTGGAGAATTGCGGATGCATTGGCGAGAGGAATGTGCGTGAGGCCGATCAGGAAGGTGAGCGTGCCGCCAATCTCGCCGATCAGACGAAACGCCACCCAGGGATTGACCAGAACACGCAGCGGACGCAGTGCCTGCCGGTGCCGAGCCAGCAGGAAAATCAACAAAGTCGCGACCACGCCCCGCAGGAACATCACCTGAGCCACATTGATCTCTTCCGTCAGCAGCTTGACGATTGAATCATTGAAGGTGAAGCCTGCCATCGACAACGACATGAACAAGGCGCCGCGCATATTGGGAGAAAGGGCCATGAGGTATCCTGTACAGCAACCGCCTTCGCGCGGTCTCTGGCGAGGCGCGCGAAGGCAATGCAAAAAAATCGAAGGATACATCTGTGTTTTGTTCGGGCGGAGCAAAACATAGATGTATCGGTCGGCATGGAATCGCCGGACTAGGCATGATGCTAGCATTGTTGAGGGTGGCAACCCAGCCGTGCGAGGTTGCTGGTTCATAACCGGAATTGATCAGTCGCGGGGGGTGATTCATTCCAGCAGCGCGGCATCGTCGCCGCCGGCATTCCGGCGATCCCGCCGCCGATAACCGCACAGAGAAATTCGGTCTTATGTATCAAAAGCACCAACATTTTTCCAGTGCTAACCGCTTGATTCCACTATCATCAGCCTATGCCAAGCACCAAACACAACATATCCCGCCAGCGGACACGCGGCTATGCAATCACCATCAACGGCTTGTTTACAGCCAGGTCTAAATGCCTGTGCTCTCTCAGGTTTGAGGATGGGGATATTGAAGCCATCAAAGCAGACATTGCCGCGATTGATCGCGTTCTGTGTCAACGTCCTTGGCTATCAGGGCGGCATAGAAGCCGTATCGCGCGATTTCAAACGCAACCCGTCATTCGGGCGGGGAGAGATGATGCGGGCTGTTCTGGACGTGCTGCGCAAGGCACAAGCGCCAAAGCTCACGCGGGATCTGACCGTGGCTGTGTTTGAAAGCAAGGGGCTGACATTGCCACCGGGGCAAGTCGGAAAAGACCGCATCAATCGGGTGCGGAAGATATGCCAGCAGGTGCCGGGGATCTGTGAGGCTGGTAATGGGCGCAGGCTTGGGAAATGGGAATGCCGTCCGTAGAAAATGCTGGGCCATGATGTACTGTTTCCGTTACCTATGTAACGAATGTAGTGCGTGACGCACTGCATGCAAGGGTATACATATATCGAATATGTTACTTTTATCGCATGGGTGATACATGGCAGAAAAGACCGATTGGGAAATGAAAGCCGCCAACCTCCTAAAGGCGGAATTGAAGCGCAAGGGCGTGACCTATGCGTGTTTAGTCCAAGCGCTGGCACAAATAGGGGTTGACGAAAAGGAAGTGAACGTGCGGAATAAGCTCTCTCGGGGCAAATTCACGGCGGCTTTCTTCCTGCAATGTTTAGAAGCGATAGAGGTGCGTTCTTTGCGGTTGGACTAGGTGTCGGCGTTGGGTTGGCACTATTCTTTTTTGTTTGGGCATTTCCGTGGTTTAGTGAGGAGAGCCAAAGCGCTAGCTACAATTGTGGTGCAGATCTAGAATGCTCCGAGCAATACCAAAATCAAAACGACCCCCGTTTTTGGGTTCGCCCATTTTACGGTTGGCTATACGCGGAGGATTCCCTTGCTCAATGGCTTATGGCTGTATTCGGGGTAGTCGCGACGGGAGTTAGTTTCTATGCCGTCATACTTGTCGGCGACACTCTTGGCCAAAACAGAGCGGCCACGAAAGCTGCGATCAAATCCAACTGGATTTCTAGAGATACGGCTAAACGGCAGCTTCGCGCCTACGTTTGCATTGAAAATGCGAAGGTTGTCGAAGCCTCTGACGAATTCGGTTTCAAGGCCACAATCGATATCCGAAATTTCGGGCAAACGCCGGCGCACAATTTGCGAATGCGTTGCCGAGAGAAAACGGTTGGGACATTGACCTGAGACCCTAAACTTCCTCCAGA